>NZ_JOCQ01000011.1 GCF_000720725.1 Streptomyces rimosus subsp. rimosus
GGCGGGGGGTGGGGTGTGGGGTGTGGGCATGTGGGTCCCAATCGTTCTCACGCCGGCGGCTGTGGCAAGGGGGGACGTGCCGGGCTGTAACGGGGTCCATCCGGAAAGTGATCATGGCATATGTGGCGACTCGTTCAAAGATCGGCAACCAGCCATCGGCAAGCGTCCGGCAAGCGGAACGACAAGGAAGCGGCAAGCCGCGGCCCGATGACCGGCAAGCGTCCGCCAGCGTCCGGACAAGGGGGCCGCAAGGGGGCTGGCGCACGATGGCCGTCGGCTGCCCGCCGGCCCGGCCGACGCCCGTCGACAGGCCCGGGCGGGTACCTCGCACCGAATGACCACCACCTCGCGGACAGGAACGACATGCACTCAGAAGGCCACGTGGACGCGCCCGGCGCGAGGACCGGAAGGCCGGCTGCCGCTCCGGGCACGGCCTCGGCGCACCCGCGGCCGTGGCGTCCGGCGGCGCCGTAGCGCGGCGCGCGCTTTCAGGAGGACCCGCTCCGTGCCATCGCCTCCCCGCGCCGTACCCGCCCACGCCGAAGCCGGGCGACTTTTACGGAAATTGAGCTCCGCTGCCCCGGACCCGGCGGCCGTCGCCGACGCCACCGACCGTACGGAAGAACGCCGACACCCCCTCACACCGAGCGCGCGACCGGCCACCGCCCTGCCTTCTCCCCCACGGAACCAGGACCTGAGACATGAACCGGACACAGAAGATCCAGCAGTTCATCGAAGAGCGCTTCCTCGTCCAATTCGGCGGCGAGGTGACGGCCGACACCGACCTCTTCCAGGCGGGCGTCATCGACTCGTTCGGCTACATCCAGCTCATGTCCTTCATCGAGAACGACTTCGCGCTGCGCGACACGGACGACGAGCTGCTCTCCAACATTTTCGTTTCCCTGACGGACATCGACGCGTTCGTTGCCGGTCTGGCCGAAAATCATGCCCCCGCGGGCGAGGGGTGGTGAGGCGCGCCGTGTGCGGGCGCGCCCTGAGGTCCTCCCATGACCCACACGGAAACCGTTGACGAGACCCCGGCGACGCGGGCCGCCCACTTCCGCGCGGAGGCTGCCGCGCGGGGGATTCCGGCGGCGGAGGTGGCGGCGCACCTACGCGCCGCGGGCCGCCGAGCTGGGCTCCGCCGGGTCGCACGTCGTCGGATGCTGCCCGCACGGGCGCTTCCAGCACAGTTGGCGGGCCTCGTGCCACGGCCGGCCCGGTGGGTCCCGTCGGTCCTGCCGGTCCCGTCGGTCCCGCGCGCTCACCCCATGAACCCCTGCTCCCGCAGGATCGCGTCGATACGGGCCCGGTGGGCCGCCTCCCAGGCGTCGAGGGTTTCGTCCGCCTCCTTGGCCAGTTTCTTCCGGGCGTCGGCGAGCACCTGCTGCTGACGGTCCCCGGGCCCGGGGGTGACGACGACGCCCTCTTCGTCGGCCACCACGACGTCACCGGCGCGTACGGTCACGCCGCCGCACCGCACCGGGCCGTTGAGCGGCGCGACAGCCGCCTTCGAGCCGGGGATGGGGATGACACCACGGGCGAACACGGGGAAACCCGCCTCGCGTACCTCGCCGAGGTCACGGATCAGCCCGTCCGCCACGATGGCCGCCACCCCACGCCGCCGGGCCACGGCACAAACGTTTCCTCCGGCCAGCGCGTAGTCCAGGTCCCCCGACTCCACGACGATGACCGCACCCGGCTCCGCCCGGTGCACGGCCGCGTGCAGCATGAGGTTGTCACCCGGCGGACACCGCACGGTGAACGCGGGCCCGGCCACGCGCGGGACCGGGGACCACAGGGGCCGGATGCCGCTGTCCATGACCTGCTCGCGCCCCAGGAGGTCGGCGAGGGTGGTGGTGGGGACGGTCCGGAAGCCGGAGAAGTCGTTCATGGGTTCCTCTTCTACCGGCTCAAGTGGATCAACGCCAGGGATTCCGGGCGGCTTTCCCATCCTTTACGTCCTTTGCCATCGAGCTGCCGGTGCGGCCGCCACCCCTGTGAGTTGTCGGTACGGCCGCCGCACCGCACCCGTAATGTGATCACCGTGCCGCGGGTCCCGGGCGGGCCGGGCACCTCGACCACCCATCGCACCTACGGAGACACCGCCATGAACCTGCGCTGTGCCGTGCTCGACGACTACCAGGACATCGCCACGACCGCCGCCGACTGGAGCCCCGTCCAGGACCGGGTGGAGGTCACCGGCTTCACCCGGCACTTCGCCACCGAGGACGAACTGGCCGGGGCGCTGGCCGGTTTCGACATCGTCGTCACGCTGCGCGAGCGGGTGCCGTTCCCGGCGGGGCTGTTCGCCCGGCTGCCCCGGCTCAAGCTCCTCGTCGCCTCGGGCATGCGCAACTCCGTGATCGACTTCGCCGCGGCGGCGGAGCACGGCGTGACGGTGTGCGGTACGGCCAGTTCGTCCACCCCGCCCGTCGAACTGACCTGGGCGCTGCTCCTCGGCCTCGCCCGGGGCGTGGTCACCGAGCACAACGCGCTGCGCGCGGGCGGCCCCTGGCAGTCCACGGTCGGCGCCGACCTGCACGGCAAGCGGCTCGGCCTGCTCGGGCTCGGCAAGATCGGCAGCCGGGTGGCCCGGGTCGGCGCGGCGTTCGGCATGGACGTGGTGGCGTGGAGCCGGAACCTCACCGCGGAACGCGCCGAAGAGGTCGGCACCGGCCTCGCGCCGAGTCTGGAGGAACTGCTGCGCACCAGCGACTTCCTCTCCGTCCACCTGGCACTGAGCGACCGCACCCGAGGGCTGCTCGGCGCCCCCGAACTGGCCCTGCTCAAGCCGACCGCGTACCTGGTCAACACCTCGCGCGCGGCCATCGTCGACCAGGACGCCCTGCTCGCCGCGCTGCACGAGGGCCGGATCGCCGGCGCGGGCATCGACGTCTTCGACACCGAGCCGCTGCCCGCCGACCATCCGATGCGCACGGCACCACGGCTGCTGGCCACGCCGCACCTCGGCTACGTGTCCCAGGACAACTACCGTACGTATTACGGTCAGGCCGTCGAGGACATCGAGGCGTTTCTCAAGGGGGCGCCGATACGTCGGCTGGGGTGAGGACGGCCCAGCCGATGAGCACCCGTGCGGCCCGTGTCGCCAGCCCCTTGCCCACCGCCGACGGCTCCAGACGGCAGCCTGTTGTACGGCCCGATGAACTCCTACTCACACGCCCCGGGCGGCTGTGGCAGTGCCCGCAGCAGGACGGACACCGCGATGGCCAGCGCCAGACAGAAGGCCAGGGCGGCGGCCAGGGCAGGGCCGTACGCGCTCGGGTCGTGGTGCGCGGCGCCGCCCAGCGTGCCGTAGAAGATGACGCCGACGACGGCGACCCCGACCGAGCCGCCCACTTGCTGGCCGGTGGACAGGATGCCGGAGGCCATGCCGATCTCCGCGGGCCGTACGCGGGCGAGTACGGCGTTGAGCAGCGGCGTGACCAGCACACCGGTGCCCGCGCCGATCACCAGCAGGGGGACGACGAGGGACCGGGCGGTCAGCGCGGCCCCGGCGTGGAGGACGACGGCGACGGCGGTTGCGTGACCGAGGCCGAGGACGAGCGCCCCGGTCTGCAACAGGCGCCGCCCGTAACGGGCCAGGCGCCCGGCGACGAGGCTGCCGGCGAAGAAGGCCGCCGCGAAGGGCAGGTAGAAGGCGCCGGCGGCGAGGGTGCCCAGGCCGAGGCCGTCCTGCAGGGTGACGGACAGCACCAGGAAGAGGGAGTTGATCCCGAAGTACGTGAGCAGGACCAGCACCATGCCGACCGCGAAGGCGCGGGACCGCAGCAGGCGCAGCCGTACGAGCGGGGAACCGCCGCGTGCCTCCACCCGGCGTTCCACGCGCGCGAAGGCGACGAGGGCGAGTGCCCCCAGGGCCGGGCTGAGCCATGTCCACAGCGGCCAGCCGGCCTCCCGGCCCTCGACCAGCGGTACGACGAGGAGGAAGAGCGCGGGCGTCAGTACGGCCGTGCCGGCCAGGTCGAGGCGGTGGGCCTCCGGGGCCCGCGACTCGGGGACGAGGGCGGCCGCCAGGGCCAGCGTGAGCAGGCCGACGGGTACGTTCACCCAGAAGACCGGGCGCCAGGACGTACCGAAGAGGTCGGCGGAGACGAGCACCCCACCGAGGAGCTGCCCGGCGACCCCGGCCGTACCGATGACCGCGCCGAGCACACCGAACGCCCGCGCGCGCCGCTCCGGCGGCAGCAGCACCTGGACGGTCGAGAAGACCTGCGGGGACATCACGGCGGCACCGAGACCCTGGACGAGCCGCGCGCCGATCAGCGCCCCGGCGCCGGGCGCGGCAGCACAGGCCGCCGAAGCGAGCGTGAAGACGGCCATACCGATCAGGAAGCACCGTTTGCGGCCGATGAGGTCGCCGAGGCGGGCGCCGGTGATCAGGGCGACGGCGTAGGCGAGCTGATAGCCGGCGAGGACGAGCTGCACGTCCGCGTCGGAGGCGTGCAGGTCCTGCTGGATGGCCGGAGTGGCCACGAGGACGATGAAGGTGTCCAGTACGGCCACGAAGGTGCCGATGAGGACGACGGAGAGGGCGCGCCAGGGGGAGGGCGCGGTGCGGGCGTGGGCACGGACGTCGAATCCGGAGTCGGCCGGTGGCCTGGTGTACGTCATGATCTCGACCCTCGTCCGGGCCCGGACGGCGGTACAGAGGCCATTTATGCTGGTGGTGGCGGTACCCCCCTGTGCGGTCCGGAGTGCTGGGAGCGGCTGCGGCCGCCGCGGGAACACGCATCGCGCACGGGGACCGCGAGTGGGGGAGGACTGGGGAAGAAATGGGGGAGGACCGGAATGAGCGGGCGCGAAGCCAGGGGGAGCGGGGAGGGGACGGCGTCCGACGCGGCGGAACAGCGACGGGTCCTGGCCGCCTTCCTCCGCTCCCGCAGGGAACGCATCGCCCCCGGTGACGCGGGCCTCCCGGCAGGCCCGCGCCGCCGTACGCCCGGACTGCGCCGCGAGGAGGTCGCGACGCTGTCGGGTGTCAGTGTCACGTGGTACACGTGGCTCGAACAGGCCAGGGACATCACCGTCAGCCGCCAGGTCCTGCACAGCCTGGCCCGGGTCCTGTGCCTGTCCCCGGCCGAGACCCGGCACCTGTTCGCCCTGGCCGGACAGCCGTTGCCGGCACCTGCTGCGGCACAGGCCGGAGGCCGGACGTTGCAGCGGCTCGTGGACGCGCTCGACCCGCACCCGGCGTACGTGATCGCCGCCAACTGGGACCTGCTGGCCTGGAACCGCGCGGAAGCGGGCCTCATCGGCGACCCGGCGCACTGGGGCGATCCCGAACGCAATCTGCTGCGCCTGGTGTTCACCGATCCCCGTATCCGTACGCTGCTGGCCGACTGGCCCGACCAGGCCCGTACGCTGCTGGAGCAGTACCGCGCCGGCGCCGACCGGCACCCCGGCGACCCGGCGTTCACCCGTCTGACCGCCGACCTCCGCGAACGCAGCGCGGAATTCCGTACCTGGTGGGACACCCACGACATCGCCGAATTCCGACCCACCCGCCGCGTCTTCGACCACCCGCATCTGGGACGCCTGACCTTCGACTACGTCAAACTCACACCGGTCGACACCCCTGGGGTCACGCTGGTCTCCTGCATGCCGTCGGACGACGGGACGGCCGGGAAACTGGGGGAGTTGAGTGCGTACGCGGACGGCCTCGAAGCGGTTTCGCAACGGCGCGCCGAGGGCGCACCGAGCCCCCGGTGATCCCTTCTCGCCCACGGACAGCGCAACCCGCGCCGTAACACCCGTCCCCCTCACACGGCGGTACGCCGCACGCACTCCCCGACCACCGACCGCAGGTCCCCCGTCCGTCCCAGCAGTTCCCGTTGCACATGGGCCCCGTTGCCGCGGCCCAGCAGGGTGTCGAGGCCTTCCTTGGCGAGGGCCAGGTCGCCGGTGTCCTCCAGGGCCTCGCCGACGTGGTCGAGCAGGGCGCGGACCACGGCCTCGGCGGGGGCCGGGGTCCAGGTGAGCGGGTGGACGAGCCGGCCGGACAGGCCCGACCGGCCGGCCCGCCAGGTCGCCAGCCGCAGCAGACCGATCCCGGCGGAGTCCGGCGGCTCGCCCGCACGCCACGCGCGGGCCGCCGTCTCGACCAGCCCGCGGGTCAGCGCGGCGAGCAGTACCGTGTCGTCCGACTGCAGGCACACGTCGGCGACTCTGATCTCGACGGTGGGGTAGTGACGCGACAGCCGGGCATCGAAGTAGATCATGCCCTCGTCGATCAGGGTGCCGGTCGCCAGCATCTCCCGCACCCGCCGGTGGTAGTTCTCCGCGCACCCGAACGGCTCCATGGGCCCGGAGGACGGCCAGCGGCCCCACACCCGGCTGCGGTAGCTGCTGTACCGGGTGTCCTTGCCCTGCCAGAAAGGCGAGTTGGCGCTGAGCGCCAGCAGCGTCGGTAGCCAGGGGCGGATGCGGTCCAGTACGGCCACGCCCTCGTCGTCGGACTCCACGGACACGTGGATGTGGCAGCCGCAGGCCAGCTGCTCCTGCGCGGTACGGCCGAACTCCTCCTCCAGCCGCTGGTAGCGCTCGTCCACGCTGAGGGACGGCGTGACGGGCAGCGGAGAAGTGGCCAGGGCCACCAGTTCCGTACCGGCCCGGCGCGCCCGGCGCGCCGCCTCGCCACGCCAGCGCCCGACCTCCGCGGCCAGGTCCTCGATCAGCTTTCTGGGACGGGTGGCGATCTCCAGCTGCTCGCGGTGCAGTTCCTTGTCCAAGGTGGAATCGTGCGGAGTCGAGGCCAGCACGGTCCCGGCGACAGCTCGCGGCTCCCCTGAGTGCGGATCCACCAGGAGCAGTTCTTCTTCCACACCCACGCTCCGCATACGACAGCCTCTCTCGACCGGCGACGGTCAGCAGGACGGGCTTTCGGGCCTGCTGCCATAGGAGACGTTCGCGCGGCACGGCACAAGGGGTCGGGCGGCCACCGAGTGGCGTGATGAGAGCGGGGGTGTGACGCGGGCCGCCGGCCCCGAATGCGGAGGCCGGCATGCCGGCGGGGCCGTATGCCCGGCGCGGAGACCGGTCGGTTGGACATCGGTACGCGGCCGACTGGATCTGTTGTGATGGTGAGCGTGCCCGGGTTGTTCCGTGGAGGGGGGCGGGCTCATGCCGGTGCTGAGGACGAACGGGATCCGTCTCGCGTACGAGGAGTACGGGACCGGGGAACCGGTCGTGATGGTCACCGGTACCGGCGCGCCCGGACGGGTGTGGCGCGCGCACCAGGTGCCCGCCCTGACCGCGGCCGGATACCGGGTGATCACTTTCGACCACCGGGGTGTCGCGTCGAACGGGCAGCACGAACACCCCTTCACCCTCGACGACATGGCGGCCGACCTCGCCGGCCTCATCACCCACGTCAGCCCGGGGCCGTGCCGCGTCGTGGGCTTCTCACTGGGGTCGATCATCGTCCAGGAACTGCTTGTGGCCCGGCCCGAACTCGTCGGCCGGGCCGTGCTGATGGCGACCATCGGCCGGGCGGACACGCTGGTCGGCGCGATGGCGTCCGCCGAGATCGCCCTGTGCGACAGCGGAGCCGTCCTCCCGCCCCGGTACGCGGCCTACGTCCAGGCCCTGCAGTACCTGTCGGGGGAGACGCTCGGCGACGAGGAACGGCTCCGGGGCTGGCTGGACATCTTCGAGATGACGGCGGCGACCGATTTCACCGGTGTCCGCGGCCAATTGGGCCTCCAGGTGATCGAGGACCGGCGGCCCGCGTACCGGGCCATTCGGTGTCCGTGCCTGGTCATCGGATTCGGCGACGACCGTATCGTCCGCCCGCGGCTGGTGCGCGAGGTCGCCGAGTGCATTCCCGGCGCCGCGTACACCGAGCTGCCGGGGTGCGGCCATTACGGGTATCTGGAAAAGCCGGAGCTGGTGAATTCCGCCATTCTGGAATTCTTCGCGGGACGGCAGAAGGCCGAGCGGGTTTGAGCGGGCCGTACGCCCGGGCCCGCCCTCCGGGCCCTCGTGCGCCCGGGCCCGGCCCCCGGCCCACCCCTTCAGTTCCCCAGCATCGCCCGGATCCGCTTCTTGTCGGGCTTGCCCACCGGAGTCAGCGGGATCTCCGTAACCAGGTGCAGGGCGGAGGGCGCGTACATCGCGCCCTTGTGCCGGGTGACGAACTCCCGCACCCGGCCCAGGTCGAGCGGGCGTTGCGGTACGGGGACGATCGCGACGTGCACCTCTTCGCCGGCGTCCGGGCCGCGCACGCCGAACGCCGCGCAGTGGGCGATGTCCGGGTGGGTGAGCAGCAGGTCCTCCAGCTCGCTGGTGTAGACATGGCCGCCCACCACGATGATCATGTCCTTGAGCCGGTCGACGATGTGGAGATAGCCCTCGCGGTCGAGGTAGCCGAGGTCCCCGGTGTGCACCCACCCGTCGCGCAGCACCTGCGCGGTCAGTTCGGGCTGCTTCCAGTAGCCGGTCATGGCCTGGGCGGAGCGCACCCGGATCTCGCCCACCGCGCCGACGGGTACGGGGGTGCCGTGCTCGTCGTGGATCGCGACCTCGACGCCGGGGATCACCCGGCCGACCGTGGCCTGCCCGTCCCCGGACATCCTCGCGTGTTCGTCGGGGCCGATGGCGGTGACGTGGCCCGCCTCGGACTGGCCGTAGCCGCCGAACAGGACGGCGCCGAAGGCCTCGTGGGCCTGCCGCAGCCGTGCCGGCGAGGCGGCGCAGCCGCCGTAGGAGATCCGCCGGACACTGGACAGGTCGGTGCCGGCCAGCGCGGGGTGGTCGAGCAGGCGGTAGATCAGCGGGGGCAGCAGCCACAGGTGGGTGATCCGCTCGCGTTCGACCGCGGCGAGCACCCGGCCGGGGTCGAAGGCGTCCTGGAGGACCACCGAGCCGCCGGCCAGGAAGGTGGCGTCGGCGATGTTGCCCGCCACGTGGGCGAGGGTGGTGCAGGCCAGGAAGCGGGGCGGCTCGCCGGCGCCGACGGAGCCGAAGGCGAGCATGGCCTCGTAGGGGCCGTGCGGCATCCGGACACCCTTGGGGACGCCGGTGGTACCGCCGGTGTGGCGGATGCACCAGTCGTCCTCGGGGCGGGCCGCGCTCCGTACGGGGTGCGGCTCGTGCCGCGCGGCGCGCGCCAGCAGGTCCTGGCCGTGCGGTCCGGGGCCGAAGGAGAGGACGTACGGGGGCCGTGCGTGGGCCAGCAGGCTTTCGGCGGCCTCCGGCAGCTCCGGGTCGAGGAGCAGCAGCGCGGTGTCCACGCTCCGCGCGATGTGCGCGAGCGTCTCGGGGGCCATGCCCGGGTACAGGAAGACGGCGCGGGCGCCGAGCAGATTGGCCGCGTACCGGGCGGTGAGTGCCTCGGGCCGGTTGCCGGACAGCAGGGACACGGTGCTGCCGCGCCCGATTCCCCAGCCGCGCAATTCGCGCGCGATGCGGTGGACGGCGTCGCGGAATTCACCGGCGGTGATCTGCCGGCCGTCCGCCGTGGTGATGACGGGGCGGTCCGGTGCGGCGGACATGACGTCGAGAATCGATTCGACATAGGTGCGGAATACGGTCGTGGGGGAATTCACCTCTACGGCGGCGAGGTCGGTGCCGGTGGTCATGAAGTATTTCTCCCTACGGATGTAGGCGATTACTACTTCTCGGTAAGCTAACAACCGGTTGCCGTATGAAGGTGTCGTGCCGATGAACAGCGCGTGATGTCTGAAAAGTGGCTGGCGCGTCGCGCTTGCCTGTGCTGTACGGGTCTGCCGGGCGTGCGGTCACGCGTCCTGGGGCGGGACGGGCGTCGCCCGGTGGCAGTACGTCCGCCACGCCGTGCCCGTGCCGCCCCGCCCCTCACGACCGTCCGGAGCCGCCCCTCAGCTGTATGTCGACCTCGACCACCCCTTCGACCGCGCGGGCCAGCCGCGCGGCCACCGGTATGAGCGAGGTGTCGGCCAGGGTGCCGGAGAGGGTGACGATGCCCTCGCGGACCTCGACGGCCAGGTCGTGGGTGCGGTGGGCGAAGAGCTGGCCGACGACTGTGCGGCGGACCTCCTCGGCGATCTCCTCGTCCTCGCGGAGGAAGACCTTGAGCAGGTCGCTGCGGCTGACGACGCCTTCGAGCCGGCCGACGGCGTCCACCACCGGCATCCGTTTGATGCGGTACCAGGCCATGGTGCGCGCCGCCTGGGCCAGGGTCGCGTCCGCGTGCACGGTGACGGCGGGCGCGGTCATCAGCTCGTCGGCGGTGACGCCACCGGACTTGATCAGGGCGTCCAGGACGCGCATCTGCTCGATCCGCGAGGGCGTGTGGTCGCGGAACTCCTCCTTGGGCAGCAGGTCCGCCTCGGACACCACGCCGACCACCCGTCCCTCGCCCTCGACAACGGGCAGGGCGCTGACCTTCCACTGTTCCATCGTGCGGACGATCTCCTTGAACGGGGCGGCGCGGCCGATGCTGATCACGGTGCGGGTCATCACGTCGCCGACGGTGCGGAGGCTGTTCCCTTGCGTCGCGGGCTCCTGCATCACGGACTCCTTCAGCGCGGGCTCTTCCCCCAGGGTTGTGCCTCGCGGGCCCGTGCACCACACACCGTCCCGGCCGGATCCCGGCGGTCGGTACCTGTGTCCGGGCCCCGGGCGCCCGACCGGGGCCCGGACACAGGAGGCCGGTCAGCGCACTCCGCTGCCGTACGGTCCGTACAGGTCCAGCAGCCGGGTCCGCGCGCACCGCAGCCGGTCGCCGATCACCTCGGCGTACATGAGCACGAGCGCGTGACCGAGCACCGGGTCCTCGTGGCACAGGGCCCGTACGTCCTGGGCGTCGAACTCCCAGGCCCGTACCGGGCTCAGCGTCTCCGCGCCCAGCTGCCAGCTGTACGGCGGGAAGAGCCAGGACCAGCCCAGCGGGTCGCCCGGGTGCAGCGTCTCGACCACCGCGGCGCGGCGGCCCGGCACCCGGATGTCGAGCTGGACCGCTCCGGTCCGCACGATCCAGAAGCGGTCGGCCCTGCGGCCCTCCTCGAAGATGCGCACGCCGGCCGGGAAGGAGACCTCCCGCGCCCGTGCCATCAGCCGCTCGCGGTGTTCCGCCGGCAGCGCACCGAGCCGTCCGGTCATCGTCCTCACCGCTCCACCTCCGCTTCCTCCGCGGCGCCGGCGCCCGCGGCCGTCCGGGGCGGGCCGTCGGGCACCGGCAGATCCCATGCCATCAGGCTCCGCCGCGTGCGGCCGCCCCGGCAGGGGCCGATCAGCCCTGCGGCACTGCCGAACAGCCCTCCGCGTGTCAAGCCCTCCGCGTTTCACAGGAGTTCTCCCGGCTCCGCTATGCCGACGCGGCGCCCTCACACGGTGCCGCGGGCCGGACGACCCGCCCGCCCCGCAGCAGATGCACGGTGTCCGTGTAGGCGGCGATCAGGCCGACTTCGTGGCTGACGAGGACGAGGGTCAGCCGGCGCGCGGCGCGCAGGTGGGCGAGGAGGTCCAGGACCGCGGTGGCGGACGCCGGGTCGAGGGCGGAGGTGACCTCGTCGCACAGGAGGAGGTCCGGTTCGGTGGCCAGGGCGCGGGCAATGGAGGCGCGCTGGCGCTGTCCGCCGGAGAGTTCGTGGGGATAGCGGCCGGCGAAGTCACCGGGCAGGCCGACGGCATCGAGGAGGCTGCCGACCCGGGCGGGCATGTCCCGCGCGCCGACGATGCGGTGGAGTCGCAGGGGACGGCTGAGGGTGGCGCCGATGGTGCGGGCCGGATTAAGGGCGCCGAGCGGGTTCTGCGGGACGAGCTGGATGCGCCGCTGCTGGTCGCGGCTGCGTTTGCGTACGGGCGTGGGCAGGAGCCGGCCGTCCCAGGTGAGGGTGCCGGACTGCGCCGTCTGGAGGCCCGCGAGGGTCCGCAGGAGGGTGGTCTTGCCGCAGCCGGAAGGGCCGGTGATGCCGGTCGCGGAGCCGGTGGGGGCGTGGAAGTCGGCGCCTGCCAGGGCCTGGTGGGTGTGGCCCCGGTGGGTGAAGGCGACGTGCAGATTCTCGGCGCGCAGGCCTTGGGGAGGTGCTGCGGGCTTCTCGGGCGGCAGGTCGGAGGAAGCCGGGCGGCTCGCGGCGGGGAGCGCCGTGGCGGGTGGGGCGTATGGGGCGTCAGGTCCGTACAGTTCGCCAGGTGCGTACGGGGCGGCCCCGCCGGCCAGGGCGACCACCGTATCGGCGCAGCTCTCGGCAACGTAAGGATCATGGCCGGCCAGCACGACGGCGAGACCGTGCCCGGTGGCGAGCCGGCGCAGGAGCGCGGTGATCTCGTCGCGCAGGGCGGCGTCCAGCCCCGCGGTGGGCTCGTCCAGCAGCAGTACCTCGGGCCGCCGGGCCAGAGCGCGGGCCAGCGCGAGCCGCCGCTGCTGGCCGCCGGACAGTGCGCCGGGCCGGTGGTGGGCGAGCGAACCGGGCAAGTGGCAGTCGGCCATGACCCGTTCGATCGCCTCCGGCGAACGGTCGGCGGCCAGTTCGGCGATCAGGCGCCGGGCCGTCATCCGGGGGTTGAGGGCGGAGCCCGGGTCCTGGCCGACGTAGGCGACATGCCGGCGGCGCAGGGTCCGCAGCGCGGCGGGCGCGAGCGTGAACACATCCCGGCCCAGCACCTCGACGCTGCCGGAGGTGACGCGCGCGCCGTACGGGAGGTCGCCGACGACGGCGTGCAGAAGCGTCGTCTTGCCGGAGCCGGACGGCCCGGTGAGGGCGGTGATCCGGCCGCGCCGCAGGGTCAGGGCGGTGCGGCGCAGCAGCACGGGCCCCGCGCCGAGGCTGATTTCGAGGTCGGTGACCGTCACGGGCGGCGGGGAGTCGGTCGGGGCCAAAGCGGTGTCCTCCAGAGGCGGGCGCGGGACGGCCGGGGTCATCGCAGGGCGGCCCTGCGGGCGGTGGCGGGTGCCAGGGCGCCGGCGGCGAGGTTGACGCCGACGGCGAGCAGCCCGATGGCCAGGCCGGGCGCGAGGACCGCCCAGGGGTTGAGGAGGATGCCGGGGCCGTTCTCGCGGATCATCAGCGCCCAGTCGGCCTCCGGGGGACGGGGGCCGAGCTGGAGGAAGCCGGCCATGGCGATGACGTACACCGCCTCCACGAAGCGCAGCCCGAACAGCGCCAGCACGGTGGCGCGCAGGTTGGGCAGGATCTCGCGCAGCGCCAGGTGGACCAGGCGTTCACCGCTCGCGGCGGCCGCCTCCACGAAGCCGGTGGCGGCGAGCGGGGCCGCCGCTCCGGCGACGATCCGTACGGCGTACGGGGTCCCCAGCGCGACGGCGGCCACGCTGATCGCGAGCCGGCCGCCGCCGGGCCAGGCCAGCGCGAGGAGCATGATGCCCAGCACCGACGGCAGCAGGATCGCGGTGTCCGCCGCGCGTTCGACCAGCCACCCCAGCCGCGGGCCGAGCACGGCGAAGCAGCCGAGCAGGGTCGCCAGGAAGGTGACCACGGCGGCCACCACCAGCGCGCTTCCGATCAGCGCGCTCCCGCCGTGCAGCAGCCGGCTGAGCACGTCCCGGCCGAGCTGGTCCCCGCCCAGCGGCGCGCCGCCCGTCCCCGCTTCCCCGTACGGGGCGGTGACCGGCCGGTCCACCGGGTGCGCGGCGAGCAGCGGACCGGTCAGCGCCACCAGGATCAGCAGGGCGGCGGGGACGGCGGGTGCGGCGGTACGCAGCCACGGCCGGGCGCCCACCGCGACGGTGCTCATGAGCGGGCTCCCAGCGTGCGCGCCCGTATCAGGTCGGCCAGCAGGAGGACGACGGTGATCAGGGCGGCCGAGCAGGCGACGACGGCCGCGATGACCGGGGTGTCCCGGTCGGCGACGGCTCCGGCCAGTACCGTGCCGATGCCGGGGTAGTTGAAGAGGGTTTCCACGACGACGGTGCCGCCGAGCAGCATGCCGGTGGAGGTGGCCACGCCCGTCGCGATGGCGGGCCAGGCGCCCGGCAGCGCGTGCCGTAGCAGCACCTGCCGGGTGGGCAGCCCGTCCAGGCGGGCCGCCGCCACATGCGGGGCCGCGGCTTGGTCGGCGAGGGCGCCGCGGACGATACGGGTGTTCCAGCCGGTCTGCGGAACGGTCAGGGCCAGCACCGGCATCACCAGCATGCTCCACCGGGCGGGCGCCCCGTCGGCTCCGGTGACGGTGGCGGCCGGCAGCCAGCCCGTCCACAGCGACAGCACCAGCAACAGACCGACGGCGACCACGAATTCGGGCAGTGCGAAGGCGGCGGTCGAGGTCAGGTCCACCACCCGGTCCACGACGCCCTTCGGGCGGGCGGCGGCCCAGGTGCCCAGGGCGAGCGCGGCGAGGACGGTCAGGACGAACGCGGTGGAGGCCAGCAGGATGGTGTTGGGCAGCGGCGCGGCGAGCAGGTCGGAGACGCGTTCGCCGCGCGCCGAGGTACCGAGGTCACCGGTGGGCAGCGCCGTGATCCAGTCCCGGAAGCGCTCCCACACCGGCCGGTCCAGGCCGAGCAGATGACGGCGCGCGGCGACTCCGGCGGCGCCCTCGCCGCGTTCGGATGTGGCGGTGGCCGCGTCGCCCGGCAGCAGCTCGATCGCGGCGAACACCACCGCGAGCAGCACCACCAGCATCGCGACGCGCTTGGCCAGTACGGCCGCCGGCCGCGCGGCCAGGGCACCGGCGCGCCGCGCGGCCGGTTCCGGTACGGGCCGGGTGGTGTCCTTCGGGGCCCCGCTCCCCGTCACGGGGCGAGCCAGACGTTTTCGAGCTGCACGCGTCCGTAACCGGGCAGCTTCGGCAGGCCGCGGACCTTCGGCGCGGCCAGGTCGATGCCGTCGGCCATGCCCCACAGCAGATAGCCGGACCGGTCGTGCTCGATGCGCTGGAGGCCGCGCAGAGCCGCGGTGCGGGCCGAGCGGTCGGCGGTGGCCAGGACCTTGTGGTACGCGGCGTCGAACTCCTTGTCCGACCAGTCGGCCTCGTTCTGCCCGGCCCCGGTGGTCAGGGTCTTGGAGGCGAAGAAGACGACGGAGTCGTTGGTGCCCCAGTAGTTGGTGTAGAAGTCGCCCTTGAGCCAGGTCTTCTGGTAGAAGGCACCGGACTCCTGCTTGACGACCTCGATCTTGACGCCGGCCTCCCGGGCCTGGGAGGCGAAGAGCGTGGCGGACTCGGCGAGCCCGGCGACGTCCTCCGTGGTGACCAGCCGGTACGTACGGGAGAAGTCGAACCCGGCGTCGGTCAGCAGCCGTTTGGCTCTGGCCAGGTCGCGTCGCCGCTGGGGGATGTCCCCGGCGTAGGCGGGATCGCCCGTACCGAGGATGTCGTTGGCGACCGACCCGTACCCGGACAGCACCTGCCGGACCATCGCCTCGCGGTCCACCAGGAGCTTCATCGCCTCCCGCACCTCCGCGCCGGCGAACGGCCCGTCGGAGGTGCGCATCACCACGGGCATGGCCATGTCGTCGGGGCGGCGGACGACCTGGATGTCCCGGCGGGCTTCGGCGGTACGGGCGGCGACCGCGCCGACGTTGGACGCCACGTCGATCTGGCCGGACAGCATCGCGTTCGCCATCGCCTGCGGGCTCTGGAACATGGTGACCTCGACGGCGTCGAGGTGGACCGCGCCGCCGTACCAGTGCGTGTTGCGCAGCAGCCGGGCGTTGCCGCCGCGGTACCAGTCGAGCTTGAAGGGCCCGGTCCCGGGCGCCCGGGGTATCTCCGCGTCCGGGGTGTCCTTCTTGAGCACGAACGTGGACAGCCGGGTGAGCAGGGGGAGTTCGGCGTTGGCGTAGTCGGAGACGAGGACGACGGTGCGCTTGCCGTCGGCGGTGATGCGGCCGGCCGCGATACCGGGCAGCCGGGCCGCTCCGGAGGGGGTGCCGCGCAGCCGGCGCAGCGACCAGACCACGTCGTCGGCGGTGACCGGCGTCCCGTCGTGGAAGGCGGCGCCCTCGGCCAGGGTGAAGCGCCAGGTCTTCAGGTCCTTCGAGGGCGTGAAGGCGGAGGCCAGGCGGGGGACGGTGTTGTCGGTCCTGCCGCCGGGCGCGGTCAGCGTGTCGTACACGAGCGCGATGACGAGGTAGTCGCTCTCGTTGCCCTGGGTGCCGTGCGGGTCGCGGGTGATCGCCGACGTACGGCCCAGCGCGCCGATGCGCAGGGTGCCGCCCTGCCGCGGTGAGCCGCCGGCGGCGGGTGCCGCGTCATCGCCGCCGCCGCACGCCGCGAGCATCGCCGCCGCGCCCAAGGTCCCGCCGGTCCACAGAAGTTGCCGCCTGGTGAAATCCACGGTGCCTCGCTTCGTTCGGCCGGTCACTTAGGGTTGCCTACCCTCATGGCGACCATCCCCGCAAGGGTGCTCCCCGCTGAGTGCTTCCGTGCGCCGGTGCCAACTGCCCTTTAATGGGAGGGAGTTGAGCGAAGCCGGGCAGGCGCGGGCAAAGCAAGTGAGGTTTGCCTTGCCTAACTTAGGTGAGTAGCGTCGTTACTGTCCGCTGGACTCCGGGCACGGAGCGGCAGCGATGACGCGCCGCGCCCGGACCGTCGAGCGCGCCGCGCGCTGCCCGTACGGCATCGCACCGGACCCGATTCCCCGCCTGCGACGGACCTTCAGCGGATTTTCAACGCCCCCTCAATGGGCCTTCAATGGACCTTCAACGGAAACGGACCACCTGGACATGACCACGGGAGCCGCACCCGTCCGCCAGCTCGACCCCGCCGATGCCGTGGAACTGCGCGGCACCGCCGAGAAGATCCTCGCCGCGGTCGGCCGCGGGACCTCCGCCGCACCACAACTCCTCGCCCGCGTCGCGGAATCCGCCGACGGGCTGCCCCCTTCGGTCCGCCGGCAGCTGCGCCCGGCCGACACCGACGACGGCCTCTTCGTCCTGCGCGGCCTGGACGTGGACGACACCGAGTTGGGCCCCACACCCGCCGGCTGGGCCGCCGCCGGTGACAGCGGCGCCGTACACGACGTGGTCCTGCTGCTGCTCGCCACCGCCATGGGCGACCCCATCGCCTGGGAGGGGCAGCAGGGCGGCCGGTTCGTACACAACATCGTCCCGGCCCCCGGCCACGAGGGCGAACAGACCGGTGCCGGCAGCGCGGTGCTGCTCAGCCCGCACACCGAGGACGCCTTCCACCCCGGCCGCGCCCACCTGCTCATGCTCAGCTGCATGCGCAACCACGACCGCGTCGCCACCACCGCGGCCGGCGTACGCCGCGTACGGCTCGCCGCGGCCGACGTCGAGCTGCTGAGCCGGCCGCTGCTGCCGATCCTGCCCGACGACGCGTACGCCGGGGCCCGGCACTTCGACGGCGGCCCACCGCCCGCGGTCCCCACCCTCTACCGCGCCGAGGACGGTCTGACACTCCGCTTCGACCCCGCGTACACCCCGCTGGCCGACGCCACACCCGCCCACCGCGCCGCCTACCGGCGCCTGGAAGCCGAACTGGCCCGTGTCTCGGTGGCGGTGCGCCTCGCACCGGGCGACGTGCTCGTCCTCGACAACGATCTGGTCGTGCACGGCCGGGTGCCGTTCCAGGCGCGCTACGACGGCACCGACCGCTGGCTCAAGCGTGCCTCCCTCCGTGTCCCCGCGCGCCGTACACGCCCCCTGGCCGAGGCTTCCGAGCACGGTTACGGTCAGGCCGCCATCGAAGCGCACGCCGGATGACCGCTCGCATCTCCCCGAGGACGGACATGACCGACCGCACCGTGGCCGACGACACCCGCTCCATACCCGCCGGCGACCGAACCCTGACCCTCCTGTCCGCGGGCGACCTGGCCGGCCTCCGCATCGACTTCGCCGATGTCCTGGACACCGTCGAAGACGCCTGCCGCACGCTGGCGGCGGGCCGCTCGGACAATCCCCGCAAGCTCACCGTCAAACCCGCCGACGGACACTCCGTCGCGTATGCGATGCTCGGCCGGGACGGCTCCCGTGACGTGGTCGCGGTGAAGACCTCGTACAAACACGGCCTGGACCGGGGCCGCGACGAGCAGCACTACTACACGACGCTGACGCTCTACGACGACACCACGGGCCTGCCGGTCGCGATGCTGGACTGCGGCCGCGTCGGCGCGCTGCGCACCCCGGCCGTCTCCGCGCTGCTGGCCCGCGAGTGCGCGCCGCCCGGGGCCCGCAGCGCCCTGGTCATCGGCACCGGCACCCAGGGCCGCCTGGCCCTCCCGTTCCTGCTCACGACGCTGCCCGGCCTGGAGCGGCTGATGCTGTCCGGTACCCACCCCGAGGGCATCGCGGCCGTACGGGACGGACTGCGCGGCCACTTCCCCGACCGGGACGTGGAGACCGTCACCGACCTGCGGGCCGCCGCGGGCGACGCCGATGTCCTCGTGGCCACGGCCGGCGGCCACACCCCGGCGGCCGTCGAGGCCGGCTGGCTCAAGCCCGGCGCGCTGTCCGTCCTCGTAGGGCACGGCCTGGCGCCCTCCACCCTGCACCGCGCCGACCGCGTCGTGGCCACCAGCGAGGCGCAGATGCGGGTCACCGGCACCGACATGGCCGACGCGGCCGGGCGGCTGCCCGCCGTGGACGCCGAGCTCCCGGCCGTCATCGCCGGTACGGCCACCGGCCGCGGCACGGCCGGGGAGCGCGTCTTCGCGTACAACAGCGGCCTGGTCGTCACCGACATCGCGCTCGGCCACCGCTTCGCCCGGCTCGCCCTCGACCAGGGACGGGGAACGCGGGTGGCGCTGTGGGCCTGACCGGACCGTGCCCCGCGGACGTACCGACGCTGCCCGCCCACGCCGACCCCGGCACCGACCGGATCATGGACAGCGGCCTGCTGCACGAACTGTCCCACGCCTTCGGCGGCCCCTTCCACTTCCTGCTGCCGCACCGCTTCGACGCCAACCTCGCGGCCTTCCGCGCCGCGCTCGACGACGCCGGGGTGGCGGGCCGCGTCCACTACGCCAAGAAGGCCAACAAGGCCGCCGTCTGGGCGGAACGCTGCGCCGCCCACGGCGCGGGCGTGGACGTGGCGAGCGTCCCCGAACTGCGCGACGCCCTCGGCCACGGCGTACGCGGCGAGCACATCGTCGTCACCGGCCCGGCCAAGAACGACGAACTGCTGCGGCTGGCCGTCCTGCACGGCTGCCTCGTCACCGTCGACGCCCTGGACGAACTCGACCTGCTCAGCACGCTCGCCCTGACCGGCACCGTACGCCCCGCCCGCCTCCTGCTGCGCCGCCTGCCGCCCGGGCGGCCGCACAGCCGCTTCGGGATGACGGCCGCCGAAGCGGACACCGCGCTGGACCGGTGCGTACGGGCCGGGGACGCCGTACGGATGGAGGGCTTCAGCTTCCACCTGTCCGGATACGCCACCCGGCCGCGCGCCGACCTCGCCGGCCGGCTCATCGACGCGTGCCTGCGCGCGCGGGAGATGGGCCTGCGGGCCGACCGGATCAGCATCGGCGGCGGCTTCGCCGTGGACTACAGCAGCGGCGGCCACTGGAACGCGTTCCTCGCCGCGCAGCGCCCCGAGCACTACCACGCGCACAAGGCGTTCGACGCGGACGGCTTCTATCCGTACCACTCGCCCGTCGCCGGGGCCGACGCGCTGCGCGTCATCCTGGACACCGTCCCCGACGGCGGCCGTACGAGCCTGGCAGGACGTCTCAAGGACACCGGAACGCTGCTGCTGACGGAGCCGGGGCGGGCCCTGCTGGACGGCGCCGGCGCGTCCGTCTTCCGCGTGCAGGGCGTCAAGGAACGCGACGGCTACCGCATCCTGACGGTCGACGGCACCAGCCTCAGCCTGTCCGAGCAGTGGTTCAACAGCGAGTACCTGCCCGATCCGTACCTGGTCACCCCGGACGGGCGGGCCCGGGGCGACGCGGTGCACCCCGCGTGCGTCGGCGGCGCGACCTGCCTGGAGCCGGACCTGCTGACCTGGCGCAAGGTCCCGTTCCCCGCCCGGCCGCGCGTCGGCGACCTGCTGGTCTATCCGAACACGGCCGGGTACCAGATGGACTCGAACGAGTCCCCGTTCCACGAGCTGCCGCTGCCGCCCAAGGTCGTCGTGGACCGGCCGGGCGCCGCCCGGCCGCGCTGGCGCCTCGACCGGAACCCCGCCCGCTGACCCCTTGTGACCCCTCCTCCTCTGCCTCAGGAGTTCACCCGTGAACCCCATGAACGACGCCCTCGGGCGTCCTGCCGTGGTCTCCCGCGTGTCCGACCTCATCGGCGCCACCCCGCTGTTCGAGCTGGGCCGCACCGCTACCGGCAGCCGGCTGCTGCTCAAGCTGGAGATGTTCAACCCCACCGGCAGCGCCAAGATCCGGATGGCCCGGCAGATGATCCTGGACGCCGAGGCGCGCGGCGACCTGCGGCCCGGCGGACGCGTCGTGGAGTCCACGTCCGGCAACACCGGGCTGGGCCTGGCGGTCATCGCGGCCGAACGCGGCTACACGTTCACGGCGGTCGTGGATCACCATGCGGCCACCGACAAACTCCGCGCCATGAAGGCCCTGGGCACCGAACTCGTCTACGTGGCCGACGACGGGGCCGAGGAACTGGCCACCGCCGCGCGCGAGGAACTGGCCGCGGAACTGGCCCGCGGCCGGGCCGACACCTTCTTCACCGAACAGCACAACAACCCCAGCAACGGCGTCGGCTACTTCCCCGTCGCCCACGAACTCCACCAGGCCCTGGACGGGCGGCTCGACGTCCTGATCGGCGCCGTGGGCACCGGCGGCGGCCTCTGCGGCACCGCCCGCGCACTGCGCACGCTCGTACCCGGCTGCACGACGGTCGGCGTCGAGCCCAAGGGCTCCATCGCCTTCGGCGGCCCGGCCCACGACTACTACCAGTCCGGCACCGGCACGCCCGAAGGCGCCGAGATCGGCGCGCTGGTCGACTTCGACCTGATCGACGAGGGCGTGAAGGTCGGCGACGTGGCGGCCTTCGCCACCGCCCGTGCCGTCGCCCGCGCCACCGGGCTCCTCATCGGCGGCTCGGCCGGCGGTGTCGTCCACGAGGCACTGGCCAGGCTCCCCGCCCTGGCGCCGGGTTCCACCATGGTCGCGCTGGTCAACGACGGCGGCGAGAAGTACCTGGACACCGTCTTCAACGACGACTGGATGCACGCCCGCGACCTCGTCGACCGCGAGCTGGAACACGGGATCGACGAGACGCTCACCAAGCTCCGCAGGAGGTGAGGCCCGCCATGACGCTCGCCGTGCAGCCCGCCACGCTCCTCCGCGACAGCCGCGCGCTGGCCGCCCTCGCCGTCCCCCTCGTCCTCACCCAGCTCGCGCAGGTGGCCCTGACCACCACCGACACCGTCATGATGGGCCTGCTCGGCACGGCCGACCTGGCGGCGGGCGGACTGGCGATCGTCCTCTTCAACCAGCTGCGCACCATGGGCGTCGGACTCGTCACCGCCGTCGGCAACCGGACGGCTGCCGCCGCCGCGCGGATGGAGGGGACGGGCGCCGACGCGCACGAGGGCGGTGAGGAGGTCCGTGCGACCGTCCGCGCCGGGCTGGCCGTCGCCACCCTCGCCGGGCTGGCGGGCGCCGCCCTGATGCTCCTCATCGGCCGCGCGCTGACCTGGCTCGGGCAGGACGCGGAGATCGTCGGCCGCGCGCAGCCGATGCTGCTCGCCCTCGCGCCGGGCCTGCTGCCGTGCCTGTGGTTCCAGGCCGTGCGCCAGTTCACCGTGGGCATGCGCCGGCCACAGGCGCTGCTGCGCATCACCCTCGTCTCCGTCGCCGTCAACGCCGCGCTCAACTGGTGCTTCATTCACGGCATTTGGGGGCTGCCCGAGCTGGGCCTGCCCGGCGTGGGGGTGGCCACCACGCTCGTGTACGTCCTCTCCTTCCTGGCGCTGTACGCCGCCGCCAAGCGGGACGCCGTACTGGCGCCGCTGATCGGCCTGAACATCGCCCGGACCGACCGTGCCACGGTCCGCCGCCTCGTCCGGCTCGGCGTGCCCATCGCCGCGACGTACGGGTCCGAGGCGGGCTTCTTCTCCGTCACCACCCTGATGGCGGGTTCGTTCGGCAGCGCGGCGCTGGCCGCGCACACCGCCGTCAACCAGCTCGTCTACATCGTCTTCCAGGTCGCCGTCGGCCTCTCGCACGCCGCGTCCATCAACGTCAGCCGTGAACTCGCCCTCGGCCGCACCGA
Source organism: Streptomyces rimosus subsp. rimosus (assembly GCF_000720725.1). GTDB lineage: Bacteria > Actinomycetota > Actinomycetes > Streptomycetales > Streptomycetaceae > Streptomyces > Streptomyces rimosus_A. The sequence continues at coordinate 22,104 of NZ_JOCQ01000011.1, forward strand.
CACCGCCCTGCGCATCAGGAACACCGCGCTGGCCTGCGCGGGCGCGGTCATGGCCGTCGTCGCCGTCGTCTACGCCACGCTGCCCGGCCTGGTCCTCGGAGCGTTCTTCGACACCGCCGGGCCCCGTGACGCCGAAGCCGTCTCCATCGCCACCCACCTGCTGTTCGTCGTCATGGTCCTGCAGTTCTTCGACTGCGCGCAGAACATCGGCGTCGGCCTCCTGCGCGGTCTCGACGACACCACGGGCGGCTTCCGCATCACCCTCGTCGGCTACTGGGCCGTGGGCCTGCCCGCCGCCTGGCTCCTGGGCTACGCCGCCGGGCTGTACACCCTCGGCATCTGGCTCGGCCTGCTCACCGGCCTCGCCACCACGGCCGTGCTGCTCCTGCGCCGCTACGGGGCGAGCCTGCGCGCCCGGACGCCTGCGCCGCGGACCGTATGAGCAGCGGCCGGGCGATATTCCCGTGCCGTGCCGTCGGCAGCGGTGCACACTCGCTGCATGGCGGACATGCGGACGTTCCGGGATGCGGTCGGCGGCTGGGCGGCCGGCGGCCCCGGCGGACCGGCGGGCGAGCTGGCGGCGCGGCTGGGGGTGCGGACGGCGGTGCTGCTCGAAGGGCCGAGCGACCTCGCTGCCGTGGAGGCGCTGGCCGTACGGCGCGGCCGGGACCTGACCGCCGAGGGGGTGTGCGTCCTGCCGATGGGCGGGGCGATGAGCGTCGGCCGCTACACCGCACTCCTCGGACCGCCCGGCCTCGGCCTGCGCCTGGCGGGGCTGTGCGACGAGAACGAGCAGCGATACTACGACCGCGCCCTGGAGCGCGCACGGGCGCCGCACCGGGGCTTCCACGTGTGTGTACGGGACCTGGAGGAGGAACTCATCCGCGCGCTGGGCACGGCACGGGTCGAGGAGATCGTACGCGCCGAGGGCGACCACCGAGCCTGGCAGACGTTCCTGCACCAGCCCGCACAGCACGGCCGGCCCCGGCAGCAGCAGTTGCGGCGCTTCCTCGGCACGAAGAAGGGCCGCAAGATCCGCTACGGCCGTCTCCTCGTCGAAGCCCTCGGCCCCGACCAGGTGCCGGCCCCGCTCGACGACCTCCTGGCGAGCTTGTGACACGACCGCCCGCTACGGCCACACCACCTGCCGGAAGGCATACGAGCCGTCCGGCTTCAGCTCGACCAGCGCCAGCGGCTTGCCCTCGGGGTCGCCCTGCTCGTCGAACCGGATCGGACCGCTGACCCCGTACACCGGCTTGCTGCCGCCGATCAGATACAGCATCTGGCGGGTGCTGCTCGTGGTCACCGGGCCGCTGCCCTGCCGGTCCGCGCCGGAACGGATGGCCACGCCGAGGGTGAGCAGGGCATCGTGGCCCATGATGGCCTGCCCGTCGGACAGTTCACCGACCGAGCGGTGGATGTCCTTGCGGTAGGCCTCGCGGAACTCCGGCAGCGGGTTCCCGTCGCCCGGATAGGTGGTGAGCCACTGGTCGGGGTGGGCCAGTACGGTGTGGTGCACGGTCAGCCGGCTGCGCTCCCACACCTTCCGGAACGCCTCGCGCGCCTCGTAGCTCTCCGGTACGTCGAAGACGCCCACCACGTCGTCCCCGGTGTACACCGAGGTGGGGCAGCGCCGCCCGGCGGCGGCCATCGCCTCGATGAAGCCGCGCAGCGCGCGCCCGCGGCCCGCGAAGTACACGGCGTCCGGCGGATCGGCGCAGACCCGGTCGGCGAGCGCGGAGAACGCGTTGGCGGTGGCGCGGTCGGCCGAACTGTAGGCCAGCCCCATGTCGGTCAGCTTCAGCTCCTGGCGCGCCGCGGCCGCGGTGAAGCCCCGGTTCAGGGACGCGCTGTAGGTGTCCTGCTCGCTGCGGTCCTTGATGGTCGTCACGCGGTAGGGCCGCTGACCGGCCCGCTTCTGCAGCGTCCGCAGATGCCGCACCACCGCCGACGCCTGGTCGGCGTTGGGCGGCGCCACCCGCCAGAACCCGGTCTGCCCCGGCCGGTTGATGGCGTCGGCGGTCACGGTCGAGCCCATCATGGGGATGCCGGCGGCCCGCAGGGCGTCGATCGCGTCCTGCGTGGTCTGCCGGCTCTGCCCGAGCCCGGCCACCGCGACCAGGTGCCGGTCGCCGTCCTTCAGCCCCTTGAGCTGGTCGACCAGCGGCCGCCACTGCTCGGACCCGGCGCCGCTGTTCGCCAGCAGCAGCTTGATCTGCGGCGAGTCGCCGCGCCCGCCGCGCCGCGGGTCGTTCAGCTCGCGCTGGGCCAGGTAGGCGCCCTCCAGCTCCCGCCGGATGATGTCGCGCCCCTTGTCGTCGGGCCCCGGCGTCATCGGCTGGAGGTACGCCACCGACACCCAGGGCTTGCCGGACTTCGCCACCCGCCGGTTCTCGGCCAGGATCTGTCCGGAGATGTCCCGCAGCGCTGGGTCGAACACGTACGAGCCGTCGGTCACGCCCACGCACTCGCCGCGCGGCCCCTGCTCGCGCACGCCGTCGGCACACCGTACGAACACCGTGTCGTAGACCCAGTACCCGCCCACGGCCAGCGCGCCCGCGGTGACCAGGACGACGGCGGCCCGCAGCCATCTGCGGGGCCGCGGCTTCGGCGGCGCGAGGGGCTGGTCGTCGTCACTCATCCCACGCTCACCAGGGCTTCCTCTCGTAGGCGGCCGCCCGCTGCCACAGCACGTCGTGGTCCGTCTCGTCGCTCAGCCGGCCGCTCAGGGTCTGCAGTGCATCGACAATCTTCGGGTACAGCTCGGCCGCCGGATCGCCCAGCGGGTCGGACCACAGCGCCGCGTACGGGTCGGTCGCCGGATGGGTGGTGATCCACCCGGCCACCAGCAGCCGGGTGACCATCACCAGGTCGGGCGGGCCCGGCGCCCGCGCGATCCGGTGCTGGAACTCCGCGCCCGCCGAACGCCCCTGCGCCTCCGCCTCCCAGCGGCGCGGCGCGCGCTGGATCCAGGACAGTTCCTCGCACCACGCCTGCGCCGAGCCGTCGCCCCCGCACACGGCGACGAAGCGGTCGTGCAGATAGGCCGCCGCGCCCTGGACGTCGCCGCCCGCCAGCCGGTGGTACGCGCCCAGGCGCCCCGACTCGGCGACGGCGCCGAGGATGCCGTGGGCCGCGTCCCACGGCGAGGTGCCGTCCGGCGGCGCCGGAGCCAGCGACAGCCTGCCGAGCAGCAGCCTGCGGACGACGTCCGGGAGGGCGCTGTGCTGGTGGCCGTCGAAGGCGATCCGCTCGGCGTACTGGTCGTCGTGGGCCAGGCGGCGCAGCAGCCGCGGCGGGGCGTCGCCCTGCCGCCACAGGTCACCGGCGCTCGCGGCCTGCCCGAGGGTGACGGCCGCGGCAGCGCGCGGCAGGGCGTCGGACAGCTCCTGCGGCACGTCCCGGAGCAGCAGTTCCAGCAGCGCGTCCGCGACGGAGTGCGGTCCTTCCGGTGCCATCACCATGCGCAGCCGCCGCCCGCACGGCACCTCCGGCGCGAAGTCCTCCAGCGCCTCCAGCACGGCGCGGGTGGCCGCCGGATGGCCGCGCGTCAGCTCGTGGACCGTACGGCCGAGCCACGCCACCGGATGCGTCAGGCCCGCCAGCGCCGCCGGCGGCATCCGCTTCACATACGGACCGGCCTGCTCCTGCACCTCGGCCCGGTCCAGCGGACGCAGCTGCGCCACCTCCAGTCGGGCACCGCCGCCCGGCCGGGTCACCACCCGCGGCACGAACAGCTCCGGCCCGTCCTCCCGCTCCGGCGGCTGCCAGCACGACAGATAGCCGCCGAGCGGCCGGGGCCCCAGCTCCAACTGCCGCAGCACTTCCGGCGTACGGCGCGCGCACGCCACGACCACCAGCGGGTCCGGCCGTTCGGGAGCCGCGGCCCGCGCCTCGACCAGGGCCTGGAGGAACGCGTCCCCCAGCTCGCTGTCGGCGTTGTCCAGCAGCACCAGGCAGCGCAGCGTACGGACGCGGTCGCCGCCGTGCTTCGTGTATGCGCCCTGGAGGTCGGCGAGGAACGCCTGCAACAGCACCGACTCGGCCCGCTCGCGCTGGGCCGCCGTGCCGTGCCGGAAGTGCTGGTTGAGTTCGACGAGCACGTCCGCCGGTGACGGTACGCGTGAGCCGCCGCGCGGGACGCGGTCCAGCCGCCGGTGCAGCCGCCACCACACCCGGGCCCGCTGCCAGCCCTGTATCAGCGGCACGATCGCCGCCGACCAGCCGGGCAGCCCCACCGGCACACCGACCGACGTCACCAGGTCCCGCAGCACCTCCAGCGAATGGTCCTCCGCGCGGCCGGCGCGCAGGGCCTCGCGCATCTGGCCCAGGGCGGCGTCCCGGCTCTCCGGGTCGGCCTCGGCCGAGAGCGCCATCAGGAGTACGGCGAAGGACGGCAGGGCCAGCGGCGGGAAGTCGCGGCGGCGCGCGTTGAGCTGGAAGGCGATGCGGGCCAGGACGTCCACCGGGTGGTGTACGCCGTCGTCGAGCGCCGCCAGGTCCAGGGCGGCCGTCGGCGCGCGGCGCCCCCAGTTCTCCAGGTGGCCCGCCAGCGCGGTCTTGCCGCTGCCGCGGGGCCCGAGCAGGAGCAGAACGGGATGCCGGGCGTGCCCTCCGTCGGCCCGGACGAGCCGCTGCCCGACGAACGTGCGGATCATCAGATCACGTCGGGACTGCACCCGTGTCCCCCTCGTGGTCACCGTCGTGAAGGACCAGGATGCAGCAATTCCCGGGGCGCGCAAGAGGTTTCAGGCGTGGGGGGTATGGATGGGGAACGTGGGGTCATTGAGGCGCGGCGCACGGCCCGCGTACCGCCTACCCGCCCGCACCCTGCTCGTCCGTGTCCCCGTCCGGAACCCAGCGCAGCACGTCCCCGGGCTGGCAGCCGAGCGTGCGGCAGATCGCGTCGAGCGTCGTGAAGCGCACCGCCTTCGCGCGGCCGTTCTTCAGCACGGCGATGTTGGCGGGCGTGATGCCGACGGCCTCCGCGAACTCGCCGACCGACATGCGGCGTCTGGCGAGCTGGACGTCGAGGTCGACGACGATCGCCATCAGATGACCCCGGCCATCTCGGTCCGCAGCTCCGTCGCCTTGCGCAGCAGGCCGCGCAGGACGACGACGAGCATTGCGAACGCGGCGCCCACGGCGGTGACCGCGCCCGCGGCGGCCAGCGCGCCGACGGCATCCATGCCGTCGGCGGGCGACGGGATCTCGGCCACGGCCAGGTGCCCGGTGACGCCGAGCGCCAGCAGCGTCGCCACGCCCGAGGCCCCGATGATGACATCGACCCACCGGAAGGCCCGCGGTGTGAAGATCGCGTCGCGTTCGACCATGGTGAGCAGCATCCACAGGGCGACGAGCGCGACCTGGACACAGGCGACGACCGCGATCGCCACCGCCGCGTAGGGCACCGCGTACGGGGCGTACGGCGGGAAACCGGCGACCTCGTCGGCCGCCGTCCCCGGGATGACCACGAACTGGCCGAAGAGGCCGATCAGGAACGCGGCGCCGATGCCGACCTGGAGTGTGGTGATGAGGAGACGATGCATGTATCGATTATCGATCGGTTCCTATCGAAAATCAATCGATCCTGCATGGAATTGGCCGAAGGACGGGACCGGAGGAGGCGAGGCGGCCTCAGTAGCGGCTCCCGGGAATCCCGGCGTCGCGCGGGCCGTACGGCGCCGAGTCCAGCCAGCGCCCGGCGCGCTCCGAGCGGGGTGCGGCGGCGACGGCCAGCCGCTGGACGGCGCGGTGCCAGGGAGTGGAGGCGGTGAGGTGGGTCAGGGCCCGCCCGGCGGCGCGGCGGTTGAGGAGCGCGGCGCGGTGGCGGTCGCGCGCGTAACCGGACACGTCACCGGTGGCCAGCGCGTCCGCGGCCGCCGCCGCGTCGGCGATGCCCGAGTTAAGGCCACGCGCGCCGAACGGGGCGAAGAGATGCCCCGCCTCCCCGGCGAGCAGCACCCGGCCGTACGCGTCGGTGAGCCGGTCGGCGACCACCTGCTGGAAGCGGTAGTGCGAGGACCAGGTCACGGAGCAGGCGTGCCCGTCCGGCAGCAGCCCGGGCAACCAGTCCGTCGCGGCCTCGCCGAGCGCGTCGGGATCGTCGTCGGGACGGCACTGCACGTCGATCCGCAGCCCGCCACGGAACGGCACGGTCAGCACGTTCCGCCCGGCCATGCGCGGATCCCGGTAGTGGAAGGCACGCTCTGGCGGCAGCGGGTGCCCGGGGTCGTCCGCGACGTCCAGCACGAGGAACGCATGCGGCGAGCGCGGCCCGTGCAGCCGTACGCCGATGGCCCGCCGCACGGCCGACCGGGCGCCGTCGCAGCCGACGGCGTACGCGGCCCGGAGCCCGCCTTCCGGTGTGCCGACCCGCACGCCGTCGGACGACGCGGTGACGCCGGTGACCGGGCTCTGCCAGCACAGCTCCACCCCGGCCCGGCGGCAGGCCGCCCGCAGCAGCTCCTCCATGACCGGTTGCGGAAGGCTGGAGAAGGGCGCGCGGTCCGGCGGGGGCGGGGTGTACGTACGGTGGTGGACCTCCCGGCCCGCGTAACTCGTGCGCCGCGCGCCCCAGATGAGCCCGTTGCCGACCAGCTCGGCGCCCAGTACCGGGTCGGCGTCGGCGAGCGTGGCCAGCGACTGCCGGTGCAGGAAGATCGCGCGGCTGCCGGGCCGTGGCACGTTTTCCGCCGCCTCCTCCAGGACGGTGACGGCCAGGCCGCGGGCCCGCAGCAGCAGGGCGGTGGCCAGCCCCACCGGGCCGGCGCCGACGACGATGACGGATGTCGGGGCGGTGTCGATGCTCGGAATGGTGTCCATGACGGCTTCCTGAAGTGCTGTGCTCAACGGGGCAGTCGACCGCGGGCGACCTTGCCGCCGGCAGTGGGGAGTGCGGGCAGGAACGTCGTACGGCGGGGAATCTTGTGCGGGGCCAGGTGCGCCCGGCAGTGGGCGAGGATGGCGGGCTCACTTTCGCTGTTCGTAGGTAGGCAGGGGTGTCAGCCGGCAGGCCGCCAGGCGTCCGCGGCGGCGTGCACCGTCCGCAGCACCTCGGCGGGGGTACGGCCGTACTCGTCCAGCAGCAGGCCGCCCGGCCGGCTGCCCACCGAGTAGTGGATGTCGAAGAACGTGCCGACCTCGGCCGTTGCTGTCTCCGTGCCGTGCCGGGGCGCGCAGACCCATGTCACCGGGGTGCCGGTGCAGGCCACCGCCTCGATCAGCGCGGGCAGTTCGGCCAGCATCCGGTCCGGGGCGAGCCGTACGGCCAGGACGAGCCGTCCGGGCACGCGACCGGGGTTGAGCGCCGCACACCGCATGGCGACCGCGCGGGGGTGGCAGCCGGGCCGCGGGCGCAGTCCGGCCACGGCGCCGGGACGCGGTACGCGCTCGCCGTCGGCCGTCCAGTGGACCTGGCCCGCGACGGCGGGCGGGCAGGCGTCGAGGAAGGTCATCAGCTGGGGGAAGTCGCCCAGCCAGGCCGACGGGCCGGCTGACGTGCGGTATTCCTCGGCGATCCACCGCGCCTCGCGCGGCAGTACGCCCGGGGGAGGGTGCCCGCCGGTGACGACGGTGACGGGCACACCGGCCGCGTAGCGGACCAGTCCGGCGGCCACCGTCGTCAGCGCTCCGGTCGCATGGCGCCCGAGGTGCAGGAGGAAGGCTTCGCCGTCCGCCGTCGGAGCCAGTGCCGGGTGCGGCCCGTCCACGGCGGGCCCGGCGCCCTGGATCTCCTCGGTGAGCGGACGCGGGCGGCCCAGCAGCCGCTGCCGTGCCGGCGGGGCCGGGACGACGACCGGTTGCGGCGGTACGGGAGCCGGTTCCCCGCCCGGCGGCAGGCGGTCGGGCCGGCTGTTCGCCGGCCCGTCGTCCACGAGCCCGGCGGGCACCAGCCGCGGGTTGAACAGCTCACGGATGAACAGCCAGGGCCGCTCACCGTCGAGCACCACGTACGACTTGAACACGGCCGGCCGGATGCGGCCGTCCTGCTCCCACCCGGCCACGCCCACCTCGACCAGCCGCCGGCTGCGCATGGAACCGGCGGCCCGCAGTCCGTAACCGATGGGCGTACGGGGGCTGGTGAGGCACGCGGCCAGCGCCGGGTCGTCCGGGACGAGGCCGACGACGGTGTTGAGCGAGACGGGCGTCAGCGCGGCGTCGGCCAGCGCGGAGCGCCGTACCAGGACCTGTTCCTCGCGGCCCAGGCTCAGGCAGCGGCGGGTCAGCGCGTCCTGCGCGGCGGCGGGTTCCGTGCCCTGGTGCAGCACGCGCAGCCGCAGGGGAGTGGCGAGCGCGGACTCCAGCAGGGTGGTGGTCAGCCCGTCGCTGGCGAGCAGCATCCGGGCCAGTGGACTGGCGAACCGGGCCACGTCCCCGAGGTCGAAGGGCCGCGGGGCCGGCCGGTCCGGGGAGCGGTCGCCGGTGCCCGCGCAGCCGTCCGGCAGGTCGCGTTCGGTACTGGGGTAGCGCAGCGGGGTGTACACGGTCAGATCCTTTCCATGAGGGCGGCGGCATCGGTGTCCGCCATCTGGCGGGGGCCGGGGCAGGAGGCGCGGCGGCGGGCGCGTGCCGCGCCGGCCAGCTCCCGCAGCAGCCGTTCGGTGCCGCTCCAGCCGATGCACGCGTCGGTGACGCTCTGTCCGAAGACCAGGGGCCGGCTGCCGGGTTCCTGCCGGCCGGGGACGAGGAAGCTCTCCAGGAGCACCCCGCGCACCGTGCTCTCGCCGTCGGCGACGCGTACCGCCAGGTCCTCGGCGACCGCGTGCTGCCGCTCGTGCTGCTTGCCGCTGTTGCCGTGGCTGGCGTCCACCAGCACACGGGCCGGCAGCCCGGCGACGGCCAGCAGCCCGGCGGCCCGGCGGACGTGCGCCGCGCCGTAGTTGGGGCCGTCCGCGCCGCCGCGCAGGACGACGTGGCAGTCCGGGTTGCCGCTGGTGCGCAGCAGCGCCACAGGACCGGCGCCGGACGCGCCGAGGAAGGTGTGCGGCGCGGCGGCGGCCCGTACGCCGTCGACCGCGACCTGGACCGAGCCGTCCGTGCCGTTCTTGATGCCGACGGGCATCGGCAGGCCGCTGACCAGGTCCCGGTGCACCTGGCTCGCCGCCGTACGGGCCCCGACGGAGCCCCAGGCGACGACGTCGGACAGGTAGGCCGAGGCGACCGGGTTGACCCATTCGCAGCCCACCGGCAGCCCGGTCTCGGCGATGTCGAGCATCAGGGACCGGGCCTCGGCCAGGCCGCGGCCGAGGTCGGCGCCGCCGTCCAGGCCGGGGTCGCCGACCAGGCCGGGCCAGCCGAGGCAGGAGCGCGGCTTCTCGACGTAGACCCGCATCACGACGAGCAGGTCGTCCGCCAGGGCGGCGGCCGCGTCCCGCAGCCGGGAGGCGTAGTCCAGGGCGGCCGTGCGGTCGTGCACGGAGCACGGCCCGACGATGGCGAGCAGCCGGTCGTCCCGGCCGTCGAGGATGCGCACGATGTCGTGCCGTGCGGTCAGGGCGGTGTGCGCCGCGTGGTAGGTCAGGGGCAGCCGCTCGGCCAGCTGGGCCGGGCTCTCCGCCGCGAGGACGCGGGTCTGGCCGCCGGTGGGGCGCACCCGGCGTCCGTCGGGGTGGCGCAGGCGCGGGGTTTCCGGGGCGGGGATCGGGGTGGTCATGGTGGTTCGCTCCTCAGGAGTGGAACGGTTCGGTGTAGACGGTTCGAAGGGCGTCATGACGCGTGGCCTCCATGTCCGGAGCCACCGGAGCCACCGGAGCCACCGGAGCCACCGGAGCCCCCGGACCCGTGCCCGGAGCCATGACCGCCGCCGGCCATGCCGGGGTGCATGTCCACCACCGGCCCGGGCATGACGGTGAACGGCCGCATCATCGCCTCGTCCTCGTGTTCGAGGATGTGGCAGTGGTACATGTAGCGGCCCGATCCGCCGTCGAACTGGCCCAGTACGGTGACCAGCTGGCCGGACCCGGCGGGCGCGGGCGTGGTGTCGCCGACCCGTACGGTGTCCTTCCAGCCGCGGTCGGCGCCGGTGGCGGGCAGCTCCCCGGTGAAGGTGACGGGCGTGACGGTGCCGTATCCGCGCACCGTGCCGTCGCCGTTGACGAGCCGCTGGAAACCGCGGGCGTCGTAGTTCTGCCGCCGGGTTTCCTGGAAGCGGATCAGGTGGATGTGGAAGGGGTGCACGGGGCCGCCCAGGTTCAGGACGTTCCACTGCTCCCAGCCGCCTTCGCGCGCCATGATCGTCGTGGTGTCGTTGAACGTCTCCGCGACCCGGCGCAGCGTCAGCAGGGGCCGCCCCGGCATCCGCACCTGCACGATGCCGTCGCTGGGGATCTCCACCGTCGAGGCGTCCTCGACGGTCTCCATCTCCCACATCATCGGCATGCCGGTCGCGGCCGGCGGGGTCAGCACGATCCACCGGTGCTCGTGGTCGGGGGCCGTGGCGTGGCTGAGCCGTACGTACGACGGGCTCAGGCGCGCGGGCAGCGTGAACGGGGCGTCCGCCGCCTCGTCCGCGACCCGGAATTGCAGCACCTCGGGGGTGGGCGCCGGTCCGGGAGGGGTGGTGGCGACATCGGCCCAGTGCACGCGCATGCCGCGCAGGACGGAGAAGTCGGCCAGGACGTCGGCGCGTTCGCCGGGGGCCAGGGTCAGGCCCTGCTCCGGCAGCGGCTCCGGCTCGGGCAGCAGTCCGCTGTCCGTACCGATCTGGTGGAACGCCCGGTCCACCAGCTCCCGGTCCACCGGCGTCCCGTCCTCGTGGCACAGGCGCAGGGTGAAGAAGCGCGCGTTGGAGCCGTTGAGCATCCGGAAGCGGTACCGGCGCGCGGCCACCTCCAGGTGCGGCTGGACGACGCCGTTGACGACGTTGTACGGCCCGTAGAAGGGCCGGGGCACGTCCTGGTCGTCCCGCAGGACCTTGTGCATCAGCAGGCCGGTCGGGCGGCCCTCCCAGTCGGTGTCCACGTTGCGGTCGCACAGGACGAGCGGGATCTCGTGGACGCCGTCCGGCAGGCCGAGCGCCGCCTCCTCGTCGTCGCGTATCCAGTACATGCCGGCCAGGCCCGTCATCACGTTCAGCGCGGTGATGTTCATGGCGTGGTCGTGGTACCAGAGGGTGCAGGCCGCCTGGTCGTTGAGGTATTCGGAGAGCTGGGTCTCGCCCGGCGGCACCGCGTTGTCGGTCCAGCCGTCGTTGCCGCCGCCGGTGCGCGCGCCGTGCAGGTGCACCACCGTCCAGGGCGGCAGCGCGGCCACCTTGCGGTCGTAGTCGTCCGCCGCCGGGTCGAAACCGGGGCGCATGATGTTCGCCGGCACCCGCGTCTCCACCTTGATCAGCGGATACGGGCCGCTCAGCCCGTTGGCCCAGGACACCCGCAGCCGGGTGCCGCGCCGCACCTCGATGGTCGGCCCGGGGACCTCGCCCTCGTAGGCCCACATCAGGGACGGGGGAAGCTGCGAGTGCAAAGGGATACGGACGGGACGCGTCCGTACGGTCAGCTCGGCGCGCCCGGTCTCGGGGTCGGGCTCGGGCCGCAGGACCGGCGGGATGCGCAGCGGGTCGAGGAAGGGGGTGAGGGGCGGGGGAGCGGGGACGGGGGCGGTGGGAGGCCGCGGGGCCGGCTCGGTGACGGTGACCGGTGCGGTGGGTGCGGCCGGGTCGGTGACGGCGGCCGGTGCGGCCGGTCCGGTGGCGGTGATCGCTTCGGCGGGGGGTTCGATGAGCTCGGGCATCTCGGGGACTCTTTTCCGCTCGGTGGGAAGTTGACTTCTTCACCGTGCGCCCCGGCGGCCCCGCACCACATCGGGGAAAACACGTGCCCGACTACTGAACCGGTACGGATACGCAGCCCCTCACCACCGAGTGACCACCGAGTGCCGGGCGGCCCCGCCGTCCCTCAGGCCCCGTACTCCCCAGGACTCCCGGCCCCCGCCAGCTTCCCCGCCACCGCCGCCCGCGACGACACCCCGAGCTTCGCGAAGACGTGCGCCACATGCGTCTCGACCGTCCGCGGACTCAGGAACAGCCGCTCCGCGATCCGCTGGTTGCTGAACCCCTGCCGGACCAGCTCGGCGACCTCTGCCTCCCGCCGTGACAGGCCCCCGTCCGCACGCGCCGCCGTACGCCCGGCCCGTACCCCCAGCCGCCGCTGCTCGCGTACGGTCCGGGCGTGCAGCCCCAGCGCCCCGCACGCGCCGAACACCTCCGCCGCCCGCGCCAGCTCCGTACGGGCCGCGGCCTTCTCCCCGCAGCGGGCGTGCGCGGTACCGGCCCGCAGCCACGCCCGCGCCGCGGACAGCCGCTCGCCCGTCGCCTCGAACAGCTCCGCCGCCCGGACCGCGCCGCCCGCCGCCGCGGCCGGGTCGGCCTCCTGGTCCGCGTGGGCCCGCGCCAGCACCGCGTGGCCCGATCCCGTACCGCCGCCCGGCACCGCCGCGGCCCGGTCCGCCCAGCCCGCCGCCGCCGCGGCACGGCCGCGCTCGGCCTCCGCGTCGGCCATCGCCTCGCAGCACACCAGCAGGCAGCTGTGCTCCAGCAGCGGCGAGACGAACGCGTCGCACGCGGCCAGCACCTCCGCCCCGCCCGTGTCCACCTCGTCCAGCCCCACCAGCGCCAGACCGCGCCCGACGACGCCCAGCCGCGCCCACCACTCCCGGCGGCCGTCCGCGTGCCGGATCGCCTCGTCCGCCAGCGCCAGCGCGGCCGCCTGGTCACCCGTCCAGCGGACCAGGAGCGACTTCACGGCCAGCGCGAGCGCCACGCACTCGTCGGAGCCGAGCAGCCGCGCGGCGTCCACCGCGTCCTCGGCCCGGTCCACGGCCTCCGGAAGCCGCCCCGTCCGCCCGTACGTGAACGCCTGCGCGGTCAGCATCCAGGGCGCCAGATAGCTCTGCCCGGTGGCGTCGGCGATGGCCAGGCTCCGCTCGACCATGCGGACGGCCTGTGGCAGCCGGCCCATCATCGCGTCGATCCAGCACAGGAAGGACAGCGACTCCAGCCAGGGGGCCAGCTCGGCGTCGGTGGCCTCCTCCGTCAGCCGCTCGGCCCTGCCCGCCAGCTCGCGCGCGGCGTCCAGGTCGCCCGAGCCGTACGCGTGGCCGAGCCGGAGCGTCACCAGCGGCACCCGGCCCTCGGGCGACGCGCCGGCCCCCTCGGCGGTGCCACCGGCCCGCGACAGTACGGCGGTCAGCCGGTCCAGCTGCTCGGCGGCGGCCGGGAAATCGGCGCGGATCAGACTGTCGCCGATCAGCTGGAGGTGGAGCGGCACCGCGTCCGCCTGATGCTCCGGCGGCACCCGGCTCAGCTCGGCGCGCAGCAGCGCCCGGCCCTCCGCCTGCCGGTTGAGCAGCCGCTCCAGGATGGCGCAGAACCGGGCGGCGCGGGCGCGCTGCGCCCAGGCGTCCGGCGGCAGCAGCCGCAGTACCTCCAGCGCGGTGTCGCGGCCCTGGACGAGCCGTCCGCCGACGCCCTGGAGGCGGGCCAGTTCGACGAGGAGCGCGAGCCGGTCGGGCGCGGGCCCGGCCGCCGTGCCGCCGGGTTTCTCCGGGAGCAGGTCCAGGGCGGTCCGCAGCCACTGCGCGGCGGTCGCGGGGGACTGGTACGCGGTCGCGCGGGCCGCCTCGACGAGCACGCCGACGGCCAGCAGATCGCCGAAGCGCGCCGAGCGGGCGATGTGGCGGGCGCGGGTGACGGTGGGCGCGTCGCGCTCGTCCAGGGCGGCGGCCACCCGTGCGTGCGCGGCGACCCGCCAGCCCGCGCCGGAGGAGGCGTACGCGAGATGCCGTACGACGGGGTGGCGGAAGCGGAAGCGCCCCGGCGTGGGCGCGCAGCGCACCACGTCCCGCACCGCCAGCTCGTCGAGGGCCGCGAGGGCTTCCGCCTCGGTCGCCTGGGCGGCCACCGCCACCATGCCCGGCTCGAACTCGTCGCCGAGCGTGGCGGCGGCCTGGGCGGCCAGCCGCGCGCCGTCGGGCAGCGCGGCCAGCTCGGCGGCCAGGGCCTCGCGTACGGGGCCCGGCAGCAGGCCGTCGTCGGCGTCGGCCGGGGTGGCGCTCCCGGCGGGCGCGGCGCCGGCCGGCGCGGAGCGGGCCAGCGCCTCCAGGTACAGCGGGTTGCCGCCACTGGCCTCGTACAGGGCGCGGCGCCGCCGGGCACCGACGGACGGGCCGAGGAATTTCCCGGTCTCCTGGAGGGTGAGCGGGGCGACCTCGATTCGGGTACGCAGGCCGGGCGCGGCGTCGGCGAGCGCCGCGGTGAGCCGGGGGCCCGCCTGCCGGGTGCGGTAGGTGACGGCGAGCAGGATCGGGCCGCGCGGCGCGTGCCGCGCGAGGTGGGACAGCAGCTCCACCGAGCCCTCGTCGGCCCAGTGCACGTCGTCCAGCAGGACGGCGAGGCCGCCGGGGTCGGCGAGGGCTTCCAGCAGGAGGCGTACGGCGCGGTGCAGGCGGTAGCGGTTGAGGCCGGTGCCGATGGCCGCTGCCTGGTCCGGTCCCGGCCCGCCGGCCGCCGCCGGACCCTGCCCGCGTCCGCAGCCCGACAGGGACGGGAAGACGTCGGCGAGCAGCCGCGCGCTCTCCGCGTCCAGGGCCGCGCGTACCTGCTCGGCGCGGCTGTCCACCTGGTCGTCCAGGGCGTCCACGGCCAGGGACAGGGGTACGTCGTTCTCGTACTCGGTGCCCCGGCCGCGCAGCACGGTCAGCCCGTGCCGGAGCGCGGCCCCGGCGGTCTCGCCGAGCAGCCGGGTCTTGCCCGCGCCCGGGTCGCCGCTCAGATCCACGAGCCGGAACTCGCCCTTGGCCGCCCGCTCCGCCTCCGCGCCGAGGAGCCGCACGACCTCCGTACGGCCGACGAGCGCGCGGTTGCCGTCGGGGGGTGAGGGGCTGTCGGGCATCGGGCGGGCCGGTTTCGGTCGGGTGGGCGGAGGGGTGAACGGCGGGTGGCGCCCCAATGGAATATTTTGGTCTATGGCGACTTTTCGGGCAATCCCTCGGGGTGGACGGCGGGGGCTTTCGGAAGGGCGGGGGCTGAGGAGGCGGGTGCCGCATGCAGCGCCGCATTCCCCTGTTCACGGGCGAAGGCGTCCGGGACGCCGAGGTCGCCGTGCACCCGTTCGCGGCCGGCGACGGACTGGGGCTCACCCTGACCCGCTACCGCCGCGCACCGGCCGCGGACTCCGCCCCGGCCGACGCGGTGCTGCTCGTACACGGCCTGACCACGTCCAGCGACATGTTCGTCATGCCCGAGCACGACGACCTCACCAGCTACCTGCTCGACCACGGCTACCGCGACGTCTGGGCCCTCGACCACCGGATGAGCAACCGCTTCCCGTACGACATGGCGTCCCACCGCTTCACGCTCGACGACGTCGCCCTGTACGACTTCCCCGCCGCGTTCGCCGAGATCCGCGCGCACATCGGCCCGACCGCCCGGCTGCACGTGATCGCGCACTGCCTGGGCGGCGTCACCTTCGCCATGAGCCTGGCCGCCGGGCTCGTCGGCGGCATCGCCAGCGCGGTGGTCAACAGCTCCGCCCTCGTCCTGCGGGTGCCCCGGTGGTCGCGCTGCAAGCTGTACGCGGTCCCCGGCCTGACCGAGTACGTACTCGGCCTGCCCTACCTCAACCCCGCCTGGCCGCAGGATGCCCCGTTCACCCGCGGCCGCATGATCGCCCGCCTGGTGTCGCTCTTCCACCCCGAATGCCGCGTCGGCCCCTGCCACATGGTGAGCGCCATGTGGGGCTCCGGACGGCCCGCGCTGTACGAGCACGCGCACCTGTCGCCGGTGACCCACGAGCGCGTCGCGGACCTGTTCGGCGCGACCGGCGTGCACTACTACCGGCACATCCGGGCGATGGTGCGGGCCGGCCGGGCCGTGAAGTACCGCCCCGGCGACCCGGCGTACCGCGACCTGCCCGACGACTACCTGGAGGCGGCGGCCGGCCTGACCACCCCCCTCCTGCTGACGACCGGTGACCGCAACCACGTCATGGCCGACTCCAATCCCGTCTGCCACCGCGAACTGACGGTCCGCGCGCCCGGGATCTCCCGGCTGCGGGTCTTCCCCGGCTACGGCCACCAGGACGTCTTCATGGGCCGGCACAGCGCCCGGGACGTCTTCCCGCACCTGACCGCGTTCCTGGACGCGCACGCGGGGTGAGGGGTGGCCCAGGGCCGTCTCATCGCACCCGGTCGATGTCCCCCAACGACTCCAGCAGCCCCCGCAGATCCTTCGCCATCCGGTCGCGCTGGGCGCGGGTGAGGCCGGCGAGCAGGCGGTCCTGGGTCGCGACGTTGTCGAGAAGGGCCTTGTCGACGAGGGCGAGGCCCGCTTCGGTCAGGGTGACGTCGAAGCTGCGGGCGTCGTGGGTGCGGCGGGTGCGGGTGATCAGGCCGCGCTCCTCCAGGCGGTCCAGGCGCTGGGAGATGGCACCCGAGGTGACCATCGAGGCGTGCATCAGCGCGGCGGGGGTCAGACGGTGCGGCGGGGGACTGCGGCGGAGGGTGGCGAGGACGTCGAAGGCCGCGGCGTCGAGGTCGTGGCTCTTGTAGGTGGCGCGCAGCTCGGTCTCGATGATGTGCGCGAGCCGCTTGACGCGGCCGACGACGGCCATGGGTGACGCGTCGAGGCCGGGGGCCTGTTCGGCCCACTGCGCCAGGACGCGATCTACGTGGTCGGTCATCTGCCCAGCTTAACGGTTCCCTTAATGGTGAGATAGATATTGCCTTAGGGCTAAGTTAACGGTTAGGTTCCTGGGGTGATCGAAGAGACTGCATCCGCTTCCGTTTCCGCTCCCGTTTCTGCTTCCGCTTCTGCTCCCGCATCCGTGCCCGCTTCCCTTCCCGCCCCGCTGTCCGTGCCGACGGCCGTACGGACGCGCCGCAGCATCCGCCACTACCTGCCCGACCCGCTGCCGCCCGAGCAGCTGACCGAACTGCTCTCCCTGACGCTGGAAGCTCCCTCCAGCTGGAACGTGCAGGCCCGTTCCGTCGTGGTTGTCTCCGACCGGGAAGGCCGCGACGGCCTCGTCCGGGCCACCGGTGGCCAGCCGCACCCTGGCGAGGCGCCGGTGACGCTGGTGTTCGTGGCCGAGAGCCGGGCCTGGTGCGGGGACCTGGGCGACATCTACGAGCGGGCGCGCCGCAACGGCGCCTGGAACGAGCAGTTCATCGCCGGGTTCTCGCAGGCGAGCCTGGACTTCCACCGGGACCTGGAGGCGCGGGGGCTGCTGCGCGAGTACGCGGTCAAGGACGCGGTGATCGCCGCCACGTACGCGATGCTCGCTGCCGCCTCCATGGGGCTGGCCGGATCGCCGATGAACGGCTGGGACGAGGCGGAGGTCAAGAAGGTCATCGGCATCGAGGACCGCGACGATCTGCACATCGCGATGCTGCTCCCGGTGGGCAGGCCCGCGGAAGAACGCCGGCACCCCGGCCGCAGACCCCTCGCGCGCCACGCCTTCGACGGCCGGTACGGACGCGCCCATCCAGTCGCCGCCGACGGTCCTCAGGGCGGCGGCGAAGGCCCCGCATCCGGTCTCGCCGCCGATTTGTCCCGTACCGCCGCCCCGGCCCCGGTCCGATGAAGCCCAGCCGAGTCCTCCTCGACTCCCTCCTGACCGTCCTCGCTCCTTCCGTCTGGGGCTCCACCTACCTGGTCACCACCGAACTCCTGCCTCCGGACCGGCCGTTGCTCGCCTCGATGGTCCGGGCCCTGCCTGCCGGGCTGATCCTGGTGGCGCTCGGCCGGACCCTGCCGCGCGGCGTGTGGTGGTGGCGGGCCCTGGTCCTCGGTGTGCTGAACATCGGTGCCTTCTTCTTCCTGCTGTTCGTCGCCGCGTACCACCTGCCCGGCGGAGTCGCCGCCCTGGTGATGTCCGTCCAGCCGATGGCGGTGCTGGCCCTCTCGGCGCTGGTGCTGAAAGCGCGGGTGGCCCCGGCCCACCTGGTCGCCTGCGTGCTGGGCATGCTCGGCGTGGGTCTGCTGGTGCTCCAGCCGCACGCCGGGCTGGACGCGGTCGGCGTCGGCGCGGGGCTGCTGGGCGCGGTGAGCATGGCGAGCGGGATCGTGCTCACCAAGCGCTGGGGGCGTCCGGCGGACACCGGGCTGCTGACCTTCACCGGCTGGCAGCTGACGGTCGGCGGCCTCGTCCTCGCGCCGGTCACCCTGCTCGGCGAGGGGCTGCCCGCCACCGTCACCGGCGAGAACGTCCTCGGGTTCGCCTACCTCGGGCTGATCGGGGCGCTGTTCGCCTACGCGGTGTGGTTCCGCGGCGTGGAGCGGCTGCCCGCCCTCACCGTCTCCTTCCTCGGCTTCGCCTCTCCGCTGACCGCCACGGTCCTCGGCTACCTCGTTCTGGACCAGGCGCTGTCGCCCCTTCAGCTCGCCGGGGCGCTGGCCGTGGTGGCTTCGGTCGTCCTGGCGCAGTACGCGGGGGGCCGTGGTGCGCCGCCTCCGGTACGGCCTATCGCCCCGGCCCGTACGCGTCCCACAGCTCCCCGGCGAAGAACCGCCCGAACCGGACCAGCCCGGCGAGCGGAGCGGCTCCCGTAGCGCGCATGGTGGTGAGCTGCCGGACGAAGTCCAGGCGCCCCACGCGCACGACGCCGGTGCAGAGCGGCGTCAACCCGCGCTCCTCGCCCGGTTCGCGGCGGCCCCGGTGGATCTCGACCGCCAGGGTGGTGGTGTCCGCCCACAGGTCGGGCCCCGGATCGTCGCCCACCTCCTTGCGGCCGGTGAGGGTCAGCGGCCGGCCCCGCGGACCGTCCAGGTGGAGGTGGTAGAGCATCCGGCGGCGCCCCGGCAGCCCGCTCGGCACGAAGAGGTTGAACCAGCCTTCCCGTACGGGGAGTCGGCCACCCAATGGCTCGCAGTCCACCGACCCGTGCGCGGCGGCCCGGTGGTCCGGCGCGTCGATGAAGGCGTCCACGTCGTCCACGGTGATGGTCAGACGCAGCGTCAGGGCCGGGCCGTCGGCCAGCGCGCCGCGCATGACCTCGGCGAACGTCAGGGCCGTGGCGGGCGCCGGAGCCGGCCGGCGCGCCCGCCGGGGCGGCCGGTTCTCCAGCAGGCGGGTGCTCATCCGGTCCGCCAGCGCCGCGATCGTCAGTGACGGATTGACGCCGACCGGTCCGGGCAGCGCCGCCGCGTCCGCCACGTACAGCCGCGGGTGCCCGTACACCTCTCCGTACGGGTCGCAGACGGCCTCCTCCGGGCATTCGCCGATGGGCGCGCCGCCCACCGGGTGGACGGTGACGACCCGCCGCCACCACCAGATCGGATTGTCCAGGTGGCCCGCCCCCATACCGTCGGCGAGCTGCCGCATGGTGGCACGGACGCCCTCGTAGTACGCCCGGCTCGTGGCGGTGGTCCACCGTACGTCCAGCCGGCCGTCCCGCAGCCCCATGACCCCGTCGGGTACGTCCCGGCCCACCCCCAGCAGCGGCAGCACGCCGGGGAAGCCCTTCCCGGAACCGAGCAGGGCGGCGATCTCGCCGGAGAGGTTGCTGTCCGGCGAGCCGAGGGCCCGCCGCGTGGCGAGGCCGGCGGCGAGCGCGGCCAGCCGTCCGGCGCCCCCGGCGAGCCGTACGCCCTCCGCGAGCCAGTTCAGGAAGCCCGGATAGCCGCCGTCCTGCACGATGTGCCCGCGCTCGGTACCGCCACCCGCTTCACCCGGTACCCCGACCACTCCGGTGATCACCGGCCCCTGGTCGGGGCGCGGCACCGGTGCGCCCTCCCGCCCGTACAGGAACGTCAGCAGGTCGCCGTTGCCGCAGAACCGGGTGCCCAGCGCCGGGCCCAGGCCGGGCAGCCGCGCGCGGTTGGTCAGCAGCAGGTGGACGGTGCCGTACGTGCCGGCCGCCAGCACCAGGCGGTCGCAGTCGATGTGGTGCCGCGGCAGGTCGGCGGTGCGCGCCGGGCCACCGTCCGTGTCGTGCATGACGTACCCGACGCGGTAACCGCCCCCGCCCAGCGGTTCCACCGTCACGGCCTGGTGCCCGGTCCGCAGATCGGCGCCGTGCCGGTGCGCGGCGGACAGGTAGGTGTGGTCGAGGGTGTTCTTCGCGCCGTTGTTGCAGCCCAGGTCGCATTCGCCGGTGAGCCGGCAGGTGCCGCGCGGTACGCCGTGCAGATTGCCGTACGGCTCGTCCGCGAGCGGCAGTCCGGGGCCCGGCGGCGCCCCGGTGCGTGGCGCGAAGCTGACCGCGAGCGGGGCCGGGGACCACGGCAGCCCCGCCTGTCCGGCCGCCTCCCGCAGCGCCCGGGTCTTCGGCGTACGGGCGTACGGCTCGGTCCCGACCGGGTACGGGACCGGGCGCAGCACCGCCTCCACCGCGGCGTAGTGCGGATCGAGGTCCGCCCGGGACAGCGGCCAGGACTCGTGGCCGCCGCCGGGCAGCTCCTCCCGCCGCACGAACCAGTGCGCCTCCTTGCGGAGCAGCACATTGGCGTAGATCAGCGAGCCGCCGCCCAGCCCGCTGGAGACGAGCGAGTCGCAGCCCCGGAACCGCCAGACGTCGAACAGCCCGTACAGCCCCTCGCCCGGGTCCCAGAGGGCCCGCCCCAGCTCGGCCGGGGTACGGGGAAAACTGCCCGGCGGGTACGCCCGGCCGCGCTCCAGGACGACGACGGACAGCCCCGCCTCCGCCAGCCGGCACGCCGCCACCGAGCCGCCGAAACCGGAACCGACGACCAGGGCGTCCACCCGCTCGGGCCGCCCCGTCCCGCTCCGTCCCGTCGCCTCGGCCACGCCCCGTCCTCCCGGTTCGGCAGCGGCCGCGCGGCCGCTGCCCTCAGTAGAGCAACGGTGCGCCGCGCCCACATCCGGAGCGGGGCGCCGGGTGCGGGGAACGGGTGCCGGCCGCCCCGTGAACCGTGCGGACGTCCCGTGAACCATGTGACGGCATGTGTGCGGCGTGACCGGCTGGACAGGAGAACCCCAGAAGTGTTGCGGAAGCGCAGGCACCCGCGAGGGGCGACAAGGTCTGCCGTTTCCCGCCGTGTGCCCTCGTGAACCGTACGAACGCCATCGCAGCGTTTGGAGGGACCGTCATGGCCGCCACCGCACCCGCACGCCGCACACACCGCCCCGCCCACCGTCCCGCCCGCCCGGACACCACGGCGGACTTCCGCCTGCTGGCCGAACTCCCCGCCGGGGCGCGCCGCACCGGACTGCGCCGCCACGTGATCGCCGCCTGGCTGCCGATGGCGCACCGCCTGGCCCACCGGCTGCGCGACCGCGGCGAGAACCTCGACGACCTGCGGCAGGTCGCCGCCCTCGGCCTGGTCAAGGCCGTCGACCGCTTCGACCCCGAACGCGCCGGTGCGTTCGAGACCTTCGCCGTCCCCACCATCACCGGCGAACTGAAAAAGCACTTCCGCGACTGCACCTGGGACGTGCACGTGCCGCGCCGCACCCAGGAGCTGCGCAACAAGGTCCGCACGGCCGTGCAGGAGCTGAGCACCACCCTCGACGGCCGCGCGCCGACCGTCGCCCGGCTGGCCGAGCGCACCCGGCTCGGCGAGGAGGACGTGCTGCTCGGCCTGGACGCCCTGGAGAGCTACCGCTCACTGTCCCTGGACGCGCCGCTCGGCCCGGACGCGGAGGACGGGAGCAGCCTCAAGGACACCCTGGGCGGCACCGAGAGCGGCTTCGCGCTGGTCGACGAGCGGGAGGCGGTCAAACCTGCGCTGGCCCGGCTGCCGGAGCGCGAACGCCGCATCCTCTACCTGCGGTTCTTCCAGGACATGACGCAGAGTGCCATCGCGGCCGAGACGGGCCTGTCCCAGATGCACGTGTCGCGGCTGATCCGCCGGTCGCTCGCCCGGATACGGGCCGAGGTCTCGCCGGCGGCATCCGGCGCAATCCAGCAGATCGGACGTTAGGGCGCGCACCAGCCGGGAACCCGTGTGCCCGGCGGCCGGAGCCCGGGCCTCCGCGGCGCCCACCAGCAGCTCCCGGCTGCGGCCGGCCGACCAGCACGTCTCACATACATCCCCGTACGCCGCACGGAGAAAGGCGGAACCCATGCCCACTGCACGCGAGATCATGACCCCCGGAGCCGAGTGCATCGGCGCCGAGGACAGCGTCCTCGACGCGGCCCGCAAGCTCACCGACCTGGGTGTCGGCGCGGTGCCCATCTGCGGTACGGACGAGAAGCTCAAGGGCGTCCTGACCGACCGCGACATCGTGGTCAAGGTCCTGGGCCGGGGCAAGGACCCCGCGCAGACCAAGGCCGGCGAACTGGCACAGGGCGAGGCGGTCACCATCGGCGCCGACGACGGCACCGAGGAGATCCTCGCGACCATGACGCAGCACAAGGTCCGGCGCCTGCCGGTGATCGACGGGCACCGCCTCGTCGGCATGGTCGCGCTGGCCGACGTGGCCCGCTCGCTGCCCGACGCCAAGGCCGGGGACCTCCTCGAAGCCCTCTCGACCGACTGAGGGCGCCGCTCGCGCCCGCCCGCCGTCCCCGGGCCACGCGGACCGTAGGCACGATGGTGTACGCGGCGCGAGCGCACGTCCGTAAATCACCGTGAACTCCGGTTCGAACACGGGTCCGGTTATGGCGCCGCTCCCGTCGTACGGGTATACACGGGCCCAGACGACGGGAGGCACACCATGACCATCGACGGTTTCACGACCTGCCTGTGGTTCGACGGCCAGGCCGAGGAAGCGGCGCACCACTACCTCTCCATCTTCAAGAACTCCCGGCTCGGGGACATCGGCCGCTACAACGAGGCCGGACCGGGGACGCCCGGCGAGGTGATGGTGGTCGAGTTCGTCCTCAACGGCCAGAAGTTCATGGGGCTCAACGGCGGCCCGGAGTTCAGGTTCAACGAGGCCGTGTCGTTCCAGGTCCGCTGTGCGGACCAGGAGGAAGTGGACTACTACTGGGAACGGCTCACCGACGGCGGTGAGGAGGGGCCCTGCGGCTGGCTCAAGGACAAGTACGGCGTGTCCTGGCAGGTGTTCCCCGCCGAACTCCTCACCTTGGTCGGCGACTCCGACCCGGCGAAGGCGAAGCGGGCCACCGAGGCGATGTTCCGCATGAAGAAGATCGACCTCGCGGCCGTGCGCAGGGCGCACGCCGGGGAGGAATAGGCCCCTGGCCGGGCCCGCGGCGGGTCCGTACGGGGCTGCCGTACGAAGACCCGTACGGCGGGGCACGGGGGGACGGAGCGGCCCGCCCGTGCCCCGCCGTACGCCCGCCGTAAGCCCCGGCCGCCCACCCGATTGGCGGCCCCGGTGATGACGAACCGGACACATCGGGTAGTCAGCTCCCATGTTCCTCGCTGCGCCCCCGACGGCCGCGCCCCGGCCGGTCGAACCGCCGACCGCCGCCTCCCACCTGGCCATCGGCATCGGCCCCCTCATCGCGGGCATCGTCATCGTGCTCCTGCTGATCGGCGCCGTGGTGTACGGCTACCGGCGCCGCGCGCGCAACCAGGACCGCCCGCCGCGCGCCCACGCGCGGCCCCGCGGCACGGCCGCCCGCAACGGCACCTCGGCGCGGGACACCGACGGGGTGTCCCGGGACAGCCACGACGGGACGCCGAACGGGGTCCGGGACATGGGCGAGTACGGGACGCGCCCGGGGAACTCCGGCGAACCGCCGCCGTGGGACGAGGGAAAAAGCGGCTCGTTCGGCAACGGCTGAGGCACGCCGATGGCGTTCCGCAGGCGTACGGCACCGGCGCGGGGCCGGGCCGGGCAGCTCGCGCGCACCGGCTTCGAAGCGCTCGACCGGCGGCTGCCGATGGCCGAAGGGGGCAAGGCGCTGCTGCGCAAGGCCTTCCCCGACCACTGGTCGTTCCTGCTCGGCGAACTCGCGCTCTACGCCTTCCTCGTGCTCGTCCTCACCGGCACCTACCTGACCCTGTTCTTCGACCCGGTGACCGCGCAGACCGTCTACCACGGACGGCACACCCCGCTGTCCGGCCTGCCGATGTCCCACGCCTACGCCTCGACCCTGCACATCAGCTTCGACATCCGCGGCGGGCTGCTGATCCGGCAGATCCACCACTGGGCGGCCCTGGTCTTCATCGCCGCCATCTGCGTCCACCTGCTCCGCATCTTCTTCACCGGCGCGTTCCGCAAACCACGGGAAGTCAACTGGATCATCGGCGTGACGCTCTTCGTGCTGGGGACGCTGGAAGGGTTCGCCGGTTATTCGCTGCCCGACGATTCGCTGTCCGGGACGGGCCTGCGCACCGCGAACACCATCGTGATGTCGATCCCCGTCGCCGGCACGTACCTGAGCTTCTTCCTGTGGGGCGGCGAATTCCCCGGCACGGACCTCATCAACCGCCTGTACGGGCTGCACATCCTGCTCGTCCCGGGCATCCTCGTCGCGCTGATCACGGTGCATCTGATCCTCGTGGTGCATCTCAAACACACCCAGTGGAACGAGCGCGGCCGGACCAACCGCAATGTCGTCGGCCGGCCGATGTACCCGCACTTCACCGCGAAATCCGCCGGCCTGTTCTTCATGACCGCCGGTGTGCTGACACTGATCGGCGCGCTGGCCCAGATCAATCCCGTATGGGAATACGGGCCGTACCGGTCGGACCAGGTCGCCACCGACGCGCAGCCCGACTGGTACGTCGGATTCCTGGAAGGCGCCCTGCGCCTCATGCCGCCGTGGGAAACCGACCTCTGGGGCCACACCGTCCTGTGGAGCGTCCTGATTCCGGCGGTGATCCTGCCCGGGCTGTTCTTCCTCGCCCTGTACCTCTATCCCTTCTGCGAGAAATGGGTGACGCGGGACGGCATCGAACACCACCTGTGCGACCGGCCGCGGAACCGGCCCACCCGTACCGGACTGGGCGTCGCCGGAATCGTCTTCTACGCCGTGCTCCTCGCCGCCGGCGGCAACGATGTGACCGCCCTCGGTTTCGGCGTCTCGGTGAATGCCTTGACCTGGTTCTTCCGCGTTGCCGTGGTGGTGGGGCCGGTGCTCGCGTTCCTGCTCACCGAGCGGATCTGCCTCGCCCTGCAGAGCGAGGACCGCGAGGCGCTGCTGGCGGGGGAGGAGACGGGTGAGGTGACGCAGGACCCGAGCGGCGGGCTCGACGAGGGGCGGCGCGGCCTCTCCGCCGACCGCCGCCACCGGCTGCTCGTCCGCGACGTGCCCGAGCCGCTGCGGCCTCCCGAGGGCGGCCCGGCGCGCCTGGCCCGTCGGCAGCGGGTGCGCCTGGCGCTGAGCAACTGGTACTACCGCGACCGGGTCGACCTGCCGGTCACCCCCGAGCAGCGGGCCCGCATCGCCGAGCGTACGGCCGGTCCGGAGCACGAACCGGACGGCTGACCCCTGGCCGTACGGATGCGCCTTGCTCATACGGCTGACCCCAGCCCGTACGGAAGAATTCCGTATCGCACCGGGATTCTTCAGGCATGCCCGGAGAATTCCAGCACCATGCCGGTGACGCCCGCGATCAGCAGACCGGCGCCGATGACGAACAGCCACAGGCCGAAGACGACGCCCAGCGCGGTCAGCGCCACCGCCAGACCGGTCAGCGGGGGATAGGCGCTGCGCGGCGGGAAGAATCCGAGGCCGCCGAAACGCTCGCGTACCTCGGCCTCCTTGTGGTCCTCCGGCCGCTTCCCCCGTTTGCGGTGATTGAGCGCGCAGAAGCCGCTCACGAGCGAGGACATCAGGAAGGAGACGGCCAGCGCCGCGGTACCCGCGGGTTCTTCCGACCAGAAGGCGTAGCCGAGGCCCGCCACGAAGAAGAAGGCCGCCACTCCGGCGAAGAGAAAAGCCTCGGTCTTCACATGTGCCGCTCTCTGTGCGGATCGGGCGTCGGTTCGGCACTGCCGCGCTGCGGAGCGGGCAGCCGCAGCGCTTCGGGATGGTGCAGGTCAAAAGCGGGGGAGTCGGACCGCACGCGGGGCAGCGTGTGGAAATTGTGCCGGGGCGGCGGGCAGGACGTCGCCCACTCCAGCGACCTGCCATGGCCCCACGGATCGTCCACCGTCACCTTCGGTGCGTAACGCGCGGTACGCCACACGTTGTACAGGAAAGGCAGCGTGGAAAGCCCCAGCAGGAACGCGCCCACCGAGGACAGCGAGTTCAGTACGGTGAACCCGTCGGCCGCCAGGTAGTCCGCGTAACGCCGGGGCATTCCGCTGGAGCCGAGCCAGTGCTGCACGAGGAACGTCAGCTGGAAGCCGGTGAAGAGCGTCCAGAAGTGGATCCTCCCCAGCCGTTCGTCGAGCAGGCGCCCGGTGAGCTTCGGCCACCAGAAGTAGAAGCCGCCGAACATCGCGAAGACCACCGTGCCGAAGAGGACGTAGTGCAGGTGCGCGACGATGAAATACGAGTCGGTGACGTGGAAGTCCAGCGGCGGCGACGCGATCAGCACCCCGCTCAGCCCGCCGAGCAGAAAGGTGACCAGGAACCCGCCGGCCCACAGCATCGGCGTCTCGAACGACACGCTGCCGCGCCACATGGTGCCGATCCAGTTGAAGAACTTCACCCCGGTCGGCGCCGCGATCAGGAAGGACATCAGGGAGAAGAACGGCAGCAGTACCGCGCCGGTGGCGAACATGTGGTGCGCCCACACGGTCGCCGAGAGCATGGTGATGGCGATGGTCGCGCCCACCATGCCGATGTACCCGAACACCGGCTTGCGGCTGAACACCGGAATGATCTCCGTGATCACGCCGAAGAACGGCAGGGCGACGATATAGACCTCCGGATGCCCGAAGAACCAGAACAGGTGCTGCCACAGAACCGCCCCGCCGTTCGCCGGATCGTAGACGTGCGCGCCGAACGTGCGGTCCGCCTCCAGGGCGAGCAGCGCGGCGGTCAGCACCGGGAACGCCAGCAGCGCCAGGAACGAGGTGAACAGCACGTTCCAGGTGAAGATCGGCATCCGGAACATGGTCATGCCCGGGGCGCGCAGACACATGATGGTGGCGATGAAATTGACCGCGCCCAGGGTGGTGCTCAGGCCCGACACGACGAGCCCCATGGTCCACAGATCACCGCCGGTGCCCGGCGTACGCAGCGCGCTGTTCAGCGGCGCGTAGGCGAACCAGCCGAACGACGCGGCGCCCTGCGGGGTGAGGAAGCCCGACACCACGATCAGGCCGCCGAACAGGAACAGCCAGTACGTCAGGGCGTTCAGCCGGGGGAAGGCCACGTCGGGGGCGCCGATCTGCACCGGCATGACCGCGTTCGAGAACCCGGCGAACATGGGCGTCGCGAACAGCAGCATCATGATCGTGCCGTGGATGGTGAACAGCTGGTTGTACTGCTCGGCGCTGACGATCTGCAGGCCCGGCCGGGCCAGTTCGGCGCGCATCACCATCGCCAGCGCGCCCGCGAACAGGAAGAAGCCGAACGCGGTGACGAGATAGAGGTTCCCGATCACCTTGTGGTCGGTGGTGGTCAGCCAGCGGCGTACCGCCCGGCCCACCGTGTTGCGGGGCGCCGCGGCGGCCTCCGTACGCATGACCTGCTCGACCTGGACCACCAGCAACCTCCGCCCGGCCCGCGCCGGAACCGGCACGGGGACGCCGACACGTACCGCGACGCACGCGCGCGCCGGGCCGGCGCGCGACCGCCGCCCGGCACCTGGGACAGCCTGGCATCAGCGCGGCCGGATTCGCGGTGCCCCACGGGGCGGGGCGGCCCGCCGCCACCCGGAAGGGTGCACCGGCGCCCCCGGAGAGGCACCGGTACGACGGCGGGACGCCCCGACGCATCGGGCCGGGCGCTCGTGCCCGGCTCAGGCCCGCCGCGTCCTCTCGGCAGCCGCCGGGCCACGGCGCAGGGAGAGCAGCCGGAGCAGGAGTCCGGCCGGGCGTGTGGCGGTCGGTACCTGCTCCGGGGCGGGGACGGGTGCCTTGGCCGGGGCGGCTCCGGGGGCGGGAGCCTTGTCCCCGGCGAGCGCGGGCTCGGGCTCGGGCTCGGCCTTGGCGGTGGTCGCGGGGCGGCCGGGCCCGGGGGCCGGTCCGGAGTCGTCCGCGTCGTACGTGAGGGCGCGCAGGTAACCTTCCAGCGCGCGTTGGGGATCGATGGGCATGACGCACCTCTCCTGCTGGTCGCTGCTGCGGTGTGCGGGAGCGTTCGCGCCTCTCCGGAGCGCGGCGTCAGGAAACGCCGCGTCGGCCGGATCCGTACGGACCGGCGGCTTCGGAGCATGGCGGGAACGTGGCGCGGTCAGCAGCGCAGCACGGTGTGGTGCGCGCGGGCATTGGCGTCGTTGCGCACGCCCGGACGCGGCTCGGCCCGGCGGGCGAGGAGGCCGGTACGCCCGGGGCGGTGCGGCAGCGACGGGGTGAGAACCTGCGCCGTGGGGGAGCGGTCCGTACGTGCGGCCCTGGCTGCCCGGGGGCCGGCCGCCTGCGGAACGCTGTCGTCGGCGGCGAGTTCGGCCGACGCGGCGGTGACCTCGGACTGCCCCGAAGGTGGTTCGAAGGCCGCGGGCGCCGCACCGCACAGCACGATCAGCACGGCGACCAGCATCAGGACGCCGGCCCGCACCCGGGACCGGCGCCTTGGGCGTCCCCCGTGGTCCAAGCGGCGTCCCCCATGACTCATGCGCAAAGAGTAGCCATTCGATTACTGTGTGCGCATGTCGTCGAACGGGTGAGTTTCCAACGCCTGCGCGCCGCGTCAGGGCCTTCCGGGGTCCGGAGGGCGTGCCCGTTCCCTCGCCGCTCCGGGGGTGCGCCCACCACCGGCACCGGACACATCCTCCGATAGGAGTGAGGTGTGGCCCCGCGGGTGTCGGTGACATGCGCCCGGGGGAAAAGATCCAGGCGTCGGCCCGCGCGCGTCGCGCTGCGCACAGGGCCCGGCGGCAGCAGGTTCACGCCCGGCCCCGACGCCGAGGAGCCGCCGGGTCTCCCCGCCTCGCCACGTCCGGAGGAACCGTGCCCGTGCAGACCGTCCCGCTCCGCCCCGTACCCGGCCCGCGCGGCCTGCCGTGGCTCGGAAACCTGCCCGCCTTCGGCAAGGACCCGCTGGCGTTCCTGACCCGGCTGCGGGACGAGTTCGGCGACGCCGTGACCTGGTCCCTGGGCCCGCGGCGCAGCCTGTTCCTCTCCCACCCGCAGCACATCGCCGATTTCCTCGGGTTCCGGGACGGCGCCTGCGACGTCCTGCGCATCGGCTGGGCCCTGCCGCGACTCGTCGGCAACAGCATCCTGCTCGCCGCGGGGCCCGAGTGGCGCCGCAAGCGCGGCATGGTCCAGCCGGCCGTCCGCCCGCGCCAGGTCCGCCGCTTCGCCCGGGTCATGGTCGACAGCGCCCTCGGGGCGGCCGACGGCTGGCGCGACGGTGACCGCTTCGACCTGCTGCGGGAGATGACGCTGATCACCCAGCGCGTCGTGCTCCGTACGCTGTTCGGCAACGATCTCGGGGACCGGACCCGCGCCGTCGGCGCGGCGATGGCGACGGCCGAAAACGCGATCGCCACCGAGATCCGGGGCCTCCCTCTCTTCCTCCCGGACTGGGTGCCCCTGCCCTACCGCCGGCGTCATCTCGGCGCCGTCGCCACCATCGACGCCGAGATGCGGCGGCTCATCGACGCGCGGCGGGCCGGAGCGGACGCCGGGGGCGGCGCCGGCGCGGACGACGGGTCCGGCCGCGACGGCGACCTGCTGACCCGGCTGCTCGCGGCGCGGGACGAGGAGGGCCGCCCGCTGTCCGCCGAAGAGGTCCGCGACGAGGCGGTGACGCTCTGGGCGGCCGGACACGAGACGACCTCCACCGCGTTGACGTGGACCTGGTACCTGCTGTCCCGGTCACCCGAGGCGCGGGCCCGGCTGGACGAAGAGCTCGACCGCGTCCTGGGCGGCCGTCCGCCCACCGCCGAGGACTACGAACAACTGGTCTGGACCCGGCAGATCGTCAAGGAGAGCCTGCGGTTGTATCCGCCGGTCTGGCTCGTCCCCGCCGTGGTGACCAAGGAGGGTGTCGCCCTGGGCGGCCACGCCATTCCCGTCGGTACGACGGTGTGGTGCAGCCAGTGGACGGCCCACCGTGACCCGCGCTGGTTCCCCGACCCCACGGCGTTCCGCCCCGAACGCTGGGACGCCGACGCTCCCGATGTCATCCCCGAACACGCCTGGTTCCCGTTCGGCGGCGGCACTCGCGCCTGTATCGGCGCCCGGTTCGCCCAGGTGGAGGCGGTTCTGCTCATCGCCTCCGTGGCGCAGCGCTTTCACCTGGACGTCACACCGAAGGAAGCGCCCCACCGGATGGGCCTGGTCATCCAGCCGGCCGTGCCGCTCATCGCCACGCTGCGCGCTCGGCCGCGTCCGTAATGGCGTGACCGGGGGCGGGCGAAGCGGACCGGGGGCGTCCGGGGTTGCACAGGCTCGTCCGGGGCCGTCCGGCAAGGCAATCAGCCTTCCGCCCGGACCCATCAGCCCAGAATGCCCAGTTCCGTGTCCGGACGGCAGCCGTAGCACGCCTCCACGCCCTGTCCGAGGGCGTCCACCGCCTGCTCACGGCTGATGGCCCGGCCGCGCGCCTGGCCGCACCCGCCCACATGGACGCGAACGGGACGCCCGTTGCGGCCGCCGAGCCGCTCGGTCTCCAGCAGCCAGTCGGGCCGAGGTGGCCGGACCGGAGCGGGACGGTCCCGCTCCTGCTGTTCGAGGAACTGGATACGGGCCCGGACCGCCGTGAGCTGCAGGCGCAGCCACGTCTCCAAGGTGCGGAGGCGCGGCAGGTCAGGGGGCAGTTCGCTCACGTGTTCGAGTCTAGCCTTCCGGGGTGCCCCCGTTCGTACGGGCTCGGGTCGCGGGGTCAGGCGTCACGCCCGCTCGGGGCGGCGGCGGAGGAAGGGGTGGCCGCTGGAGAGGGAGTGGTCGCGCGAACCGGAGCGCGGCAGACCACGGCGGCGCACAGGAGCGCGGCAGCGATGCCGCCCAGGTGGGCGCGGCTGGAGAGGGTGGAGGTCAGGGCGCATTCCAGGGAGAAGGTCAGCACCGTGCCGTAGATCAGCAGAGGGGCGCGGCAGGCCCAGCCGACACAGATCAGCAGGCCCACGACGGCGGCGGACGGCCCTGTGTCGGCCAGCATTGCCTCGTCGGGGGGAACCGCCAGCGGGTGGCCGGGTCCGAGGGTGAGCACGAGGCGGGCGAACAGCGTCGCCGCCGCCGTGACGACCAGGGAGACGGTCGCCGTGCGCACCGTACCGAGGACGCACTCGGCCACCCCGAAGATCACGATCACCTGGGCGAGGGCACCCCACCACGGCAGTCCGGGCGCGGGCGCGAAGAGCGACAGCGGCAGCCGCGGCAGCACCAGCCAGAACGGGACGTCCGCCCGCACTCCGCCGAGCGCCCAGACCAGCCGCGAGCCGGTGTCCGTCAGGGCGAGAGCATGGCAGGTGATCACGAGGAGCACGGAGGCCGTGGTGAGCGGTACGGCGGCCAGGCGGCGACGCCGGAGTGCGGCCCACGTGGGGCCGGCGACGCGGTGCCACTGTGCGAGGAGAAACCGTCCGACGCGGGTGGCCGGGCTCGGCGCGGGGGTGTGCGCCGCCCGGTCGCCCGGTGCGGCGGCCGGGTGGCCGGAGGCCGGGGGGCGCGGCATCGGGCGGTCGGGCAGCCGCCGCTGCGGGTGAGGCGAGCGCGTACGGGAGAGCTGCGTAGGCGAGGGCTGCGTAGGTGAAGGCTGCGTATACGAAGGCTGCGTACGAGAAAGCTGTGCACGGGAAAGCTCTGTCCGAGAAAGCTCTGTACGGGACAGCCGCCGGCGGGAGGGCTGCCGACGGGTGAGCCGACGACGGGTGAGGCGCCGTTCGGGGCCCGGCAGGGTGGCCCGTGCCCGGCGCGGAAGGGGCCACCACGCGCCGGTCACGGGCGGGTCCTGTGAGTCATCGGGCCTCCGGCGGGAACCGGCGACGGCGTCGCGGTTCGGCGGTCGTGATCAGTCGTGCCTCGTTCGTTGCTCACTCGTTCCCCCGAACGGCTCCCGAGGCCCGGCAGCGCCGGGCAGTTCACCCCTTCGCCACGGGTGCCCCACCGGGCCGCGTACATGTCAGCCGTACGGCGGCAGCTGAACGCGCGTCAGCCCGCCGGCCCGGAGGATCCGCCCGGCCACGGGCCGGTCCACCGCCTCCGTCCTGGGAAGATGTCAAATTACGACGTTCCTCGTACAATGAAGATCCCCGTCCGGGAACCCCCAGCGATCCCCGGCTGAGAACCGTCCGTCCGGAGCCGACTTCCAGGAGCCGCCATGCCGACCACCACGACGCCCTCGGCCGACCGGCCCGGTGCCCGTGTCCTGGACCACCCGGACGTCACGGCGATCCGCCTCGAAGACGTGCTGCACGCGCTGGCCGACCCGATGCGGCTGCGGATCGTGCGCTGTCTCGCGGCGGCCCAGGGGGAACTGTCCTGCGCCGGCATCGAGCTGCCGGTCAGCAAGTCCACCTGTACGCACCACTACCGGGTGCTGCGCGAACACGGCGTCATCAGCCAGATCTACCGCGGTACGGCCAAGATGAACGTGCTGCGCCGCGCCGACCTGGACGCGCTCTTCCCCGGCCTGCTCGAACGGGTCCTGGAGGCGGCGGAACTCCAGGACGGGCGACTGGACGACTGACCGTCCGCCCCCGCGGCCCCGCCCGCTGCCTTTCTTCCCGGTGCGTACGAGGTCGTGCGGTCTCGTTCGAGGTCGTGCGGTCCCGTACGACCGCGTACGGTTGCGTCGCCCCCTCGCCTGTCCGGGCCCGCTCAGCGCTCCCTGTCCCGGCCCGCTCAGCGCTCCCCGTCCGCGGCCGCCACCAGCAGCCCCGGCCAGTCGGCGATCTTCACGGTCGTCCGCCCCAGCTCGCGGCCGAGCGCCGCCTCCGCCGCCTCGATGCGCAGCCAGCCCGGCCAGCGCACCGGCTGCTGCCCCGCCCGCCGCAGCCCGGCCACCGGATCGTCCGGCAGCGGCTCGCGCGCCAGCGTGTCCGCGTCCGCCAGCAACGCGGCCGCGGTCTGCTTCGCACACGGCCGGTTGGTGCCGATCACCCCGGTCGGGCCGCGCTTGATCCACCCCGCCACGTACTCGCCGGGGAAGGGCACACCGTCCCGCAGCACCCGCCCCTCCGCGTGCGGCACCGTGCCGGTCGCCGCGTCGAACGGCAGGCCCGGCTGCGGCGCCCCCTTGTACCCGACCGAGCGCAGCACCAGCTGCGCCGCGATCTCCTCGTACTGCCCCGTGCCGGTGACCCCGCCCGATCCGTCCGGCACGGTCCGCTCGAACCGCACCCCGCGCACCCCCGACCCCCGATCGCCGATGATCTCGACGGGCCGGAGGAAGAACCGCAGATGAATCCGGCGGCGCTTGGCTTGCACCGCGCCCGGCGCCCTTTCCGTCTCTCTTCCCGCCCTTCCCGCATCTCCCGCCCCGTCCGTCTTCCCGGCCCAGTCGCGCAGCACGTCCACGTTGCGCCGGTTCACCGCGGGCAGCCCCGCGGAATCGTGGTACGCCGGGTCCAGCGCCAGCTCCTCGGGCCGTACGGCCACGTCCGCACCCGGCAGCGTGCCCAGTTCCCGCAGCTCCTTGGTGGTGAACTTGGCCTGCGACGGCCCCCGCCGCCCCACCATCCACACGTCCTCGACCCGGCTCTCCGCGAGCGCGCCGAGCGCCGCCTGCGGCACGTCCGTACGCGCCAGTTCGTCCGCGCCGCGGGCGAGGACCCGCGCCACGTCCACCGCGACGTTGCCCACGCCGATCACCACCGCGGAGCGCGCGGCCAGCGGGAAGCGGCCGTCCGCCGCGTCCGGGTGCGCGCTGTACCAGGAGACGAAGCCGGTGGCGGAGTGGCTGCCGGGCAGGCCCTCGCCCGGGATGCCCAGATGCCGGTCGGTGGCGGCCCCCACGCAGTACACCACCGCGTGGAACAGCCGCCGCAGCTCCCGCGGGTCCAGCCCGCCGGCTCCCACGTCGACATTGCCCAGGAAGTGCACGCGCGGATGCTCCAGCACCGTACGGAGGTTGTGCTGCAACGACTTGATCTTCTCGTGGTCGGGCGCGACCCCGTAGCGGACCAGCCCGTACGGGCACGGCAGCCGGTCGAGCACATACACCTCGACGTCCGGCACGGCTTCCTGCCCGACCAGCGCCTGAGCGGTGTAGACGCCACTGGGTCCCGACCCGATCACTGCGACACGAAGCACGGAAGGCCCCTTCCCGCGGAGTACTTCCAGAATCGCACTGGCGTGGGATGCGCGGGAGGTGTGCTGCCGAGGTTGGCGGACAGGCATGCATGGGGCCGGCGCCGGGGACATCGGGCGGGTGAGGCCTGCCCCGGCCCTACCCTTCCGCGGCGGCAGGCGAATCGGCTGTCGGTGACTGTTCGGGCAGCGGTGAGGGTTCGGGCAGCGGTGACGGTTCGGGCAAGGGCGTGGGCCCCTCCGGTGCCGGCGTCAGCAGCGGGGGCGGGCCCTCCAGCGGCGCATCCGGGCCCTCGCTCGGCGGCACCCCCAGCTCCCAGTCGAGGCCGTACCGCTGGAACAGCTCGGCCCGCAACCGCGCGGCCGGCATGGGTGCCCCGGGCAGCAGCACCGCCACCACCGACCCCATCAGCAACGCCCGCAGCAGCCGGTAGTCCGTGTCCGCGTCCTTCGAGCCGTACCGCTCGACCGTGTCACGCAGCAGGAACGCCAGCCGCTGCTGCTCGGGGCACTGGATGAAACCTTCCGCCGTCAGAATTCCGGCCATATGCGTACGCATCAGCAGCGGACGCTCCTGCGCCAGCCCCAGAATCGCGTCGATCGCCCGCGCCAGCCGCTCCCGGCCCGCATCCTCACCCGCCGGAACGGGTTCGCGCTCCAGCGCCGCTTGCAGCGAGTGGTGCATCAGCCGGTGCACGGCCGACTGCAACAGCTGCCGCTTGCCCGGGAAGTAGTACGAGATCAGCCCGCGCGCCGAACCGGCACGGCAGGCGATGTCCCCGAGCGTCGTCGCCTCGTACCCGCGCTCGTCCACCAGCTCGACGGTCGCCTGCAACAAGCGCTCCCGGGAACGCCGCCGCAACTCTTCATTGACCGAGGGGCTGCGGGGGGACATGCTGTTAACTCCTGCGTTGACTGGCTGAGAGCCAATATACTCAGCAGGTCTCCGGATGTCCGCCCCGACGCGGCCAGGACTCCGGTCGAGCTGCCTGGGTCGGGCGACGCGGGGGATCGTCCGACCCGGGCGGCTGTGGTGTCGGTGACGCGCCTGAGACCCGCACCTTTGCAGATCGCAGGGGTGGGGTTGTCGCTCTGTGCTCGCCCTTTGGGTGGATCCTGCGATCCTGCAAACCGCAGGCAGCGGTGCGCCGCGCATTGCTGCTGGTCCATGCGTACCGCCATGTGCCGCGACAGGCTGAGCGAGACGGTTCCTGCTTTCTGTTCCTGCTTTCTGCGCGGCGGTGCCGACCGCTCCCCGGCTGCCGATGGTCTGGCCGCGCCACGTACGAGCTGGGACTCCTCTCCGTCGCGCACGGGCGGAGGCGAACGCACCGATCGTGATCACCTGCAACGAGCCGCCGGCCATTGATCGTTCGGATCGCCCCGCCCCACCCGCTCCAGGCGGACGATGCCGATGTCGGAGCGTGGGAGCCGAGCGAGGCCGCTGTCCTCACTCTGGACGGCAGCCTCGCTGTCTGTCTGAGAGGCTCACTTCAGATCCAGGGCGGCACCACTCAGGACAGGGGCTTCACGCTGTTCCGGTCGTCTCGGCGGGACGGTCCCGGGCTCCGGCGGACAGCAATTCCATGAGGCGTTGCCAGGCCGGGGAGGAGCCGGTGACATGGGAGTACATCAGGGTGAGCGCTGCGGGTTGGGCTTGTCCGCGCTCCGGGTGGCGGGCGTCCCAGGCAGCGATGGCGGTGGCGAGCTCGACGAGCCGGGGGTCGTCGGGGGCGCGGTCGAGGGCCTCGTCACAGGCCCGGTAGAGAGCGCGGAAGTCGGGGTCGGCCAGGGCCGCGTTCTTCTCGGCGACCCATTGGGGTACCGACCGCGGTGACAGCGCTACGAGCATGATCCAGACGTCGCGCTCGATACGAATCAGCCGCTCGCTGATGCCGAGGGCGCGTACGCGCTCAAGGATGTCGATGATCTCGGCCGGCAGGAACAGGGCGTCACCGGCAGCCAGTTGGGCTATGTTGCGGCGGTGGTGGGTGAGATCGCGGATCCTTTCCACCAGTGTCCGGTCGATCTCGGCGACGGCTTCGGCGAACTCCTCGGGCCGGGCGGCGAGGAGCTCCTCGACACGGGCCAGCGGCACGCCGGCGTCGGCCAGGGTTTTGATGCGGATCAGATCCACCACGGCCTGGGCGTCGTAGCGGCGGTAGCCGGAGGCGTCGCGTGCGGGTTCGGACAGCAGGCCGCGCTGATGGTAGTGCCGCACGGCGCGCACCGTCACGCCCGCGTGGGCGGCGAGCTGGCCGATGGTGAGCATGAACCGCCCTTTCCGTACACGCGCTGCCACAGGTCATGGACGGCTTCGGTGACGGCGTCCGGGCAGTCGAGGTGGATCGTACTGTGCCGGGCCCGGTCGAGGGCGCGGTGCTCGCCGTGCCTCACCGAGGCCGCCAGGGCTTCGTAGAGCCGGCACTTGTCCTGCGCCATCTGCCTCAGGGCCCGCTTGGACATGAGCAGGCGCATCGCCGGGTCGGTGCCCAGCGCGGTGAGCGCGATCAGTGGTACGTCGGGGAGGCTGCCCCCGGCCCGCAGTTCGTCGCGCAGCCGCGGCTGATCGCTGCGCTCCTGCGCGCCGGCCCGCAGCCATGCCAGGTCGAGGTGCCGCTCGATGAGCGGCTCGCACACCTGCTGCGGCCACGACGCGAACATGCGCCGGTAGTAGCCGCGCGAGAGGAGGCGCACCAGCCGCAGTACCGGCGTGCCCGGGACCTTCTGGGACCTGAGGTGCGGCAGGTAACGGTCCCAGTCCTCGTGAAAGGAGTCGAGGTAGACGAAACCCGCCACCTCGTCGGGAAACAGTTGCGCGAAGCGGCGCGCGTAGGCGCCGCCAAGGGAGTGCCCGACGAGCACGTACGGACCGGGGACGTCGGCCGCGTGCAGCAGCAGGCGCAGCTCGGTGGCGACCTCGGCGGCGGTGCGCGGCAGAGCTGCCGGGCCGCTCCATCCCGTACCGGCGCGGTCGTAGAGGACGGAGGTGGTGAAAGCGGCAACCCGCTCGTGGACGTTGAGGTAGTCCAGGCCGACCGCGCCGGCACCGGGCAGAAAGACGACGGCCGGGCCTCCGGTGCCCGAGCGGTGGAGGAGCAGGCGCCGTCCCCCGACATCGTGGAAGTGGCCCAGGGGGGCCGGGTGTGAGGTGTGCATGAGATCGATGGTGCAAGCCTGACGCAGGGTCAACGTCAAGTCGTTGTCTGCCCCGACGGCCATGTGGCGCGGGAGCCCGGACTTCGCGGCGAGGTGGCGGCTCGGGGTGTCGTGGGAGCAAACCCAGCTCGGGATGCGGCCTTGGGCGGTGATGTCTGTCGCTCCACCAGCGTCCATTGCCGGTGAGGGCGGCGCGTTCGGGGAAGGAAGCCCAAGCCTGGGCGGCCGGCGAGGAATCAGGAGCCCCGCGGGCCGAAGGCCGGGGTGAGGCGTCGAAGGGACGAGATGGGCACCGATCACTCCGGGGGATGTGGGGAAGCGGGCGGTGCAGCACGGTCTCGCGCCGCACCGCCCGTGGAGGCCGGTGGCCTGCTGTCAGGCGCAGGCCTCGGTGCCGTGGGTGGCCCTACTTTTGCGCCGGGCGTGTTCGGATATGGGCGTTCGTTGCTTCTTCGCGGTGCAGGAGTGCGGGATCAGGGCGTTTGCGCGACCAGTTGGTCGGCGAGTTTGCACAGTCGGCGGACCGTGCGGTCTTCCATGGCGACCGGAGCGGCCGGGGAGAGCGCGGTGCGGTCGTAGTAGGCACCGGGAACGAGTTCGGTGGCCGGGTCGCACAGGCGCGCCACGCGTTCGGCGCCCTCGGTGGCGGGGTCGCCTTCGTGCGCGTACAGAGGGAGCAGGGCGGTGTCGCACACACCGGGGTGCACGCTGACAGAGGTCCACGGCGCCTCGGCCCGGGCGAAGATGGTCAAGGCGAGCTGGGACTGGGCGTAGGCGGCGAGCCGGGAGTACCGCTTGGCGCGGTGGGGGTCGTTCCAGGTGATGGAGGCGGTGCGGTGGGTGGAGGAGGACACGTTGATCACGCGGCTGCCCGGGCGGGCGCTGAGCGGCCCGCGAAGTTCGTGGGTGAGGAGGTAGGCCGCCAGGAAGTTGACCTGAAGGGCCAGTTCGTTGCCGTCGTCGGTCATCGTGCGGCGTTCGGGGGCGGCGACGGCGGCGTTGTTGACGAGGACATCGAGGGCGGGGTGCTCGTCGGCGACGCGGGCGGCCATGGCCCGTACCTCATTGAGGCGGCTGAAGTCGGCGACGGCCAGGCGCAGCTTCAGGACGTTGGCGCCTGCGGCCACCAGGCGGGCGATGGCGTCGTCACCGGATGCCTGGTCCGGAGCGTGCACGATGACCGTATCGCCCCGGGCGGCGAGCAGCCGGGCGGTCTCCCAGCCGATGCCGGTGGTGGCGCCGGTGACCAGCACAGACCTGGAGGCAGGCGAGACAGCGAAAGACATGAGAATCCACTCCGGGAAGGAAAGTGCGGCGGTGCTCCGCTGGGCGGGGCGCTGCCGTGCGAGCAGAGAGCGGACATCGGGAGCGGTATGCGCGCCGACGAGCCGCTGCGAAGGGAAACGACGCGGGGCCGAGCCGTGAGCGCAGCCGTAACGTCAGTGGGGAGAGGGGCTACCGCCCTGACAGCGAGCAGCACACCGAGCCGGGCAGCGCCGTATGCGGCGGCCGGTCGTCATGGCGTAGATGGCTGTTCACACCCCCATTGAAGAAGGCGGAGCGTGTGGGTTCAAGCGGTACTCGGTCTCCCTGACGCCCTTCTGACACGCCGGACGCACGCTCTTCCGACCGCGCTCCCCTTCCCGCGACGGCACCACGGGCAGATTCCCTGCTGCTTGTCCTGCGTGGGTGCTCAATGGTTGGCGGGCGGCACCGGAGTGCCGCCACGGCATTCGTGTCGCCCATCGGCAACGGCTGGCGCGGCGTGTTCGGCAACTTCTCCACCCCGGACGACAGGGCAACCATCGTCATGGCGTGCGGCGACAAGGCGGCTGATGACCTTGTCGTCAACCTGCGGGCCCAGTCCCGGAACAAGGGCGCCAGGAAGCGCGATGAGCGACGGGCCCGGTTCGCGCGCATCGCCACGCAGACCGCCGTGCAGGCCGCCGAGCAGGCCGGCTGCAAGGCGCCCCCCGGACAGGAGATCAACCGGGTTCCCAATGTCCCGCCATTGATATCGATGACGCCGAGGGGGAAAGCCACCGGGACATGTACGGGAATCAACGCTCCTGTGCTTGAGAGCGTCGCCGATCCGCTCGCCCCCATGGAAGACTGCTTTGTCCTCGACGAGAAGGGCGAGCCGTCATTCCGGCTGGCTGCCTACTACGGCCCCTTCGTACAGCACGGACGTGTGGATACTTCGGTTCGAGGGGGCACCTTCACCACACCGGCAGGCAGCTCAGACGGCCTGTACTGGACCTCGGTGTCCTGCCCGAAGCAAGGCGGTACGGCCTTTTATACGGCGGAGACGCTGCGCACCTCCGGAACCTTCACCCAACCCGATGCCGCCGCCCAACAGGCGGGACTCACACACTTCGTCAGACGATCAGCACAGGCTCACGGCTGCAGCCTGAGGCTCGCAGCCGCCGAAGGAGTGGGGCGCGAACAGCGTTGAAATGCCCTCGAATCGGCAGCGGCCACCGCTGCAACGGACGACCGTGAGTGTGTGGGGGGCTGGAGCAGGTGGCGGGCGAGCCAGGCGCCGCAGTCGCGGGGGCGGGACCTCAGCGAATGGTGTGCCGTGAGCCGAATGCTGTGATCGTGAAGGGCCCGTCGAGCTCGTAGTTGCCGCCGCGGGCGATACGGCGGACGGCGCCGACCCGGTCCACCGAGTCGCGCCACTCCTGGGCGGTGTCCGGGTTCTTCGGGTGGGTCAGATCATCGGTCCGTACGTCGAAGAACGCGTCGAGCCACTCCTTCTCCCCGGCCTTGGACGGAGCGCCGACCTTGTCGGTGGTGCGCTCGATGAGCGCCGGCAGGGCGTCGGCGTCGCTGCCGGTGCCGTGCTGGATGGCGGCGTCATACAGTTCGGCGCGGGCCAGAGCGGTGCTCAGGCCGAGCCGGTCGGCCTGGTCCCTCGCGGGCTTGTAGTAACGGTCGTCGACCTGCTGATCCTGGACGTGCCGGAACCGGTCGTCCTGCGCCGCCTGCTTCCAGGCAGCGATGTAGTCGGCCTCGGGTAGGCCGCCGGCGTCCGCCTCCTCGTTCGCCTGCCGTTCCAGCGCGGGTACGAAGCGGGCCAGCGGGTTGCCGGGGACCTGCCGGGTGTAGGCGCGGATCACCTTCAGCGCGTCACCGTCCCCGGTCGTGAAGCCGGCCCGGCCGGCGGTGATGCCCCGTCCGTCGTGCAGATTCTCGGCGTAGCCGTACTGGATCTCCGGCGTGCCGTTCTCGAACACGCTGACCAGCTGGTCCGCCCGGCGCCGCTGGTCTGCCGTGAGGGCGTGGCCGCCCGCGGAGGCGGTGGCACCCGGCTGCCCAGGACTCGTGCCGATGTCCGGCGTGCCGGACCGATCGGCACCGCAAGCGGTTGCTCCGGCGGCGACGACCAGGGCCAGCGCAGCAGTGCGGAGCATGCGAAGCATGCGTCGATGGCGGATGCGGGTGTGCAAGATGATCCTCCCACCGAGATCCTAACGGTGGTTTGTTGACCACGAGCGGTGGTGGCGGGCGGCGGAAGCGAGAGCCTGAGCCTGTGCACGTATGACCTCGGCTCGGTCGGAAAGACCGGTCGATGCCGCCCGCAAACCGGCCGGGCACGGCCCCGGCCACCCTGGCGACTGGAAGCCGGTCTCGACGTTGCTGCCCCCCATCTGTCGGCGAAAGCTGCGAAGCCCCTCTGGCCCAGCTCGCGCCGCTGTGCCGCGACGTCGGCAGGCGTGGTGCGCTTCTCGGCGTACAGCTGGGTGGAGTCTGGCTGTCGCATCGTCTTGAGTGCCGTGCCCACCCTCTCCGCGCTGTTTGCCGGATGCATCCCTGTGTCGGATCACGTACGAGTGGGAGCAATGGGGCGGTGCGGGGGATCGCCTGACCCATGCGGGTGTCATCTCGGGAGCGCGCTCTTGACGCCCGCAAGCCGAGCCGCCATGCGCACACGCCCCAGGCCCGTCAGGGCGCATGTCGGCTGCGGCCGGACCGGGAATTCGCCGGCCCGGCCGCAGGCTCACGAACGCCGTGTTCTCGACGTACAGCGTGCTCGACGCCGGCGGCTCCGTACGTGCTGGACGGTCGGGCCGCCCCGCGCGGTGCTGCCGGCGGCGCGTCCGCGTGCGTCCACGCCCGGCCGTCCTGCGCGAGGCGTGGCTACCGGCCCGATACGATCCACCGTCAGGGAGTGCCGACGGACGTGCCCAAGGCCGCGCCGACGGCCTCCGGCTGCGGAGCGCGCACTTCCTTCGGCCGTGGCGGAGTGAACGTCACGGGCAGGGAGAGCAGGCGGCGGGAGACCCAGGCCGACTGCCACTGCAGCTCTGCCTCGGGCACCGCCAGCTCCAGGTCCCTGAGCGTGCTCAGCAGGATGTCGATGCCCGTCTCGGCGATGGCCTGTCCGATGTCGCGGCCGGGGCACTCGTGGGGGCCGGTGGAGAAGGCGAGGTGACCCGAGTTGTGGACGACCGGGCGTCCGGGCTCGCGGGCGGCGGGGTCCGCGTTGGCCGCCTCGATCCCCAGGATGATCATGTCGCCGGCCTTGATCTGCTGGCCCGCGATGGTCATGTCGCCGGCCGCCCAGCGGGTGGGCAACAGTCCGATCGGCGGGAGGTCCCACAGCACCCGCTCCAGGGCCTCGGGCAGCGTCATCTGGCCACTGGTCAGGTCATGGCTGAACTGACGCTGCGTCAAGAGCACCAGCAGGGTGTTCGCGATCAGCGCGACCGTCGGCGTGTAGCCGGCGACGAAGATCATACGCAGGTGCTCGACGACCTCCTGCTCGCTGAGGCCCGCCTCGTGGTCCAGGAGCCGGCTGACGAAGTCCCGGCCGCCGACGGTGTTGGCGACGCCCTCACCGGCCCGCCTGCGCCGGACGAGCTCCTCCATGGTGCGGGTGACGAACGCATTGCCCTCGGCGGCCCGCTCGTTGCCGCTGGTCAGATCCCGCACCGCGGTCACCAGGGCGGGGCTCTCCTCCTCGGGCATGCCGTACATCCAGGCCATCACGAGGGCCGGCAGCTGCGCGGCGTACTCGGTGACCAGGTCGGCGGTGCCGCGGGAGGCGACGCAGTCGATGAGACGGTTGGCGTACCGGCCGATGTAACGGCGCAGGGAGTGCCGGTTGAAGTCCAGGCTGTCGACCACGGCGCTGCGCAGCCGCGCGTGGGGCACGCCGTCCTCGAACGCCACGATCGGCTGGTACGCGGTCATCGGCGCCAGGGGGTGGTCCGCCGGGATCCGGCCGTCCTGGTAGACGCGGCCGCGGCGGGAGTCGCAGAC
The DNA here is from genome assembly GCF_000720725.1 of Streptomyces rimosus subsp. rimosus. Taxonomy (GTDB): domain Bacteria; phylum Actinomycetota; class Actinomycetes; order Streptomycetales; family Streptomycetaceae; genus Streptomyces; species Streptomyces rimosus_A. Next base: position 64,664 of record NZ_JOCQ01000011.1, read on the forward strand.
CACGCGGGAGTTGCTCTGCATGACATCGCGTATCGCGTTGTAGCCCAGGACCAGATAGGCCGGGATGTCGCCGGGAACGAGGACCGGCGCGACGTCCCCGTACTGCCTGCGCAGCTGTTCCAGCACCGGGCCCAGGGGCTCGGCGTCGGGGCCGTAGATCCGCTGCCAGGGACCGCCGGCGCTCCGGTCGTGCGCAGGACAGCCGGGAGGCGGTGCCGGTGCGGACGGGGAACGGGGGTCTGGATACGTCATGGTGCCTCCCAGCGGCAATACGAGCGGGCCCCTGCTGCCCAGCCCGCCGTTTCGCGCTGTGGCTTCCGGCTCCCCCCCGGTGCTGGGACACATCACGCCCTGTGCGACGACACACAGGGCGTGATGATCAGCATTGTCAGCAGCCTACCGTTCAACCGGACGCGTGATCAGCTGAGTCGGAGCCGGCCGGCCAGGGCCGATGACGATGGGGGGAGTACGGTCAGGAAGCTGTCCGCCTTCGGTGGCGGCCGGCGGCGGGGCGGACTTCCGGGCTGTTCAGCGGCCCGGCCGACTGGGTGTGGGGTTGCGCGGCTGCACCGTCATGGGAACCCGGTCGGGCCGGGCGACAGCGGAGATCACCTGCCGCGGGGTGTGGCCGCTGACGGGGGTCATGCGCCAGTCGCGCAGTACCTCCGCGATGGCGATGGTGGTCTCGGCCAGGGCGAATTGATCGCCGATGCATTTGCGGTTGCCGCCGCCGAAGGGCATGAACGACCGCTTGGTCCCGGGGTTCAGCCACCGGTCCGGGTTGAACGTATGGGGGTCCTCGAAAGCCTCCGGATCGCGGTGGACGGCGTACATGCTGAACGCCACCTCGGTGCCCGCGGGCAGCGTGACATCGGCGAGGGTCACCGGCGCGATGCTGCGGCGCATCAGGAATGTGACACCGTGCAGGCGGATCACCTCGTCCAGCACCCGGCGGATCAGGGTCAGCCGGGGGACGTCTTCGATGGTCACCGGGCGGTCGGGGCCGACGACCTCCAGGACCTCGGCCACCACCTGCCGGTCGACCTCGGGGTGGTGCGCCAGGTAGTGCCAGGCCCAGGCCAGGGTCGAGGCCGTGGTCTCGGCCCCGGCGAAGAGCAGCGTGGCCACCTCGTCGCGGATCTGGACGTCGCTGAGGCGGACCGGAACGTCGTCGTGGACCTGCGCCCGCAGCAGCTGTGCGAGGAGGTCGTCGTGCTCCTCGGCGTGGCCGCCGGCGTGTGCGGTGGTGATGACCTGGTCGATCACCTCGGTCAACCGCGCGGACGCCCGGTCGAAGACGCGGTTGTAGCGCACCGGCAGGCGATCCAGGATCTTCGGTGAGGCAGCGCGCTTGAGGAGCATGTCCAACAGCACCGGCAGCTCGGTACGGATCGTTTCCACCGCCGGTGTTCCGACGTCCGTGCTGAACAGCGACATGGCAATGGAGTCGATCGAGTAACCGGCGGACTCCTTGTAGATGTCCACCTGCTGACCCGGCTGCCAGGAATCCGACAGGCGCCGGGCGTTGCGGCTCATGATCAGGGAGTAGTCCGCGATGCGCTTCGGGCCGAAAAGGGGTGCGAGGAAGCGGCGGTTGCGCTTGTGCAGCTCCCCGTCCGCGGTGCTCAGCCCCTCGCCGGCCAGTCGCTTGAGCCGCTGGAAGAACCGGCCCTTCTCGAACCACCGGCCCTTGTCCACCAGGACCTCGTGCAGCCGCTCGGGTGTGGTGGCCATGTAGACGGGCATCGAGCCGAGCTGGATCCGGACCAGGCCGCGGTCGTCGGCGTGGTCCCGCAGCGACAGGAAGAAGCCGAAGGGATCGCGGATGAGAGTCGGCGCGTGCCCAAGGAGGGGCAGGGCGCCCGGCACGCGGGGTATCGGTCTCGTTGCGACGGAGGAGGCGGTGTCCATGGCCACGTCGGGTGTCCTTTGCTGTCGGCGGCGCTGAGCACCGAGGTCCGGGCAGGTCGTTGATCAAGTCTGCCCATAGTGCGCCGCGACAACGCGGAAAGGGAATGCGGGAGTCCACACCGTGGGAGCGGCGTGGCCGGGAGTCGTGGACGAGGGCTCGTTGATTGCTGCATCAGTGCAAGTGGGAGGGGACGTGCGGGGGCGTCGGGTAAGGGGTGGCGCGCGAGGAGCGCGAAGCGGAACGGGCTGCTCCGCGCGATTACGCTGCCTCCATGGACCTCACCGAGCAAGAAGACGACATTCTTGGCCATATGTGGCTCAAGTCCGGTGAATCTGTGCGAATTCGCGACTTATGGAGAGAGATCAACGAGTCTCGTGCCCTCGGCGGCGAGAAGCCCTATGCCTACACCACGGTGGCCACGGTGGTGCAGAACCTCAAGGGCAAAGGAGCCGTGGAGAATGCTGGTGGCCGGCTCGACGGCTACCGTCCCGTATACGCCCCGGAGGCGCGAGCGGGGGACCGGATGGCGCAGGCGTGGAAACGTGCTCCCGACCCCGACGCCGCCATGCGGCACTTCCTGTCGGAGATGACCGAGGGGGAGCTGGGCTGCGTCGAGCACGCCCTCGCCTCCGTGCGCGCACGCCCCGCCGCCCGGCAGGAGGAGCCGTCGGCAAGTGAGCGGCCGACGCCGCAGGAGCAGCTCCTCCTGCCCCCGGCCGCTGGCGGAAGGGGGCGGCGCGGTGAGCGTCACAATGACCCGAACGTACTGATCAGCGGCTTGCTCGAACTCCAGATGAAGGCTCGCGGGACCACCAAACGCGCGGTCGCGAACCGTATCGGGATCCACGAGAAGACGGTCGCGAACCGCATGGCGCGGGCGGCCGGGCTGCCCTCGGAGATGCTGGGGGAACTGGTCGAGGCCCTGGAGACGCCGGACGACATCAGCGCTGCCATCTTCCGGCTCGCCGGGCGCGTCGCTCCGTCCAGGAAAGTTGTCGCCCCCCAACTCTCCCCGGACCTGCCCGCCTACCGGGCCTACCTGGACAGCATCAAGCGCCCCTCTGTCCTGTACGGCATCGGATGGCGCGTCGTGTACTACAACCAGGCCTATCGCGAGCTCTTCTCGCCAGGGCCGCACATCCCCGTGTTTCCCGGGGCCATGCCGCTGGAGAACGGCGTCCTGTACATGCTTCGGCATCCGAATGCCGCCCGGCTCCTGGGCGCCGGCGACATGGAAGCGTACGACCGGCACTGGCGCACCCTCGCGCTGGCTCACTTCGCGGCGGTGTACCAGGAAAACCGGGACCACCCCGAGCTGCAGTACGTCCTGCACGAAATCGAGAAGAGTCCCGGTCTCTACGCCTCCTACCGAAGCGTTGCGAAATGGATCCGGGAACACGGCGACACCGCCGTCAGCAGCGAGCCGCGGCCGTTCTTCGACCCGCGCGGCGAAGGACGCGTCACCCGGGCCCAGGTGCTGACCGAGGCGCATCCGGGCAGTCCGCTGCAGCATGCCACCTGGGTCATCGAGGGCGACGTCGTCGACGACTGACGGTACCTCTGACGCGGTGGCGCGCACGGCAACCAGGATTACTACGCGCCGTCGTCGAACGGGAAAGCCGTGTTCCATTCCGTGGCATGAGCGCTCCGGACCAGCAATGATGGTCCCGGCCACCCCGCACACAGCCCAGCCGGAACGGGGCCGGGCGAGGCACGCTCCACGCCCGTCCAGCCTGCGAGGTGGCGCCGTGAACGTCGACCCGGACCCGGTCGGCGCCCGATCGACCAAGGCCCGGCCCGCGTGAGCCGGCCGGATCTCAGGGGGACCGCAATGACATCGGGACACTGCTCGGCTCCTGGGAGCCGCAGCTGACGCGACGCCACGCGTCAGTTCCGGAGTTCCGGGGCAACTGCTCCGGGCGCCGGGCCCGGCAACAGCCGGCGCGCTGTTGCGGGCAATCCGCGCCATGCGCAGCAGAACACTCCGAAGGCCGGTGGCCGCCCCTCCGCGGGAAGGGGCGGCCACCCACGACCTGCACTCCAGAAAATCCGTGACCGACCGCGGCCTGCGCCGGAATATACGACTGGACCACGCAGGGGATGGCCCAGCCTGAATGACGGTGCTTGCTTCTCTCGCCTCCGCGTTCCGATGCGCAGTGAAGGGTTTCCTCATGTGCACACATGCGAGCGGGCTGTCCCCGCCATGATCTCCGCCACGGCGGCGGCGCCACGGTGGCGATGACCGAATTCCTGTACTCCCGACCAGGGTTGGCCCCCCACGCCGGGTGGCGGGCTGGAAAACCGGCGCGCCGGAGACTTCTTGTTCTCCGCCGCCCAGGAACGGACGCCGGAACACCCCCTGGCGCCCGCGGCCCGTCCGGGGTGCCACCCGCTTCCTGGGTGGCACCCCGCACTCCCTGTTCGATCTATTCAATGCGGTCGAGGAAGCCGAGCACCCGGCGGGTGACCTGCGTTGCGGCGTGCTCGTCGTACGACGGCAGGCTGCTGTCGGTGAACAGGTGCCGGTCGCCGGGGTAGAGGAACAGCTCGGCATCCAGCGCCGTTTCGACGAGCGCGCGGGCCGCGTCCACATCGCCCTCCCCGGCGAAGAACGGATCCCCGTCCATGCCGTGGACCTGTACGGGGACATCCTGGGGCCATGCCCCGGCGAACTCCGAGACCGGGAGGCACGCTTCGAGCAACAGCGCACCCTTCGCGCCGGGACGGGTCTGGGCCAGCTTCTGTGCCGGCAGGACGCCGAGCGAGAACCCGAGGTGGACGAGTCCCGCAGGCAGCCCTTCGGCGGCGCCGGTTCCGCGAGCGATCACCTTGTCGAAACCGACACTCTCGGCGTAGCCGACGCCTTCATCGAGGTTCTCGAATATCTGCCCGTCGAACAGGTCGGGGACGTGGACGGTGTGTCCGGCCCGTCGCAGCTACTCGGCGAACTCGCGGATGCCGGCGGTCAACCCGTGCCCGTGATGGAAAACCAGCACCTCAGCCATGCTGCTCCCCTCGTGTTGCGGTAGCCGGGCGGCACCGCGGCACGAGTATGACCCACAGCACTGACACCCATGCGCAGCCGGTGCTGAATCGAGGTCTCTCCGCATCAGCGGCTGACCGCGATGACAGGGCCGCGCCCCAACCGAGCCACGGGCTGCTCCCGATGGCACGCCGCAGCGACGCGCAGCGGATCACCATCACCAGGGGACGACGCCCTCGTCGTCGAAGAAGCCGCCGCGTGGTCCGTCGTCCGGCAGGGTGGCGAGCCGGATGGCGATCGCGGCACCCTGCTCGGGGGTCCGCGGCGCGTTGAAGCCGGTGAAATCGGTCGCCACGTAGCCGGGGCAGCAGGCGTTCACGATGACAGGCGTATCGGCGAGCCGGCGGGCGTACTGGGCCGTGACGCTGTTGAGCATGGACTTCGACGGCGCGTACGCGGCCATGACCGGGCCGGTCCGCAACGTCAGCGAGCCCATGTTGCTCGACATGTTGACGATGCGCGGCGCGTTCGCGCGGCTGAGCAGCGGAAGCATCGCGTTCGTCACCCGGACCACCCCGAACACGTTGGTGTCCAGCACGGCGCGGACGACATCGAGGTCGAGCGTGGTCGGATCCTGCGCGCCACCGTCGGTCCGGCCGGAGATGCCCGCGTTGTTGACGAGCACGTCGAGCCGTCCCGCCGTCCGCTCGATGGTCGCTGCCGCCGCGGCGACGCTGGTGTCGGAGGTGACGTCGAGCGCGACCCCGAACGCGTCGACGCCCGCGGCCCGCAGCTGCCCGACGGCCTCCTCGCGCCTGGCGTCGTCGCGAGCCCCCACTGCGACCGTGAAGCCGATCGCTCCGAGACCCTGTGCGATGGCGAGACCGATTCCCTTGTTCGCGCCGGTGACCAGCGCGGTCTTCGTGTTGTTCACCCGATCCATGCTCGGCGGGCCGTGCGTCGCCGTCCAATATCGGATCGGTGGGCTGTGATACTCGGCGGGTATCAGTAGGTAGGCTGCCCACGTGGACGATCTGGAGACCCGTGAACTGCGGTACTTCCTCGCCGTCGCCGAGGAGTTGCACTTCGGACGCGCCGCCGGCCGGCTCGGGATCGCACAGCCGCCGCTCTCGCGCGCGATCCGCCGGCTGGAGCAGCGGCTCGGTGTCCAGCTCCTCGACCGGGACCGCCGTGGGGTGGCGCTCACCGATGCCGGCAGAGTGCTGCTTCGGGAAGCCGGCGCGGCCCTCGACGCGATCGCGGCCGCCGCACGCCGGACGCGGCATGCGGGGAACCCGAAGCGGCCGCTGGTGCTCGTGACGAAGGCCGGGGCATCCCACGAGCTGCTGCGGCGGCTCCTCGACGCGCTTGCGAGCGAACCCGGTGCGCCACCGGTCGAGGTCCTCCTGTGCGAGGTCGGCGAGCAGGCGGGGCTGCTCCGCGACGGGCATGCCGACGTGGCACTCATGCACCGCCCGTTCGACGACCTCGCCGGATTCGACACCGAAGACCTCTGCGTCGAAGGCCAGGTCGCGATCCTCCCCGCGGGGCATCCGCTCGCAACACGCGAGCGGCTCACGCTGGCGGATGTCCGTGACGTGCCGGACCTGCCGATCGCTCGATGGCCCCGGCTCGACGGGTCCTACCCGGACGGCCCCGGGCCGGAGGTGCGCACCCAGTCGCAGCTCGCCCAGCTCGTGGCACTCGGCAGAACGCTGCTCGTCATCCCCGCCTCCAGCCGTGCCTGGCAGTGGCCCGAACATGTCGCGGTGCCCGTCGTCGACGCCCCGGAAGTCACCACAGTGATCGCCTGGCCGCCGGGCAGTCGCTCCCTGGCGGTCGCATCGCTCGTCCGCTCGGCAGCCGAACTCCGCGACACGGGGCAGCCTCCGCCCGTCGGCCCGGTACCGCCCGACCGCGCGCAGTGACAGTGATGGCGACAGCGCGCCACCATCTGATTCCGCCGCGCCCGGAGCCGTGTAACTGCCTCGTGCAACGATCGAGAGGCGGCTGATACGGGCCCTCGGGACGGCCGCAATACGGGGCTGGCTCACTCGTCGGCAGAGGCGCATTCCAGCGCCTTCCGGACCGAGTCCGGCGCAATCCGGACGCCCCTCACGTCCCGAAGGAGCAGACATGACCACGCAGGCCATGCCGCACGCTCGGCGGCCCGAGCGCACCGCGCTGCGTACCGCCCTCGCCGTCGCGGTGACCGGTACCGCCATCGCCCTCCCGACGAGCACGGCGTTCGCCGCGCCCGGAGGCGGCCACGTCAAGGAGGTCAAGGCTCAGAGCGGCGAAACGCTGAAGCTGGACGGCAAGTCCGGCAGCGTCAGCGTCCAGGATCCCGAGCACGGCTTCACCGGTGTGCTGAACCACGACAAGCCCGGCCCGGTGCAGAGCCGGATGGATCCGAACGGCACGTACACGCTGGTCTTCCCGAAGCCCGCGGCGCAGGCGGACGCCGCGACCAAGGTCGTCTACAAGCACGACGGGAAGACCACGCAGACCTTCGACCTTCCCAAGGGCTCCGCGGCCGACGGCCGCTGACCGCTCCGCCCGACCGGCGGCCCCCGGCGCCATCCCATCCCTCGGCCGGGGGCCGCCTCCGGCCGAGGGCGGGCCTCCAGGCATCCGTGCTGATCGCGATGCCCGCGGACCGGTGGGTACAGGGGAGCCGGTCTCGCGCGTGCAGGATTTCCGAGCGGCCGCGGTGCGGTTTCCCGGCATCGTGCCTGTGCCCGCAGAACTTGCGCCCGCAGAACCGGCGGAATCCTCGATCCGAGTAACACGCCGATGGTCTTTCGGCTGCCTACGGCAGGTGATTTCACCTGCCCGCCCAGGAAAGACCGTATCCGTACCGAAGTTTTCCAAGAGCCGTTCTTATTCTTTGCCCGGATCCGGTTGTATCTCGTGGTCGGCCCCCGCCCATCTCGTGGTCCGGGACGCTTTTACCGTGGTCGGTCGCTGATTGGCGGACGACATTTTACGGAACGTTGGTGCGGGGCTGTAAACGCCGGACCCGCAAGTGCCTTCTATACGGTCGGATGCCCGCAGCGGCATTCGACCGTCTGCACGCTGAAACAAAGGCTCTCGATGTTCTTGCCCCCCTTCCCTTTCTCCCGCGCTCCCCTGGAGACAAAACCACCGGCAGCCGATGACGATGACACGACCGGCCGTACGGGGACCGCGGCCGGCAACAGCACAGCCGGTGCGGCGGTCTTCCGGGGCGCCCCGGCGCACCCGCCACGGACCCTGCTCGATGTGCTGAACGCCTCAGTGGCCGCCCACCCCGGGGCGCCCGCCCTCGACACCGGGGACGAGGTGCTCGACTACCGTTCCCTGGCAGCAGAGGTCGGCCGGCGCGCCCATGTCCTCACGGCGCGCGGCATCGGGCCCGGTGACCGGGTCGGCGTGCGGGTCGCCTCCGGCACGGCGGAGCTGTATCTGTCCATCCTGGCGGTGCTGCGCAGCGGTGCGGCCTACGTGCCGGTCGACGCCGACGACCCGGAGGAGAGGGCGGCCTCGGTCTTCCGCGAAGCGGGGGTGTGCGCGGTGCTCGACGGCGCGGCCGAGCCGCGACGCTCGGGCCCGGAGGGCGACTACCCGCCGCCCGGAGTCCACGACCGCCCCGCATCGCCAGGTCCGGACGACGACGCGTGGATCATCTTCACCTCCGGGTCGACCGGCGCGCCCAAAGGAGTCGCCGTCACCCACCGGGCCGCCGCGGCGTTCGTGGACGCCGAGGCGGGGCTGTTTCTGCGGGACGGCGACCGGCCGTTGGGGCCGGGCGACCGGGTGCTGGCCGGACTGTCCGTGGCCTTCGACGCCTCCTGTGAGGAGATGTGGCTGGCCTGGCGGAACGGCGCGTGCCTGGTGCCCGCGCCGCGCTCGCTGGTGAAGGCGGGACATGAGCTGGGGCCGTGGCTGGTCGAGCGTGGGATCACGGTGGTCTCCACGGTGCCGACGCTGGCCGCGCTGTGGCCGGACGAGGCCCTCGCCGCCGTACGGCTGCTGATCGTGGGCGGGGAAGCCTGCCCCGCCGGGCTCGTGGAGCGGTTCGCCACCCCGGGCCGGGAAATGTGGAACACCTACGGGCCGACCGAGACCACCGTCGTGGCCTGTGCCGAGCGCATGCTTCCCGGAGCGCCGGTACGGATCGGGCTTCCGCTGGACGGCTGGGACCTGGCGGTCGTCGACGCCGACGGGGCGCCGGTGCCGTACGGCGCCCCGGGCGAGCTGGTCATCGCCGGCGCGGGCCTGGCCCGCTATCTCGACAGGGCCAAGGACGCCGAGCGCTTCGGCCCCTGTCCGGCTCTCGACGCGCGGCGCGCGTACCGTACGGGAGACGTGGTGCGCGCCGACCCCGAAGGGCTGGTCTACATCGGACGCGCCGACGATCAGGTCAAGGTGGGCGGCCGGCGGATCGAACTGGGGGAGATCGACGCGGCGTTGGCCGACCTGGACGGCGTCCGCGGGGCCGCCGCGGCGGTGCGTACCACTCCGGCCGGCGGGCGGATCCTGGTCGGTTACGTGGTGACGGAGGACCGGCCCGGCACGGGAGCAGGGGCCGTCTTTCGTCCCGAGTCGGCGCGCAAGGTCCTGGCGGACCGGCTGCCCGCCGCGCTGGTGCCGGTACTGGCCGAGGTCGCCGAGCTGCCCACCCGTACGTCCGGAAAGGTCGACCGGGACGCGCTGCCCTGGCCACTGCCCGCGGTGACGACGGGCCCAGGTGCCACGGATGCCCATCGGTCCGGCGGTCCGGACGCGCAGGAGGCAGAGGAGGCAGAGGGCGCCGGGAGCAGCGGCTCACGCGGAGATCTCCGCGGCACGGCCGCGCGGCTCGCCGACGCATGGCAGGAACTGCTGGGCGTACGGCCCGGCGCGGACAGCGACTTCTTCGCCCTGGGCGGCAGCAGCCTGAGCGCCGCCCAACTCGCCTCCAGGCTTCGTATCGACCACCCTGGTGTGTCGGTGGCCGACCTCTACCGGCGACCGGTTCTGCGGGAAATGGCGGCCCATCTTGAGACGCTGACTCCGCCTCAGGCGCCCGCCGTCACCTCGAATGACAACAGCATCCGTGAAGGCAGCGGGGAGGCTGTCGGCAACAAAGGAACTCACGGCAGTGGAGGCGGAGCGGCAGGCCGTGGCGCAGCGCCCGCCGAACGTCGCAGAGGCCGCCGACGTACAGGCCCGGGGTGCGCGGGTCTGGGACGTACAAGCCCGGGACATGAGGACCCGGTGCCCGCGGACACCGGCGCCACCCGCCCCGGCCAGGCCCGCCGCGAGCCGTCCGGCACCGGCCCCGTCCGGCCCGTTCCGCGCCGCGCCGGCGCCTTCCAGATCGTCGTCCAGACCCTGCTGTACGGGCTGACCGGGCTGCGTGTCGCGGTCGGGCTGGCCGCCGCCGACAACGTACTCGGGCTGCTGGCTCCGCAGACCTGGGCGCCGCACACCTCCTGGTGGGTGGTCTTCGCCGGCTGGCTGGTGCTGTTGAGTGCCCCGTCCCGGTTCGTCGTCGGCGCGCTCGCCGCCCGTACGCTCACCCGCTCCATCACCCCGGGCACGTATCCCCGGGGCGGACGGGTCCACCTGCGGCTGTGGGCCGCCGAACGGACGGTGGCGGCGTTCGGCGTGCCCGCGCTGCTGGGCACGCCGTGGGCACGGCTGTACGCACGGGCCCTGGGCTGCCGGGTCGGCGCCGACGTGGCGCTGCACGCCATGCCGCCGGTGACGGGGCTGGCCGAGTTGGGCGAGCGCGCCAGCGTGGAGCCGGAGGCCGATGTGTCCGGCTGGTGGCTGGACCAGGATGTGCTGCGCGTCGGAGCCGTGTGCGTGGGGGCGGGGGCCCGGGTGGGGCACCGCTCGACGCTGATGCCCGGCGCCGTGCTGGGCCCCGGTGCCGAACTGGAGCCCGGCGGCTGCCTGGACGGGACCGTACCCGCCGGACAAGCCTGGACCGGCTCGCCCGCCCGGCCCGCCGAGGACCACGCGCGTACGGCGGGCAGCGACTGGCCCGCCTCCCGCCCGGCCCGCTCCCGGCGCTGGACCGCCGCTTACGCCCTGACCCTGGCCGGACTGCCGGTGCTGCCGCTGCTGGCCGCACTGCCCGCGCTCACCGGCGTCTACGCGCTGGTGCATGACTGCGCGACGCTCTCCGACGCGGCACTGCGGCTGTTCGCCGCGGCCCCCGCGATCGCCCTCGTCACCACGGTGTGCTGGATCCTGCTGGTCGCTGCCGTGGTCCGGGTGCTGGGACGCGGCATCCGGCCCGGTACGTATCCGGTGCGCGGCCCGGTGGCCTGGCGCGCCTGGCTGGTCACCCGGCTGCTGAACGGCACCCGGAGCAGCCTCTTCCCCCTGTACGCGAGCCTGGCCACCCCCCTGTGGCTGCGGCTGCTCGGCGCCCGGGTCGGCCGGCGTGCCGAGATCTCCACCGTGCTGCCGCTGCCGTCCCTGCTCACCGTCGAGGACGGCGCCTTCCTCGCCGACGACACGCTGGTGGCACCGTACGAACTGCGCGGCGGCTGGCTGCGCCTGGGCACCGCACGTGTCGGACGGCGGGCGTTCGTCGGCAACTCCGGGATCGTCGGCCCCGGCCGGGAGGTCCCGGACCAGGCGCTGATCGGCGTGCTGTCGGACGCGCCCGCGCACAGCAAACCCGGCTCGTCCTGGCTGGGGCGGCCCGCGCTCCCGCTGCCGCGGATCCCCTCGTCCGCCGACCCGGGCCGTACCTTCGAGCCGCCGCGCCGGCTGGTGCTGGCGCGGGCGGCCGTCGAGCTGTGCCGGGTGCTGCCGCTGATGTGCTCGGTGGCGCTGGCCGAAGTGGTGCTGATCGGCGAACAGTACGCCCTGAGCGCCGGCGGGTTCGGGCCGGCGGCACTGGCGGGCGGGGCGCTGCTGCTGCCCTGCGCCCTCCTGGCCGCGTTGCTGGCAACCGCCTCCAAATGGCTGCTGGTCGGGCGTTTCCGCACGGGCGAGCATCCGCTGTGGTCGTCGTTCGTATGGCGCAACGAGCTGTACGACACCTTCGTGGAATCGCTGGCCGTACCGTGGATGGCCGGCGCCTTCACCGGCACGCCCGTGCTGAACTGGTGGCTGCGCAGCCTGGGGGCCCGTATCGGGCGCGGCGTGTGGTGCGAGACGTACTGGCTGCCGGAAACCGACCTGGTCACGCTCGGGGACGGGGTCAGCGTCAACCGCGGCTGTGTGCTCCAGACGCATCTGTTCCACGACCGGATCATGCGGCTGGACGCCGTACACCTCGCGGCGGGCGCCTCCCTGGGGCCGCACGGGATAGCGCTGCCGGGCGCCACGGTCGGCGAACGGGCCGCCGTCGGGCCGGCGTCCCTGGTGATGCGCGGCGAGACCGTACCGGCCGGCACCCGGTGGGCGGGCAACCCGATCGCCGGTGAACGCCACGGTGCGGTGCCGCCGCCGGGTGGGGAAATACCGGAGGCATTGCCAACCGGCAGCGGGAGCGCGGAAATGGCCCCGGCACGCCAGGCCTGCTGAGCCGGAACAGCGCGGGGCGGCGGACCGACGGACGTCGGCCGCCGCCCCTGCAAGCGCCGTCAGCGGCCTGCCCTGTGCGGATCAGAAGCCCGCGGCTTCCTTGCGGCGCAGCTCCGACCATGCCCGGGCGCCGAGTTCGGGGCGCAGCAGTACATCGGCGGCGGTGCAGGCCAGCGCCTCGGCGGAGGCCAGCATCGCCTTCCTGCCCTCGGGGCGGCCGGCCGCCTCGGCGAACCGGGGGGTGTGGTCGGACTCGTCCGGGCCCAGGATGGCGACGAAGGGGTGGATCGCGGGGACCCGGGCGCTGACGTTGCCGATGTCGGAGGAGCCGAGGTAGACGCCCGGGGTGGGCTCTCCCACCGTCATGCCGGCGCGTGCGAGGTGCCCGGCGAAGCTCTCGGACAGTACGTCGTTGTTGCGGAAGTGCTCGTAGCGCACGGATGCCTGCGCGACCTCCGCCCTGGTGCCGGTGGCCAGGGCGACGCCCTCGGCGCACCGGGTGAGTTCCGCCGTCAGCTCGTCCAGGAGGCGCCCGGTGACTCCGCGGAGTCCGAAGCGGCCCTCCGCGTACTCCGGCACGATGTTCGTGGCCCGGCCGCCCTCGGTGACGATGCCCTGGATGTGGGAGCCCTCGGGCAGCCGGCGCTGCACCGTGGCCAAGGCGGTGAACAGCTGGACGAGCGCGGCGAGGGCGTCCCGGCCCTCGGTGGGGTTGCCGGTCGGGTGGGCGGCGCGGCCGTGGAAGCCGACGCGGTACTGCACCTGGGCGGTCAGCGGGGCGGACGACCAGCTGTGCACCCCGGGGTGGAACATCAGCGCGGCGTCGACGCCGTCGAAGACTCCGGCTTCCACCTCTATCGCCTTGCCGCCACCGCCCTCTTCGGCGGGGGTGCCGACGACGAGCAGGGTGCCGTCGATGTCCGGCAGGGCGTTCCGGAGGGCCAGCGCCGCGCCGAGTCCGGCGCCCGCTATGAGGTTGTGGCCGCACGCGTGCCCGAGGTCCGGCAGCGCGTCGTACTCCAGCAGGAGCGCGACACACGGCCCGTCGCCGTTTCCGGTACGGGCCGTGAAGGCCGTCTCCAGGCCGGCCACGTTCCGCTCGACGGTGAATCCCGCGCTTTCGAGTTCCTTGCCGAGCAGGGCGGCGGACCGGTGCTCCTCGAAGGCCGTCTCGGGGTGCCGGTGCAGTTCCAGGGCGATGTCCCACAGCCGGGGCGCCAGTTCCGCTGTCGCGCGCCCGATCCGGTCGTGGACGCTCTCGGTGCTGGGCAAGGGTTCCTCCTGGAGATGGCGGTGTCGGGGTGGGGTGTTCAGTGGGCGGGGTCAGGCGAGGGTGCCGGCGCGCCGGCGGATCCACGGGGTCATGGCGGCGATGAGGATGCCGAGGAGGATGGCGGCGGCGCCGGTGGCGCCGAAGTACACGAGGTCGGAGACCTTGCCGTAGTACCGGACGAGTTGGGCGCCGATGCCCGCGCCCATCGCCGGGGCGCAGAACCACACGGCCAGGGTCTGGCCGTGGAAGGCGCGCGGCGCGAGACGGGTGGTGACCGCCATGCCGACCGGTGCGAGCAGCAGTTCGGCCACGGTCTGCGTCAGGTACACGAGGACCAGCCAGGGCGCTGCCACGCGGTCGCCCTGCGTCAGGGCCACGGCCACCGGTATCAGCAGGAAGGACGCTCCGACGAAGAACAGCGAGGCGCCGAACTTCAGTGAGGTGGCGGGCTGCCGCGGTCCCATCCTGGTCCACAGGGAGGCGAGCAGCGGTGCGAGCAGCAGGCCGGCGCCGGGGTTGACCGCGAAGAACCACGAGGACGGGAAGTGCCATCCGAACAGGCCGGCGTCCGTGCGTTCGGCCGCGAACAGGGTCAGCACCGAGGAGAACTGGTTGAAGATCGTGTAGAAGGCCGCGGCGGCCACGAACAGCGGGACGTAGGCGGCCAGCGCGCTCTTCTCGCCGCGCTCCGTCCGGGGGCTGGCGAACATGACCACGAAGTAGACGACCGGTACCGCGACCGAGACGCCGGTGATCAGGTCGATGCCCGCCTCCAGCGTCAGCGTGCCGGTCAGGCCGGCCACGCAGCCGGCCACGGCCAGCGCGAGGACGACGGCACCGGCGCGCCGGGCGGCCCGCGCGCCCCGGCCGGGCGGGAGCGGCGCGTCGGGCCGGTCGGCGCTGTCCGGCAGGTGACGTCGGCCGAGTACGTACTGGACGAGACCGAGGGTCATGCCGGCGGCGGCGCAGGAGAAGCCCCAGTGGTATCCCCAGCCCTGCCCGAGCCAGCCTCCGACGATCTGCCCGAGCAGCGCCCCGATGTTGATGCCCATGTAGTAGAGCGAGAAGCCGGCGTCCCGGCGGACGTCGTCGCGGCGGTACAGCTTGCCGACCACGTTCGCGGCGTTGGGCTTCAGGAAGCCGGTGCCCAGGATGATCAACGCGAGTCCGGCCCAGGTCGACCAGGCGGTGGGCACGGCCATGGCGTAGTGGCCGCAGGCGATCGCCACACCACCGACGAGTACCGACCTGCGGCCTCCGATCAGGCGGTCCGCGAACCATCCGCCGACGACCGACAGCAGGTAGACGAGGGTGCCGTACGCGGAGACGAGGGAGGCGGCGGTGCCCCGCTCCATGCCCAGCCCGCCGCCGGCGGCCGTGTCGGACAGATAGAGCACCAGCAACGCCTGCAACGCGTACCAGCTGAAGCGCTCCCACATCTCGACGCTGAAGAGCGTCACCAGGCCCCGGGGATGGCCGAAGAACCACCGGTCGGCCCCGGTCTGCGGACCGTCCGGCGGAGAACCCGGCTGCTTGCCGCTCGTCAGCACCATGGGGCCGTCCTTCGCTGTCGGGCCGATGCTCGATCGGCGCGAGGTTCTTTCCCGGGGCCGGACGGCCGGGAAGCGCCTGCGGCGGGACGCGCCGTCGCGCCCGGGCCGCCGTATCAGTCTTGACAGCCCTCCCAGGGCTGTCCACGACCTGTTTCCTCTACGTGCCATGCCTGGCGGGCATGGACCGGGACCGCAGGGCGCCGGGGGTGCGGAGCGGGAGCGGTGGGGGCGCGTGCCGGTCAGGCAACGCTCGCGTCGGGGAAGGTGCGGACGCAGAAGTCGCGCACCTCGGTCACGCACCGCCCGATGAGTTCCGCGGCGTAATGCGTACCGTTCCAGAGGGCGAACAACGGCAGATCGACGCGTTCACCCGGGGCGGGACCGGTGATCACCAGCGGAAGCAGGCCGTAGTGCGGTTCGTCGGCGACGACGGCCACGCCCTGCCCGCGGGCCGCCAGCGCCTGGGCGGCGCGCGGCAGGTCCATCTCCTGTACGGACTGCCGGCCGAGCGGGCCGGACATCCTCGACAGGTGCTCGTCGAACACCCTGCGTGCGGAGTAGGCGCGGGTGGGAACGATGAGCCGCTCCTGTACGAGATCCGCCAGCGGCACGGTGGAGCGTCCCGCCCAGGGATGTCCGGCGGGCACCTGGGCGAACACCGGGAAACGTACGACGAGACGGACCTCCAGGTCGGTCGCGCCCGGATGCGAGGAGAAACCCAGATCGGCCTGCCCGCTGGACACGGTATCGACGACGGCCGCCGTGGGAACCTCCCTCAGGTTGAGCACCGCGTGCCGCGAGACGGCGGCCAGCGGGGCGAGCACGTCGTTGATGGTGGTCACCGTGGAGGCGGCCGTCAGGCACGGCTCCCGGCCTTCGGCGAGGGTGCGCATCATCGCCACCGCCTGGTCGTGCCGGGTCACCAGATCGCGGGCGACGGGCAGCAGGCGGGCCCCGGCCGGGCTGATGTGCAGCCGGCCACGGTGGCGTGCGAAGAGTTCACAGCCCAGGGAGGTCTCCAGCTGACGGATCTGCCGGGACAGCGAGGGCTGGGCGACGTGCAGGGCTCGCGACGCCGCCGAGACGGACCCGGTGCCGGCCACCGTCAGGAAGTAGCGGATCGTGCGGATCTCCATGGCGTCTGTTTACCAGGAGCGGGCGGCGGCCCGGCCGCGGACACCGTCGCGGACGGCGATGAAGCCGGTCAACTCCGCGGGGAATTCCGCGAGTAGGCGGGACGAATCCCGGCTCACGAAGGAGCGCGCCCTCCCCGGCGACGGGCGCACGGATTCTTAGAAACTTCTTAAAACCATTTGCTAAGGTCGGAAACGGGTCGGCACCCGACGACGTGCGTGTCCGGCCGCAGGAAACCGGCCAAGAACGCCTCGATGCCGAGAGAACCCCGGCGCGTCCGGCGGGCGGGGGAGGTGGACGCCACGAAGCGCCACGTCTGCCCGGTGGCCGCGTCCGTGCCGTACCGTAGCCGCACGGGCCCGCCGGAATCCTGCTCCGGTCGATTACGGCCGGTCGGTGGAGAAATCCTGCGATGAATCTGCCCAAGTGAGGTGCAGGGGTGCCGATTGAGCGCCTTCCCTCGGGGAGCAGCCTTTCCTTGAATGTCCCGCCGGGCCGTACCGGCTTGCCTTTCGCGCCTTTCAGGGGGCGCGAATTCCTCCAGGCGTGTGGAACGACGGAAGCAGAACGACATGAACGACGACGGGCGGGGCGAGGCGGCAGACCGGGGCGGACCGTACGGCGTGCCCGTGCGCCGGACCGGCCCCGCGCACGGTGCGGACCCACTCATACCCACCGGGCGCGCGGACGAGCTGGCGGCCCTGGACGCGGTGGCGCACGAGGCGCTGGCGGGGCGGATGCGGGCCGTGCAGCTGGAAGGGGGCGCCGGGACGGGCAAGTCCACGCTGCTGCACCACTGGCTGGACACCGTCCCCGACTTCCGCGTCCTGCGGGCGCGGTGCTGCCTGCTCCAGCGCGATGTCGCCTTCGGCACGGCCCGGCGGCTGCTGCACCCGCTGCTCGCCGCCGCCGGTGCGGCGGAGCGCCGGTCGCTGCTGGCGGATGCGGGGGAGGCGGTGGCACGTCTGCTGGGCCCCGAGGAGCCCGGGGGCGATGACGGCGGGCCGCACCCGGACGGCACCGTCGAGGTGCTGGCGGGACTGGACCGCCTGGTGCTGCGGCTGGCCCGGGAGCATCCGCTGCTGCTGGCGATCGACGATCTCCAGTGGGTCGATCCGCTGTCGCTGCGGTGGCTGGCGCGCCTGGTCAACCGTACGGACGCCTATCCGGTACTGGTGGCCGTCACCACGCGTACCGGCGAACGCCCGGATCCCGGCGCCCTGTTCACCGACCTGGTCCATCCCGCCACCTGCCGCACCCTCACGCTCCGGCCGCTCACCCCGGCGGACGTGGAAGCCCTGGTGGCCGCGGAGTTCGGCGTACCCCGCCCGGACCCGTCCTTCTGTACCGCCTGCCACGCCGCCACACAGGGACACCCCCTCTTCCTGCGCGCTCTGCTGGGCGACGCCCGCAGCAATGGCCTACGGCCCACCCACGAAGACCGGGACAAGATCGCGGACTTGAGCCTGTCCGCGCTCGTGCCCGAGATCGGGCACTGGCTGAGCCAGGGCTCCTCGACCCTGACCGAGCTGGCACGGGGGATCGCGATCCTGGGCGACGGCATGCCGCGGGCGCTGCTCGCGGCCTACTGCGGCACCGGCAAGGCCGTGCTCCGCTCCGCCGAGCGGCAACTGCGTTCCCTCGGGGTACTGCGCGAAGGCGAGGACCTGCGGTTCATCCACCATGTGGTCCGTGAGGCGGTGCTGGCGCAGTGGTCTCCCCAGGAGGTCGGTGCGGCCCACGCGCGGGCGGCCCAGGTCCTGCACCTGAGCGGGCGCCCCGCCGAGGAGACGGCCGCCCACATCACGGCCGCCGGGCCCCTGACCGGCACCTGGGCCCTGACGGTTCTGCACCGGGCCGCCGACGAGGCCCTGCGCCGTGGCGCCGCCGAGACGGCCGTCGCCTACCTGCGGCATGCCCTCTTCCAGCCGGCCGCGCCCACCGAACAGGCGCAGGTGCTTCTTCACCTGGCGGACGCCGCGAGCTACTACGACACCGCGCTCGCCGCCTCGTACGGTTCGGCCGCGCTGGAGGGCCTCACCGACGAGTCCGCCCGGTGCGCGGCCCTCGGCATCCTGGCCTACTCGCACCTGCTGTCGCCGGGCAGCCACAGCGGCCCGCTCGGCCTTCAGCGGCTGAGCGCCGAGCTGACCGCCCGCACCAGCGCCACGAGCGGCGACCGGGAACTGCTGCTGCGTACCCAGGCGTTGATCGAGTGGCTGGAGTTTGAACACCCTGCCACGCGTACGGCGTTCGCCGCTTCCCACCCGGTGCCCGACGCCGCCCCCCATACCGCCTCGCACGCCGTAGCCCGCCCCGTGCCCGACGCCGTGCCCGACGGTGTGCTGGGCGGCGGCACCCTCGGCGAGCGCCAGCTGCTCGCCATCCGCGCCTTTACCGCCCTACGGGCAGGCCGCCCCGCCGAAGAGGTCACCGCGCTGGTGGACCAGGCCCGGGCCAACCTGCCGGCCTTCTCCCACAGCCTGTTCCCCCTGCACTCCTTCGTCGGCCAGTCCCTTCTGTACCTGGACCGTCTCGACGAGGCAGGCGACCTGTGCACCCGGCTGCTGCGCGAGACCCAGGACAGCGGCAGAGACCTCCTGGCCACCTACCTGCTCATCTTCCGCGCCGCCGTCGCCTTGCGCAGAGGGGACATCGCCCAGGCCGCCACCGTGGTACGCACCGCGTCCGAGAGAGCCGGTGCCACAGCCGTGTCACCGTGCCGTACGACGCTGGACATCATCACGGTCGACACGCTCATCGAACAGGGCGACCTGCAGGCGGCCGAGCGGGCCGCCGCCGGCTACAGCGCCGCAGCCTTGGCGGAGACCTCCTGGGAAGGGCCGCGGATGCTGATGAGCCTGGCCACACTGCGCACCGCCCAGGGCGACCCGCGCAGCGGCCTGGCCCTGCTGCGGGAGAGCAGCCACCACTTCGAGACGGCCGGCATCGTCAACCCGGCGATCGTCCCCTGGCGTTCGCGGGCGGCCGGGATCAGGCTCCTGCTGGGCGACACGCGCACCGCACAGGCCCTGGCCGAACAGGAACTGGAGCTCGCGCGGGAATGCCGGATACCGCGAGCCGTCGGCGTGGCACTGGTCGCCTCCGCGAACGCGCACGCGGCCACCACCGCGCGGGGCCCGGAGCGGGGTACGGAACTGCTGGCCGAGGCGATCGGCGTCCTGGAACGTACCCCCGCGCTGCTGGAGCTCGCCCGGGCCCTGCACGCCTTCGCGGGTGCGCTGCTGCGCCGAGACGACAAGTCCGGCGCACGCAAGGCACTGCGCCGTGCGGGGGACATCGCGGCCCGGTGCGGTGCCTTCCGGCTGGCGGGCCGCGTGCAGCAGCGGCTGCACGACGCGGGGGGCCGGGTCACCGGCCGGGAGACGGATGGCGGCAGCACACTGACCGCGGGCGAGGAACGCGTCGCCGTACTGGCGGCCGCGGGGATGAGCAACAGGGAGATCGCCGAGTGCCTGTTCGTGTCCCTGCGGACCGTGGAAACCCATCTGACCGCGACCTACCGCAAACTCGGCATCGGCGGGCGGCCTGAATTGGCCGCCGAAATGGCGGCATTGACCGGGGCGCGTGGCCAAGGCCCGACCCCCACCGCCTGACCCTCGCTTTCACGGCTCGGCCCCGAAGTCCGCGTTCGCGGCGGTTCCTCGTGGTTCCGGGCCGCGGTTTCCCGTGGCCCCCGGCCACCACGGCCGCTACGTGGGGAATACCCTGATGTTTTCTTCCCGCAGTTCCCAGAAGCGCCATTGCGTGACATAACTGGGCCGTATCCGCGAGGCGTTGACCCATGAACAGGAATCGCCCGTTCACGAGCGCTCCGGCGCCCCGAGAGAAAAGCAGTCAGACATGAGATGGATGTCCGTGTGCGCCGTAGCGGCCATAGGAGTCGCAGCGACCGCGGGACCGGCCGTGGCGGCTGCTCCGTCCGCCGCCCGGCACCAGACCGCAACGGCCGGACCGAAGGTGCACTGCACGTCCAAGAATCCCGGCCTGGCCGGAAAGCTGGCGGGCGACATAGCCAAGGCGCTGGCCGGCCGGAAGAGCATGGCGTCGCTCTCCTTCTACGACCGGCCCACCGCCACCAAGTGCACATTCGACCCTGACAAGCAGTACGACTCGGCCAGTGTCGTGAAGACCGTCATCCTCGGCGCACTGCTGTACCAGAAGGGCGGAACCCTCACCCCGACGGAAGACGCCCTCGCCCGCAAGATGATCACTGTTTCGGACAATGGAGCCGCGACCACCCTGTGGCGGCAGCTGTCCGACCTGAAGGACCCGAAGAAGCCGGACCCGGTAAAAATCCAGGAATTCCTCGACAAGGCCGGGATGCGTGACACCGTCCTCGACAGGGAAGGCAGCTGGGGCCTGACCCAGGTCACCGCGAACGACCAGGCCAGGCTGCTGCGTCTGCTGTCCGGCACCGACAACTCGGTCCTCGGGGCGAAGGCCCGCTCCTACGCGCTCGACCTCATGCGGCAGGTGCAGAGCGAGCAGCGGTGGGGGGCCACCGCGGGCGCTCCGGTCGACGCGGTGGTCCATGTGAAGAACGGCTGGCTGCCCCGCAGCAAGAATCCCGACGTCCCGGACTTCGACAAGGGGGACTGGAAGGTGAACAGCATGGCCGTCCTCTCGGGGAAGGGCTACGACTCGGGACTGGTCGTCCTCACCGAGAACAACCGGGTCCCCGAAGGGCACCCGGCCGAGGAGGGGATGAATTACGGCATCGAGACGATAGAGAACATATCCCGCGCCATATACCGGGACGTTTATCCCGGGGCGCAAGGCTACGACCCGGCCCGGTAGAGGGTGACACCGCCGCCCCGGGCGACGGCGGCGTAGCCGCGGTCGGCGAGACGGCCCATCGCCCCGGCTTCCTGCTCGGCGGTGACGGGGCCGTCTTCGGGCCGGTCGGTGACGGCGACCCACTGCGGACGCGCGCCCGGCCCGCCGGGGTAGTGGGGGAAGAGGAACACCCGGGTACGACCGGTCAGTTGCGGGGCCAGCCGGTTGGACGCGGCGACATCGGCGCCGTCGGGGATACGGGCCAGCACCCGCCGTACGGCGTCGGCCTGGGGATCGCTGCGCCATGTCTCCGTACGGGCCAGGTCGCTCAGCGGCTGGAACGGCAGTACGCAGACGGTGACGAGGAGCGAGACGGCGACCGCGCCACCGGTCAGCCTGCGCCGGCCGGCGGCTGTGGGCCGGGAGGCGCGGACGCGCCGCAGGCCGTCGATGAAGGCGATGAAGACGACCGGCATGAGGACCGCGCTGTAGTGGGCGGTGGTGCCCCAATAGCTCGGGGTGGTGGACCAGAACCGCCAGGCGAGCGTCGGCACCGCCACCAGAAGGAGCGGGGAGCGCAGGGCGAGCAGGGCGGTCGGGGCCAGCAGCAGGGCGATCGTGCCCCACTTCGTGGCGGGCAGCAGCAGACGGCTGAAGGGGTCCGTCGTGTCCCCGCCCGCGCTGGAGAGGTACGTGTACGTATGGCCGGGGTTGAACGCGGGCACGATCACCCCGATCACCAGCACCAGGATGACCGCCGAGCCCAGGACGACCGCGCCGCCCAGCCGCCGCCGGCCCTGGAGGACGAGGTGGACGCCGATGGCGGCGACGGTGAGCGGCAGGTCCTCCTTGACCAGGACCAGCGGGAACGCGAAGGCCACGGCCGGAACCCAACGGCGCCGCACCAGCTGTTCCAGGCTGAAGGCGAGCAGCGGAACGGCGAAGGCCACCTCGTGGAAGTCGAAACCGGCCGCCTGCGCGAGGCCGAAGGACAAGCCGTACGCCACGGCGATGCCGGTGCCGGCCGCCACGCCGAGCGTACGGATGCCGAGCCGGGCCACGGGCACCACCGAGCACGCCAGGAGCGCGGCCTGGGCGATCAGCAGGGTCAGCGGGGAAGGGCAGGCCGCGTAGAGGGGCGCGAGGGTGGCCAGCACGGGGTGGAAGTGGTCCCCGAGGAGGTTGAAACCGGGGCCCTTCAACTCGGAGACGGGGGCCCGCCCCTCGGCGTAGGCACGTACGGCTTGCTCGAAGATGCCCAGGTCGAAGCCGGTGGACTGTAGATGCAGATGCCGCAGTACCGAGAGCGCGGCGTAGACGGCGAAGAAGCCCACCGGCAGGCTGCGGCAGATGATCCGCGCCGTCCTGCCGGGCAGGGGCGGCCGGACAGCCGCGTCGTGTGCTTCGGGCAGGGCCGGCCGCGGCAGAACGAGGTTGCTGGGGGACAAGGGGATCCTTTGGTGCGTAGGCGCGCCGGGGCCGTGCCGGGGCTGACGGGCCGCTGCCTGCGGCCGGGGCTCGGGGAGGTGTGCAGTGGGCGGCCGACCGTAGGAAACGCGGATAAGCCCGCTTCTTAGGCCGCGTCGAGGACCCGTTCCCGTACGGCCTGCACGTCCCTCAGAGGGCGGCTCCTACTGCACGGGGCCGCTCCACGCAGCCCAGTCGTGCCGGGAGAGCACAGTCCACCAAGTGCGGTCGCTGTCGGGCACGCTCAGGCCCGCCTCCACTGTCAGGCGGTCGGCGGCGTCCCGCGGCAGTGCGAAGCCTGTTGTCCACACCTTCGTCATTCCGGGCAGCAGCTGTGTGAAGCCCAGGCCGACGCGATGCTCGTCGCCGCCCTCCGTGATGGGAACGGCCGGGCGCCCCTTGGCATCCTTCACTCCGACGCTCGTGTAGTCCGCGAGGTCCAGGTAACCGGCCGAGCCGTTGCGGTACGTGATCTCCACAGCCACGGCCCGGTCGCCCGGCGAGTAGCCGCCGGCCCCCGCCTCGGGGGTGTACGGCTTGGCCGAGACGGTCACCTGCAACCCGTCCGGGAAGCAGCGGGTGGCATGGAAGGGCAACGTGCCACCGGCGGGTGCCGCGGTGGGCCCTGCCGGCGTCGACGGGTACGAGCTGGTCCGCACCGGCGGAGTCGGCCCCGCCGGATCGGCACAGGAGACCTGGTGGAAGGCGTTGGTGCTGACCAGCGTGCCGTTGAGGACCCACGCGGTGGCCAGCGCCCCGAGGACGGCACCGGTCAGGACCGTGGCCCGGTTGCCGGTGCCGTCCCGGTTCGCCCGCCGGGCCGCGACGACGACCACGACCAGCGCGATGGGGCTGAGACACGCCGCCGCCCAGTACGCGGCCTCGACGGGTCCGATGACCAGTCCGAGGGCGGCGAGGACGGCGAGGGTGAGGGCCGCGGCGCCCAGCCGGTCCCTCGACGCCGGACCGCGCGGTTCCGGTCGCGGCTGTCGGGAATGTGTCATGAGGGCTCCGCGGCTCCGGATCACCGGTGGGTCAGGGGCATGTGCCGGGCGGGATCAGCAGGCCGTTGCCGGGCGGGATCAGCAGGCCGTCTTGCCGGTCCAGGCTTTCAGGGTGGACCCGTATACGGCATAACACGTGTCCTGGTCCGCGGGGGCCTTTTCGTAGCTGATGCTGGACCAGTTCGGCCCGCCTTCCGAGGCGGTCCGCCAGAAACCGGTCCACCAGAAACCGGTGTACTTCGACAGCGTCACATCCACCTCTCCGGTGGTACCCGGATCGATCGTGGCCGTCTTGCACTGCCCGACGGGGAACGCGCCGACGAACTTGTTGTTGACGGCGAAGTCGGCAACATAGGCACCCTTGTTGCAGACCTTGACGCTGCCCGTCCTACCGTCCGCCGCCGACGCCGCCGAAGCGGCGGCCAGACTCGTACCGGCCATGGCCAGCACGAGCGTGGCGGTGACACCTATGGATCGAGACGTGAGTTTCATGGGCTCTCCCGGGTCGTGGGGAATCGGCAGTGCGGAGGAATCCGTGCGACGGATCAGTGGAATGAGTGGAACGGAGAAGGAGCAGCCCGGTCAAGAAAACACCGGCGATTTCGTGGGAGCGGGAATCAAGCCTTCGGTGACCACGAGCATCCCGGTGACGGACGCGTGGCGCGTGTGCTGTGGTGGCGGCCCCCGGCCGGAGGGTGGGATGGCGCCGGGGGCCGCCGGTTCAGGGGCGGTCAGCGGTCACCGCGAGAGCCGGCGCGGCGCGCGGCCAGGTGCGCTTGAGGCGCCGGGTGGACGCTGTGTTCACGGCGTACATGCATGCTCCTTCATGGACGTGCACGGTCCGGCGTGGTGTGGGCAGCAGCTGTGGATCGGACAGCGGCACCGGTACGGGGTGGCGTCCGTCGACGTGGGCGATTGACGATGCGGGGCCACACGGTGACGGCAGCCGGGAGGCACGGGCGCCCCGTGGCCGGGTGGCGCGTTGACGGCCGAGGTCTGCAGTGCGGGCCCGGTGTCGATTTCAGGGGCGAACAGCACGGGCACCAACCCGGCTGCCGCCGCCATCACACCGATGGCCAGCAGCAGACAAACGGTTCGGAGCATGGCATCCCCCTACCGCGTGCCGGGCACGTAGCCCTGCACACACGCCGGTCGCATCAATTCCCAAGCGGTCGAAGCGGCCATTGCCGCCGAGCAATCCCGTCCTGGTAGGACACAGGAAAGGCCCGGAGCCTTCGAGTCGCCTCTTGAGCCCGATCGGGCTCGTTCCGGTTGGCCGCGGGGTGTTTTCGCCTGCCGGTTGGCAACCGTAACGAGAATTTCTAAGACCGGTTCTCATTTTTCCGGCTCCGGAAGAATCTCGTGGTCGGGCCGACGGATTCTCGTGGTCCGGGCGGGGCAACCGAAGCCATTCCCACCGGTCCGGTCTACTGCGTACGTACGGGGGGGTGCGGGGCGGACGCGCAGGCGCTCGCACCTCCGCCTGTCGTACGCGGCCGGACCGGGCCATCAGCGGGCCATCAGCGGGCCATCCATGGGCGGGAGTTGCATCACTCCCCGCCTCTCGGGCTCTGGATCAACTCCCCTCAGGGGGCGCACAACAGCGCCCCCGGCGCACTCTCTGCCAACTACCTGATGTTTGCGCCCCCTGAACGCAAAGGCGCCCCCTTTCGCGCCGTACCGGCGGCGCACTTCCACCTGTTTCGCTTATTGCTGCACACGGCCCTCTTGTTCACCAACGGCCGTTCGCCTCACTCCTGTTCACCTTCCGGAGGAAATGTGCCCGTACCGGACCGTGTCCCCGACCGCGTCCCCGGTTCCGCCGTGACAGACACCGCTCCCGGCCCGCCCGCGGGTGGCGCGCCCACCAGCCTGAGCACGCAGGCCGCGCGCCAGCTGGCGACCACCACCAAGACCGAACCCCAGATGCAGGCCATCACCTCCCGATGGCTGCTGAAGGCGCTGCCGTGGGTGGACGTCAAGGGCGGCACCTACCGGGTGAACCGGCGCCTGCAACTCCGTGTCGGGCGGGGGCGCGTGCAGTTCGAGCACAACGGCGCGGACGACATCAAGGTGATCCCGCAGACGCTCACCGAGCTGCCCGTCCTGCGCGGTTACCCCGACATCGAGGTCCTGAAGGAGCTCGCCGGACGTTTCCGGGTCCGGGACGTCCGGGCCGGTCAGGTTCTCTTCCAGGCGGGGCAGCCCGTCACCGAGACGTATCTCGTCGTGCACGGCCGCTTTGTCCGCTATGCGGCCGGCAAGTACGGCGAAGAAGAGGTCGTCGGTGTCGTCACGGACGGCGACCAGCTGGGGGACGAGGCGACCGGCCGGCCCGACCCGCTGTGGCCGACATCGGTCCGGGCCGAGACCGCGGGCGTCCTGCTGGTGCTGCCCCGGGACGTGATCACGGAGTTCACCGACCGCGTACCCTCCCTGGCCGTGCACTTCACCGCGTACGCGGAGCGGCAGCGGGGCCCGATGAACCGCCGGGGCGAGGCGGACGTACCGGTGCGGGCGGGACACGTCGGCGAACCGGCGCTGCCCGGCGGCTACGTCGACTACGACCTCACCCCGCGCGAGTACGAACTCTCCCTGACGCAGAGCGTGCTGCGCGTGCATTCCCGGGTCGCCGATCTCTACAACGAGCCCATGGACCAGACGCAGCAACAACTCCGGCTCACCGTGGAGGAGATCCGTGAGCGCCAGGAGTGGGAGCTGGTGAACAACCGGGAGTTCGGGCTGCTGCACAACACCGACTACGGGCAGCGGATCAGTACCTGTACCGGCCCGCCCACCCCCGACGACATGGACGAGCTGCTGTCCATGCGCCGCAAGACGCGGCTGTTCCTGGCCCACCCGAAGGCGATCGCCGCCTTCTTCCGGCAGTGCAACAAGCGCGGACTGGTCCCGGGGTCGGCGGACGTCGACGGGCACCAGGTCCCCGCCTGGCGCGGTGTGCCGATCTTCCCGTGCGGCAAGATCCCCGTCAGCGAGACGCACACCAGCAGCATCATCGCGCTGCGCACCGGAGAGGCCGACCAGGGTGTCGTCGGCCTGTACCGGACCGGCCTCCCCGAGGAGCACCAGCCCGGCCTGAACGTCCGGTTCATGGGCATCGACCGGGCCGCCGTCATCAACTACCTCGTCACCGCCTACTACTCGCTGGCCATCCTCGTGCCGGACGCGGCCGGCGTCCTGGAGAACGTCCAGCTCGGCCGCACCGTCGACTGACCAGTGGAGTTCGGATCATGACCACACCCACGACCAACACCGCCACCCCGTTCCGGCTGCCCGGCCCGCCGAGCCTCGCCGGTACCCGGCCGACCCGGCGCGGCGGCGCCGTACCGGGGCTGAGGTACCGGCCCGCCGCCCCGGCCGACCCGGAGAAAGCCGCGGAAATCGACCACAGGCTGGAGGACTGGGCCCGGCAGCTGGACCTGTTTCCCGCGCAGTGGTCCGGCGACTTCAGCGATTTCCGGTTCGGCCGGGCCGTCGTCCTGCAGCACCCCGCCGCGGCCGACCTCGAACGCCTCACCGCCGCCGGCAAACTCCTGCTGGCCGAGAACATCGTCGACACCTGCTACTGCGAGGAGGACGAGGGCAAAGGCGGCGCGCGCCGTGGCCTGGGCGGTCGCCTGATCATCGCGCAGTCGGCCCTCGACCCGTTCCACGGCACTCCCGGTACGGAGGAGGAGTGGCGCCAGGGTGTGCAGGCCGACGGGCCCCTGCGCTCGTACTACTGGGCCCTGAAGGACTACGCGGCCCTCGCCACCCCCAGCCAGGCCGGCCGGTTCGTCCACGACATGGCCCGGCTGCACCTCGGCTACCTTGCCGAGGCGTCCTGGGCGGAGGCGCGGCACATGCCGCGCGTCTGGGAGTACCTGGTGATGCGGCAGTTCAACAACTTCCGCCCCTGCCTGTCGATCGTCGACGCCGTGGACGGCTACGAACTGCCCGAGGCCGTGTACGCCCGCCCGGAGATCCAGCGGATCACGGCCCTGGCCTGCAACGCCACGACCATCGTCAACGACCTGTACTCCTTCACCAAGGAGCTGGCGAGCGACCCGGACCACCTGAATCTGCCCCAGGTGGTCGCCGCCAACGACCAGTGCGGTCTGAAGGCCGCGTACCTGAAGAGCGTCGACATCCACAACCAGATCATGGAGGCGTACGAGACGGAGGCGGCCGAGCTGGCCGGGACCTCCCCGCTCGTCGAGCGGTACACCCGGAGCCTGTCCGACTGGGTGGCCGGCAACCACGAGTGGCACGCCACCAACTCCGACCGCTACCACCTGCCCAACTACTGGTAGGCCGATCCGGATCCTGCACCACGGCAAGGAGTCACGTTGACCACTGCGCACGCCCCCACCGCACGCCCCATGCCGGCCCAGTCCACGTACCAGGCCCGCGTCGCCGAGTACTGGAACACCGAGGAGAACCCGGTCAATCTGGAACTCGGCAAGATCGACGACCTGTACCACCACCACTACGGCATCGGGAACGCCGACCGGTCCGTGCTGGACGAGCCGGACCCCGTCCGGCGCCGCGAACGCATCACCGGCGAACTGCACCGCCTCGAACACGCCCAGGCCGAACTCCTCGCCTCCCACCTCGGCGCCCTGTCGCCCGCCGACCGCGTCTTCGACGCCGGGTGCGGACGCGGCGGTGGCAGCGTCGTCGCGCACCTGCGCCACGGCTGCCACGCCGACGGGGCCACCATCTCCGCCAAGCAGGCCGACTTCGCCAACGAACAGGCCCGTAAACGCGGCATCGACGACAAGGTGCGCTACCACCACCGCAACATGCTCGACACCGGTTTCGCCACCGGCGCGTACGCGGCGTCCTGGAACAACGAGTCGACCATGTACGTCGAGCTGGACCTGCTGTTCGCCGAGCACGCACGGCTGCTGCGGCGCGGCGGGCGCTACGTGGTGATCACCGGCTGCTACAACGACTCCTACGGGCGCGCCTCACGCGAGGTCTCCCTCATCAACGCCCACTACATCTGCGACATCCACCCGCGGTCGGCGTACTTCCGCGCGATGGCCCGCCACCGGCTGGTCCCCGTGCACGTCCAGGACCTCACCGAGGCCGCGCTGCCGTACTGGGAACTGCGCAGCCAGGCCGACCACCTGGTCACGGGCATTGAGGAAACCTTTCTGACCGCGTACCGCAACGGCAGCTTCCAGTACCTGCTGATCGCCGCCGACCGGGTCTGAGAAACGTTTCGGGGCCCCGCCGGGCCGGCCGCGTGCCGGCTGGCGGGGCTTCTGCGGCCGGTGGGCGTGCCGGGCACGGCCGTCCCCGGACCTTCACAGGAACCCTGCGGGCAGCCAATGGCCCATGGCGTGCAGATGCTTGAGGGCCGCGGCGAAGGAATAGCAGTCGAACAGGGCCGAGTGTGCCCTGCCCGCCGCGGGCCTGGGAAGGTTCAGTACCTCCCACAGGCGCCCCACGTCGGCAGGCGCCGTTTCCGGGGCGATGGAGTTCAGCCAGGGCCGGATGTTGAGGAACTTGGCGGAGAGGAAGCCGTTCTTCACCTCGTCGCCCCGGGCCCGCGCCCACCCGACGTTTTCTCCGAGGACGACCATGTCGTTGCCGTAGGAGAGGACCGGCAGCCCCCGGCAGAACCCCAGGAAGTCGCCGAGCGCCTCCGCCGGGGCGAGGGCTCCTTGGTCCACGTCCTGCTGGGTGATTCCGGTCAGCTCGGTGAAGTAGCGCGACAATCGGGGATTGGCCAGGGGGCGGACCAGGGCTTCGTACTCCTCGACGACGGAGCAGTCGTCGTCCAGGCGCAGAGCTCCGATCTGCACGATCTCCCGGAGCTGCCCCGGTGCCGACCAGTCCTGTTCCAGGGATCCCGGCCACGATGTGAATTCCAGGTCGAACACGATGAATTCCGACGGACCGGTCTCTCCGCTCCCTGGAGAGTGGGTTCCGGACGCGCCGGCTGTCCCGCCGCTCGCCCGCCACCACGGCGGGAGCGGGCCGCCCGCGGGGCGGTTACTCACCGGCCGGCTCCGATGCCGCGAGCTGGGCCCAGACCGTCTTGCCCAGGGCGTCCGGAGGGGTCCAGCCCCAGGACTCGCTGATCCGGTCGACGATCCACAGGCCCCGGCCGCTGCCCGCGAACGGGTCCGGGGGCGCGAGGGCAGGAGTCCTGCTGCCGGAGTCGGAGACGGCACACAGGATGCCGGAGTCGTCGTGCGCCAGTGCCAGCCAGGCCGCGCACAGCACGTCCGACCCGGGCCCTTCCGCCGCGGTGGGCACCGGGGCGGCGTGGCGCAGGGCGTTGCTGACGAGTTCGGAGACCACCAGGGTCGCGTCCGTGACGACCGACGCGTGGATGCCCCACCCTTCGAGAGTGGTGGCGGTGAAGCGGCGGGCTTCCGCGATGGTGCGGTAGGCGCCGCTGAGCGCGCACGCGGCGAAGTGCCGGTCCTGGCCCGGCTCCGCGTGGAAGACGTCGTGCACGGTCGGTGCCGGATGTGTCGTCATCACGATCTCCGCCATGGGGCATGTCGGGGGCTGGGCCGCGCTGTCGGGGGAGGGTTAATATCGCGGTCGGCCGTCTTCCGCTGCAAGTACATCTGCAATTGCATCGGTAAGAACGTCCGCGCGGCGCCTGTTTCACGCCATGTGCGCACGGATCCGTACCGGTCGCAGGCACACCTCGGGCAAGGGGAGAACCAAGTGGAGTCATGGCCCAACGGCATATGCGCCAGCGCCATCAACGGCGCGGTGTGGCGCAAGAGCCGCCGCAGCAATCCCAACGGCAACTGCGTTGAGCTGGCCGTTCTCGCCGACGGAGGAGTGGCGGTGCGCAACTCCCGGGATACCGGGGGGCCGGCACTGGTCTATACCCGTGCTGAGATCGCGGCCTTCGTCCAAGGGGCCAAGGACGGGGACTTCGACGACCTGGCCGGGCTCGGCTGACGCATATGTCGGCCGGATAGTTACCACGGCTGTACGAACCGTGCACGCGATGGAACACTGGGCGTTCGCCCTACCGACAGGGGAACCAGCATGATCGCCGCGCAGTCCGGGCGCACCCCGCCGCCGCGCCCCCACATCGAACATCCCCGGGGCGGCCCGACGGTGCTGCGGATCATCCTGGGCACGCAGCTGCGCCGGCTGCGGGAGGCGGCGGGCATCACCCGCGAGGCGGCCGGGGACGCCATCCGCGGCTCGCACGCCAAGATCAGCCGCCTGGAACTGGGCCGCGTCGGCTGCAAGGAACGCGATGTGGCCGATCTGCTGACGCTGTACCAGGTCACGGACGAGACCGAGCGCGCCGAATTCCTGACGCTGGCCCGCGGGACCAGCACACCCGGATGGTGGCACCAGTACAGCGACGTCCTGCCCGGCTGGTTCGAGACGCTCATCGGCCTGGAGGAGGCCGCCTCCGTCATCCGTACCTACGAAGTGCAGTTCATCCCGGGACTGCTGCAGACGGCGGAGTACGCCCGCGCGGTGTGCCGACTCGGAAGCCTCTCCGAGCGGGAGGTCGCCCGCCGGGTGGAACTGCGGCTGCGACGGCAGGCGCTGCTCACCGCGCCCGGCGCGCCGCGGCTGTGGGCGGTGATCGACGAGGCGTCCCTGCGGCGCCCGCTCGGCGGCCCCGGCGTGATGGCGGCGCAGGTGCGGCACCTGCTGGAGCTGACGCGCCTACCCCACGTCACCGTGCAGATCGCCCCGTTCCACCTCGGCGGACACGCGGCGGCGGGCGGCCCGATCACGATCCTGCGCTTCCAGGAGCCGGATCTGCCCGACATCGTCTACCTGGAGCAGCTGACCAGCGCGCTCTACCTGGACAAGCGCGACGACGTGGACCACTACCTCGCCGTGATGGACCGGCTCAGCGCCCAGGCCGAATCGCCCCGGGCGAGCCAGGCCATCCTGGAGCAGCTGATCGAGGACGCGGAACGGGACTGAGCGCCGGCCGCCGCGAAGCGGCGCCGCCTAACGCTTGCGGGCCACCCCGCCGTACTCGATCCACTCCTGCGTGAGCTGCTTGGGGCCGATGTCCGCGTCCGGCATCCAGGTCGACACCTCCACCAGGCCCGGTTCGAGGATCTCCAAGCCGTCCAGGAAGGACGCGAGTTCGTCGGCCGTGCGCACCCGGCCCCACTGGCCGTGGGTGCTGACCCGCATGAACTCGGTGACGAAGTCGCGGGTGGCCCGGTCCTCGCTGACGAGCTGGCACACGACCAGGAAGCTGCCGGGGGCCAGGCGCTCCGCGACCCGCCTGATCAGGCCGGCCGGGTCGTCCTCGTCCGGGATGCAGTGCAGGACGGACACGAACAGCGCGGCCACCGGCCGGCTGAAGTCGATCAGCCGCTGCACCTCGGGGTGCCCCAGGATGCCGTCGGTGTCGCGCATGTCGGCCTGGATGACCGCGGTGTTGTGGTTCTCCTCCAGCAGCGCCCGGCCGTGCGCGAGCACGATGGGGTCGTTGTCGATGTAGACCACCCGTGCGTCCGGGGCGACCCGCTGGGCGACCTCGTGGACGTTGTCCTGGGTGGGCAGGCCCGAACCGTGGTCGATGAACTGCCGTATGCCGTGCTCCTGCGCCAGCCGGCGGACCACTCGCCGCAGGAACCGGCGGTTGTTGACCGCCAGGGTCCGGGTGCTCGGCACGACCTTGTCCAGTTCCTCGCACGCCGCGCGGTCCACGGCGTAGTTGTCCTTGCCGCCGAGGTAGTAGTCGTACATCCGCGCCACGCTCGGGATGCTGACGTCGACGGTGCCGGACAGTGGCCGCGCGTCCTGACTCATGTGCTGCTCTCCCGTCGCTCGGGCACCCCGCTGAGGCACCAGGGCCGGCCGCTCCCGTGGGAGGTCACCGTGCCGGTGGCGTCCAACATACCCAGCCACGGGCGGGCGTCGCAGGCTTCCGGGCGCACTCCGCCGCGTATCAGGTGCGCATCGGGCGGGCCGCGGCGGAACAACGGCCGGGTGCGGTGACAAGGGCCGAACGGCCCCAATTCGGCGGTACGGGGTGTCGGATGCGTATACAGCAGCGGTACCCGGGGAAGCAACCAACTTATACCACGGACCACCGTGCAATCAGGTTCCTATTTGTGGTATTTGCCATTACTTTATTCGCCGCAGAAGATCTTTTTACCTGCATATGCTTGCCCCGGTCTACGTTCCGGCCTGTACTGTTGTAAATGGCGTATGCGAAATCTTTTGCTCGCCAAAAGGGTGCGTGGGGGTGCTTCTGGTGACACGGGGGAAGCTTTTAGGTTCCGTCATTATGGTGCCGATGCTCGCATGGACCGTGCGACTCGCCATCTCCTCGATCGTCCCCTCTCCGATTGTCCCGTCAGGACGGCCCCGGCCGAATTTTCCTGCGGGTCCTACCAAAGAATGCAGAAATGTTTCTGTGTGCTGGAGGGGCGAATGGACAACAAAGTCATCACCGTTCTCGTCGTCGACGACCAGACCCTGCTCAGGGAGACGCTGTGCGACGTGCTCGCCGCCCAGCCGGACATCAAGGTGGTCGGCGGCGTGGCCAACGGGGACGCGGCGGTGCACATGGCCGGCGAGCTGCGCCCCGACGTGATTCTGCTGGACGGGTCGGAGCCGTACGGAGTCGTCTCCGGCGTCGAGGCCATGCACCGGGTGTCGCCGCGTTCCCAGTGCATCGTGCTGACCTCGTTCCACCATCCGGCGCTCGTTCAACAGGCGCTGCAACTGCGCGTGAGCGGATTCCTGACCAAGAATTTACGGCGCGCTGAGGTGCTCGCCGCGATCCGCAGTGTGACCAGTCATCCGGGGCAGATATTCATGTCCGTACCAAAGGAAAGCATGGCAGCGCTGCCGCATACCTCCACGGCCCGTCTGTCCGCCCGCGAGCTGCAGATAATGGAGAACGTGGCCCGCGGGCTGAGCAACAGCCAGATCGCCGCCCGCCTCACCATCACCGAAGCGACCGTGAAACGCCATCTGAGCAATGTTTTCGAAAAACTGGGCGCGGTTTCCCGGATCGATGCCGTGAACAAGGCGAAATCCATGCTGATTCTCGGATTCTCCCGGAACACCGGACCGTATCCACGGCCGGAGGTGCGCCTCCAGGTACAGGCCGGCACCTGAAACGACCGGACCGCGCCCCGCGGAAATCCTCCGCCCGGGGCGCGGTCCGGTGCCGGTTCACACGCGCTTGAGCACGTGCAGGATGTACTCGTCCCGGTTGAGCGGGTTGGGCCCCTCGGGCCGCGGCCGTACGGGCGGCTGTCCGGCGGCCGGCCGGTAGCCCCGGTGCTCGGCCAGGAACACGCCCTCGCCCTGGGTCAGTCCGGGAACCCGCTGGTTGAAGTCGTGCACGAGGCTGGTCGGCATTGTGCCCTCCAGCCGGAAGACGTCCCCTTCGGCCGTCGGCACACCGGGAGTCGCCCCCAGCTCCGCGAGCTTCGCCAGCACCGGGCTGAGCCGGGTGGCGGGCACCTCCAGCTCGAAGGAGCTGACCGGCTCGTGCACCTCGGTCCCGGCCTGGCGCAGCGCGTCCATCAGAACCAGCGGCGTGGCCTTGCGGAAGTCGTCGGCCGCGCTGACCGGACTGGCGAAGCCGGTACGGGTCAGGGTGACGGCGCAGTCGGTGACCTGCCAGCCGTACAGACCGTGCCGCAGCGTGGTGTGCACCGTCTCCTCAATGGCCTTGTGGAAAGCCAGCGGGAGCGAGCCCAGTTCCACCGCCAGGCGGAACGTGATGCCCGCGCCCGGCTCGGCCGGTCCTACGTGCAGACCCACGGTCGCCCAGAAGTAGTTGTGCGTCCGTGTGTCCAGCTCGATCAGCGCCTCGCCCGTCCCCACCGGCTTCTCGATGCAGACCGTACGGGTCGGGTCGAAGCGGACCCGTACGTCGAAGGACTCCGCGAGCGTGCTGCCGAGGATCTCCTTCTGCACCTCCCCGTAGAGGCGCACCACCGCGCCGGCCGCGTTCTCCTCGTCCTGCCGCAGGTCGATCGAGGGGTCCTGCTCGTCCAGCATGCGCAGCGCGGCGTGCAGCCGCCCGGCCTCCGCCGGACGCTCCGGCCTGATCACGGTCTCCAGGCTGGGCGGGGCGAAGAAGTTCCGCGGCGGCGGGCCGTCGAGGTGTCCGGCCCGGTCACCGACCCGTACGTCCTTCAGGCCCCACGCCTGCGCGATGTCCCCGGCGGTCGCCCGGGTCTCGCTGGTGGCCGATCCGTGTTCGAAGACCCGCAGCGCGGTGATCCGCCCGGCGTGCTCGGTGACCCGGCCGGTGTGGTCGACGCGGTGCAGTGTCACCGCGTCGCGGGTGCCCAGCGTGCCGGAGACCAGCCGCAGGTACGCGACGGCCTCCCCGCGCGATCCGCGGTCCACCTTGAACACGGTGGCCCGCAGCGGCGTGTCCTGCGCTTCGTGCACGGACGGCAGCAACTCCCGGATACCGCGCACCAGGTGGTCCAGGCCCTCGCCGGTCAGCGCGGACCCGAAGAACACCGGGTGCGCCAGACCGCGCGCGGTCTGCGCGGCCAGTTCCTCCGCGTACTCCTTCTCGGTCAGTACGCGTTCCTCGTCCAGGTAGGCGGTGAGGAAGGCGTCGTCGTGGTCGGCGAGCAGCTCACCGACCCGGACGGCGAACTCCGGGTCGGTGTCCGGTCCGAGCGCGGTCGCGCGGGCCCGCGGCGTGCCGGCGTCCGCCACGGCGGACAGTGCCACCGCGGTCGGGGTGAGCCGGTCGCGGATGTCCCGCAGTACGCCGTCGGGGCGCGCGCCACCCCGGTCGATCTTGTTGACGAAGACCAGCGTGGGGATGTCCAGCCGGCGCAGGGTCCGCATCAGGATGCGGGTCTGCGGCTGGACGCCCTCGACGGCCGAGACGACCAGGACGGCGCCGTCGAGCACCCCGAGCGCCCGCTCGACCTCGGAGATGAAGTCGGAGTGCCCCGGGGTGTCGATGAGGTTGACCTTGAGATCGTCCAGGACGAACGTGGCCACGGCGGAGCGGATGGTGATGCCGCGCTGCCGCTCCAGCTCCATCGAGTCGGTCGTCGTGGTGCCGGCGTCCACGCTGCCGATCTCGTCGATCACTCCGGTGCGGTGCAGCAGGCGCTCGGTGAGACTGGTCTTGCCGGCGTCAACGTGGGCCAGGATGCCCAGATTCAGCTTGTTCATGGAGGGGGTTCGGATTCCTCTGCGTCGTGATGCGGACCTTTCCTGCCGGATTCGTGGTCGCCTGCCGCATCGTTCCGCCCTCTCTGACGTCGCTCGGATCCGCCCGACGGGGACACCCCCACAGGCATGATCACGGTAGCAAGGGCCGTCGCGGAGGGTCAGGGCTTGACGGCGACTATCAGCCAGTCGCCGAGGAGGTTGTCGATCCGCTCCGCCTGCCGTACCCGGAAGCCGGCCTCCTCGATCTCCGCGCGGTACTCGTCGACGCTGCTGGACGAGCTGTCGCCGCGGATCAGACCGTGGTTGAGCCGTTGCAGCACGTCGTGCACCGTCGTGGTGGCCGGATCCGTCATCAGGTCGTAGACCACCAGCGCCCCGCCGGAGGGCAGCGCCTCGCGGATGCGCGCGAGGAGCTTGCGCCGCTGCGGTACGGGCCAGTCGGGCAGGACGTGCCCGGTCACCACGGCGTCCGCGGACGGCAGCGGATCGGTCAGGAAGTCGCCGCCGTGGAAGCGGACACGGCCTTCCAGACCGCGCTCACGGATCAGCTCGTCGGCCAGCGGCGCCAGCCCGGGCAGGTCGAACACGGCGCCTTGCAGGTGCGGATGGGCCAGCGCCACCCGCGTCGCCAGGTTGCCCCGGGCGCCGCCGATGTCGACGAAGGACTTGTACCCGCTCCAGTCGACGCGGCGCGCCAGCTCCTCGGCCGTGAAGGAACTGAAGGTGTCGAAGTGCGCCATGACCTGACGGGCGCGGTCCGGGTCCTCGTAGTGCTTGGGGTACGCCTCGGGCCCGTGCGCCTCGGCGCCGGAGCCCGCCTCGCCCTCCTGGAGCGCCGTCGTCAGCCCGGCCCATACGTGGTAGTGCTTGCGGGCGTGCTGGAGGACGGTGCCGCCCAGGAATTCGGAGGCGCCGGAGACCAGGAACGCCTGTGCCGCGGGGGAGTTGCGGTAGCGGTCGCCGTCCGCCTCCAGCAACTCCAGCGCGACGAGCGCGTCGAGGAATTCCTTGGCCAGCGGGTGGACGATCCGCAGCTTGTCCTTCACCTCCCCGACGGTCGCGGGTCCATCGGCGAGCAGGTCGAACAGGCCCAGCTCCACGGCGCTGTGCAGGGCCTTCGCCTGGTGGTACGCGGTGGTCAGGTGCAGCAGCGACCGGGCCTGGGCCACGGGTGCGAGCGGTGCGGTGGTCATGGGTCTCCTTGGCCGGTAAGGGGGCGGGGGCGGAAAGCCGCGGGCAGGGTGTTCTCACACGGCGGGCGGCCCGAACCAGGTGCGCAGGGCGTCGGTGAGCCCGTCCGCACCCGGCTCCGGGGCCGCGGTCCAGCAGATGTAGCCGTCGGGCCGTACGAGCAGCGCGGCCAGCCCTTCGACCGCGGAGCCCGGCTCCGCGACGCCCTCGGCCGCGACCAGGTCCACCCGGTCCTTCCACGCCGCCACCTCGTCGGCGAGCGGCTGGTCGGAGCCGAGGGTCAGCAGGACGCCGCGCGCCGTGTGGAAGTACGTGCTCAGCCGGCGCGTACCGTCCTCCGTGACGAGCGGCAGGTCCGGCACGCGGCGCCCCAGCAGCGGGTGTTCGCCCGGCATGGGGTAGCGCACGTCCAGCGCCGAGATGAGGCCCGCCAGGTAGCGGTTGGTCTCCGGGACGTGCAGCAGCTCGATCATCAGCTCCCGCAGCCCTTCGAAGCGCGGGTCCGGGTCGATCAGCACCGCCTGCGCGCGGGTGTTGCGCAGCACGCCCGCGGCGATCGGGCGGCGCTCGGCCTCGTAGGTGTCCAGCAGCTCCGGCGGAGCCGTGCCCGCGATCGTCGCGCCCAGCTTCCAGCCGAGGTTCACCGCGTCCTGGAAGCCCAGGTTGAGGCCCTGGCCGCCGGCGGGCAGGTGGATGTGGCAGGCGTCGCCGGCCAGCAGGACCCGGCCGTCGCGGTACCGCTCGGCCTGGCGCGAGGTGTCGGTGAGCCGGGAGAGCCAGCGCACGTCGTGCATCCCGAAGTCGCTGCCGGCCACCTCGGTGAGCGCGGCCCGCACGTCCTCCTCGGTGACCGGCGCCCGGCGGTCGGCGTAGGGCCGGTCGAAGAAGGCGACGGTGGCCCGGTAGATGTCCGGTTCCAGCGGGAAGGCGGCGAACCAGGCACGCAGGTCGTGCCGCATGACGCCGTAGGGCCGCATCGGGCCCATGCCCTCCCCGTGCGGCAGCTCCTCGCGGAACCGCGCGTCCGCGATCACCGCGAACATGTGCGGGTCCTGCCCGGGGAAGTCGATGCCGAGCAGCTTGCGTACGGTGCTGCCGCCGCCGTCGCAGCCCACCAGGTAGGAGCACTCGATCTCGTACGGCCCCTCGGGCCCGCTGACGGAGACGGTCACCCCGTCGGCGTCCTGCGTCAGCGATGTCAGCGCGTGCCCGCGGCGCAGCTCGGCGCCCAGTTCCAGGGCCCGCCCGGTCAGCAGTTCCTCGGTGCGCACCTGGGGGACGAACAGCGCGTACGGGTGCCGCGTGTCGAACGACGAGAAGTCGAGCGGGACCCCGAGGCTGGCGAAGTTCCCGCCGCGCAGCTTCGGCGCGTCGGCCTGGAATTCCTCGCCCAGGCCGCGCATGTCCAGCAGCTCGACGGTGCGCGCGTGCACACCGAGGGCCTTGGAGAAGTCGACCGGCTCCGCCAGACGTTCCAGCACCAGGGTCCTGGCACCGGCCAGGCGGAGTTCGCAGGCGAGCATCAGGCCGGTCGGCCCGGCGCCGGCGATCACCACGTCGTACCGCATACACGCTCCTCGGATCAGTGGGTTGCCGCCGAGCATGCTGACCGCGCGCATTCAAGGCGCCGTCCAGCCGGAATCCGGAGCGGGTGGCTCGAAGTGTGCTCGAAGCAGGCTTCGTAGCGTGTCCGCGACCCTACGGAACCGAGGACGCTCTATGCCGTTCACCCAGAAGGAAATCACCTACCTGCGCGCGCAGGGCTACGGCCGGCTGGCGACGGTCGGCGCCCGCGGAGAACCCCACAACGTGCCCGTCTCCTTCGAGATCGACGAGGAGCACGGCACCATCGAGATCACCGGCCGGGACATGGGCCGCAGCCGCAAGTTCCGCAACGTGGCGAAGAACGACCGGGTCGCCTTCGTCGTGGACGACGTGCCGTGCCGCGACCCCGAAGTGGTCCGGGCCGTGGTCATCCACGGCACGGCCCAGGCGCTGCCCACCGGCGGCCGGGAACGCCGGCCGCACTGCGCCGACGAGATGATCCGCATCCACCCCCGGCGCATCGTCACCTGGGGCATCGAAGGGGACCTGTCCACCGGGGTCCACGCACGCAATGTCACGGCCGAGGACGGAGGACGGCGATGAGGGAACTGCCCGAATTCCCGTGGGACGTGCTCCTGCCGTACAAGAAGCGGGCCGCGGCCCACCCCGACGGGCTGGTCAACCTGGCCCTGGGCGAACCGGTCGACGCCACGCCCGACGTGGTGCGCGACGCCCTCGCGGCAGCGGCCGACGCGCCGGGCTACCCGCCCACGGAAGGGACGCCCGCGCTCCGCGAAGCGGCCGCCGCCTGGCTGCACCGCCGCCTGGGCGTGACGGTGGACCCTTCGGCCGTACTGCCCGCGGTCGGCACCAAGGAGCTGATCGCCTGGCTCCCGTCGATGCTGGGCACCGGCCCGGGCGACACGGTGGCCTTTCCCCGGCTGGCGTTCCCCACCTTCGACGTCAGCGCGCGCCTGGCCGGAGCAGCGGGCCGGCCGGTGGACTCGCCGCTGGAGCTCGGACGCGAGCCGGCGAAGGTGGTCTGGCTCAACTCGCCGTCCAACCCGGAGGGCCGGGTGCTGTCCGTACCGGAGCTGCGCGAGATCGTGGCCTGGGCGCGGGACCGCGGCGCCGTCCTCGTCAACGACGAGTGCTACATCGAGTACGGGTGGGACCGGCGGCCGGTGTCGCTGCTCGACCCGGCGGTGTGCGGCGACAGCCACGAAGGGCTGCTGGCGGTGCACTCGCTGTCCAAGCGGTCCAACCTCGCGGGCTACCGCGCGGGCATCTGCTCCGGCGACCCGGCCCTGATCGGCCGCCTGCTCCAGATACGCAAGCACGCCGGGCACGCCGTCCCGGCCCCCGTGCAGGCGGCCATGGTGGCCGCGCTGGAGGACGACGCCCACGTGGAACGGCAGCGGGACCGGTACGCGTACCGGCGGCGCGTCCTGCGCACGGCCCTGGAGGGAGCCGGATTCCGCGTCGAGCACTCCGAGGGCGGTCTGTTCCTGTGGGCCACCCGGGGCGAGCCGTGCTGGCCCGCCGTACAGAAGCTGGCCGATCTTGGCATCCTCGTCGCCCCCGGGGCCTTCTACGGCGAGGCCGGTGAGCAGTACGTACGGATCGCGTTCACGGCGACCGACGAACGCATCGCCGCGGCCGCCGCCCGGCTGACATGACGGCGGACACGCGGGCTGTCGTGCGGGGGCCCCGGCCGGTGGCACTGCTGCTGCCCGGCCAGGGCTCCCAGTACCGGCGGATGGCGGCGGGGCTGTACGCGGCCGAGCCGGTCTTCGCCGAGGCGGTCGACGAGGTGCTGGGCGCGATGGGAGCCGAGGGCGCCCGGATGCACGCCGACTGGCTGGCCGAGCGGCCGGACCTGCCGGTGGACCACGTACTGCGGGCCCAGCCGCTGCTGTTCGCCGTGGACTTCGCGCTCGGCCGGCTGGTGACGAGCTGGGGCATCCGCCCGGTGGCGCTGCTGGGCCACAGCATCGGCGAGATGGCGGCCGCCACGCTCGCCGGGGTGTTCTCGGTGCGCGACGCCGCCCGGGTGGTGCTCGACCGCGTGACACGGCTGACGGCGGCGCCCCCGGGCGGCATGCTCGCGGTGGCGGAATCCGCCGCCTCCCTGGAACCCTTCCTGAGCGGCGGCGTGGTGGTCGGCGCCGTCAACGCGCCGCGGCAGACCGTGCTCGGCGGGCCGGAGGACGCGCTGCGCGCCGTGGGGGAGACCCTGCGGGCCCGCGGCATCACCGCCCAGCGGGTACCGGCGCTCAGCCCGTTCCACAGCCCGGCCATCGCCCCGCACGCCAGGGGCGCCGAGGCGGTCCTCGCGGCGGTGGAACGCCGGCCGCCGCGGACCGTGGTGCACTCCTGCTATACGGCGGCACCGCTGACGGCACGCCAGGTCGCCGACCCCGCGTACTGGGCCGCGCACCCGGTGGACCAGGTGCGCTTCTGGCCCGCTCTGGACGGGCTGCTGTCGCCCGGCGGG
Organism: Streptomyces rimosus subsp. rimosus; assembly: GCF_000720725.1. Taxonomy (GTDB): domain Bacteria; phylum Actinomycetota; class Actinomycetes; order Streptomycetales; family Streptomycetaceae; genus Streptomyces; species Streptomyces rimosus_A. The sequence continues at coordinate 105,682 of NZ_JOCQ01000011.1, forward strand.
CTGGTGGTGGTCGAGGCGGGCCCCGGCCGTACGCTGTCGAGCCTCGCCCTGCGGCACCCTTCCGTACGCCGTGGGGACTGCAAGGTCGTACCGCTGTCACCGAAACGGGCGGGCAGCCCCGACGACGATCGGGCGGCGCTGGCGGAGGCGGTGCATGCCTTGCGGGCCGAGGGGTATCGCATTCCCTGATGCGTGCGGTATGACGATCAGGTACTGGTCGGCTACCGGTCAGGTGCCACTGGCCTCTGCTCGTCTTGAGAGATGTGCGCCCGTACCCCCGGGTCGTTGGCCAGGGCCGGGGGAAGCTTGGTCTTCGTGTCGATCCGGGTTGCGAGGATCTGACTTGGCAACACTGACGCGCCTGTGAGATCGGCGCCGCTCAGGTCGGCTCCTTCCAAATCGGTCTCGCCGAGAGCCAGACCGGCCAATTTCGCCCGGTACAGATCCGCGCCGCGCAGGTCGGTGCGCCACAGGCTCGCGCCACGAAGGTCCGAGGCTCCCAGGTCCGCCCAGCGCAGTGTGGCGTAAGCCAAGTCTGCACCGCGCAGATCAGCCAGGGCCGGCGTCGCTTTGCGGAGGTCCGCCCTGCTCAGATCCGCGCCGGCCAGATTGCTACCTGTGAGCCTCGCACCCCACAGGTCCGCGCCGCTCAGGTCCGCGTTCCTCAGGTCTGCGCGGCGCAGGATCGCTCTGTACAACTGAGCCCGATTGCGCTCAGCGGCGACGGGGGAGGTGGGATCCCATCCCAGCTCGGCACCGGGAAGGTGAACGGAGCGGAGATCGGGAACGAAGGCGCCGTCATGGGCGGAGTCCCGGCTGCTGATCACGTCGAGCGCGGCGAGGACATCGGGGGGCACCTGTTTGCCGCCTTTCGGCGGGCTGGCGGCGTGCGTGCGAATGTAGGAAGCCAGCACATTGGCGATGGTGGGATGGTCACGGGGGAAGTCCTCCATGTTGCGCTGGAGGGCGTAGATGCCGCCCAGGCGCACGTCCACCGAGTCCTCGCCCAGCTGGCCCACGGCCGCGGTGTACCGCTCGGTGATCTGCCCCTCCCTGGTGGTGCTCAGTTCGTCCCGGCTGATCCGCAACTGGTTGTCCACCTGGCGGTGGGAGAACCAGAGACTCAGCACCGCGACGACGGAGGCGAGCAGCACCGAAGTCAGCTCGACCAGGCGGGCCCAGTCCAGCTCCGGGCGCCGGCGGGCGCCGTCGGCCGATGGCGGTCCGTTCCCGGCCCGGGAGACGCGCCGGACCACGCGGTGCAGTTGGTGACTCCGTCGGTTGCGCATGCTGCCATTCGACCGCTACTGCCGGCAGGTGGCGGCGGGTTCCGTGGAAGCCGTGCGGACGGGCGCCCCGGGATGCTCCCGGAGCGCCCGCTCACACGCCGTACCTACTCCTCCACCACCGCCACCGCCCGCGTCCATCCGGCCCCCGCTCCCGCGATCTTGAACGGGAAGCAGGACACCAGGAACCCGTCCGGTCCGGGCAGCGCGGCGAGGTTGTCCAGCCGCTCGATCTGGCAGTACTCCCGTTCCCGCCCCACGAAGTGGGCGGGCCACAGCACACCGCGGTCGCCGGTGCGCTGGTACTCCTTGATCATGTGTCCGAACGGCGCGTCGAGGCTGAACGCGTCGGTCCCGATGACCCGGACGCCGAAGTCGAGCAGCAGGTGGGTCGCCGCGGCGTCCAGGCCGGCGAACTCGGTGAAGTACTCCGGTTTTCCGGCCCGCCGGTCCGCGCCGGTGTGCAGCAGCACGATGTCGTACGGACGCGGGTCGCGGCCCGCCTCGTCGAGGGCCCGCCGCACCCGGGCGGCACCGATGGCGCCCACCGGCTCGTCGGTGAGGTCGAGTTTGAGGCCCGGCCGCAGAAACCAGTCCAGCGGCATCTGGTCGATGTGGCGCGGTGTGCCGTAGCGCGCGCGGGACCCGTAGTGCGACGGGGCGTCGACGTGGGTGCCGGTGTGGGTGGTCAGCCGCAGGGTGTCGAGGGACAGCAGCTCGCCGTCCGGGAGGTCGGCCGGGTCGAAGTCGATGCCGTGGTGGCGCCGCATCCCCTCGGCCATGTGCCGGCCGCCCTCGGCCGGGGTGAGGACTTCGTGTTCGACCGGGTCGACCTCCCACCGGTCGGCGTCCACGGTTGTCGAAAGATCGATGATGCGCATGTCGGTCCCTTCCGGACGCCTACCGCAGGCAGGCCCCGCCGTCCACGGTGAGCACCTGTCCGTGCAGGCCGCCGGCCTCGGGGCGGCACAGCAGCGCCACCACGTCGGCCACCTCCCCTGCGGTGGCCAGCCGGCCCGTCGGCGTACGCCGCAGCAGGCCCTCCAGCACCTGGGCGGGTACGGGGTCGGATGCGCCGCCGTCGATCTTGCCCGCGGCCACCGCGTTGACGGCGACGCCCTTCCCGGCGAGTTCCACGGCCAGGTACCGCACCAGCGTCTCCAGGGCCGCCTTGGCCATGCCCAGGCCCGCGTAACCGGGGACGACCGTCCGGGCGCCGATGCTGGAGACCGCGACGACGCGGCCCGTCTCCGGAGTCATCAGGGTGTGCAGGCGGGCCGCCCCGTACAGCAGCGGCCCCACCGCGACGGCACCGTCGCCCAGGTACTTGCCGATGTGCGGGGACGCGGTCGGAGCCGGGTGGAAGGAACCGGCGGCGTGCACCAGGACGTCCAGCCGGCCGTGGGTGCGCCGGATGTCCTCCAGCAGCCGCACCACACCGGCGGGACGGCCGATGTCCGCGCGCATCAGCCGTACCTTGCCGCCCTCCTCGGACAGCTGCCGTTCGGCCGCCAGCGCACCGTCCTCGTCGTGCGCGTAGTTGAGCAGCACCTCACTGCCCGCCGCGCTCAGTTTGCGGGCGACGGCCAGCCCGATGCCGCGGGTGCCGCCGATGACCAGTGCCACCGAACCGCTCGCCGCCGATGCGCCGTTGATCTCTGTCATACGCGTGTCCTCCTTGGACATTCGGTGGTCATACGGTCGTCACGCCCCGGTGTGTGTGCCGTCCGGCGCGGGCCGGCCGGCGGAGTCACCGGCGCCGGGCGCGGTGTCCTCCGGGAGCAGGTGCAGTGCCCCGAGCCGGGCGGCCAGGGCGGTGGTGCCGGACCGCTGTCCCTTCGCGGCCAGATAGCCGTCCGGTCTGATCAGCACCCAGCCGCCGGGCGGGACGCCGAGCGTCTTGCGCAGTGCGTCGTCGGGATCGGCGAGGGCGGGGCCGTCCTCGCCCGCGTGGGGGACGACGGTGCGTACCTGTACGGCCCGCCCGTACCGCAGCGCCAGCTCCGCGGCCTGTTCATCGGCGGCATCGGCGGCATCGGCGAACAGCAGAAGCAGCCACCGGGGATCGGTGAGCGCCTGCCGCAGCGCCCGGTGGCCGGGGTGACGTGCCGCGTCCTGTTCCGTGCACGCGACCAGGTGCCCGGGGCGTACCCCTGCGGCGCCGTCGGCCGCGCCGTACGTCAGCGGACTGTCCGCGTAGTGCAGGGCGAGGCCGGACATGCCCGCCATGATCCGGTGCTCGACGCGCCGTTTGAGCGGTCGTACCGCCTTGAGGACGGACAGTCCCACGGGCATGGCCACCGGCGCCACGGTGTTGCGCAACGCCACCAGGGCCGTGGCCGTACGCGTGGAGGAGAGCAGCTTGCCGCCCACCGGGATGCGTTCGGCGGCATAGGTGTCCAGCAGCTCTTCCCGCGCGTGGCCGCGCACCACGTCCGCCAGCTTCCACGCCAGGTTGTAGGCGTCCTGCATGCCGGTGTTCATGCCCTGGCCGGAGGCCGGGCTGTGGACGTGCGCGGCGTCGCCGGCCACGAAGCAGTGCCCGGAGCGCATGGCGGTGATCATGCGCTGCTGTACGCGGAAGACGGAGACCCAGGTCGGCTCCGAGACCGCCACCGGGCCTCCGAGACCGCGCGCCAGGGACCCGGCGAGCCTGCGCCGTACCGTCTCCGGATCGGCCCCCTGACCTGCGTATTCGGTGTCCACCGCGCGCCACTTGCCGGGGTCGGGGAACGGCACCAGCAGCACGGTCCCCGAACCGGTGTGCACCAGGTGGTTGCTGTCGCGGGACAGGCCGGCGTCCAGGACGACGTCCGCGTTGAGCCAGGTCTGTGTCGCGTCGCCGACGAGCCGCAGGCCCAGACGCTCGCGCACGGTGCTGCGGGAGCCGTCCGCACCCACCAGCCAGGGCACGGTGACCTGTTCCGAGCGGCCGTCACGGCGCAGTTCGGCGTCCACCCGGCTCCCGGCGGGCACGCAGTCCGCCAGTTCCACGCCCCACTCGATCCCGACCCCCAGCCCGGCCAGGCGCTCGCGCAGGATCTCCTCCGTACGGACCTGGTCGAGCATCAGACTGAACGGGTAGGCGGTGGGCAGCCGTCCGTAGTTGGTGTCGAAGCGGATCAGCTCCCGGCCGCGCAGGTGCACGGTGAAGTGGACGACCGGACGGCCCCGCGCCACCAGGGCGTCCGCCAGGCCCATCTGGTGGCACGCCTCCAGGGTGCGCGGATGCACGGCCAGCGCCCGGCTGGTGGTCGCCGGGCCGTCCGCCCGGTCGATCACCCGCACCCGTACGCGCCGGCGGGTCAGCTCGTGCGCCAGGGTCAGGCCGACGGGTCCGGCGCCGGCGATCAGTACCTCCGGGCCGCCCGTCTCAGGCGGCATGCGCGGTCTCCGCGAAGCGCTTGGCGAGCGCCAGGGTGGCTGCGCTGTTGCCGCCGACCGCCGCGCGCACCCGGGCCCGTGCGTCGGCTGCCGTGGCGTCCGCGCCGAGGATGCCGGAGATGGCGGCTTCGTTGATCCTGACGGTGTGCTGCGAGGTGACGCGCAGCCCGTTCCCGGTGTCCCGGATCGACCACTCGCCGGTGTGCAGGGTCATCAGCGGCGGGGTGCCGATCTGCTTGTAGACGATCCGTCGCTCGTCGGGGAAGCAGACCCGCACCGACTCCGTCGTGTGCTCCGAACCGTCGTTGGCGCGGGTGACCATGGTCATCACCTGCACGCCGGCGGACGGCTCGGTGAGGTCGAGCCGGGACACGTGCGGCAGCCGCTCGGGCCATTTCCCCGCCTCGGCGAGGAACGCGTACACCGCCTCGGCGGGGGCGTGTACCGTCTCGGAGTCCTCGAACGAGAACAGCAGCTCCGCGTCGGACCCCGGGCGCTCGGCCAGCGCCTTGATGTTCGCCAGTTCGGTACGGCTGTTGCGGTCGGTCGCGGTGGTGATCCACTCCACGTCCTCGGGGCGGTCGTCCACCGCCGCGAACGTGTGGTGGAGCGTCAGCTCGCAGTGCCCGCCCGGCCGCTCCCGCAGGACCCATTCGCCGCTCATCGCGGCCACCGGGGGCGAGCACACCTCCTGCCGGAACCGGACGCTGAGCCCGTCGGGATCCAGGGAGCGGTGCGACGTCCAGTGTTTGACCTCGCCGTTCGCGGTGGCCCAGATCCGCAACCGCTCGCTGCGGGCGTCCAGCTCCGCGCGCTCCACGTGGACGGTCGGGGTGAAGTGCCTAGGCCACTCGGCGGCGTCCCGGATCAGGGCGTACACCCGGTCGGCGGGGGCGTCGATCTCCGTGCGGTGCTCGGCGTGGTGGGATGTGGGTGCGGGCATGCGTCGTCGGTTCCTCTCGGTGTTCGGGCGGGCGGTCCCGGAGTACGGGGGCTCGGGGGTACGGGCGCGGGTGTACGGATGCGGCGGGGCGGCGGGTCGGCGGGTCAGTAAATGCCCAGCCCGCCGCAGACGTTGAGGGCCTGCGCGGTGATGGACCCGGCCTCCTCGCCCGCCAGGTGGCCGACCAGGGCGGCCACTTCCTCGGGCGTGGAGTAGCGCCCCAGCGGGATCTTGTCGTTGAAGCGGGACAGCACGTCCTCCTCGGTGGTGTCCCAGGTGGCCGCGTACGCCTGCCGTACGCGGACGGCCATCGGCGTCTCCACGTAACCCGGGCACACGGCGTTGACGGTGACCCCCGTGGGCGCCAGCTCCTTGGCCAGCGCCTTGGTGAAACCGATCAGGCCCGCCTTCGAGGCCGAGTACGGGGCGCCCAGCGGAACCCCCTGCTTGCCGCCGGTGGAGGCGATGCTGATGATCCGTCCGGCGGCGCCCGCCTGCTCCAGACCGCCGGTGGTCAGGGCCTCACGGGTGACCAGGAAGGCGCTGTTGAGGTTGGTGTCGATCACGTCGTACCAGAGCTCGTCGGGGATGCGCGCGGTCACTCCGCCGCCGCTGCGCCCCGCGTTGTTCACCAGGACGCCCAGCGGCCCGTAGCGGTCGACCGCGGAGCGCACCACCCGCTCCACCGACTCCCGGGACCGCACGTCCCCCTCGCACCCGGCCACCTCCAGCCCCTCGTCCCGCAGTTCCTTGACCACGGCGTCGACGTTCTCGCGGTTGCGGGCGCACAGGAACACCCGCAGCCCGCGGGCGGCGAGCGTCTTCACCACGGCGAGCCCGATGCCGCTGGTGCCGCCCGTCACCAGGGCGGTCCTGGGCGTGGCACTGGTAGTCATGGCCTATTCCTCCGATGTCGCGACGGTGTCGTGGTCTGCGGCGGGCGCCTTCGCGCGGCGCGCCCGGCATGCCGGAAGCGGACACAGGCTTCGCCTCGCCCGTCCCGTACGCCCCAGCCTGCAAGGGCCCGTTCGAGGCTGGACCGACCGCGGTTGGGGCCGTTTCCGTGCGGCGCGGCCGGGCGATCACGGTCCGAACACGGCTCGAAGAACGGTCGAAGACCGGCTGCCACGCTCACGCCGAGCGGCCGCCCCCAGCCCGGCCGCCGGAGAGGAGAGTCGTATGACCGCCCCGGAACAGCCGTCGGGCGTCCCCGTGGACACCGCGCTCTACCAGGAGATCCAGCACTTCTACGGACGCCAGATGCGCTGCCTGGACGAGGCGCGGGTCGAGGAGTGGGCCGGCACCTTCACCGAGGACGGCGTCTTCGAGGCCAACGCCCACCCGGAGCCGTCCGTCGGGCGGGCCGCCATCGCGGCGGGGGCCCGCAAGGCTGCCGCCCTGCTGGCCGAGCAGGGCGTCCAGCGCCGCCACTGGCTCGGCATGCTGGAGGCCGACACCTGCGCCGACGGCACCGTCCGCGCCCGTACCTACGCCCTGATCATCAGCACGCCACGCGGCGGCCAGGCCGCGGTGCACCTGAGCACCAGCTGCGACGACGTGCTCGTACGGGAAGACGGCCAACTCCGCGTGCGGCACCGCGAGGTACGCCGGGACGACATCCGGCCCGAGTAGTGCAGCCCCGACCCGCGAGCGAGAGAGGAGCCGTGCCCATGGCCGAGCGCCACCCCGACGGCCCGCAGGACAGTACCGCCGAGGGGCCGCCGCTCGACGTGCTGGCGCAGTTGACGGGCGGCCCCCGCATCGACGACCTGCTGTCCCGCGCGGCCCGCCGCGCCCCCGGACGGCTCGCGCTGAGCGGCCCCTCCGGCGACCTGACCTACGCGGCCCTGGAGGAGCGGGCGACGCGGTGCGCCGCCGCGCTGCGCCAACTGGCCGGTGAACCCGGCGCGGTGGTGGGCATCGCCGCCGTACTGGACACGTCGTTCGCCGTGGCGTACTTCGGCGCCTCCCGGGCCCAGCACGTCAGCGCGATGTTCAATCCGCTGCTGCGCGAGGAGCGCCTGACGCATGTGCTGCGCTCCGCGGGCGCGCAGACCGTGATCGTCCCGCCGGAGATGTACGCGCGTGTCCAGGCCGTACGGGGGGACCTGCCGGCGCTGCGGACCGTGGTGCTCACCCACCGCGAGGCCGGGTTCCAGGAGGCCACGGCGGACGTGCCCGCGCTGGACGAACTGATCGACGCCGCGCCCGCCACGGCGCCGTTCGCCGGCCGCGACCCCGAGGCCGTGGCCAACCTCCAGTTCACCAGCGGCACCACCGGTGCGCCGAAAACCGTCATGCTCACCCACCGCAACCTGACGGTGAACGCGGCCCAGACCGCGTACACCCACCGGCTCACCCCCGAGTCGGTGCTGCTCAACACCCTGCCGTCGTTCCACCTGATGCACCTGAACATCGCGGTGACCGTCGGCGCCACCCACCTGCTGCGGCCCGGGGACGACACCGTGCGCGCGCTGCGCGAGGGCGCCCGCCACGGCGCGACGCACCTCTACAGCCTGCCGGTACGGCTGGCCCGGCTGGCGGCGGACGGCCGGCTGCCCGAGCTGTCCGTGCCCACCCTGCGGGCCGTGCTCTCCGGTGGATCGGCCCTTCCCGCCCGGACCGCGGACATCCTGGGCGAGCACTTCGGGGTCCCGGTCGTGCAGGGGTACGGGCTGGCCGAGACCGCGCCGTCCACGCACTTCGACGACCTGGACCACCCGGTGGCCGGATCGTCGGGCAGGCCGGTGCCCGGCACCGCCTGCCGGATCGTGGACCTGCGGACCCGGGCGGTCCTCCCGGTGGGCGGCCGCGGCGAGATCCAGGTCAAGGGGCCCCAGCTGATGAAGGGCTACCTCGGCCGGCCGCGGGAGGAGTCGGTGGACCCGGACGGCTGGTTCTCCACCGGAGACATCGGCGAGACGGACGCGGCGGGGCGGCTGTTCGTCGTCGACCGGGTCAAGGACGTCTTCAAGTGCGACAACTGGCTGGTCTCGCCCCTGGAGATCGAGAACGTGCTGGCCCGCTGCCCCGGGGTGACGGACTGCGCGGTCTTCGACCACCCGGACGAGTTCAGCGGCGCCGTCGCGCACGCGCTGGTGGTCCTGGCGGACGGGGCCGCCGGCCGCGACGCCGTCACGCGCTTCGTCAACGATCAGCTGCCCTACTACCAGCACATCAAGTATCTGGACGTCGTACGGCATATCCCGCGCTCGCCCACCGGCAAGATCCAGCGCCGCGACCTGCGGGAACAGACCCTCGGCGGCGGTCGGCAGCACGCCCCGGACGGCACCCGCCGGAACGCCCCGAACAGCACCCACCACACGAAGGGCACCTCCACCATGTTCACCTTCATCAACCGGTTCACGGTCCGGGGCGACACCGCCGAGTTCGAGAAGCGGGTCGGTGAGATCACCGCCCACATGGCGCGGCAGCCCGGCTTCCACTCGCACCGGCTGCTCCGCTCCGCCAAGGACCCGCAGGTCTACGTCGAGATCGCCGAGTGGGACGACGCCGAGTCGCACGGCCGCGCGGTGCGCACCGAGACGTTCCAGCAGGCCGTACGCGAGGTCCAGAAGCTCGCGAGCGCCGACCCGGCCCCGTTCGTCCCGGTCACCGCGGCCGGCTGACGGCAGGCCGCCGCGCCGACCCACCGGCCCCACCCACCGATACAGAAAGGCTCCACCGTGACCAGCACCTCTCCCACGGCGCTTCCTCCCGCCGTCATGCGGCTGCGCGAACTCGCCCTGAGCGCCGCCTGCGCCGCCGCCGTCCGCGCCGCGGCGAGCCTGGGCGTCGCGGACGCCCTCGGGGACGAACCCGCGGACGCCGGCACGCTCGCGAAGGCGGTACGGGCCGACGCGGGCGCGCTGGAGCGCCTGCTGCGCGCCCTGGCCTCGTACGGCGTCTTCACCGAACTCCCGGACGGCCGCTTCGAGCACACCGACGCCTCCCGGCTGCTGCGCGAGGACGCCCCGCGCGGCCTGCGCTACTCGGCGCTGTGGGCGACCGAGCCCTGGACCTGGGCGCTGTGGCCGAAGCTGGCGGACGCGGTCCGCACCGGGAAGGAAGAGTTCACCGGGCTGTACGGCACCGAGTTCTTCGACTGGCTGCACACCGCCGAGGCCCGCGAGTCGGCCCAGGTGTTCGACAAGGCCATGACCCAGTCCAGCGTGCTGTCGGCGCGCGCCATCGCCGACGTGCTCGACCTGGACGGCGTCGGCGCCATGGTGGACATCGCCGGGGGACAGGGCATGGTGCTCGCCACCCTGCTGGAGAAGTACCCGGCGCTGCGCGGCACCCTCTTCGACCTGCCGAAGGTCGTCGCCGACGCCGACCCGCGGCTGCGCGAGGGCGGCACGCTCGCCGGACGGGCCCGGCTGGTGGCCGGTGACTGCCGGGAGTCGGTGCCGGAGGGCGCCGACCTGTACCTGCTGAAGAACATCCTGGAGTGGGACGACGAGAGCACGGTGCGGACCCTGCGCAACGTCGCCAAGTCGGCCCCCGCCGGGGCGCGCGTCGTGGTGGTGGAGAACCTGATCGACGGCAGCCCCGAGACCCGGTTCACCACGGCCATGGACCTGATGCTGCTGCTCAACGTCGGCGGCAAGAAGCACACCAAGGCGGGGCTGAGCGCGCTGGTGGAGCAGGCGGGACTCCAGCTGGAGGACGTCCGCCCGGTCAACTCCTACCTGCACATGTTCGTGAGCAAGGTCCCCGCGTAGTCCCTGTTTGTACGGCGAGACTCCCGGCCAATTGTTCAGGCCGGGGGTCTCGCCGTACGGATGTCACACGGTCGCGGGCTCGCCCTCCTGGAACAGGTCGGACCGGACCCGCAGGGCCTGGTCGCCGTAGGCGATGCGCCGCAGGACGGAGCGGTAGGCCGGGGTGCGCGAGACCAGCATCGCCGCCTTCGGGCGGACGACCGCGGACACGCGTCCGGTCGACAGCATCATCCGGCTCTGCATCACCTGGACACGGGTCGCCCGCTCGGTCTCCGGACGGCGCCGCGCCGCCACCGCATCCAGGAAGCGCTCGCTCAGGTCCCGGCGCCGCAGGCCCTCGCACAGCACCGGGTGCGCGGCGACCGCGTCCTGGACGGCGAGGTTGATGCCCTGGGCACCGATCGGGCTGTGGGTGTGCGCGCTGTCGCCGATGAGCAGCAGACCGTCGCGCGCCCACGTACGGGCGGAGCCGGCGAACACATCCAGCAAGGACACGTCCTTGAAGCTGTTCACCTGCCGGTCCACCTCGTCCGCGTACTCGGGCACGGCCGCCCGGATACGCTCCTTGACGTGCGCGAACCCCCGCTCGGCCAGGGCCTGGTAGCCCTTGTGCGGCAGCGTCCAGCCGAGCTGTACGCAGTCGGGGAAGGACGTGTAGGCCAGCACCGGGTTGCCGCCGGCCCGGAAGATGCGCACCGTGCGCGTGGCGGGCGCGGTCAGCTTGCACCACAGGACGTCCTGGTCGAACAGCTCGATGCGGTCGTACGGGATGCCGGCCAGCTTGCGTACCGTCGAATACCGCCCGTCCGCCCCGACGACGCAGTCGGCGCGCACCACGAGCCCGTCCGCCCCGCCGCCGCACACCACACCGCGCACCACGCCGCCCTCCTCCACCAGCCCGTTGACCTTGGTGCCGGTCAGGCAGGTGAAGCGCGGGTGGGCCCGGCAGCGCTCCAGCAGGTCGGTCAGCAGGTGCTGCTGCGGCAGGCTGAGCAGGCAGTTGTACGGGCCGGGGAGCCGCCGGTAATCCCCGTTGATCAGGGTTCTGCCGTGCTCCTCCAGCCGGAAACCGTCGTGCTCGTGACAGCCGCGCTGCCGGGCCCCCGCCAGGACGCCGAGCGCGTCGAGCAGGGCCTGCCCGCCGGGCTGAAGGATCTCGCCCCGGTAGGCGCGGTCCAGTGAGCGGCTGCGCTCGACCAGCGTCACCCGCGCCCCCGAGCGCAGCATCAGCAGCGCCAGGGTCAGCCCGGCCGGGCCGCCGCCGACGACGCACACATCCGCGTGCGCGTCGTCGGCCGGCGGCCGGGCGGGGCCGGTCACAGCTCCAGGCTGACGCCGTACTCGGCCAGCCAGGTGTTCATCCACAGCACCAGCTCCAGACTGCCCCGGTCGTACGGCCGGCTGACATCGCCGACCGGCCGCCGCAGCAGATCGCGCGCCCGCCCGAGGTCCAGCAGATCACGGACCGGCGCACCGCTGTCGGCGAGCAGCGCGGCCAGTTCGTCGCGCAGCAACTGCTCGTAGACCGGGTCCTGCGTGGCGGGGTAGGGCGTTTTGACCCGGGTGACCACGGACTCCGGCAGCAGGTCGCGCACCGCGGCCCGCAGCAGGCTCTTCTCCCGCCCGTCGAAGGACTTCATGGCCCACGGCACGTTGAAGACGTAGTCGACCAGCCGGTGGTCGCAGAACGGCACCCGTACCTCCAGACCGGTCGCCATGCTCATCCGGTCCTTGCGGTCCAGCAGGGTCTGCACGAAGCGGGTGAGGTTGAGGTAGGTCACCCGGCGCAGCTCCGCCTCCCGCGCGTCCTCGCCGGGCAGTACGGGGACCTCCTTGCGGGCCTCCTCGTACCGGTCGCGCTGGTAGCCCGGCAGGTCGAGCTTGTCCAGCAGCTCGCGGTCGAACAGGCCGCGGCCGCCGAAGTACCGGGCCGAACCGGCGGTCAGCCACGGGAACGTACCGGCGTTGACGGCCGCCTGCCGGTGGAACCACTGGTAGCCGCCGAAGAGTTCGTCCGCCGCCTCGCCCGACAGGGCCACCGTGCAGTGCTCCCTTACCTGCCGGAAGAACAGGTACAGCGACGGCCACATGTCGCCCCAGAAGGCGGGCGGCAGGTCGGTGGCCCCCAGAACGGCGGCGCGCACCGCGGGCGCCGCGAGATCCGCACTGTCCAGCACCACTTCCGTGTGGTCCGCCGCCACGTGCCGGACCATCTCCCGTACGTACGGCGCGTCCGTGTTGCCCCGTACGGCGTCCGGCTGGAACCGGGTGCCCGCGCCGGAGAAGTCCACCGAGAACGTACGGACCGGACCGTCGCCCGCCCGCGCCGCCAGCGCCGTCACCGCCGAGGAGTCCAGCCCGCCGGAGAGCAGGGTGCACAGCGGCACGTCGGAGACGAGCTGCCGGCGCACCGTGTCCGTCAGCAGGTCGCGCACCGTGGCGATGGTGGTCTCCAGGTCGTCGGTGTGCTCCCGCGCCTGGAGCGTCCAGTACCGCCTGCGGGTGACGCCGGTGCGCCCGACGGTGACCAGCTCGCCCGGCAGCACCTCGTGCATCCCCGAGAAGACGGTCCGGCCGGGCGTCTTGACCATGTCCAGCACTTCGCACAGGCCCTCGGCCGTCACCCGGCGCCGCAGCGACGGGTGCGCGAGCACGGCCTTCGGCTCGGAGCCGAACAGCACACCGGTGGCGGTGGGGTGGTAGTAGAGCGGCTTGACGCCCATCCGGTCGCGGACCAGCAGCAGTTCCTGCCGGGCCTCGTCCCATACGGCGAAGGCGTACATCCCGTTGAGCCGGTCCACCAGGCCCCGGCCCCACCGGGTATAGCCGTGCAGCACCACCTCCGTGTCGCAGTGGGTGCGGAAGCGGTGCCCGTGGGACTCCAGCTCGGCCCGCAGCTCACGGAAGTTGTAGATCTCCCCGCTGAACGTGATGACGTGGCTCGTACCGTCCGGCAGCGTGCTGTGCATCGGCTGCCGCCCGTGCGCCGGGTCGATGACCGCCAGCCTGCGGTGGCCGAGCGCCGCGTGGCCGCCGGTCCACAGCCCCGCGTCGTCCGGGCCCCGGCAGGCCATGGTGTCCGTCATGGCCCAGGCCGTCGCCCGCTCCTGCGCCAGATTGCGTTCGAAATCGATCCAGCCGGCGATTCCGCACATCGGCCGGTCCTCACTTGTCCCGCGCGGCGCCGCCCGCGGACGGGGACGCGCCGGCGAGCGCCGCGTTGGTCATCTCGATCAGGGCGCGCGGCGTGGTCGCCTGCTCCAGCGCGTCGTCCCCGAGTTGGACCCCGTAGTCGCGCTCGATGCGTCCCACGGTGTTCAGCAGCGCCAGCGAGTCGTAGCCGAGGGCGTCGAAGGCGACGTTCTCGACGTCTCCTCCCAGGTCGACCGATTCCTCCTCGCCCGCGCACTCGCGCAGCAGGGTGAGCAGGTCGGAAAGGGTGAGCAGGGTCATGACAGTCCTACCTTTCGGGAGGTGAAGAGAAGGAAGGGAAGCGGCCGCGGGGCCGGGCCGTGAAAGAGGGCGGGGAGCGGCGGCTCAGTCCCGGCCGCGCACCACCATCGCGGAGTTGAACCCGCCGTGACCGCGGGCCAGAACCAGTGCGTGCCGCAGCCGCGCCGGGCGGGGAGCACCGGTCACCAGGTCCAGCGTGTCCGGGACCTCGCCGCCGTCCACGTGCACCGTCGGGGGGACGACCTGGTCGCGCAGCGACAGCAGCGCCATCGCCAGGTCCAGGGAGGCGCCGCCGGCCAGCAGGCGCCCCGTCATCGTCTTCGGCGCCGTCACCGGCACCCCGCGCGGGCCGAACTCGGCCGCCAGCACCCGGGTTTCGACCGCGTCGAGCGCCGGAACGCCCATCGCGTCGGCGAAGACCACGTCCACGTCCGCCGGACCGATCCCGGCGTCGTCGAGCGCCAGCCGGAGCGCTCTGCGCAGCCCCGGCTCCCGGCCCGAGCCCGGACGGGGGTCGAAGGTGGCCGCGTAGCCGGCGATCCGCCCGTAGACCTGCGGGGCACCCCGCTCCTCGGCGGCCCGGGGCTCCTCCAGGACCAGCAGCGCCCCGCCCTCGCCCGGTACATATCCCGAAGCGTCGGGGGAGAAGGGCAAATACGCGCGGCGCGGGTCGGTCCGGGTGGTCAGCCCGCCGGAGCGGGTCATGCACAGCCAGCCCCACGGGCACAGCGAACCGTCCACGCCGCCGGTGAGCATCAGCGGCGTACCGTCCCGGATGTGCCGCCGCGCCTTGGCCACCGCGTCCAGCCCGCCGGCCTGCTCGGCCACCAGCGCGCCGCCGGGGCCCCGCATAGCGTGCCGGATCGAGATCTGACCGGAGTTGACCGGATAGAACCAGGCGAAGGACTGGTACGCGCTGACATGCGCGCCGCCCCTGCTCCACAGGGCCTCCAGCTCCCGCTGGCCGAAGTCGAAGCCGCCCGCCGACGCGGCGGTGACCACCCCGGCCGCGAAGTCGGGCATCGCCCGCGGGTCCGCGCCCGCGTCGTCCAGCGCCTCCTCGGCCGCGACCAGCGCGAGCCGGGTCATCAGGTCGGTCTGCGGCAGCAGCCGGTTCGGCAGCCGTGCCGGGTCGAAGTCCGCGATCTCCCCGGCCAGCGAGGAGGTGTAGCCGGACGGGTCGAACCGGGTGATCCGGCCGATCCCGCTGTCGCCGCGCAGCGTCGCGGCCCAGAACCGTTCGGTGCCCAGCCCGTTGGGCGCGACCACACCGAGCCCGGTGACCACCGGCCGGAGGTCGCCGCCGGGGCGGCGGGCGCCGGTACCGGGGGCGGGGGCGAGTTGACCGGTCACCGCTGCCTCCCCGGCTCGGTGAGCACGATCGCGCTCTGGAAGCCGCCGAACCCGCTGGCCACGGAGACCACGGTGGACACCGCCGCCTCCCTGGCGACCAGCGGCACATAGTCCAGGTCGCAGTCGGGATCCGGCTCCCGCAGGTTGGCGGTGGGCGGGATCACCCCGTGCTCGATGGTCAGCGCGCTGGCCGCGACCTCCAGCGCGCAGATGGCTCCCAGCGAGTGGCCGATCATCGATTTGATGGAGCTGACCGGGACGGAGTACGCGTGCGGGCCCAGGGCCCGCTTGAACGCCGCCGTCTCGTGGAGGTCGTTCTGCTTGGTCGCCGACCCGTGGGCGTTGACGTAGTCCACCTCCGACGGGTCGACGCGCGCGATGTCGAGCGCGCGGCTCACCGCCTCGGCCAGCTCCCGCCCGTCCGAGCGGAGTCCGGTCATGCTGTACGCGTTGCACCGCCCGGCGTACCCGGCGATCTCCGCGTACGCGCGGGCCCCCCGCCGCCTGGCGTGCGCGTACTCCTCCAGCACGAAGAACGCCGCCCCCTCGCCCAGCACGAAGCCGTTGCGGGTGCGGTCGAACGGCCGGGACGCGGTCGCGGGCTCGTCGTTGCGCGGCGTGGTGGCCTTGATCGCGTCGAAGCACGCCACCGTGATGGGGGAGATGGCGGCGTCGGACGCCCCGGCCACCATCACGTCGGCCGCGCCGTCGCGGACCAGGTCCGCCGCGTGGGTGAGCACGTCGATGCCCGAGGTGCAGCCCGCCGAGACCACCCCGGCCGGGCCCTCCGCCTCGGCCAGCCAGGCGATCTCGGCCGCCATCGACGAGGGCACGAAGTAGTCGTAGAGATACGGCACCCCGTGCGCGTCGTCCACCTGCCACAGCCGGCCCTCGTCGCTGACCACCGCGTACTCGCGGTCCAGGCTCATCGTCATGCCGCAGGCGGTGCCCGCCATGACGCCGGTGCGCAGCGGGTCCGCCTCGCCCGTCACCCCGCTGTCCGCCAGCGCCTCCTTCGCGGCCACGTACGCGAACTGCATGGTGCGGTCCCAGGCGCGGACCTGCCGCTGGCTCAGCCCCTCCGCCGCCGGGTCGAAGTCGCACTCGGCCGCCACCTGGGAGCGGAAGGGCGAGGCGTCGAAGGACGAGATCGGGCGGGTGGCGGTGCGGCCCGCGGTGAGCATCTCCCAGAACGGTTTGGTGCCCACGTCGCCCGGAGCCACCACCCCGATCCCCGTGATGACGACGCGTCGCGCGTCATGGATCTTGGACACTGAGTCTCCTCTGCCGTCGTCGCGCCACCGGGGGCGGCACGAGCGCGTCGAGGCACAGCGTGACCTTCGGGATTCAAGGCGGTTTGGAGGCGGATTCGACGCCCGGCAGACGGGAATGCGACGGCCGGGCCGCAGCGCGGCTGCGGCCCCTCAGGCGGGCTGCCGTCCGGTCCCGGCCGCGAACTCCGTCGCCGGACGGGCGTCCAGCTTCTCCCGCAGCCGGCGCAGCACCGCGATCGCGACGCGCAGGTCCTCGACCGGGACGTCCTCGGCCAGATACTCCAGCCACCGCCGCTCCAGGGGGCGGAGGTCGTCCAGCGCCTGCCGGCCGCGGGCGGTCAGTTCGACCAGCGGGCTGCGCTGGTCCTGCGGGTTGGGCCGGGTCGCCACGATGCCTTCGGCCTTCAGCCGCTCGACGGTCTGCTGGACCGCCTGCCGCCGCAGCCCCCGCTCGCGGGCCAGGCGGGCGACCGTCGAGGGGCCGCTCAGCAGCAGCCCGGCCACCTGCCAGCGCGCCGAGGTCAGCCCCGCGTGGGCGGTGAGGCTGTCGCCTTCGCGGAGCAGTCGGCCGTTGACCGCGAAGACCTCGGCGGTCACCTCGATCAGGGCGTCCAGGTCAGGGGCTGAGGAATCCATGGCCACAGCGTATGTCCTCGCCGGAGAACGACAAGACCTTGTCAAAAGCCGGGGCGGTGATTACGCTCGGCATCCGGCCCAGGTGCCGATGGTGATCAACGTGTGTGTAGGGGGCCGCAACCGCCGGCCTGGAGAGTGAGGAACCGTGTCATCCGCAAATCCGGGCCCGGCGGGCGCGGCGGACCAGACAGGCGGGGCGTTCACGCACCGGCAGATCCTGACGGCCATGTCGGGGCTGCTGCTGGCCGTGTTCCTCGCGGCGCTGGACCAGACGGTCATCGCCACCGCGATGCGCACCATCGCGGACGACCTCCAGGGCCAGACCGAGCAGGCCTGGGCGACGACGGGCTATCTCATCGCCTCCGTCCTGGCGATGCCGTTCTACGGCAAGCTGTCCGACATCTACGGGCGCAAGCCCATGTACCTGATCTCCATCGTGGTGTTCATCAGCGGCTCGGTGCTGTGCGGCACGGCCGGCTCGATGTGGGAGCTGGCCCTCTTCCGGGCCGTCCAGGGACTGGGCGGCGGCGGGCTGATGTCCCTGCCCACCGCGGTGGTCGCCGACCTGGCCCCGGTGCGCGAGCGCGGCCGCTACTTCGCCTTCCTCCAGATGGCGTGGGTGGTGGCCAGCGTCGCCGGTCCGCTGGCGGGCGGCTTCTTCGCGGAGGCCGGCGAGGTCTTCGGCGTCGACGGCTGGCGCTGGGTGTTCCTGCTCAACGTACCGCTGGGCCTGCTGGCCCTGGTCACCGTGCGCAAGGCCCTGAACCTGCCGCACGAGCGGCGCGAGCACCGCATGGACGTACTGGGCGCGGCGGCGCTGGCGCTGTTCCTGGTGCCGCTGCTGATCGTGGCCGAACAGGGCCGGACCTGGGGCTGGGGCTCGCCCGCCGCCCTCGTCCTCTTCGCGCTGGGCGCGGCCGGGCTGGCGGTCTTCATCCCCGTCGAGCTGCGGCGGGGCGACGAGGCGATCCTGCCGCTGGGACTCTTCCGGCGCGGCAGCATCGCGCTGTGCTCGGCGGTCAACTTCACGATCGGCGTCGGCATCTTCGGTACGGTCACCACCCTGCCGCTGTTCCTCCAGATGGTGCAGGGACGGACCCCGACCCAGGCCGGGCTGGTGGTCATCCCGTTCATGCTGGGCACCATCGCCTCCCAGGTGGTCTCCGGCAAGCTCATCGCGTCCTCGGGCCGGTTCAAGAAGCTGGCCGTCGTGGGCCTGGGCTCGATGGCCGGAGCGCTGCTGACCATGGCCACCACCGGTGCGGCGACGCCGATGTGGGTCATCGTCCTGATCGTGCTGTGGCTCGGCGCCGGCATCGGCCTGTCACAGACCGTCATCACCCTCGCCATGCAGGCTTCGGCCCCCAAGAGCCAGCTCGGCGTGGCGAACGGCGCCTCCGGCCTGTGCCGGCAGATCGGCGGCTCCACCGGCATCGCGGTCCTGTTCTCCGTGATGTTCGCGGTGGCGCTCGGCCACCTCGCCGACCTGCTGCACAGCTCCCGCTTCGAGCGCCTCCTGACGGACCCGGCCATCACCGGCGACCCTGCCAACCACCGCTTCCTGGAGATGGCCGAGTCGGGCCAGGGGGCGGGGATCAACCTCGACGACACGTCCCTGCTGAACGGCATCGACGCCCGGCTGATGCAGCCGGTGACGGAGTCCTTCGCCCACGGCTTCCACGTCATGTTCCTCGCCGGCGGCGCGGTGCTGCTCGTCGGATTCGTCATGACCTGGTTCCTGCGCGAACTCCAGGAGGAGACGGCGCCGGAGGAGGAGCGGCCGGCCGAGAGCGGCGCCGGGGCGAAGAACGGGCCGCTGCCGGCGTCGGACGCCTGACCTGACGAAGACGGGCCCACGCACCCGTCCGACGCGCTCCGGCGCGGGGAACGTCCGATTCCCCGCGCCGGAACGGCCGGTTCCCGGCACCCGGCCGCCCGGGACGGGCCGGTCTGCCACCAAGGTTGCAGTTTTCCCTTCCGGTTTCCGCTGCCGGGCTTCACTTCCGTTGCCTTCGCTTGGGCCCCCGTTCCGCCGCCATTAGCGTCTGGATCCGTTCGGCCGACGGTGTGACCACAGATTCAGCGGAGGCGGAAGAAACCATGGACTTCAAGGCACTCGGCCCCATCCGGGCCGTCAACGACCGACTGGCCTACACCCCGAGCGCTCCGAAAGTGAAGCAGGTGCTCGCCCTGCTCGTGATGCGGGCCAACCAGATCGTCAGCCTGGAGTCCATCCTCGACGAACTGTGGGGCGACGCCCTGCCACGCACCGCCGTCACCACCGCGCAGACCTACATCTACCAACTGCGCAAGGACTTCATCGAGGAACTGGGCGTGGACCCGCAGGAGCGCGCCATCGTCACCGCGCCGCCCGGCTACCTGCTGCACACCCCCGAGGAGTCGCTCGACACCCACCACTTCGCGCGTCTGGCCGACCGGGCCCAGGCGTGCCACGCCGCCCACGACGCCGAGGGCGCGGTCCGGTGGGCCGAGGAGGCGCTGGCCCTGTGGCGCGGCACCCCCCTCGCCGACGTACCCTGCGGCCGGGCGCTGCGGGACTACGTCAGCAACCTCGACGAACGGCGCGTCTCCGTCCGCAAGCTCCGCATCCAGGCCGCGATGGCCCTCGGCCGGTACGGCGAGCTGATCACCGACCTGCGCTCCCTGGTGATGGAGTACCCGTACGACGAGTGGTTCCACGCCCAGCTCATGCTCGCCCTCGGCAAGGCCGGCCGCCGGGGCGAAGCCCTCCACGTCTACCACAGGGTCCGCCGCCTCCTGCGCGACGAACTCGGCCTCGATCCTTCGCACGACCTGCAACGGGCGCAGGAGGAGGTGCTGAAGTCGGCGTCTTGAGGGCCGCGGCCGGTGTCCTCACTGGCCGATCTGCGAGATGCCGTTCGCGAGGCTGCCCACGACCTCCAGCACCCAGCGGCCGAACCCGGTCTGAGCGACCAGCACGCCCAGGGTCAGGGCGAGCGCCACGGTCACGCTCTGGTCGACCCGGCTTCTGGCCTGTACACGTCGGCGTATGAGCAGGAAGACGATGACAGCGAGAAATACCGCCACGTTGATCGTCAGCACCGGCCACTCCTCCCGTCGGACGAGTACGTCCGCGCCTTCCTGTGTAGCCCGAACGAAAAGGCCGGGTGGAGAGGTTGGTCAGGGTTGGCGGCAATGCACCTGTCTGGCCGAATCGTTCGGGCTGCGACAGGAGGACGTGCTGCCGTCCGCGCCCGGAACCGTGCCGACGCCACCCGCACCCGGCCCCACCGGCCGGGTGCGGGAGACACCCCGGTACATACGGGGCTCAGACGTCCACCGGCAGCCCGGGCAGCAGCTTCTCCAGGGTGATGGGGAAGTCGCGGACGCGGACGCCGGTGGCGTTGTACACCGCGTTCGCGATGGCGGCGCCGGCTCCGCAGATGCCCAGTTCGCCGATGCCCTTGGCACCCAGGGGGTTCGCCCTGGCGTCGTGGCCGTCGAGGATGACGGCTTCCACGTCGGGGACGTCGGCGTGGACCGGGATCAGGTAGTTCGCCAGGTCCCGGGTGACGAAGGCGCCGGATCGCGGGTCGACGACGGCCTCTTCCTCCAGGGCGGCGCCGAGGCCCCAGATCATGCCGCCGATCAGCTGCGAGCGGGCCGTCTTCGGGTTGAGCACGCGGCCCACGGAGAACACGCCGAGCATCCGGCGCAGCCGGACCTCGGCGGTGTCCGCGTCGACACCCACTTCGGCGAAGTGGGCACCGTAGGTGTGGATCGAGTAGGCCGCGTAGTTCGGGTCGTCACCCATGAAGGCGGTCTCGCCCACCGCCTCCAGCCCTTCGGGGTGGTGGCGCCGCACGATCTCGTCCAGGGCCTCGGACGCGTCGCCGACGCGTACGCGGCCGTCGGCGAACACGGCGTCCGCCGGGGCCGAACCGTACAGGGGAGAGCGCGGGTCGGAGCGTGCCGCGTCCAGCAGTTGCCCGCGCAGAGCCGCGCAGGCGCGGTCTGCCGCGGTGGCCGAGTTGGCGGCGCCCCACGAGCCACCGGACCCCCAGCTGCGGGGGTAACCGGAGCGCCCCAGCTCGGTCCGCACCCGGTCGGGCGGCAGCCCCAGCCCGTCGGCCGCGACCTGGGTGAGGATCGTGTAGGTGCCGGTGCCGAGATCGGTCATGTCCGTGCGGACGACGGCGGTACCGTCCGGCTCCAGCCGTACCCGTACCGCCGTCGGCCCCTGGAAGTGCCCGCGGATGGCCGCCGACATGCCGTAGCCGACCAGCCACCGCCCCTCGCGCACACTCGCCGGAGTCGCGGGACGGTGCTTCCAGCCGAACCGGCGCGCGCCTTCGCGCAGGCAGTCGACCAGGTGCCGGTCGCTGTACGGCACGCCTCGCTCGGGATCGACGTCGGGCTCGTTACGGATGCGCAGCTCGACCGGGTCCATGCCGAGCGCGTCGGCCAGTTCGTCCATCGCCGACTCCACGGCCAGCAGGCCGGGTGCCTCACCCGGCGCCCGGACGTCCGCCCCGCGCGGCAGGTCGAGCGGCGTCAGCCGGTGGCTCGTCGCCCGGTGGGGCGCGGCGTACAGGCTGCGGCTGGTCGCGGCGGTCTGCTCGGCGTACTCCACGTCGGGGCTGGTGTGCATGGTGACGTCGTGGGCGATCGCGGCCAGCCGCCCGTCGCGCCCCGCGCCCAGCCGGACCCGCTGGCTCGACGTGGGGCGCAGGCCGACGAGCTGGAAGAGCTGCTGCCGGGTCAGCGCGACCTTGACCGGCCGGCGCAGTTCGCGGGCGGCCAGCGCCGCCAGGATCGTTTCGGCATGGACGCCCAGCTTGGAGCCGAAGCCACCGCCCACGTAGGGCGAGACGATGTGCACCCGCTCCGGGGCGATACCGAGCGTGGCGGCGACCGAGGCCCACGCCGCGTCGACGATCTGGCAGCTGACGTGCACGACCAGGTCCTCGCCCCGCGGCTCGGCCAGGCACGCGTGCGGCTCCATCGGCATCGAGAACGCGTACGGCGTGGTGTAGCGCCGGTCGATCCGGACCGGCGCGCCGGCGAACCCGGCGGCGAAGTCCCCCACCGCGGTGTCGGCGGGGAGACCCGCGTTGACCACTTCCGGGACGTATGCCTCGGCTTCGTGCGCGGCGAAGTCGAAGCGCCCGCGCCCCTCGGCGTACTCCACGCGCACCAGCCCGGCCGCCCCGCGGGCCTGCTCGAAGGTCGTGGCCACGACGAACGCCACCGGCTCGCCGTGGTGGCGGACGTCCGGGCCGGTCAGCACCGGCTGGGCCCGCCAGTATTCGAACTGCACGGACTCGTCGCGGGGGCCCTGCGCCGGGGCGTTGCGGTGGGTCAGCACCATCCGCACGCCGGGGGCGCGTTCGGCCCCGGCGGTCTCGATGCGGGTGATGCGGCCCTTGCCGATCGTCGCGCCGACGACGACCCCGTAGAGCGGCCGGCCGGCCTCCCACTGCTCGTAGGCGTAGGTGGCCCGGCCGGTGACCTTCAGCGGGCCGTCGACGCGGTTCAGCGCTCGCCCGGTGATCATCTCGCCTCCTCAGCCCGACCGGACCGGCTGCGCCGCCTGTGCCAGCGTCCGGCACAGCGTGCGCCTGGCCAGCTCGATCTTGAAGTCGTTGTGCCCCTGCCCCACGGCGTCGCGCATCGCCGCCTCGGCGGCGGCCCGGTAGGTGGCCGTCGTGGCCGGCCGGCCACGCAGCGCGGCCTCCGCCTCGACGGCCCGCCACGGCACGGTCGCCACCCCGCCGAGTGCCACCCGCGCCGAGTCGATCGTGCCCTGCCCGGCCGAGACGACGGCGGCCACGGAGACCAGCGCGAATTCGTAGGACGCCCGGTCGCGCACCTTGCGGTAGAGCTGCCGGCCCGGCGGCGGGGGCGGCAGCAGCACACTCGTGATCATCTCCGCGGGCCGCAGCACGGTCTCGATGTGCGGGGTGTCGCCCGGCAGCCGGTAGAAGTCCGCGATGCCGACACGGCGTACGGACGCGCCGGGACCGAGCAGCTCGATCTCCGCCTCCAGCGCGGTCAGCGCGACGGCCATGTCCGACGGATGGGTGGCGATGCAGGAGCTGCCGGCGCCGAGGACCGCGTGGGTACGGTTGTAGCCTCCGATCGCCGCGCACCCGGCCCCGGGCTCCCGCTTGTTGCAGGCCGCCGCCGTGTCGTAGAAGTACGGGCACCGCGTGCGCTGCACCAGGTTCCCGCCGGTGGACGCCTTGTTGCGCAGCTGGCCCGAGGCGCCGGAGACCAGCGCCTGCGTCAGCACCGGGTAGCGGGTGCGGACGCGGATGTCGGCGGCCACGTCGGAGTTGGGGGCCTGGGCGCCGATCCGCAGGCCGCCGCCCGGCAGCTCCTCGATGTCCCGCAGCGGAAGCCGGCTGATGTCGACCAGGTGGGTGGGGCGCTCGATGCCGAGCTTCATCAGGTCGAGCAGATTGGTGCCGCCGCTGATGAACTTCGCGCCGTCCCTGGCCGCCGCGGCGACGGCGGCCTGTGCCGCCACCGCCCGTTCGTACGTGAAGGACCTCAACCCGGGCCTCCCGCCGCCGCGCCGCGGATGGCCGCGACGATGTTCGGATAGGCGGCGCACCGGCAGAGGTTGCCGCTCATCCGCTCGCGGATCTCCTCGTCGGTCAGTGCGATCCGCGGGTCGGCCACATCGGCCGTGGCGTGGCTGGGCCAGCCCGCCGCCACCTCGCCGAGCATGCCGACGGCCGAGACGATCTGGCCGGGCGTGCAGTAGCCGCACTGGAAGCCGTCGCACTCGACGAAGGCGGCCTGCAGGGGATGCAGGTCACCGGGGTCGCCCAGCCCCTCGATCGTCACCACGTCGTCGCCCTCGTGCATCACGGCGAGCGTCAGACAGGAGTTGACGCGCCGGCCGTTGACCAGCACCGTGCAGGCGCCGCACTGTCCGTGATCACATCCCTTCTTGGTCCCGCCCAGGCGCAGCTGCTCGCGCAGCGCGTCGAGCAGCGAGGTCCGCGGGTCCACCGCGAGCCGCCGCTCCTGATGGTTGACGTGCAACGTGACCGTGGTGAGCCGGTCCCCCTCGTCCCGGCTCCGCCCCACGGCCCTGGTGACCGAATCGCTCATCGCAGCCCTCGCGGGTGTCGTCCGGATGATGTGCGCCGCTGTGCCGGGCGCGGCAATCGTCCCCAGATTCCCGCAAGGACCCGGATACCGGGAGGGTTGCGGCGGAGACCGTTTCGCGATCCGCGGGCCGCCGCCGCTGTCACGGCCCGCCACCCGGGGGCGCCGCTGTCACGGGCCGCCGGTCTCCACCGGGTACGGCACGTACGTACGCCGGTCCGGCTCGATGGCCAGGCGTCCGCCGGCCGGGGGCCGCGCCCGCTGGGCGCAGTCGCGCCGCTCGCAGATCCGGCAGCCCAGGCCGATCGGTGTCGCGGCCCGCGGGTCGTCCAGGGCGACGCCCCCGGCGTGGACGAGCCGGTGCGCGTGGCGCAGTTCGCAGCCGAGCGCGACGGCGAACTCGGCGCGCGGGGCGTGGTGTCCGAACCCGCCGCGGGTGATGGTCCGCGCGAGCCAGAAGTACCGCTTGCCGTCCGGCATTTCGGCGACCTGGGTCAGGATCCGGCCGGGCGCGGAGAACGCCTCGTACACCGTCCACAGCGGGCAGGTGCCGCCGAGGCGGGAGAAGTGGAAGTCGGTGGCGGACTGGCGCTTGGAGATGTTGCCGGCCCGGTCGACCCGCAGGAAGGAGAACGGCACGCCGCGGCGGCCGGTGCGCTGCAGGGTGCTCAGGCGGTGGCACACCGTCTCGAAGCCGACGCCGAAGCGGGCGGACAGCATCTCGATGTCGTAGCGGACCTCTTCGGCGGCCCGGTGGAAGGAGGCGTACGGCATGAGCAGGGCGCCCGCGAAGTAGTTCGCCAGGCCGATACGGGCCAGGGCCCGCGACTCCGGCGAGGTCAAACCCGTTGCGCCGTACGCCAGTTGGCCGAGCAGTGGACCGTGTTCCAGCAGGGCGAGCTGGGTGGCGAGCTGGAAGGCGCGCTGGCCGTCGCTGAGCCAGGGGGAGAGGAACAGCAGCCTGGCGCCGGGGTCGAAGCGCCGGGCGTCGGCGGAGCGGCCCGGGGACGCCTCGACCACCCGGACGCCGTGCCGGTCGGCGAGCCGTGCGGCGAGCGCGTCGGCGGTCCGGCCCGGCCGCAGGCCAAGGGCCTCCGCCGTCCACTCGGCCTCGGTGTCCAGGGGCTCGAAGTGGTTGTGGTGGGCGTAGAAGAAGTCGCGTACCTCGTCGTGCGGCTCGGCAGGGGGCAGCAGCGTGCTGCCCGAGCCCGGCGAGGCGAGGGCGGCGGCCTGCTCGGCGGCGTCCCGGTAGCGGCGGTGCAGCGCGATCAGTGCGCGGGCGACCTCCGGGTGGTCGCGGGCGGTCTCGGTGATCTCCTCGGGGGCGGGCAGCGGCACCCCGCACGCCTCGTCGGACAGGGCGGCCCGCAGGTCGGTGGCGAGCCGGTCCTCGTCCGCCTCGGAGAAGAACTCCGTGTCGACGCCGAAGACCTCCGCGATGCGCAGCAGTACGGGAGCGGTCAGCGGGCGCTGGCTCTGTTCGAGCTGGTTGGCGTAGCTCGTGGAGATGCCGAGGGCACGGGCCATGTCGACCTGGTTCATGCCGTGTTCGCGGCGCAGCCGACGCAGCCTGGCGTGGGCGTAGACCTTGCGGGCGGCCGGTCGTCGGGCCATGGCGCACCTCCCGTCGCGGGCCGCCGGCAGCGGTGCCGGAGCGGCGGTTCTTGCGAACATAGCATCCGCAGAATTCGCAGCTTTCGCAGATTCACCCGCCCGTGCTGTACGGATTTTGCAGATTGGCGCGGTGGTCCGGCAGGCCCGGGAGGGGGCAGCCTCGGATACGTCAGCACCGCCCGACGGCTCACGAGGAGTCCCGTGATCGAGCACCACGTCCGAGTCCACCCCAGCGCCGACCGGCTCCAGCGCGAGGACCAGCTCGCCTGGAAGCTGGCGTCCGTGGCCGCCGAGACCGGGGAGCCGGACGCCGACAGCGTCACCATGGCCGTCAACCGGGTGATCGACAACGCCTCGGTCGCCGTCGCCGCCCTGCTGCGCCGCCCGGTCGCGGTGGCCCGCGCGCAGGCCGCCGCGCACCGCGGCGCCGCCCCGGGGGCCTCGGTCTTCGGAACCCGCGCCCGCACCTCCCCGGAGTGGGCCGCCTGGGCCAACGGCACCGCCGTACGGGAACTGGACTTCCACGACACCTACCTCGCCGCCGACTACTCCCACCCCGGCGACAACATCCCGCCCCTGCTCGCCGTCGCCCAGCACACCGGCCGCACCGGCGCCGACCTGCTGCGCGGCATCGTCGCGGCGTACGAGATCCACGTGGCCCTGGTCAAGGGCATCTGCCTGCACGAGCACCGCATCGACCACGTCGCCCACCTCGGCGCCGCCACCGCCTGCGGTCTGGGCGCCCTGCTGCGCCTGCCGACGGAGACGGTGTACCAGGCCGTCCAGCAGGCGGTGCACACCACCACCGCGACCCGCCAGTCCCGCAAGGGCGAGATCTCCAGCTGGAAGGCGTTCGCCCCCGCCTTCGCCGGCAAGGCGGCGATCGAGGCCGTCGACCGGGCGATGCGCGGCGAGACCTCCCCGTCGCCCGTCTACGAGGGCGAGGACGGCTTCCTGGCCTGGATGCTCGACGGCCCGGACGCCGACTACACCGTCCGGCTCCCGGAGCCGGGTGCGCCCCGGCGCGCCATTCTCGACACGTACACCAAGGAGCACTCCGCCGAATACCAGGCCCAGGCGGTCATCGACCTGGCGCGGCGGCTGCGCGAGCGGATCCCCTCGCCGGGGAAGGTCCGCTCGGTGGTCCTGCACACCAGCCACCACACCCACCGCGTCATCGGCTCCGGCGCCAACGACCCGCAGAAGTACGATCCCACGGCCAGCCGCGAAACCCTCGACCACTCGGTGCCGTACATCTTCGCCGTCGCCCTCCAGGACGGCACCTGGCACCACGAGCGCTCCTACGCGCCCGAGCGCGCCCGCCGCCCGGAGACCGTCGAACTGTGGCAGAAGATCACCACGGTCGAGGACCCGGAGTGGACCCGCCGCTACCACGACCCCGACCCGGACCGCCGCGCCTTCGGGGGCCGTGCGGTGATCACCCTGGCGGACGGTTCGGTGATCGAGGACCAGCTCGCGGTCGCCGACGCGCACCCGGCCGGAGCCCGCCCGTTCGACCGCCCCGCCTACGCGGGCAAGTTCCGCACCCTCGCCGGGAACATCGTCACCCCGGCCGACCAGGACCGCTTCCTGTCCGCGGCCGAGCACCTGGCCGAGCTGACCGCCCCCGGCCTGGACGGCCTGTTCCCGGTTGTCGACACCGAGGCCGTCGCCGCGTACGACGCGAAGCTCCCGAAGGGCCTGTTCTGATGCTGCACACCCGCACCACCCCCGCCGAACGCCGCCGCACTTTGCGCGAACGGCTGGCCACCGGCCGCCTGCTGACCGTGCCCGGCGCCCTCAACCCGCTCTCCGCCCGCCTCATCCAGGACACCGGTTTCGAGGCCGCCTACCTCTCCGGCGCCGTCCTCGCCGCCGACCTGGGCCTGCCCGACATCGGCCTGACCACCTCCACCGAGATCGCCGCCCGCGCCCAGCAGACGACCCGGGTCACCGACCTGCCCGTCCTCATCGACGCCGACACCGGCTTCGGCGAACCGATGAACGCCGCCCGCACCGTCCAGCTGATGGAGGAGGCGGGACTCGCGGGCCTGCACCTGGAGGACCAGGTCAACCCCAAACGCTGCGGCCACCTCGACGGCAAGGCGGTCGTCCCCCGCGAGGAGATGACCCGCCGCATCCGGGCGGCGGTGGACGCCCGCCGCGACCCGGACTTCCTGCTCATGGCCCGTACCGACGCCCGCGCGGTGGAGGGGCTGGACGCGGCGATCGACCGGGCGAAGGCGTACGTCGACGCCGGCGCCGATGCGATCTTCCCCGAGGCCCTTGCTAGTTCTGCCGAGTTCGAGGCGTTCCGCAAGGCGGTCGACGTACCGCTGCTCGCGAACCTCACCGAGTTCGGCAAGACGCCCCTGCTGGACACCCGCACCCTGGAAAACCTCGGCTACAACATCGCCCTCTACCCGGTCACCCTGCTGCGCCTGGCGATGGGCGCCGTCGAGGACGGCCTGCGCACGCTCGCCGCCGAGGGCACCCAGGAGTCCCTGCTGCCGCGCATGCAGACCCGCTCCCGTCTGTACGAACTCCTCGGCTACGAGGATTACGCGGCCTTCGACTCGGCCGTCCACGACTTCACCCTCCCGCCCGGCACCTGATCCCCGGGCACCGCCCCCCGGCACCTGATCCCCGGCACCTGACCCACCGAAGGCAGGCCCCCATGCCCAGCACCGCGCCCGCGATCCACCGCGGCCTCGCCGGTGTCGTCGTCGACACCACCGAGATCTCCACCGTCATCCAGGAGACCAACTCCCTGACCTACCGCGGCTACCCGGTCCAGGACCTGGCAGCCCACCGCTCCTTCGAGGAGGTCGCCCACCTCCTGTGGTACGGAGAACTCCCCGACGCCGCCCAGCTGCGCGACTTCCGGGCCCGCGAACGCGCCCTGCGCCCCCTGGACCGCACCACCTCCGAACTGCTGGCCCGGCTGCCCGAGACCTGCCACCCGATGGACGTGCTGCGTACGGCCGTCAGCTTCTTCGGCGCCGAGGACCCCACCGAGGACGACGGCAGCCCCGCCGCCCACCGCGCCAAGTCCCTGACCCTGCTGGCGAAACTGCCCACCGTGGTCGCCGCCGACCAGCGCCGCCGCCGGGGGCTCACCCCCGTCCCGCCCGACCCGGAACTCGGCTACGCCGAGAACTTCTTCCACATGTGCTTCGGCAGCGTGCCCGCTCCCGAGGTGGTCCGCTGCTTCGAGGTCTCCCTCGTGCTCTACGCGGAACACAGCTTCAACGCCTCGACGTTCACCGCCCGCGTCGTCACCTCCACCCTCTCCGACCTCTACAGCGCGGTCACCGCAGCGATCGGCGCCCTCAAGGGCCCGCTGCACGGTGGCGCCAACGAGGCCGTCATGCACATGCTGGAGGAGATCGGCGATCCGCGGCGCGCCGGGCCGTGGCTGGACGAGGCGCTGGCCGCCAAGCGCAAGATCATGGGCTTCGGCCACCGCGTGTACCGGCACGGCGACTCCCGCGTACCGATCATGCAGGACGCGCTGGACCGCCTGGTGGCTCGGGCCGCGAGCCCGGAGACGACCCGCCTGGCCACCCTGCACGCCGCCCTGCGGCACACCATGATCAAGCGCAAGGGCATCCACCCCAACCTGGACTACCCGGCCGGCCTCGCCTACCACCTCATGGGCTTCGACACCCCGGCCTTCACGCCGATCTTCGTGATGAGCCGCGTCACCGGCTGGACGGCCCACATCACCGAACAACTCGCCCACAACGCGCTGATCCGGCCCCTCGCCTCCTACGCGGGGCCGGACCAGCGGGCGGTGCCGGCGACGGCTGGATAGCGTGTGTGCTTCCCGGCCGCCCCCGTGCTGCCGCGCGGGCCCCTCAGCCCGCGCCACCAGGCCCCTCAGTCCTGGTCGTAGGTGTGGAACCCCCGGCCGGTCTTCCGGCCGAGGAGTCCCGCCTCCACCATCCGGTGCAGCAGCGGCGGTGGCGCGTAGAGCGGCTCGCGGAACTCGTCGTACAGGGACTCCGCGATCGAGGCGACGGTGTCCAGGCCGATCAGGTCCGCGAGCCTCAGCGGTCCCATGGGGTGGGCGCAGCCCAGTTCCATGCCCGTGTCGATGTCCGCCGCGGTGGCGAAGCCGGACTCCGCCATCCGGACCGCGGCCAGCAGGTACGGGACGAGCAGCGCGTTGACGACGAAGCCCGCCCGGTCCTTGGAGCGGATCACCGTCCTGCCGAGCACGCGCGTCGCGAAGTCCTCGACGGTGGCGGCCGTCGCGGCCGACGTGTGCAGCGAGGTCACGACCTCCACCAGCGGCAGTACGGGCACGGGGTTGAAGAAGTGCAGGCCCACGACCCGGTCCGCGCGGCCGGTCGCCATGCCGAGCCGCATCACCGGCAGGGAGGAGGTGTTGGTGGCCAGCACGGCGGCCGGATCTTCGACGATCTTGTCCAGTGCGGCGAAGACCTCGGTCTTGACGTCCGGGTTCTCCACCACGGCCTCGATGACGCACTGCCGGTCGGCCAGGTCCTCCAGGCTGCCGGTGAACACCAGGCGGGCCAACGCGTCCCCGGCCGCGGCCTCGTCCAGCTTGCCGCGCCGCACCGCGCGGTCGAGCGACGCCGTCACCCGGTCGTGCGCGGCCCGCGCCGCGACGGCGTCCGCCTCGCACACCACCGTGTCCAGCCCGGCCCGCGCGCACACCTCGGCGATGCCCGCCCCCATCTGCCCGCCGCCGACCACGCCGACCCGCCGGATCTTCCCGCTCACGCCCCGGCCTCCGTCCGCCGCACGAGGTGACGCGTGTACGCGTCCGGGGTGAAGAACAGCGGAAGTTCACCCGCCAGCGCGGTCCGCTCGAAGAGCGCGCTGGCCTCGTCCACGGGCGCCCACGGGTACTCCGTCCCCAGCGCCTCGACCTCCCCGTCCAGCAGCCGCAGCACCGTCTCCCGGTCGATCACCCGGTGCCGCAGCCACTGCCAGATCTGCGCCCGCGCGATCTCGGCGGTGGCCGCGTCCTCCATCAGGCCGTACAGGGCCACGGCACCCTGGCCGCGTAGCCAGGCGGCGAAGCAGCGCAGCGCGACGGCGATGTTGGTGCGCACGCCCTCCGGAGTGGGCGGGCTGCTGATGCGGCGCACCGACAGCAGATCGGCGGGCGTCACGTCCACATCGTCGCGGGTGCGGTCGAGCTGGTGGGGCCGGTCCACGAGGACAGCGTCGAAGACCTCACGGCACACCGGCACCAGGCCGGGGTGCGCCACCCGGGAACCGTCGAAGCCGTCCTCCGCCTCCCGCTCCTTGTCCAGCCGGACCTTGGCGAGCGCGGCCTCGTTCGCGGCCGGGTCCTCGCCGGGAACGAGGGCGGCCGTACCGCCGATGGCGTGGGCGCCGCGGCGGTGGCAGGTGCGGACGAGCAGTTCGGTGCAGGCCCGCATGAAGGGCGCGGTCATCGTCACCTTCGCCCGGTCCGGCAGCAGGAAGTCGGTGCGGTGCCCGAACGTCTTGATCAGGCTGAAGAGGTAATTGCAGCGGCCGGCGTGGAGACCCGCGCTGTGCTCGCGCAGCTCGTAGAGGATCTCCTCCATCTCGAACGCGGCGGTGACCGTCTCGATGAGGACCGTGGCGCGGACCGTGCCGCGCGGTATGCCGAGCAGGTCTTGGGCGAGGACGAAGATGTCGTTCCATAGCCGGGCCTCCTGCCGGTTCTCCAGCTTCGGCAGGGAGAAGTACGGGCCGCGGCCGGCGTCGATCTGCCGCTGGGCGCAGTGGAAGAAGTACAGACCGAAGTCGACCAGGGCGGCGGGGACCGGCCGGCCGTCGTACTCCAGGTGCTCCTCGTCGAGGTGCCAGCCGCGCGGACGGACCATGACGGTGGCGAGCCGCGCGGGGTCCCCGAGCCGGTACTCCTTGCCGTCGGCGGTGGTGAAGTCGATCCGCCGCTCGATCGCGTCGAGCAGGCTGAGCTGCCCGCCGATGATGTTGTCCCAGGTGGGGGAGGTGGCGTCCGCGAAGTCCGCCACCCACACCCGGGCGCCGGAGTTGAGCGCGTCGACGGTCATACGGCGCTCGGGCGGGCCGGTGATCTCCACCCGCCGGTCGGCCAGGCCCGGGGCCGGCGGCGGGACGCGCCAGGACGGGTCGGCCCGCACGGCTGAGGTGACCAGGGGGAAGTCGAGCGGCGAGCCCGACGCCAGACGCAGCGCCAGCCTGCGGCGCTCCTTGAGGACGTCCCGGCGGCGGTCCGCGAAGGCGCCGGCCAGCCGGCCGACGAAGTCCAGGGCGGCGGGCGTCAGGATCTCGTCGTGCCGGTGCCCCGGAGCGGCGTGGACACGGACGCGGTGGGTCAGTGCGCTGGTGAGCATCGGGTTCTCCTGAGCATCGGTTCTCCTGAGAAAGGGGGAGCGGAGGGGTGGGCGGGGACGATCGCCCGCCCCTGCGCCCGGACCGCGGGCCGGCTGGCTGGAGCGCCTAGTGGAACTGCTCCTCCTCCGTGGAGCCGGCCAGCGCGGTGGTGGAGGAGGTGGGGTTGACGGCGCCGGCGATCAGATCGAAGTAGCCGGTGCCGACCTCGCGCTGGTGCTTGACGGCGGTGAAGCCGTGTTCCTGCGCGGCGAACTCGCGCTCCTGGAGGTCGACGTAGGCGGTCATGCCGTGCTCGGCGTAGCCGCGGGCGAGGTCGAACATGGCGTGGTTGAGGGAGTGGAAGCCGGCCAGGGTGATGAACTGGAAGCGGTAGCCCATCGCGCCCAGCTCCCGCTGGAACTTGGCGATCTGGTCGTCGTCCAGGGCCGCGCGCCAGTTGAAGGACGGCGAGCAGTTGTAGGCCAGCAGCTTTCCGGGGTACTCGGCGTGGATCGCCTCGGCGAACCGGCGGGCCTGGTCCAGGTCCGGGGTGCCGGTCTCCATCCACAGCAGGTCCGCGTACGGGGCGTACGCCAGGCCGCGGGCGATCACCGGGGCCATGCCGCTGACGACCCGGTAGAAGCCCTCGGCGGTGCGCTCACCGGTGCAGAAGCGGGCGTCGGCCTCGTCCACGTCGCTGGTCAGCAGGGTGGCGGCGAGCGCGTCGGTGCGGGCGACGAGCACCGTCGGCACGTCCGCGAGGTCGGCGGCCAGGCGGGCCGCGCCCAGGGTGCGGATGTGCTGGGAGGTGGGCACCAGGACCTTGCCGCCGAGGTGGCCGCACTTCTTCTCGGAGGCGAGCTGGTCCTCGTAGTGGATCCCGGCCGCGCCTGCCGCGATCATCGCCTTGGTCAGCTCGAAGGCGTTGAGCGGGCCGCCGAAGCCGGCCTCGGCGTCCGCGACGATCGGCACCAGCCAGTCGATGCCGCCGTCCGCAGATGCCGCGCCCGCGCCCTCGGCGGTGGCGATCTGGTCGGCGCGCAACAGCGCGTTGTTGATGCGGCGCACGGCCTGCGGAACGGAGTTGGCCGGGTACAGGCTCTGATCGGGATAGGTCTGACCGGCCTGGTTGGCGTCGGCGGCGACCTGCCAGCCGGACAGGTAGACGGCCTGCAGCCCGGCCCTGACCTGCTGCACCGCCTGACCGCCCGTCAGCGCGCCCAGCGCGTGGATGTAGTCCTGCTCGTGCAGCTGACGCCACAGCCGTTCGGCGCCGCGCCGGGCCAGGGTGTGCTCCTCCCGGACGCTGCCCGACAGCCGCACCACATCCGCCGCACCATGCCTCCGCTCGACGCCCCGCCACCGCGGATCGGACGCCCACCGCCGCGCCAGTTCCGCGGCCGCCTGCGTGCTCGCTTCTGCCATGACCGTCTCCTTGCGTGCTGTTTCGTCTGCCAACCCGTGTGTTGCGTTGCCGCGGAGTGGCACTGCGTGTCTCAACTGGGATGCGGCCCGCCGTCGCGCCGCGTGGCGAGGTGAGCAATGCTGCCGGTGCGGGCTGCCGTCCTTGCCGGGATCCCCGACGTCAGGGCGGAAATCGAGCCCCGGTTCCGGGCGGCTGCGGCCGGGCCCGGCGGGCCGCGTGAGCACCACCCTGACACTGGCACTGAGTGCCAACAAGGGTGTACGCATGCCAACCTTTGCGAATCTTCCGGCGGCGTTCTGCCAAGGTTGCGAAGGGAGTTCGGAAGGCGCACCCGAGGGCCTGTCGCCTCACCCGGGAGCTAAGGGCGGGACCGCTCCACGACCATGGCCGCGCCGGCCAGTGTCCACGCGACGAGCGCCGCCCACGCCACCACGTGCCCTGCCGTCCCCCACAGACCCGCACCCGTCACCCACCCCGCCTGGTGCGTGGCCACGGCGTACATGCCGATCGGGAAGACCGCCGACCACCAGGACGGCTCGTAGCGCAGCGGTACGCGGTGCCTGAAGTGCCGCCACACGCCGGCGCCCAGCAGTACCGGGATCAGCGCCGTCGCCCACACCGCCACCACCGTCGACACCACGACGATCGCCGTCCGTACCGGCCCGTCCCACGGGGCGGAGAGCAGCACGCCGGTTCCCGCCAGGACGCTGATGGCCCCCGCGCCCATGGCGATCCAGTACACCGGGGTCAGGTCCGCCGGGGCGACACCGTGGCGGCGCAGGCGCGTCCACACCAGCGAGGTGATCGAGACGTACGCCAGGACGCCCGCCGCCCAGCAGCAGATTTCCGCCACGGCCGTCGTGGGCCCGGTCCGTAGCGCCGTACCGGCCACGACGACCGACTGCGGGCCGACCACGAGCAGGAACCAGCTGCCGTCCGGCCGCGCCGACCGGGACCGGGCCACGGTGACCACCGCACGCGGGACCAGGACCGCGCAGCACAGGGCGCCGCCGGTCAGCAGGGCGACGGCGAGCGGGCGCCAGCGGCCCGCGGCCAGGTCGGCGGCGAGCACGTCGGAGGCCGCCACGAACGTGAAGAACCCGAAGGCGCGGGCGGGGTCGGCCGCGTCCTGCGCCACCCGGCCGCGGTACGCGGCGATCCGCCACCCGGTCGCGACGACCAGACCCGCGTAGACGGCCACGCCCAGACCCAGCAGGACGTGGGCCACCGTGTGCGCGCCGACGGTGCCCGCCGCCCGGGAGACGATGCCCGCGGCCATCACGGAGGCGAAGCATCCCGGTGGGAGCCGCCCGACGGCTTCCCGGGCGCGCGTCCTGCGGGTGTCCTGCGCGGGTACGGCCTGGTGGCCCATCGATACTCCAGCTGCCTGGCTCCCGCGGGGCGACCGCGGCCACGGGAGCGGTAGACGACGTACGGGCGGAAGATGTACCCGAGGGGCGCGGTGAACGCGTGGACCAGACGGCTGAACGGCCACAGGGCGAACAGCGCCATGCCCAGCAGGGCGTGCAGCTGGTAGGCGAAGGGCGCCCGGGCCATGGCGCCGACATCGGGATCGAGGGCGAAGAGGCTGCGGAACCAGACCGAGACGCCCAGCCGGTAGTCGTACGGGTTGGTGACGCTGGAGGCGGTGGCCAGCAGCCCGGCGAGCAGGACGACGGCCAGCAGGGGATACACCAGGCGGTCGCTGCGGCTGGTCGCGGCGCGGACGGCGGGCACGCGCAGGCGGCGGTGGAGGAGGATCGCCAGGCCGGCGACGGCGGCGAGGCCCGCCAGGCCCCCGATGGTCAGGGCCGTCAGGTGGTACAGATGCTCGCTGACGCGCAGCCGCTCGGTCAGGGCCTCGGGTACGAGCAGGCCCATGACGTGACCGCCGACGACCAGGAACAGGGCGTAGTGGAAGAGCGGCCCGCCGATGCGCAGCAGCCGGGCTTCGTGGAGCTGGCTGGAGCGGGTGGTGAAGCCGAAGCGGTCGTAGCGGTAGCGCCAGGCGGTGCCGGCGATCAGGGTGGCCAGGACGAGGTAGGGCAGCACTCCCCACAGGGCGATGTGCACATGGGTCACCTGCGGGCTCCTTCGGTACGCGGCGATCCGGACGCGGGAAAGGGGTCGAGGCCCACGTTCTCGGTGGGAGGCCCGGTGCGGGCCAGGCCGAGGGCGGCGGCGCGGTCGGCAGCCGCAGGTGCCGGCAGGGTGTCGCGCACGGCGCGCAGCACGTCGGCGTAGGGGCTCCGGTGCAGTTCCAGGGCGTGCCCCAGCAGGTCGAGGGCGGGCCGGTGTTCACGCAGCAGAGCCAGCCCGGGTTCGGGACAGCGCGCGCTGAATTCCAGTACGGCGGGGAGGAAGTCGGGCAGTTCACCGCCGCCCGGCCGCCAGCCGTGGGCGCGGTAGAGGCCCTTGAGGCGCGCGAGGGACGCGCCGCGGCGGCGGGTGTCGCCGTCGGTGTAGTACGTCAGGTGCAGGGTGCGGCGTCGGCTGCGGTCGAAAGTGAGGACGTAGCGGGCCGCGAGGTCGAGGGGCGGTACGGCCCGTGCGTAGGCGCAGAAACGCAGTAGCGCGGCCGGCGACTCGCCGGGCAGCGCGCGCATCGCCTCGGTGACGGCGGCCAGCCGTACGGGCCAGTCGCCGTCGGGATAAGCCAGCAGCAGGGAAGCCGCCTGATGGACGGCCGAACGGACGGCGGTCACTGTTCGCTCTCCCGGCGGCGGGGGAAGACGGCGCTCACCGCTCGCTCTCCCGGCGGCGGGGGAACAGGCCGCGGGGGAGGCCCCTGCCGTCCCAGTTCAGCAGGTTGACGCGACCGCGCAGCCCGTCTCCCGCCGCGACGGGTTCGGGAACCGGCGGAGCGTGGAAGGAATCCATGCCCGTCAGCCCCACGTCGTACATGCCCGGACCGCCGTCCCCGTCCAGGCTGCATCCGCCGTCCACCGTGTCCGGGGGGACGGTGCCGGTGTAGCTGGTGGGGATCACATAACGGTCCTCGTACTTGGCCAGGGCCAGCAGCCGGTACATGCCCTCGATGTCACGCTCGCCCATACCGACGCTCCGGGCGATCGCGGGATCACGGGGGTCGCCGAGGTTGATGCGGCGCATGTGCGAGCGCATCGCGGCCAGGCGGCACAGGGCGGCTTCGACGGGCGCCGGATCGCCCGCGGTGAAGAGCTGCGCGAGGTAGTCCAGGGGGATGCGCAGCGCGTCGATGGCGCCGAAGAGGCTGGCCGGGTCCTCGCCGTCATGGCCGCTGCGGATCAGGGAGTCGACGATGGGGGACAGCGGCGGCACGTACCAGACCATGGGCATGGTGCGGTACTCCGGGTGCAGTGGCAGCGCCACGCGGTAGTCCGTGATCAGCGCGCGGACCGGGGAGTTGCGGGCGGCGGTGATCCAGTCGTGTGAGATGCCGGATGTCTCGGCGGCGTGGGCGACTTCGGGGTCGGTGGGGTCGAGGAAGCAGGAGAGCTGGGCTTCGTAGAGGTCCTTTTCGTCGGGGGTGGCCGCGGCTTCGCCGACCTTGTCGGGGTCGTAGAGCATGACGCCGAGGTAGCGCAGTCGTCCGACGCAGGTTTCGGAGCACACGGTGGGCTGGCCTGCTTCGATGCGTGGGTAGCAGAG
>NZ_JOCQ01000012.1 GCF_000720725.1 Streptomyces rimosus subsp. rimosus
CATCCCTGCCCCCGCCCCTCAACCCGCCCCACCCGCCCCACCAGCCGAAGG
Organism: Streptomyces rimosus subsp. rimosus; assembly: GCF_000720725.1. Classification (GTDB taxonomy): domain Bacteria; phylum Actinomycetota; class Actinomycetes; order Streptomycetales; family Streptomycetaceae; genus Streptomyces; species Streptomyces rimosus_A. The sequence continues at coordinate 52 of NZ_JOCQ01000012.1, forward strand.
ATCCGCGCCCGGCCTTCTGCGCGACATCGCCGTTCCGGATCGAGGCTGATGGGTGACGGAGAGGGGGGGAGGGGCCCGCGCGGGGCGTGCTCCTTCAGGCGGGGGCGACGGGCTCCAAGCCTGCCCCCTCAAAGGGCGGATAGGTCTCGCGGCCGATGCGCTCGGCCGCGTCGATGTAGTCGGCGAGGGCGTTGCGGGACCGGGCGAGTCGGTGCATCTGGTCGTCCAGTCGCCGCAGCCGTGACCGCATCGCGGCCAGCAGCTCGGGGCACCCGATCAGCTCCGGTTCCTCTCCCACCGCGCAGGGCAGCAGATACGCGATGTCCTCGGAGGACAGGCCGGCGCCGAGCAGATGGCGGATCTGTTTCACCCGGAGGACGGCGCTCTCGCCGTACTCGCGGTATCCGTTGGCCCTACGGTCCGCCTCCAGCAGCCCCTGGGCTTCGTAGTAGCGCAACTGGTGGGTGTTGACGCCCGTCCGACGACTCAGTTCCCCGATCCGCATCGCAACCTTGCTTGACCTTCACACCGGTATCAACGTTGACGATGCTGCCATGGACAACACCGACACCCCCGTGACAGTCATCGGACTCGGGCTGATGGGCCGGGCACTCGCTGGCGCGTTCCTGAAGGCCGGGCACCCGACCACCGTGTGGAACCGTACGAGCTCGAAGGCCGACCCGTTGGTGGCCGACGGCGCACGGCTCGCGTCGTCAGTCGGCGACGCGCTCAAGACAGGAGGGCTGACGATCATCTGCGTCACCGACTACGAGGCGGTGCGGGAACTGCTCGGCGCGAGCGATGCCGGGCTCGACGGCGCGACGCTGATCAACCTGACCTCGGGTTCTTCGGGCCAGGCCCGGGAGACCGCCCGGTGGGCGGAGCGGCGCGGTGCCCGCTACCTCGACGGCGCGGTGATGGCCATACCGTCGGCCATCGGCACCGACGAGGCGGTGATCCTGCACAGCGGGGCGCAGGCGGACTTCGAGGCGCACAGGCCGACGCTCGACGCGCTCGGCACCGTCACCTACCTCGGCGCGGACCATGGCCTGGCGTCCCTGTACGACGTGGCCGGCCTGGCCATGATGTGGAGCGTCCTGAACGCCTGGCTGCAAGGCACCGCGCTGCTCAGGACGGCCGGTGTCGACGCCGCGACGTACGCGACGTTCGCGCGGCAGATGGCTGCCGGGGTGGCCGACTGGCTGCCGGGGTATGCCGAGCAGATCGACAAGGGGGCCTTCCCGGCGGAGGTGTCGGCGATGGAAACCGACGCGCGGGCCATGGCGCACCTGATCGAGGAGAGCGAGGCGGTGGGCGTCAACGCGGAACTACCGAAATTGATCAAGTCGATGGCCGACCGCTCGATAGCCGCCGGCCACGGAAAGGAGCAATACCCCGTGCTGATCGAGGAGTTCAGCAAGCCCGGCAACGACCACTGATCGGGGCACCGTCCTCACCGGCCCGTCCTCACGGGGCCGCGGTCGCCCGCTCGCCGATCCGCGGCCCCGCTCCCCGCCCACTCCCCATCAGGCGCCCCCACCCGCGCCTTCCCCGTACGGCCGCTCCAGGCTCGGTGCGTTGGTGTGGGGGCGGAGGAGGCCCTCCTGGACGACGGATACGAGGAGGTTGCCCGCGCGGTCGTAGATGCGGCCGCGGGCCAGGCCGCGGCCGCCGGTGGCGATGGGGGACTCCTGGTCGTACAGGAACCACTCGTCCGCGCGGAAGGGGCGGTGGAACCACATCGCGTGGTCGAGGGAGGCCATGTCGAAGCCGCGCGGTCCCCACAGCGGCTCGATCGGGATGCGGACGGCGTCCAGCAGGGTCATGTCACTCGCGTAGGTCAGCGCACACGTGTGGACCAGCGGGTCGTCGCCCAGCGGCGCGACCGCCCGCATCCACACCGCGCTGCGCGGCTCCGCGCCCTCGATCTCCTCCGGCGTCCAGCGCAGCCGGTCGACGTAGCGGATGTCGAACGGCATCCGGCGGGCCATCCGGTCCAGCGCCTCGGGCAGCCCGCCCAGGTGCTCGCGCACCTCGTCCGCGACGGTCGGCAGCTCCTCCGGGGGCGGCACCTCGCGGCGCATCGGCAACTGATGTTCGACACCCGGCTCGGGCCGGTGGAAGGAGGCGGTCAGATTGAAGATCGTACGTCCCTGCTGGACGGCGACGACCCGGCGCGTGGTGAAGGACCGGCCGTCCCGTACCCGCTCGACCTGGTACACGATCGGCACCCCGGGCCGCCCGGGACGCAGGAAGTACGCGTGCAGCGAATGCACGGGCCGGTCGCCCTCCGTGGTCCGCCCGGCCGCGACCAGCGCCTGTCCGGCCACCTGCCCGCCGAAGACGCGCTGGAGGCTTTCCTGCGGGCTGCGGCCGCGGAAGATGTTCACCTCGATCTGCTCCAGGTCCAGCAGATCCACCAGGCGCTCGGCGGGATTGGTCATGACCGTGGGTCCTCCGTCAGGTGTCCCGGCAGCCTCAGAGCTGCCCCACATCGGTGACGCGCACCACCGCGCGCCCCTCCTCGTCGGAGGCCGCCAGGTCCACCTCCGCGGAGATGCCCCAGTCGTGGTCGCCGTTGGGATCGGCGAACGTCTGCCGCACCTTCCACAGCCCGTGCTCGGGCTCCTCCTGAATCTGCAACAGCTTGGGGCCGCGCGCATCCGGACCGGTGCCCAGCTCGTCGTACTCGTCCCAGTACGCGTCCATCGCCGCGCCCCAGGCGTCCGCGTCCCAGCCGGACTCGGCGTCCATCTCGCCCAGCTCCCCGACCTTGTCCAGCGCCGCCAGCTCCACCCGCCGGAAGAGGGCGTTGCGGACCAGCACGCGGAAGGCGCGCACGTTGGTGGTCACCGGTTTGACCTCGTCCGCGTGCTCCATGGCCTGCTCGGCCGTCTCCACCTCGGGGTTGGCCAGCTGCTCCCACTCGTCCAGCAGGCTGGAGTCCACCTGGCGGACCATCTCGCCCAGCCAGGCGATGATGTCCTCGAAGTCCTCGGACTTCAGGTCGTCCGGCACGGTGTGGTCCAGCGCCTTGTACGCGCTCGCCAGGTAGCGCAGGACGATGCCCTCGGTGCGCGCCAGCTCGTAGAACGAGGTGAACTCGGTGAAGGTCATCGCGCGCTCGTACATGTCGCGGATGACCGACTTCGGCGACACCGGGTGGTCGCCGACCCACGGGTGGCTCTTGCGGTAGAGGTTGTACGCGTGCAGCAGCAGCTCTTCCAGCGGCTTCGGGTACTCGACGTCCATGAGGCGCTCCATGCGCTCCTCGTACTCGACGCCGTCGGCCTTCATCTGGGCCACCGCCTCGCCCTTGGCCTTGTTCTGCTGGGCCGCGAGGATCTGCCGCGGGTCGTCGAGGGTGGACTCCACCACCGAGACCATGTCCAGCGCGTACGAGGGCGACTCCGGGTCGAGCAGGTCGAACGCGGCCAGCGCGAACGTGGACAGCGGCTGGTTGAGCGCGAAGTCCTGCTGGAGGTCGACGGTCAGCCGGACGATCCGCCCCTCCGCGTCCGGCTCGTCGAGGCGCTCGACGATCCCGCCGTCCAGCAACGAACGGTAGATCGCGATGGCGCGGCGGATGTGCCGCAGCTGGTTGCGGCGCGGCTCGTGGTTGTCCTCCAGCAGCTTGCGCATCGCCTCGAAGGCGTTGCCGGGCCGCGCGATCACGGACAGCAGCATCGCGTGGGTCACACGGAACCGGGAGGTCAGCGGCTCCGGCTCGGAGGCGATCAGCTTCTCGAAGGTGTTCTGGCCCCAGTTGACGAAGCCCTCCGGCGCCTTCTTGCGGACTACCTTGCGGCGCTTCTTGGGGTCGTCGCCGGCCTTGGCGAGCGCCTTCTCGTTCTCCACGACGTGCTCGGGCGCCTGCGCGACGACGAACCCTGCCGTGTCGAACCCGGCCCGCCCCGCGCGGCCCGCGATCTGGTGGAACTCCCGCGCCCGCAGCGTCCGGACGCGCGTCCCGTCGTACTTGGTCAGTGCGGTGAACAGCACCGTACGGATGGGGACGTTGACGCCGACCCCGAGCGTGTCCGTACCGCAGATGACCTTCAGCAGCCCGGCCTGGGCGAGCTTCTCGACGAGCCGGCGGTACTTGGGCAGCATGCCCGCGTGGTGGACACCGATCCCGTGCCGGACGTAGCGGGACAGATTGCGGCCGAACTTGGTTGTGAAGCGGAAGTTGCCGATCAGCGCCGCGATCTCGTCCTTCTCGGCGCGGGTGCACATGTTGATGCTCATCAGCGCCTGCGCCCGCTCCACGGCCGCGGCCTGCGTGAAGTGCACGATGTAGACCGGGGCCTGCCGGGTCTCCAGCAGCTCGGTCAGGGTCTCCGTCATCGGGGTCGCCCGGTATTCGTACGACAGCGGTACGGGCCGGGTCGCGGACCGTACGACCGCCGTCGGCCGGCCGGTGCGCCGGGTCAGGTCCTCCTCGAAACGGGACATGTCGCCCAGCGTTGCCGACATCAGTACGAACTGCGCCTGCGGCAGTTCCAGCAGCGGGATCTGCCAGGCCCAGCCGCGGTCCGGCTCGGCGTAGAAGTGGAACTCGTCCATGACGACCTGGCCGATGTCGGCGTCCTTGCCGTCCCGCAGCGCTATGGAGGCCAGCACCTCGGCCGTACAGCAGATGACCGGCGCGTCCGCGTTGACGGAGGCGTCGCCGGTGAGCATGCCGACGTTCTCCGTACCGAAGAGCTTGCACAGGTCGAAGAACTTCTCCGAGACCAGCGCCTTGATCGGCGCGGTGTAGAAGGTGACCTCGTCGCGGGCCAGCGCGGAGAAGTGCGCACCCGCCGCGACCAGGCTCTTTCCCGATCCGGTGGGGGTGGACAGGATGACGTTCGCCCCCGAGACCACCTCGATCAGCGCCTCCTCCTGAGCAGGGTAGAGCGCGAGGCCCTGCTGTTCGGCCCAGCTCGAAAAGGCTTCGAAGAGGGCATCGGGGTCGGCGTCGTTCGGGAGATGATCGATGAGGGTCACGCCCCCATACTGCCTTGGCCGGGTCCGGATCCGACAACCGGCGGGTCAGACCTAGATCATCAAAGGCTACGCTGTGTCGCCGGCCCGGCGTCAGAAATCCGGGTTCCGAGCTCCGTGTCCCGTCGACGGGGACCGGGCTTCGTGTCCAGTCGAACCGGGATGGGGAAAGACCATGATGGGACCGGCGCACTCGCTGTCCGGGGCCGCGGCCTGGCTGGGGGTGGGTGCGGCGACGGCGGCCGCGGGGTATCCGATGCCCTGGCCGGTCCTCGTCGTCGGCGCGCTGATCTGCGCCGGCGCGGCGCTGGCACCCGACCTGGACCACAAGTCGGCGACCATATCGCGCGCCTTCGGACCGCTCTCGCGAGCGCTGTGCGGCGTGGTCGACACCCTCTCGCACGCCGTTTACAAGGCCACCAAGATGCGCGGCGACGCCCACCGCTCCGGCGGGCACCGCACCCTCACCCATACGTGGGTGTGGGCGGTCCTGGTCGGCGGCGGCATGTCACTCCTGGCGGTGCAGGGCGGGCGCTGGGCGGTGCTCGGCATCCTCTTCGTCCACATGGTCCTCGCGATCGAGGGCCTGCTGTGGCGGGCGGCCCGGGTCTCCAGCGACGTCCTGGTGTGGCTGCTGGGCGCCGCGACGGCGTGGATCCTCGCCGGAGTCCTGGACGAGCCGGGCAACGGCGCGGGCTGGCTGTTCACCGACCCCGGCCAGGAATACCTGTGGCTGGGCCTGCCGATCGTCCTGGGCGCGCTGGTCCACGACATCGGCGACGCGCTGACCGTCTCCGGCTGCCCGGTCCTGTGGCCCATCCCGATCGGCCGCAAGCGCTGGTATCCGCTGGGCCCGCCGAAGGGCATGCGTTTCCGCGCCGGGAGCTGGGTGGAGATCAAGGTCCTGATGCCCGTGTTCATGCTGCTCGGCGGGATCGGGGGGCTGGGGGCGCTGGGGTATCTCTGACGGGGAGGTGCCCCGGGCGCCCTCCGCCCGGGGCGCGTCCCGGCGGAGGACGCGGCTCCCTATCCGTGCCAGGACCTCCACAACGCCGCATAAGCCCCGTCCGCCGCGACCAGCTCATGGTGGCTGCCGAGTTCGCTGATGCGGCCGTCCTCGACCACCGCGATCACGTCCGCGTCGTGGGCCGTGTGCAGCCGGTGGGCGATGGCCACGACCGTACGGCCGTCCAGCACACGGCCCAGCGAGCGCTCCAGGTGCCGGGCCGCACGGGGGTCCAGCAGGGAGGTCGCCTCGTCCAGGACGAGGGTGTGCGGGTCGGCCAGGACCAGCCTGGCCAGCGCGATCTGCTGGGCCTGGGCCGGGGTGAGGGCGTGGCCGCCGGAGCCGACCTCGGTGTCCAGGCCCGCTTCCAGGGCCCGGGCCCAGTCGTCCGCGTCCACCGCGCCGAGCGCGGCCCACAGCTCAGCGTCCCGCGCGTCCGTACGGGCCAGCAGCAGGTTGTCGCGCAGCGAACCCACGAAGACGTGGTGCTCCTGGTTGACCAGCGCCACATGCGCGCGCACCCGCTCCGCGGGCATCCGGGACAGCTCCGCGCCGCCGAGCGTGATCTCGCCGGTGCGCGGCGCGTAGATCCCGGCGAGCAGCCGCCCGAGCGTCGACTTGCCCGCCCCCGAAGGACCGACCAGCGCCATGCGCGTGCCGGGCCGCACCCGCAGCGAGACCTCGTGCAGCACGTCCACCCCCGCCCGGTAACCGAAGCGCACGTCGTCCGCCCGCACGTCCCGGCCGTCCGGCTCGGCCCGCTCGTCGGCGGCGTCCGGCTCGATCTCCCGTACGCCCACCAGCCGCGCGATGGAGACCTGGGCCACCTGCAGCTCGTCGTACCACCGCAGGATGATCGACACAGGCTCGCTCATCATCTGGGCGAGCAGCGCCCCCGTCGTCAGCTGCCCCGGTGTGAGCCAGCCGCGCAGCACGAACAGGCCGCCGAGCAGCAGCACCGCGCCCAGGATCAGCACATGCGTCACATTGACGACCGGGAAGAGCACCGAGCGCAGATAGAGGGTCCAGCGTTCCCATTGGGTCCATTCGCGGATACGGCGCTCGGAGAGCCGGATGCGGCGCGCGCCCAGCCGGTGCGCCTCGATGGTGCGCCCCGCGTCCACCGACTCGGTCAGCGCGGCCGAGACCGCGGCGTACCCGGCCGCCTCCGAGCGGTAGGCGTGCGGGGCCCGCTTGAAGTACCAGCGGCAGCCGACGAGCAGCACGGGCAGCGCGATGAGCACGGACAGGGCCAGTGGCGGCGCGGTGACGGTCATGCCGCCGAGCAGCAGTGCGATCCAGACCACGCCGATCGCCAGCTGCGGCACGGCCTCGCGCATCGCCTCCGACAGCCGGTCGATGTCCGTGGTGATGCGGGACAGCAGGTCGCCGGTCCCGGCCCGCTCCAGCACGCCCGGCGGCAGGGCGACGGACCGTACGAGGAAGTCCTCGCGCAGGTCCGCCAGCATCTCCTCGCCGAGCATCGCGCCGCGCAGCCGTACCAGCCGGACGAACACGGCCTGGGCGGCCAGCGCGAGGACGAACAGCCCGACCGTCCACTCCAGGTGGAGGTCGCGCACGCCGTTGCCCAGGTCCTCCACCACATCCCCGAGCAGGAACGGTCCGGCCATGGAGGCGAGTACGGCGACCGCGTTGACGGTCACCAGCAGGACGAAGGCCCCGCGGTGCCTGCGGACCAGTCCGCCCACGTAGGCGCGTACGGTCGCGGGCGAGCCGACCGGCAGGGTGGCGGCCGTCCGCGGGGCGTCCGGATCGTGCTCCGGTGGCGCCAGGCCGATCATGCGGTCTCCTCGATCTGGTCGGTTCCGGTAGAGATCCGGTCGATTCCGGTACGAACCCGGTCGGTCGTGGTACGGGCGAAGCGCCCGTCGGACGCGGCCCGGGCCGCCGGGGAGGCGGCCTCCGGCCCGTCGTCCTCGTCGGTCCCGCGGGTGACCACGGCGCGGTACGCCGCGTTGCCGCGCAGGAGTTCACGGTGGGTGCCGGTGCCCGCCACCCGGCCCTCGTCCAGGAGGACCACGTGGTCGGCCCGGTCGAGCAGCAGCGGGCTGGAGGTCAGGACCACCGTCGTACGGCCCGTGCGCAGGGCGCGCAGCCCGTCCGCGATCCGGGCCTCGGTGTGCGAGTCGACGGCACTGGTCGGCTCGTCCAGGACCAGCACCTCGGGGTCCGTGACCAGCGACCTGGCCAGCGCCAGCCGCTGCCGCTGCCCGCCGGACAGCGACCGGCCGCGCTCGGTGATGTGACTGCCCATCGGGTCGCCGGAGCCGTCGGCCGAACCCTGCGCCAGCGCGGCCAGCACATCGCCGCACTGCGCCGCCGCCAGCGCCTCCTCGGCCCGTACGGACCCGGACGCCGGGATGTCCAGCAGCTCGCCGAGCGTCCCGGACAGCAGGACCGGGTCCTTGTCCTGGACCAGTACGGCGGTACGGGCGGCCTCGCGCGGCACGTCGTCCAGCGGGACGCCGCCCAGCAGGACCGACGGCGTGCCCTCGGGCGCCTCGGCGGGGTGGCCGCCGAGCCGGTCGGCGAGTCGTCCGGCCGCGTCCGGGTCGCCGCACACCACGGCGGTCAGCCGCCCGGCCGGTGCGCGCACCCCGCTGACCGGGTCGGCCAGGTCGCCGCCGAGCGGGCCGGGCGCGGCGATCCGCCCTTCGGCGGGGCGGCGCAGCGCCAGCACGCGTGCGGCGCGTTCGGCCGACGGCCGGGAGAAGGAGTAGGCCATGGCGATCTCTTCGAAGTGCCTCAGCGGATACAGCAGGAAGGTGACCGCGCTGTAGACGGTGACCAGTTCACCGACCCGCACCCGGCCGTCGAGGGCGAGCCCGGTGCCGTACCAGACCACCGCGATCAGCAGGAGCCCCGGGAGGAGGACCTGTACGGCGGAGATCGTGGACCACATACGGGCGCTGCGTACGGCGGCCCGGCGGACGTCCTGGGAGGCGCGCCGGTAGCGGCCGAGGAAGAGTTCCTCACCGCCGATGCCGCGCAGGACGCGCAGGCCCGCGACGGTGTCGGAGGCCAGTTCGGTGGCCCGGCCCGCCTTCTCGCGCTGCTCGTCGGCGCGGCGGGTGGCGGGCGGCAGCAACGGCAGGACGGCCAGCGCCAGTACGGGTACGCCGACGGCCACCACCACACCGAGCGCGGGCTGGTAGACCACCAGGGCGACACAGACGCCGACGGAGGTCAGCGCCGCCGCGCCGAAACGGGAGACCGCCTCGACGAACCAGCCGATCTTCTCCAGGTCGCCCGTCGAAACCGCCACCACTTCTCCGGCGGCGACCCGCCGGGTCATGGCGGAGCCCAACTCGGTGGTCTTGCGCGCCAGCAACTGCTGGATGCGGGCCACCGACGTGATCCAGTTGGTGACCGCGGCGCGGTGCAGCATCACGTCGCCGACCGCCACCAGCGCGCCGAGCAGCAGCAACAGCCCGCCCGCGAGCAGCAGCCGGGAGCCGGAGCGGTCCACGGCGGCCTGCACCGCGATCCCGACCGGGACGGGGAAGGACGCCACCCCGCCGGTGTGCACCAGCCCCCAGCACAGTGCTTTGGTCTGTCCGCCGAGCTGCTGCCGGTACAGCCACCGCAGCAGCCGGCCGCCGGAGCGGACGTCAGGGACCCCCGGATCGGCATGAGGAAGGTCGCGAATGTGCATGGTGTCCCAAGGTCAGGGCCGGCGTGCGGCGGTTCGGGTCGGTGGGCGTCGGGCCGGGCCGGGAGCCGGTGGCCGGTCCGCGTCGTCGTGACGCGTGAAGCGTGATGCGGCAGGGCGCGCGCGGGCGGCGGAGGGGCGCGGCCGCGGGAGGGCCTTGGCAGACTGGCGCGTCACGGCGCCCTGGTTCAACAGGTTTTCCGCGCGGGCGCAGCCGACGGGCCATGCCGGTCGGGGCCGGTTCGGCCCCTACGCGCCGTCCGGATGCCACCATGGGAATCATGCGAACTGCGGGCTGCATGGTACGAAGGGCCGCGGTGGCGGCGGTGGGGCTGACCCTGCTGGCGGGCTGCGGCACAGGCGGCGGATCGACGGACGGCGAAGGCAAGGGCAACGGCAGGCGCAAGGCCGGGGCCGCCGCGTACGCGAAGGACATCCCGGGCGTGGGCGAGCGGCTCAGAGCACGCATCCCCGCCGGCACGCGGCAGGTCGTCGCCGTGTACGGCAAGGGCGCCGACTCGCCCGAAGCCACGCTCGCCCTGTACACGAAGACGGCCAAGGGGTGGCACCGTACGGCCGATTGGCCCGCGCACAACGGGAGGAAAGGCTGGACCACCGACCACCACGAGGACGACCTGCGCAGCCCGGTCGGTGTCTTCAGTCTCACCGACGCGGGCGGCGTGCTGCCCGACCCGGGCGCGAAGCTGCCGTACACCCACTCGGCGGCCTTCACCCCGCCCTCGTACTGGGAAAAGAAGACCCGGCACGACTTCGACCACGTCATCGCGGTCGACTACAACCGCGTCAAAGGCACCCCGCCCCTGGACCCGACCCGGCCGCAGGGGCAGAAGAAGGGCGGCGGCATCTGGCTCCACCTGGACCACGGCAGCGGCACGTCCGGCTGCGTGAGCATCTCCAAGGCGGGCCTGGTCACGCTGCTGCGCACCCTCGACCCGCGGCAGCGCCCCGTCGTGGTCATGGGCGACACCGCCCACCTGGCGGCCTGAGGGGCGCTCTTGCGCCGCCGGAGCGGTGCGGGGGCCGGGCGCGGCTGCGCGCCTGCCCGGCCCCGCCGCGTCACGCCGTCGGCTTGGGGGAGTCCACCCCCTGCCGCGGTTTGCGCCACAGGCCCCGGGTGAAGTCCGGGAACTCCTGCGGCTCGCCCTCCGCCTTGATCGATGCATGGCTCAGCATCACCGGCGCGCTCCAGGTCGCCGCGTCGTAGACGTCGAAGTCCGGTACCAGCCCGAGCTGGAAGCACTGCATGATCCGGAAGAGCATGATGTAGTCCATGCCGCCGTGCCCGCCGGGCGGGTTGGCGTGCTCCTTCCACAGCCAGTGGTCCCATTCGGTGTACTTGCTGAAGTCGCCCCACTGGTCGTTGCTCTGGTCCGGCTCGATGTAGATCCGCTCCGGGTAGTCCTCGAAGACGCCCTTGGTGCCGCCGAGGCTGTTGATGCGGCTGTACGGGTGCGGCGTCGACACGTCGTGCTCCAGCCGCAGCACCCGGCCCTTGGCGGTCTGCAGCAGGCTGAAGGTCCGGTCGCTCTCGATGTACGACTCCTTCCAGCTCGGATCGCCCGGCGGCATGTGTGCCGCGCGGTACTCGGCGAGCCCCAGCGCGGGCGTGCCGAAGCTGGTGATGCGCACCACCCGGTCGCCGCGGTTGACGTCCATGTAGTTGGCGATCGGACCGAAGCCGTGGGTCGGGTAGAGGTCACCGCGCAGCCGGGTGTGCCACAGCCGCCGCCACGGGCCCTCGTAGTACGTCGGGTCGAACATCAGCTGGCGCAGGTCGTGGTTGTACGCGCCGGCGGCGTGCAGCAACCGGCCGAAGCGGCCCGCGTGCGCCATCCGCAGGACGCGCATCTCGTTGCGGCCGTAACAGCAGTTCTCCACCTGCATGCAGTGCCGGCGGGTGCGCTCGGAGAGGTCGACCAGGTCCCAGAGCTGGCCCATGCGCATGGCGGCCGGGCACTCCACGCCGACGTGCTTGCCGGCCAGCAGCGCGGTCCTGGCCATCTCGAAGTGCCAGTCCCACGGGGTGGCTATGTACACGAAGTCGAGGTCGCCGCGCTCGCAGAGGTTCTCGAAGTCGTGGTCGCCCTTGCTGTAGACGGCGGGCGCCGGCTGCCCCGCGCCGGTCACCAGCCGGACGGCCTTGGCCGCCTTGTCCTTGACCGGGTCGCAGACCGCCACGACCCGTACGCCCGGGATGTCGAGGTACAGCGGCAGCATGCCCATACCGCGGTTGCCCAGGCCGATGATGCCGACCCGTACCGTGCTGCGCCGCTCGAACGGCACGCCGATCATGGTCTTGTGCTTGCCCCGGGGAGCCGAGGCCTCCCCGGCTGCCGCCGCCGCTCCGGCCGCTTGTCCGGTTCCGGCCGCCGAGGCGCTGCCCGCGCCCAGCCCGCCGATCCCGAGGCCGGCCCCCGCCGCACCGGCGGTCCACAGGACGGAACGCCTGCTCGGTCTCGGTCCGTCGTGCCCGGCGCCGTCCTCGTGGCCGTCGTGCTCGTGGGGCTCGTGGCGCTGCGATGGTGCCTCGTTCATCGGTCCTCCATAGGAGCGGATGGTGCGTGGCGGAAGCGTGAACCTCGCAAGGGACCTTGGCGGTTGAGTGGCTCGGGGCACAAGAGGGCCGCCCGGACGGAATGTCCCGCGCGGGCGGCCGCGGCCCGCGGGTACGGGCCCGGGACGGACGGGACCCGACTCTTGCGCAAGTGCCTGGAAATTCTTGCGTGATCCCTTGACGGATCAACCGGCGGAGGGGCAGGCTCCGTCGGACATTCCCCCCACGGCAGCCCGCAACGCGGCTGCCCGCGCGGAGCCGGCCGGCGGTGCCCCACCACCGGAGACCGGCCGTTCCCGCCTGTCGAAGGAGCCGCAGCATGCAGCGTCGTGCCCGCACACTCGCCGGCGTCCTGGCCGTCGCCGGCCTCGCCGCCGCCACCCCCTGGTCGGCGCAGGCCGCCCCGCCCGGACCGAAAACCGTTACGGCGACCCTCTTCGAGCGCCCCTTCGCGCAGGTCGCCGAGGCGTGCACGGACCAGCTCGGCCCGGCCGGTTACGGCTACGTCGAGGTGTCGCCCGTCACCGAGCACATCCAGGGCGGGCAGTGGTGGACCTCGTACCAGCCCGTCAGCTACCGGATCGCCGGACGGCTCGGCGACCGCGCGGCCTTCGGGAAGATGGTCGACGCGTGCCACGCCGCCGGCGTACGGGTGATCGCCGACGCGGTGATCAACCACATGGCCGCCGGTTCCGGTACCGGAACCGGCGGCACGGCGTACACCAAGTACGGCTACCCCGGCCTCTACGGCGACCGCGACTTCCACACGTGCCGCAAGGACATATCCGACTACACCGACCGCGGCGACGTGCAGAACTGCGAACTCGTCGGCCTGGCCGACCTCGACACCGGCAGCGACCAGGTGCGGACCGCGATCGCCGGCCACCTCGACGACCTGCGGTCGCTGGGCGTGGACGGCTTCCGCGTGGACGCCGCCAAGCACATGGCCGCCGCGGACCTGGCGGCCGTCAAGGGCAGGATGAAGGACCCCGGCTTCTGGGTGCAGGAGGCCGTGTACGGCGAAGGCGAGGCGGTACGGCCCGAGGAGTACACCGGCACCGGGGACGTCGACGAATTCCGGTACGGGACCCACCTCAAGGCCGCGTTTCAGGGCGGCGGCCTCTCGCAGCTGAAATCGGTGGCCGACGGGAAGCTGGACGGCGGGCACGCCCGTACGTTCGTCGACAACTGGGACACCGAGCGCAACGGCTCGACGCTCACCTACAAGGACGGCGCGGCCCATCTCCTCGCCAACGTCTTCATGCTGGCCTCGCCGTACGGCTCACCGAACGTGTACTCCGGCTACGCGTGGACCGACAAGGACGCCGGCCCGCCCGCCGGCACCGACGGCTGGACCGGCCTGCACGCCAGGCGGGAGATCACCGGCATGGTCGGCTTCCGCAACGCGGTGGGCTCCGCCCCGCTCACCCACTGGTGGGACAACGGCGGCGACGCGATCGCCTTCGCGCGCGACGGCAAGGGCTTCGTCGCCCTCAACAACGGCGCCGCGGCGCTGGAGCGGACATTCACCACGTCCCTCCCCGCCGGAACGTACTGCGACGTCCTGCGGGCCGCACCCGACGCGTGCGACGGGCACACGGTCACCGTCGGGGAGGACGGGGCGGCGCGGCTGTCGGTCCCGGCGAAGGGGGCGGTGGCGCTGCACGTGCGGGAGTGAGAGGCACCGGGCGGCGGTCGGACGGGGTGGCCGTCGTGCTTCCCATCGCCTGGGTGCGGGTATGCCCCCGCCGGGGGAACGATCACGTTCGATTCGCCCTATAAGGCGGACGCGCCGGGCACCGCACGGGCTCCTCCGTACGGGCCCAGCTCCGTACCCGCACCCGCCCCGCACGGTCGCCGCCCCGCACCCGCTCCCTCAACCCCCCACCCGAGTAGCCCCCTCCAGCGCCAGCAGCACCGAGTGGTACCCCCGGCCGCCCGTAGCGTGGTCCATCCCCACCTCGCACATCCGGTTCGCCGACAGGTGCGCGTCGAAGTGGCGGGACGTCACCTCCGCGGCCTCCTTGGCGGTTGCCGCCTCGGTCAGCTCCTTGTGCAGCATGCCGCGGTCGCCCGCGAAGGCGCAGCAGCCCGCGTCGTCCGGGACGACCACCTCCGTCGCGCACGCTTCGGCGACCGCGCGCAGCTGCGCCTCGTCGCCCAGGTGCCGCATGGAACACGTCGGGTGGAGTACGGCGGAGCCGACCGTACGCCGGATCTCCAGGTGCGGCAGCAGTTCCTCGGCCGCCCAGACCACCGAGTCCACGACGGTCAGCTCGGCGTGCAGCTCCCGGTTGTCCGGGGTCAGGTACGGCACGACCTCGTGGGCGATGCCCAGTGTGCACGAGGACGCGTCCACGACCAGCGGCAGCCGCCCGCCCGCGGTCCAGCCCCAGGCCGCCTCCACGATGCGGTTGGCCATCACCGTGTTGCCCTCGTCGTAGCCCTTGGAGTGCCAGATGGTGGCGCAGCAGGTGCCCTGCACATCGTCGGGGATCCACACCGGCTTTCCCGCGCGCGCGGACACCGCCACGACCGCCTCGGGCAGGGAGGGCCCGTCGAAGCCGTCCGGTTCACCGAAGATGCGGTTCACGCAGGCCGGGTAGTAGACCGCGGCGGCACCCACCCGCCGGGTGGCGGGCAGCTTGCGGGCGGCGGCGCCGGGGATCTGCGGCAGCCATTCCGGTACGAGGTCGGGCCGTACCGCCTTGCGTGCCGCGCCCGTCAGGGACTTCAGCAGTCGGTCGGCGCGGCCCTCGCCGATCCGGTCGCCGATCTTCGCGGCGGCGGCCACCGCCAGCCGCGCCGACCGTTCCACCGCCTTGAAGTGCCGGGCCGTCAGCGCCGCGGCGCGTTCCTCGGCGGGGGAGTGACGCCGGTGCCGGAACTCCTTCATCAGCATGCCGGTGTCGATGCCGACCGGGCAGGCCAGCTTGCAGGTCGAGTCGCCCGCGCAGGTGTCCACCGCGTCGTAGCCGTACGCGTCCAGCAGGGCGCCGGTGACCGGCGACATCGGGGCCTGGCGCATCATCTCGCGGCGCAGCACGATCCGCTGACGCGGAGTGGTCGTCAGATCCTGGCTGGGGCAGGTCGGCTCGCAGAAGCCGCACTCGATGCAGGGGTCGGCGATCGCCTCGACCTGCGGAATGGTCTTCAGGCCGCGCAGGTGCGCCTTCGGGTCGCGGTCGAGCAGGACGCGCGGGGCGAGGATGCCGTGCGGGTCCACGGTCTGCTTGATACGCCACATCAGCTCCGTGGCGCGCGGGCCCCACTCCAGCTCCAGGAACGGCGCGATGTTGCGGCCGGTGGCGTGCTCGGCCTTCAGCGAGCCGTCGAAGCGCTCGACGGTCAGCGCGCAGAACTCGTCCATGAAGGCGGCGTAGCGCTCCACGTCAGCGGGCCGGGCGGCGTCGAAGGCGAGCAGGAAGTGGAGGTTGCCGTGGGCGGCGTGGCCCGCCACGGCCGCGTCGAAACCGTGCCGGTCCTGGAGTTCCAGCAGGGCCGTGCAGGCCTCGGCGAGCCGGGACGGCGGTACGGCGAAGTCCTCGGTGATCAGCGTCGTACCGGACGGGCGGGAGCCGCCGACCGCGGTGACGAACGCCTTGCGGGCCTTCCAGTACCCGGCGATGACCGCGGGATCGCGGGTGAACGCGTTGGTGACGGAGGCGACCGGGGCGACCAGGTCCAGCCCTGCCAGCACCTTCCGCGCGGCCTCCTCCTGCGCCTCGCGCACCGCCTCGTCGGGCGCGCGGAATTCCACCAGCAGCGCGGTGGTCGTCTTCGGCAGCTCCGCCCAGTCGGCCGGCACGCCGGCCACGCTCACCGAGGCGCGCAGCGTGTTGCCGTCCATCAGCTCGACGGCGATCGCACCCGCCTCGTTGAACAGCGGTACGGCCGCGGCGGCGGCGCTCAGCGACGGGAAGAACAGCAGGGCGGTGGAGGTGTACCGGTTCAGCGGCAGCGTCTCGAAGACGGTCTCCGCGATGAAGCCGAGGGTGCCCTCGGAGCCCACCGTGAGCCCGCGCAGGATCTCGGCCGGGGTCGTCCCGTCCAGGAACGCGTCCAGCCGGTAGCCGTTGGTGTTCTTGATCTCGTACTTGGCACGGATGCGGGCCACCAGCTCCGCATCCGCCTCGATCTCCGCCTTGAGTGCCAGCAGCCCGCGGCACAGTCCGGGTTCGGCGCGCGCCAGTTCCTCGTCCGCGGCCGGGTCGCCGGTGTCCACGATCGTCCCGGAGGGCAGGACGAGGGTGACCGAGGCCAGTGTCCGGTAGGAGTTGCGGGTGGTGCCCGCCGTCATGCCGGACGCGTTGTTGGCGACCACCCCGCCCAGCGTGCAGGCGATGGCGCTGGCCGGGTCCGGGCCGAGCAGCCTGCCGTACCGGGCGAGCGTGGCGTTGGCGCGTACGACCGTGGTGCCGGGCCGGATACGGGCGCGGGCGCCGTCGTCCAGCACCTCGACGCCCGCCCAGTGCCGGCGCACGTCCACGAGGATGTCCTCGCCCTGCGCCTGCCCGTTGAGCGAGGTCCCGGCCGCCCGGAAGACGACGTTGCGGCCCTTGCCGTGCGCGTAGGAGAAGACGGCGGAGATGTCGTCGACGTCCTCGGCCAGTACGACGACCTGCGGCACAAAGCGGTACGGGCTCGCGTCGGAGGCGTACCGGACCAGGTCGGAGACGTGGTGCAGCACCTTGTCCGGGCCGAGCAGCGCCACCAGGTCGTCGCGCAGCCGCTCCGGCGTGCCGGATGCCTGCCGGTCCGTCACCCGGTCGTGGTACGGGCCTTCGGCGGCGGCCGGCCGCAGGGCCTCCGGCTTCGGTTCCAGCAGGGGCATGACGACGTACCTCCGGTCCGCTCGGCTCGCTCGGGTGGCCGCTCCGGCGTCCGGAGCGGCCACCCGGGCCAGTGTTTCAGCAGCGGGTGGCCGCCCCGTCGACGAGGGTGGACAACAGGCCGCCGAGCACGTCCCGCTCCTCGGCGGTCAGTGGGGCCAGGATGTCGCGCGCGGCGGCCCGGCGCGCGCCGCGCAACGCGCGCAGCGTCGAACGGCCGGTTTCGGTCAGCTCGATCCGTACGACGCGGCGGTTGGCCGGGTCGGGCACCCGGCGGACCGTGTCCTTCGCCTCCAGCGCGTCGACCAGTGTGGTCACGGCCCGCGGTACGACCTCCAGGCGCGCGGCCAGGTCGGCCATGCGGGGCGGCGGCTGGTCGCGGTAGTGGTCCACGATGCGCAGCAGCCGGGTCTGCGCGGGGGTCAGGGCGATGTCGAGGTCTTCCATGTGCCGCTGCTGCGCGCGGTGCATACGGCGGGTGAGCCGCACCAGCTGCTCCGCCAGGTCGGGGTCGGCGCGGACGGGACCGGGTTCGGTGGTGGCCGGGTCGGGGGAGGACATGACCGGAGGGTATCAGGACAAGGTTCATTGTGAGTATAGGTAACAATGAACTATGCTCGGCGGGACTCCGTTCCCGTACCTTCCCGTACCGCCTCCGAAGGAGCCCATGCGCCCCGACGAACCCCAGTGGACCCCGCCGCCCCGGGACCCGGACCAGCCGGCCCAGGTGCGGCGCATCCTCGCCCTCTTCCGCCCCTACCGCGGCCGGCTGGCCACGGTGGGCCTGCTGGTGGCCGCCTCCTCGCTGGTCTCGGTCGCCTCCCCGTTCCTGCTCCGCGCCGTCCTGGACGTGGCGATCCCCGAACGCCGCACCGGCCTGCTGACCCTGCTCGCCGCCGGCATGATCACCACCGCCGTGCTGACCAGCGTCTTCGGCGTCCTGCAGACACTGATCTCGACCACCGTCGGCCAGCGCGTCATGCACGACCTGCGCACCGCCGTCTACGCCAAGCTCCAGCGCATGCCGCTGGCGTTCTTCACCCGCACCCGCACCGGCGAGGTGCAGTCCCGCATCGCCAACGACATCGGCGGCATGCAGGCCACCGTCACCTCCACCGCGACCTCCCTGGTCTCCAACCTGACCTCGGTGGTCGCCACCGTCGTCGCCATGATCGCCCTCGACTGGCGGCTGACCCTGGTCTCCCTGCTGCTGCTCCCGCTCTTCGTCTGGATCAGCCGCCGGGTCGGCAACGAGCGCAAGAAGATCACCACGGCGCGGCAGAAGCAGATGGCCGCGATGTCCGCCATGGTCACCGAATCGCTGTCGGTCAGCGGCATCCTGCTCGGCCGCACCATGGGCCGCGCCGACTCGCTCACGAAGAACTTCGCCACCGAGTCCGAGCGGCTGGTCGGCCTGGAGGTCCGCGCCAACATGGCCGGCCGCTGGCGGATGGCCACGATCGGCATCGTCATGGCCGCCATGCCCGCCCTCATCTACTGGTCGGCCGGACTCGTCCTCCAGATCGGCGGGCCCGAGTTCTCCCTCGGCACCCTCGTCGCCTTCGTCACGCTCCAGCAGGGCCTGCTGCGCCCCACCGTCTCGCTGCTGTCCACCGGCGTGCAGATGCAGACCTCGATCGCACTCTTCCAGCGCATCTTCGAATACCTCGACCTGCCGGTGGCCATCACCGAACCGGCGCACCCGGTACGCCTGGCCGAGCCGCGCGGCGAGATCCGCTTCGAGGACGTGACGTTTGCGTACGACAGCCCGGAGGGCGGGCCCGGGGCCGCGCCCGCCTCCGCCACCCTGCGCGACATCGACCTGGCCGTCCCGGCCGGCACCAGCCTCGCCGTCGTCGGGGCGACCGGCAGCGGCAAGAGCACCCTCAGCTACCTGGTGCCGCGGCTGTACGACGTGACGGCGGGCCGCGTCACCCTGGACGGCGTCGACGTCCGCGACCTGGACTTCGACTCCCTCGCCCGCGCGGTCGGCGTGGTCTCCCAGGAGACCTACCTCTTCCACGCCTCGGTCGCCGACAACCTCCGCTTCGCCAAGCCGGACGCCACCGACGACGAACTGGAGGCCGCCGCCCGCGCGGCCCAGATCCACGACCACATCGCGGCCCTGCCGGACGGCTACGACACCCTTGTGGGTGAGCGCGGCCACCGCTTCTCCGGCGGTGAGAAGCAGCGGCTCGCCATCGCCCGGACGATCCTGCGCGACCCGCCCGTCCTCGTCCTCGACGAGGCCACCAGCGCGCTGGACACCCGTACGGAACACGCGGTGCAGCAGGCCATGGACGCGCTTTCCAAGGGCCGTACGACGATCACCATCGCGCACCGCCTGTCCACCGTCCGCGACGCCGACCAGATCGTCGTCCTCGACGCGGGCCGCATCGCCGAACGCGGCACCCACGGCGAACTCCTCGCCGCCGACGGCCGGTACGCGGCCCTGGTACGGCGTGACGCACACCTCGCCCCCAACGGTGATCAGCCCCTGTCCGCCGACCTGACGCATGGGTAAGGTCGGCTCCGACCGCACCGGACCGACCCTGGGAGCGCCCGTGGCAGCCGCCGATCGCACCACCGACCGTTCCGCCCTGACGATGGCCCGGATGCTCGGCGGCATGGGGGCGCTCCACTTCCTCGCCCCCAAGCCGTTCGACGCGATCGTGCCGCGCGCGCTGCCCGGCTCCCCGCGCACCTGGACGTACGCCAGCGGCGCCGCGGAGCTGGCGGTCGCCGCCGCGGTGGCCCTGCCGCGCACCCGCCGGGCCGGCGCGCTGGCCGCCGCCGGCCTGTTCGCCGCCGTCTTCCCCGCCAACATCAAGATGGCCCGCGACTGGCGCCACCGCCCCGCGCCCCTCAGGGCCATCGCCTACGGCCGCCTCCCGCTCCAACTCCCCATGGTGGCCTGGGCCCTCCACACGGCCCGCACCGCGCCCCGCCCCGGAACCCCGGCCCTCTGATCTGATCCACATGCCTTCCCACGAGCCCCTGCCCCGCTTCGAGTTCGCCTTCCCGGGCCCCCTGCGGGACCGTCTCGTAGCCGCCGTCCTATCCGGCGCCAAGACCACCACCACGGGCCTGCTGGCCGATTACGAACACCAGGGCGACCCCCTCCCGCAGGCAGGCGAGCGCTACCAGGTCCCCGACTCCGACGGCCACCCCGTAGCCGTCATCGAGCTGACGGACGTACGCGTGCTGCGCCTGGCCGACGTGGATCGGCAACACGCCGTGGACGAGGGCGAGGGCCACGAAACGTTGGCGGACTGGCGTGCCGATCACGAGACCTTCTGGCACAGCCGGGAAATGCGCGAGGCTCTGGGGGATCCGGGATTCGGCGTCGATGACGACACGCTGGTCGTGACCCAGCGGTTCCGGGTAGCCGAGAGCCTGTAGGGCGATGAGGGACGCGCTCAGAGCGCCTCCGGATCCACCACCCCCGCCATCACCCGGTACCCCGCGTCATTCGGATGCTTGTGGTCGCCGCTGTCGTACGCGGGCAGCATGGCGTACGGGTTGGACGGGTCGGCGAGGGCGGTGGCGAAGTCGGCCACCGCGTCGAAGGCGCCGGAGTCGCGTATCCAGGTGTTGATCTCCCGGCGCTTCGCCTCGGAGGCAGGGGTGTGGTACTCGGCGCCCTCGAAGGGCAGGAGCGTGCCGCCGATGACCCGTACCCCGGCCGCGTGGGCCTGGGCGATCAGGTCGCGGTAGCCGGCGACGACCGCTTCGGCGGACCGCTCGGGGTTCGGACGGTACGTCGGGTACGCGGCCGGGTCCACCTCGCTGAAGCCGATGTCGTTGAGGCCGGCGAGCACGATGACGGTCCGTACCCCGGGCTTGTCGAGAACGTCCCGCCGGAAGCGCGCACCGGCCCGTTCGCCGAACCACGGTGCGTCGCCGAGCAGCAGGTTTCCCCCGATTCCGGCGTTGAGCACCGGGCGCGCCAGGCCTGCCGCGGCCAGCCGTTCGGCGAGTGCGTCCGGGTAGCGGTGGTCGGTGTCGGCGGTGGAGGAGAAGCCGTCGGTGATCGAGTCGCCGAACGCCACCACGGTGTCCCGGCGGGCCGGGCCGCCGGCCAGTTCCACGTCGGCGAGGACGTACCAGGAGACCGTGGTCTCGGTGAAGACCACCGGGTCGGCGGCGGTCAGCTGGTCGCCCGCGGCGCGGTAGGCGGTGGTGAACGCCTGGGCGTGGAAGGTGACGGGGCCGGTCGGCCGTGCGAAGTACAGGCTCACCGTCAGTTTGTCGAAGGGAGCCGCGCGTACCTCGGCCGCGTCGCTCCAGATCTCGCCGCCGGCCGGGATGCGGACGGATTCGGCGCCCGCGAAGGTCAGGCGGCGCGTGGTTCCCGCCCGGACGGCGGCTCCCCGGTCCGTACGGGCGAGGGTGGCGCCGGTGACCTCCAGAGGGGCGGTGCCGTAGCGGTTGGAGAGCTTCACCCGGGCCGCGGTGCCGGAGCCGGTGACCCGGACGATCTGACGCACCGTCTGGTCGGCGAATCCCTCCTCGGCCCAGTTCTTGTCGAAACCGCTGCTGGGGCGCTGGACGGCGGCGCTCCAGCCGGCCTGCCACCCGGTGGTGTCGTTCATGACGGTCGCTCGCTTTCTTCCGTTGACTCGGTGATCAGGAGTCTGCCGATCGGGCGCGCGGCCACCCAGCCCCTTGGGCTGCGTACGCACCGGATGCCTACCAACGCCGGGGTCACCCTGCGGCCGAAGGCGGGAGCCGGGGGTGGCGAGCGGGTGAGAGGCGCGGCGCCGCCCGGCCGGTCGAAGTTGGCGCGATCTTGATCGTGATAAGGCAGGCAGTGTGCCGAGCGGCGTTTCACCCGATCACACCCGGCAAGGCGCACGACGCAACCACCTCACGCCACAGCACCCACCCCTACGCACCCACGGAGGCGACGTGGTCGACAGCGCACCCGGCCTGCCCACGGCGGACGACGCGCACCCGGCGGCCCGGCGGGCGGCCCGCGCACCCACCGGCACGACCCGGCCGGGCGGACACGCGGTGCGCGAGCCGGGCCGCCGCGGCGTCCTGGCCGCCACCGCGGCGGCCGGCCTCGGCCTCCTCACGGCCTGCGCCGGGAAGGCGGACGGCGACGCGTCACCGCCCGGCGCGGCGCCTCCCCGTACCGCCGGAGCCACGCCCGGCCGCTCGACCGGGCCCACCAGGAAGCGGCCCCAGCTGCCGCGCGGCGGGCGGCAGCTGTTCCCCCGTCATCAGCTCGCCGGTTTCTGCGGGCTGCCGGGATTCGCGGCCCTCGGCCGCCTCGGCACCGGCGACCTGGACGACCGCGCCCGGGAGATCGAGAAGCTGGCCCACACCTACGCGGGCGACCGCGAGCCGCTGCCCGTCCTGGAACTGCTGGCGGTGGTCGCCAACGCCGAAGCGGGGCCCGACGGCACCTATCGGTCCCGTACCGACGCCGATATCGTCCGTCGCTTCCACGCGGCCGCGCGCAAGCACCGTGCGCTGCTGCTCCTGAACATCCAGCCGGGCCGCGCCTCGCCCCTGGGCGAGGTCAAGGCGCTGCGCGAATGGCTGGTGCACCCGGACGTGGGCATCGCCATGGACCCCGAATGGGAGATGGGCCCCGGCGAGACGCCCGGCGACACCTACGGGAGCACCGACGGCCGCGAACTCACCGAGATCGCCCGCTACCTCTCCGGCCTGGTCCGCGAGCACGACCTGCCGGAGAAGCCCTTCATCTTCCACCAGGTGGCCTCCTCGGTGGTGCGGGACCAGCACGCGTTCCGGCCGCAGCCCGGCGTCGCCGCCGTCAAGTGCGCCGACGGCATCGGCTCGCCGGGCCTGAAGCGGGAGACCTGGAACCACCTGGTCACCGACCTGCCCAAGGGGATGCACACCGGCTTCAAGCTCTTCTACGACGAGGACCCCAAGGGCAGCCGCCTGATGACCCACAAAGAGGTCCTGGCCCTGCGCCCGCAGCCCGAGTACGTGATGTACGAGTAGGCGCCCCCGCCGTGGCGGAACGGGGGCGCCGCTCGCCCCACTTCACGCAGGCCGCAGCCGGTACGCGTAGCTGTAGGCCCGGTCGGCACGCAGCAGGTACGCGTCCAGCGGCGGCGCGCCCCACGAGTCGTTCCCGCCGACGCCCATCTGCCGGTGGTTGACGCCGAGGACCGTCTCGGGGCGCCGCTTCAGCTCGTACGGGTGCTCGTGCCGCTCGCTCTCCAGGTCGGACGGCGCGTAGTGCAGGGCGCTCAGCTCCAGCAGCGGCGCGCCGTCGCCCGGCTCCGCGCGCACGGTCAGCCCCGTACCGTCGCGGCCGGTCAGCGAGGCACTGCGCACATCGGTCACATTGCCGGTCTGCTGCGGCCGGACATACGGGCCGAACTGGGCGTCGACGCTGCTGCGGTACCGGCCGACGAACGCCGCCGTGCGCCGGTCCCAGTAGTTCTCGTGCGGCCCCCGCCCGTACCAGCTCAAGGTCTCCAGCCCGGCCGGTACGGTCAGCAGCGCGCCCACCATCGGCAGGTCGGGCAGCCGGTGGCCCGGCGTGAGCGTGTGCCGCACCCGTACCTCGCCGTCACCGCGCACGGTGAAGACGGTGTGCCAGCCGGAGGCGGAGGGCCACGTGGGCAGCTCGGCCGTGACCTCGATGGTCACCTCGGAGTCGGACGGCCGCGCGGCCCGCACCCGCGTCACGGTGCGCTTGGCGCCCGCCTCGCGCCAGGTGCGCAGCGACTTGTGCGCGTCACGGCCGATGTCGTTGTCCGTGGGCCCGCGCCAGAAGTTGGGCACCGGCCCGGCGGTCAGCAGCGCCCGTCCGCGGTGGCGGTAGGCCGACAGGGTGCCGCTCGCCTTGTCCAGGACGAGTTCGAGGTCGCGCCCGGTGACGGTGACCGCCCGGTCCGACTCGGTGAGGCGGAGCGGCGGCAGTCCGGCGGGGGAGGGCTCGGCGGGCGCGGGGGTGCGCCAGGGCAGCGCGAGCTGTTCGGCGGCGACGGTGTGGCCCGCGTCCGCCCAAGGGGACGGGTGCCGCAGTACGAAGGCGAGGTTCAGCCAGTACTCGGCTCCGGGGGCGGGCCGTTCGGGCCGGGTGAAGGGAATCCGTACGGTCGTCTCCCGGCCGGGCGCGGTCTGCGGCGCGGGCAGCGTGCCGTGCTCGGTCCGCTCGCCGTCGCGGGTGACCTCCCAGCGCAGCTCGTAGCCGTCCAGGCCCAGGAACAGCTGCCGGTTGGCGATCCGTACCGTACCGGCGGCGAGGTCGGCGGCGGACATCCGGACGGCCTGGTAGACCTTCTTGACCTCGTGGATGGCCGGGTGCAGCACGCGGTCGGCGGAGACGATGCCGTTGCAGCTGAAGTTCCAGTCGGTCGGGTAGCCGGGGTGCCAGTCGCCGCCGTAGGAGAGGTATGTGCGGTGCGGGTCGCCGGGGACGGGCCGGCGGATGGCCTGGTCGACGAAGTCCCAGATGAAGCCGCCGTGCAGGTTCGGGTAGCGCTCGAAGACGTCCCAGTACTCCTGGAAGTTGCCGGTGCTGTTGCCCATGGAGTGCGCGTACTCGCACAGGAGGAACGGCTTGGGGTTGCCGGACTTCCCGTAGCGCTCGACCTCGTCCGGCTTGGCGTACATCCGGCTCTCGATGTCGGCGACCGCGTTCATGCCCTCGTAGTGCACCGGCCGGGACGGATCGCGGCGGTGCGTCCAGTCCGCCATGGCCCGGAAGGTGCTGCCCTGGCCCGCCTCGTTGCCCAGCGACCACACCACGACGGACGGGTGGTTCTTGTCCCGCTCGACCATCGACCGCATCCGGTCCAGGCAGGCGTCGGTCCACTCCGGCAGGCTGCCGGGCAGCCGGTCGCGGACCCCGTGCGACTCCAGGTTCGCCTCGCCGACGACGTACAGGCCGTACTCGTCGCACAGCTCCAGCCAGCGCGGATCGGCCGGGTAGTGGGAGGTGCGGACGGCGTTGATGTTGTGCTGCTTCATGATGCGGATGTCCTGGAGCATCCGCTCCTCGGGCACCGCCTGCCCGTGGTCGGGGTCGGTCTCGTGCCGGTTGACGCCGCGGAAGACGACTGGCCGCCCGTTGACGGCGAGCGTGCCGGGCCCGTACGCGACGGACCGGAAGCCCACCCGGGTGCTCTGCACGTCCACGATGCGTCCGGCCGGATCGGTGAGGGTGAGCACGAGCGTGTAGAGGTACGGGGTCTCGGCGGACCACAGGTGCGGGGCGCGGACGGTGGCCTTCGGCTCGACCGTGGCCTCCGGCCGGCCGCCGAAGCGGACTTCGGCGGTCAGCGGCGCGGGCAGCGCGGGCCGCCCCCGCTCGTCGTACAGCTCCGCTCTCAGCCGGTGCCCGCCCGCCGCAGCGCCCCGGTTGCGTACGGTCGCGGACACGGTCAGTTCCGCGTCGCGGTGCGCGGCGTCGAGAGCGGTGCGTACGTGCAGGTCCTGGAGGTGCACCGGGGCGATGGAGTACAGGTACACGTCGCGGAAGATCCCGGAGAGGTCGATCATGTCCTGGTCCTCCAGCCAGCTGCCGTCGGACCACCGGTAGACCTCGACGGCCAGGACGTTCCTGCCGGGCCGCAGCCGCTCGGTGACGTCGAACTCGGCCGGGGTGTAGCTGTCCTCGCTGTAGCCGACCCGCTCGCCGTTGACCCACACGAAGAACGCGGACTTCACGCCCTGGAAGGAGAGCAGCGTACGGCGGCCGTCCCAGCTCTCGGGGACGGTGAAGGCGCGCCGGTAGGAGCCGACCGGGTTGAACCCGTGCGGGACGTGCGGCGGTTGCGGGTCCTCGTACCCGATCCACGGGTACTTGACGTTGAGGTAGATCGGCTCCGGATAGCCCTCGATCTCCCAGTTGGAGGGCACGGTGATGTGGTCCCAGCCGCTGTCGTCGTACCGGGGCGCGAAGAAGTCGCGGGGCCGCTCGTCGGGGTTCTTGGACCAGTGGAAGCGCCAACTGCCGTCCAGGGAGCGGTAGTACGGGGACGCGCGGAACTCGCCGGCCCGTGCGGCCCGGGTGTCGCCGTACGGGACCAGGCGGGTACGGGCCGGTTCCCGGTTGACCTGGAAGATCCGCGGGGCGGCGTCCCACTCCCCACCGGCAGCGGAGGAGGCGGCGAAGGCCCGTTTCTGTGCGGCGAACGCGGCCCACCCGGCCAGCGCGGCGCCGGTGGCGAGGAAGGACCGGCGGTCGATGCGACGTACGTTCATGGAAACAGCTCCGAACGCAAGGCAACAGGAAGCGCCAGGGTCGAACAGCAAGGGGCGCAACACAAGACGCCCTTCACGCCACTTCCCGCACCCGGCCCCCGGGCCCGCTCGCCTTACTCCGAGAGCAGTACGACCTCCAGCTTCCGCGGCCCGTGCACCCCTTCCACCCGGTCCAGCTCGATGTCACTGGTCGCCGACGGACCCGAGATCCACGTCAACGGCCGCGTCGGGTCGAGCCGTTCGAGCGCCTGCGGCACCGAGTCGACGACCTGGTCCGGGACCCGGACGACACAGACGTGGTGATCGGGGATGAGCGAGATCCGGCGGCGCCCCTGGTCGGGCGAGCCGTCCAGCACGATCGTGCCGGTCTCCGCGATCGCCACCGCACAGCCGGTGACGACACTGCCCACCGCGTCGAGTCCGCGCGTGGTGCTCGCCGCCCGGTCGTGGATACGGGTGGGGTCGGCGGCGGCCATCCACCACGGGTCCAGCCCGGGCGGTACGAGCACCGTCTGCGAGCCGCTGACCAGGCGCGTGATCAGCATGTGCACGTCGTCCTCGGCGCAGTGGTGCACCACCGCCCGGTACTCCTCCAGATTCTCCGCCAGCAGCGCCACCCGCTCCTCGTCCGTACGGGAGCCATGGGCGCGCAGGTAGTCGCGCGGCACCGGCGGGTCCTCGGGCCCCTCGCCGCGCGGTACGTCCGCCAGCGCCCGGCGCACCCGCGCCAGCACCACATCCCGGCTGCTCACTTGCCCCGCTCCTCTCCACGCGTACGCCGCCACCAGTCGCGGAAGGACTCGGCCGGCACCGGCGGCAGGTCCCGGGTGTCCGACCAGGCGTGCCCGGGGCCCGGCAGCCGGCGCGGATGCAGCCGCCGCGTGCGGCCCGCCAGCCGCTGGCCCGCCCGCAGCACCCCGGGGTGATCGAAGGCGAACCCCGCCGCGCGCATCGCGGCCCGCTCGGCAGCGTGCCCCTTGGCCGGCTTGAGGACGGTCTTCACCCCGCGCCGCGTCACCTTGCCGCCCTGCACCACCCGCTCCCGCAGGTGCACCAGCACCTCCGGGATGTCGATGGCCACCGGGCACACCTCGTAACAGGCGCCGCACAGCGACGACGCGTACGGCAGCGAGGCGTCCAGCTCACTCGCCGTACCGCGCAGCTGCGGGGTGAGGATCGCGCCGATCGGGCCCGGATACGCCGAGCCGTATGCGTGCCCGCCGGCCCGCTCGTACACCGGGCAGACGTTCAGGCAGGCCGAGCAGCGGATGCAGCGCAGCGCCTGGCGCCCCACCGTGTCGGCGAGGGTGTCGGTGCGCCCGTTGTCCAGCAGCACGAGGTGGAAGGTGCGCGGGCCGTCCCCGTCCGTCGTCCCGGTCCACATCGAGGTGTACGGGTTCATCCGCTCGGCGGTCGAGGAGCGGGGCAGCAGCTGGAGGAAGATCTCCAGGTCCTGCCAGGTGGGCACCACCTTCTCGATGCCGACGACGGAGATCAGCGTCTCCGGCAGCGTCAGGCACATCCGGCCGTTGCCCTCGGACTCCACGACGACGAGCGTGCCGGTCTCCGCCACCATGAAGTTGGCGCCCGAGATGCCGACCTTGGCGTCCAGGAACTTCTCGCGCAGGTGCAGCCGCGCCGCCTCCGCCAGCTCGCCCGGCGCGTCGGACAGCCCCTCGGGCGCCGGGCGGCCCCAACGGCCCATCCGCTCGCGGAAGATGTCCCGGATCTCGCCGCGGTTGCGGTGGATCGCGGGCACCAGGATGTGCGACGGCAGATCGTCGCCGAGCTGCACGATCAGCTCGGCCAGGTCCGTCTCGTACGCGGTGATGCCCGCCTCGGCCAGCGCCCGGTTCAGCCCGGTCTCCTGCGTCGCCATCGACTTGACCTTGACGACCTCGCGCTCGCCGGTCTCCCGCACCAGCCGGGCGACGATGGCGTTGGCCTCGGCGGCGTCCGCCGCCCAGTGCACCTGCCCGCCGGCCGCCGCCACCGACTCCTCCAGCTGTTCCAGATAGTGGTCGAGATGGCGCAGTGTGCGGTCCTTGACGGCGGCGCCCGCGGCCCGCAGCCGCGCCCAGTCGTCCAGTTCGGCGACCGCCTTGGCGCGCTTGTCGCGGATGGTGTGGGTGGCGTACCGCAGGTTCGCGCGCAGCCGGGCGTCCTGCGTGGACGACGCGGCGGCCGCGGGAAAGGCGGGCATGCCGAGATAGGTGCCGCTCACCGCCGGCTCCCTTCCGTACCGGCCGGCTCCCGGGCACCGGCCTTGGTGGTGGCCTCCGTGGCGGCCAGGATCTCCGCGATGTGCACGGGCCGGGCCGCCGCGCCCTCGCGCCTGAGCATGCCGCCGATGTGCAGCAGACAGGAGTTGTCGACCGTGCAGACCGCTTCCGCGCCCGTCTCCCGTACGGCCCGCACCTTGTCGGCGCCCATCGCGGCCGACACCGCCGCGTTCTTCACCGCGAAGGTGCCCCCGAAGCCGCAGCATTCCTCGGCGCCCGGCAGTTCCCGCAGCTCCAGGCCCTTGACGTGCTCCAGCAGCCGCCGTGGCCGGTCGCCCAGGCGCAGCATCCGCAGGCCGTGGCAGGTGGGGTGGTAGGTGACGGTGTGCGGGTAGTACGCGCCCACGTCCGTCACCTTCAGCACATCGACCAGGAACTCGGTCAGTTCGTAGGTCTTCGGTACGGCGCTCGCCGCCGCGTCGGCCAGGTCCCGGCCGTCGCGCCCCTCGGCCGCCGCCCGCTCCGCGATCCGCGGATAGTTGTCGCGCACCATGGCCGCGCACGAGCCGGACGGGGTGACCACGTAGTCGTAGTCCCGGAAGGCCCGGTCGAAGCGGCGCACCAGCGGCTCTGTCAGATGGCGGTAGCCGGTGTTGTACTGCGGCTGGCCGCAGCAGCTCTGCTCCTCGGGGAATCCCACCTCGACACCGAGACGTTCCAGCAGCGTGATCACCGCCCGGCCGGTGTCCGGGTGGAGCGTGTCGTTGATGCAGGTGACGAACAGTGCTACACGCACGTTGCCATCTCCTTTCGGCCGTCGCGGACGCTGGCGGCGGGCCGTCTCACCGGTACATGATCACCTGTCGGCTCATCCTGCCCCAGCGGCGGGCGAAGGAGAAGGACCCGGAGCGGAGGACCATGACACGTGCGGAGCAGGCCCCGGACATAGCGAAGGCGCAAGGACCCGACGGCGCGCCACGGCGGGTGTCGCAGCTGCGGCAGCTGGCCGCGGCGTCGGTCGGCAATGCCGTGGAGTGGTACGACTGGTACGCGTACTCCTTCCTGGCCGTCTACATCGCCGACCGGGTCTTCCCCAAGGGCACCGGCAACTCCCTGGTGCCGCTGCTGTCCACCTTCGCGGTCTTCGCGGTGGGCTTCTTCATGCGCCCGATCGGCGGACTGCTGATGGGCGCGGTCGCCGACCGCCGGGGCCGCCGGGCCGCGCTGACCGTGACGATCCTCCTGATGGGCGGCGGCAGCCTGCTCGTCGCCGTCACCCCCACCTACGCGGCCACCGGCGTGCTGGCGCCGGTCGTGCTCGTCGTCGCCCGGCTCGTCCAGGGACTCTCGGTCGGCGGTGAGTTCGCCGCCTCCACCACCTTTCTCGTCGAATCGGCGGGCCCGGGGCGGCGCGGGCTGTTCTCCAGCTTCCAGTACGTCTCCACCACCGCGGGCCAGCTGCTGGCCTCCGGCACCGCCGCGCTGCTGGCGGGCGTCCTCACCGAGGACCAGATGGGGCAGTGGGGCTGGCGCGTGGTGTTCCTGATCGGCGCGGTGCTCAGCCTGATCGGCCTGTGGGTGCGCAGCGGGGCGCGCGAGACGCGCAGCGCGGAGCAGCGCGCAGCCGCCCGCCCCGGCCTCTTCGAGGCGCTGCGCCGCCACCCCCGGCAGTCCCTGCTGATTTGCGGCATCACCGCGGGCGGCACCCTCGCGTACTACACGTGGACCACCTACCTGCCCACGTACGCGCAGGTCAATGCGGGCTTCGACAAGGGCCAGGCGCTCACCGTCGGCACCCTGTCGCTGCTCTTCTTCACCGTGCTCCAGCCGCTCGGCGGCATGCTCTCGGACCGGATCGGCCGCAAGCCGCTGCTGCTCGGCTTCGCGCTGGGCTTCGCCGTGCTCGCCGTACCGCTGCTGCACCTGGTGACCGACGCGTTCTGGTCGCTGCTGCTGGTGCAGTGCGCGGGCATGGTGCTGCTGACCGGCTACACGGCGGTGGCCGCGGCCGTGAACGCCGAGGTCTTCCCGGCCCGCGTACGGGCCGCCGGCATCGGCTTCCCGTACTCCCTGACCGTGGCCCTCTTCGGCGGCACCGCGCCCTACGTGGGCACCTGGTTCAAGCAGGCCGGACACCCGGACCTCTTCCCCTGGTACGTCTCCGTGCTCTGCCTGGTCTCCTTCGTCGTCTATCTGACCCTGCCGGAGACCGCCAAGCAGAAGCTGGAGACCTGAGGCACGGTGCGCGGGCTGTCCGCGGCCCGCGCACCGCGGACCGCCCGCGTTCCGGATCACCGTCCGGGCGTCACCTGCGGGCGACGACGGCCGCGTTGGCGCCGGGCGCCTCGAACGGCACCTTGTGCACCTCGGAGAATCCGGCGTCCGTCAGCCAGGAGCTGTACTCCGCCGCCGTGTAGTTGCGGCCGCCCTCGGTCTCCACCAGCATGTTCAGGCTCATCAGGGCGGCCGGCGCGGGCCCGGTCAGATCGTCGTCCACCATCAGCTCGCTGATCACCAGGGTGCCGCCGGGCGGCAGCGCCGCACAGCACTTGTCGAGCAGCATGCGGTTGGTGTCCTCGTCCCAGTCGTGCAGGATCATCGACAGCACGATGACGTCGTGCCCGCCGGGCAGCGCGGGCTCGGCGAGGAAGTCGCCGGGGTGGGTGCCGATCCGGTCCGCGAGCCCGGCGTCGGCGATGTTGCGGTCCGCGACCGGACACACCTTCGGCAAGTCGTACACCGTCGCCTTCAGCCCCGGATGCTGCCGGCACAGCTCGATGGCGTACGCGCCGGAGCCGCCGCCCACGTCCAGCAGCCGCGTCCCGGCGGTCAGGTCCACCACCTCGCCGAGCCGCTGCGCGGTCCACGACGACAGCGCGTGCATCGCCTCCCAGAAGACGGACAGCAGCCCCGGGTCCTCGGTGTCGAACAGGTGCGGCTGCTTGTCGGGGTCCCAGGTCGTGGGCCGGTTGGTGCGCACCGCCTCGCCGAGCCGGCCCCAGCCCGGATACAGCCGCTGGTCCAGCATCCGCAGCCAGCCGCTGAAGTGGTACGGGCGCCCCGGCACCAGATAGGCGTCGGCCAGGGCCGAGTTGACGAAGCGGCCGTCCCCGCGGCGTTCCAGCAGGTCCAGCGCCGCGCAGCCGGTCAGCAGCATCCCCGCGGGCCGGGTGCCGATCTCCAGCTCCTCGGCGCATTCCTCGACCGTGCCGCCGCCCAGCCGGTCGAGCATGCCGAACAGGCCCAGCTCGTCGGCGGTGGCCAGCGTCTTGAACGCCCAGAACCCGGTGGCTAACTGCATCAGCGGAAGCGGGGACGCGGTCGGCGCGACGGGGTGCGGGGATGCCATGGGATGCCTCCAGGGATCGTTGCGGGGGTGTGCGGGGGACGTGCGGGGGACCGCACAGGGGTTCACGGACGCGAACATACGTCCGCGTCCGTGATCACTACCACCGCCGGGAGGCCGTCACACACGGAAAACGGGCACCGTGGTGCCCGTTTCCGGCTGTGCCGGGGTATTCGCCCACGTCAAGGGGCGTGATCATGCGGGGAGGAGCGGCCATGACCGCCGCCCGTTTCCACGGCACCGCCCAGGGCGGCCCGGAGCGGGGCCAGCGCGCTCCGGGACGGACCGGTGACCGACCAGCGGGTGCCGACGAGATACGTCCCCCCGTACGCCTGCGCCTCGGTCAGCCAGGCGCGCTTGTTGGCGTCACTGCTGAAGGTCAGCATGCGGAAGGTGCCGGCGCGGGTGGTGCAGCCGCCCTCGCGCAGCTCCTGGGCGTCGACGATGACTTCGGCGCGGCAGCCGAGGGCGGCGGCGATCCGCGCCATGGAGACCGGCGGACCGGTCACGCCGGGGGAGGGAGCGGCGTGCGCGGGGAGCGGGGAGTGCCGGGAGGCCGGTGCCGGGCCGCCGTTCACATACCCGGCCACGACGATCGCGCAGGACAGGCCGCCCGCCCCGACAAGGGACAGCACCGGTCCGGAGGGAAGCCGCATGCCGGAAATCCCTCCTTTCACCGGCAGTCGCGGCCGGAATTGATGCAGTCCACGGCCGTACGCATCAGCTGCTGCGGCATCACGTTGATGAAATCCCCGTGATCCGTCACCGGGTTGTGCAGCTGGTCCGGAAAACTGTCCACCGCGTACCGTGCGTTCGGGGGAACGGCATACGTCAGTCGCTGCACCAGCCGGGGAATGGCCCGGAACCCGTCGCGGCACCGCCCGTTCCCGTCCGGGAACACCACATGCGTACGGTGATTGGCGCTGTCGATGTTGCGCCCGTCCCAGCAGCTGGGAAACGCCAGCGATCGTACGACGTCGCTGCCCCGAGGGCAGACCGGGTACTTGTTCTTCAACTGCCGGTTCTCGAAACCGGTGCAGCTCCACGAGGCGTTCGCGTTGGCCGGGCCGTTCGTCAGCGCCTTCGCGTCGCCGGTGAGGTTCCGCAGGAACGGGGGCATGGCGGTGACCTTTCCCGCGCCGGTCGCGTCGAATTCCAGCGCCACCTTCGCCGGTCGGAGGATGGTGCCGACGTTGCCGTCCTGCCCGCCGCCGGGTGCGTCGGCGTCCCGTTCGCGCCCGTTGTCCCGCAGCCGCAGCACCGGCCAGTAATACGTGGACCGGTCCCCGTTGCCGCAGGTCGTACCGGCCCCGGCCAGTTTCCGGTCGGAGGAGAACGCGTCCGTCGCCAGATTGCCGACATAGTCGTGCATATGGTGGGCGCCGTTGCTGACGCCCGGTGCCACGATCAGATTGTCCGGGTTGTTGTGCCGGTTCTCGTTGCGTCCGCATTCCGAGCGGAACGACCCGGAGGCGGCGCCGCGCCCTCCTCGGCCATCATCTCGCGCATTCGGCCGTACGGTTCTGATGTCGACGAAGTCGTCGCGGAACGGGCCGTTGTCCGCGCCGTTCCCGCCCCGGGCGTCCTTGGGCGCGTTCCGCGTGGCGGCCGGATTCCCCGTCGTCGTGCGGCACGCGCTCAGCCGGTCGAGCGCGTCCGGCTGCCCGCCGGCCCGGCGCAGTGCGTCCGTGATCCGCCCGATGGTGGCCTTGCGGTCCTGCTCCAGGCCGCGCAGCACCTCGCTCTGCGTGCCGGGATCGGCCGACCACCGTCGGAACGCCTGGGCGACCTGCGCGTCCAACTTCCCCAGATCACGGTTCACTTCGGGCGCTGCAGCGGACGGAAGGCTGCGCAGCCGCTGCCCCACGTCCGGGCAGCTGATCGTCCGGCCGGCCGCTGTGCCCGTGCCGCCCGCCGTACCGCTCGACGGGGTGCCCGCCGGGGCGTCCGCACCGCCGGCCCCGGGCGTGCCGGGCCCCGCCAGCGCCTGGGCGGCGATCACCGCCGTACCACCGCACGCGGCCAGCGCCGCGAGGATCAGCGCGCCGCTCCGCTTGGAAAGGCGCGCCCTCTTGTGCGGGCGCGCCGTTCGCTCCGGTATCCGTTCCTGCCGTTTCATGTCATCACTTCGCTTCTGATCGCGGGGTGGTCCTGCGGCCGGTGCCTCTTTGCGGCGACGCGGTCTCGCGGTAATACGTGCGCCCGGCGCGGTCGTTTCACGGGGGCCGGGAATCCGCGGTTCGCGGCTGGTCGCCGGTGGCGTACACAGGGTTATCCGGACGGCTGTGCGGACGGCGTGACCGTATGCGGGCATGAGCCACTGGGTGCCTACCCTTCGGAAAATGCTGCGAAGTCGACCAGTCCGGTCTGCTCCAGGGCCGTAATGTGATCGAGCACGACGGAATTGGCGCGGGTGGCCAAATCCCGGATCATGGAATTCCGGGTGTTCGCCCGCACTTGCGCGACGAGGGAGAAGACCTTGCCGTGCGCCCGGCGCGCGAGATTGGTGAACAGCCGCTCATAGATGTCCCCTTCGGCCGCGTCGAGCTGGGCGAGCCAGCCCTGCTGCTCGGGAGTCGGCTGTCCGGGAAGCGTGATGTTCAGGGCGCGGGCCGTCTCGGCGGCACGCTGATTGAGGTCGGTGTGCCCTTCCATCAAATGCCGGCCCGCGTGCTGGACGGCCTGCCGCGTACCGCGCTGCAGCGCCTGCCGGCCCGCGGGCAGTTCCCACAGCCCGGCCTGCCGCACCTTTCTGACGAATTCCCGGTCGAGCGGTGACAGGGGGCCCGACGGTGTGTTCCACACCCCGAGCCCGTCGTCCTGCGCGGCAGGCGCGGAACTCCCGGCCGCGCTGCCGCTGCTCGCGAACAACTGCACCGGCAGCAGGATGGCCACGGCCGTCAGGGAAAGCCCGGCGACGACCAGCCCCGTACCCACCGAGAACCGCGACCGGACACTGCCGGTCACCGAACGCCGTCGTCCGACATTGCGCACAGCGCCCTCCTTCTCCAGGGATGGAACTTCTCCAGGGGCGGAACTGCTCCAGGGATGGAAAGAGGACGCTAATGCCGGGCCGGGCCGCCTCCGCGTTCTTGGCACCAAAACGACAAAGAACTGCAGTGGCTGCGGGCGGATGCCAGGGTGCGGGGCCGCGGTGGGCGGGGGCTCGGGGGCGGGACCGGGCTGTGCGAGCCGGGTTCGCTGCGCACGCCTTCCGCGCTCTCCAGGGACCCGGGACCCGAGCCCCGAGACCCGGGAAGCGTCCAGTACCTATCGGACGAACGGGTGATTAGCGGGTGTGGCCGTCACCACCGGGGCCAGGGCGTCAATACCTGTAGCAAACACAGCAACGCTGCCGGTCCGCCGTGGCCGACCGCAGCCGTATGCGAAGGAGACGCCTCCATGTCCGCACCGCGCCGCCTGTTGACCACGGCCTGTGTGACCGCGCTCGCCCTCACCGGGCCATTGGGCGGCGGATTCGCCCTGGCCACCGCCCCGGACGGCCCGCACCCGGCCCCCGCGCCCCAAGGGGAGCTGACCCGGCTGGGCAAGGGCACCGGGGACTTCTGCCTGACGCCCGGCGCCACCCGTGCCCTGGCCAAGGCGCACGTACGGCTCACCGCCATCCGCCCGGCCCGGCTCACCGGCACCCGCGAGCGCCGGTGTGTCAGCACACCGATCACCGGCGGTGCGTTCAACCGCGGCCTCACCCAGGGCGAGATGCATTTCGACGGCGGCTTCGACTTCACGCGCGGCGCCCGCCACCTGCGGGTCAACCACCTGAAGGCCGACCTCGCCACGGGCCGGGTGTCCGGAGACGTCCGGGGCGCCCGTCCGGCGAGGACGGCGTTCCTGGCGTTCAAACTGGACCGCAAGCAGGCCCGGCTCGCCTCCGGCAAGATCAACTCCGGCCGCATCGCCTTCACCCTGACGGACCAGGGCGCCGCATCCTTCCGGAGCGCCTTCGGCACCGCGCCGGTCAAGGCGGGCGACCAGCTCTTCGAGGGCGTCGGCACGGCGGAGATCCGCACAGCGCAGCCGTCGCACACGCAGCGCCCGGCTCAGCAGACGCTGGACGTATCGCAGTGACCGACTCAGCAGACACTCGACGTCTCACAGTGACCGGTTACGGACGCACTGCCGACGGCTGAACGGCAGGGACGGGCCCGACCGATGTGGGGCGGCACCCGACCGATGCGGGCCGGTACTCGACCGATGCGGGCCGGCATCCGACCGATGTCGGCCCGCATCCATACACCCGCGGGGAGACCTTCACCCCTACGTCACCTCGAAGCGGGCAGGAACACCTCCGCAGCTCCCACCTCCGCAGCTCCCACCCCCGCAGCCCCCACCCCCGCGTCCTCCTCCAGCAACCACCGAACGTCCCGCACCGCCGCACGCCCCGCGCGGTTGGCGCCGATGGTGCTGGCGGAGGGGCCGTAGCCGACAAGATGGATGCGGGGGTCCCGTACCGCGCGGGTGCCCTCCATACGGATGCCGCCGCCGGGCTCGCGCAGCTTGAGCGGGGCCAGGTGGTCGACGGCGGCGCGGAAGCCGGTGGCGTACAGGACCGTGTCCGCCTCGACGGTACGGCCGTCGGCCCAGACCGCGCCGGTCCCGGTGAGCCGGTCGAACAGCGGCAGCCGCTCCAGCACGCCGTGCTCGCGCGCCCGCCGCATGGCCTCCGTCATTGGCAGCCCGCGGACGGACGGGGCGGGTAGGGAGAATGTCCCCGTAGTGCAAGTGGCAAGGGGTGGCACGCGCCGGATGGGCGGGGAAGTGGCGCCGTGCATGGCAACATCAGCGGCTATAGACCACATGCTGACAGGGCCGCCTGTGCGGTCGAGCTGTGCGGTCGAGTCACCGTGTGCCAGCACGTGAACCGTCACTGGACCTGCGCCTTCTGTCCTCACGGTGGCACCGGGAGCTGCGCAGGCCGGGCGGCCGAAGGTTGCGGCAGAGGCCGACCGGAAGCTGCTCGGCTTGCCCGAGGGCGTGCGCGGCCAGGTGCCCGAGGGCGGGCTGTGCGAGCAGGCCGCCATCGAGGTGGAGGACTTCGCGCGGTGGCGTGAGCAAGCCCGCGCGGAGTGGGTTCGCAGCGGTGCTGCCCGCGTATCGGCTCAGACGGGCGAGGGCGAAGCCGCGCGCGGCGCGTGCGCTGAAGTCCGGCGCGGCGCCGGGGCCGCTGAAGCCGTTGGCGGCACATCGAGAGTCGCCTCGTCGGCCGCCTACGCGGAGCGTGCGCAGGGGCGGTGTGCAGCCACCATCGCCGTGAGCCCGCTGGTCAGGCTCGCCAAGGCCAGCGGGTGTTCATGCGAGCTCACCCACGCGTTTGTCCTGAGACTGGGAAAAGATAGCCGGTCTTATGCGCAAGGTCTTCCGGTACGGGAGAAAGGCCGCTAGGTTCCGGACGAACCATCCGCACATGTCATGGACCGCTCGGGCGCGAGATCCCACTTCCGGCATGGAGGTTGAACTGTGGATCGAGAGCATGCACAACTCCCTTCGGCAAGTGCTTGGATGCCTCGGGCGACACCTGAGGCGACGAAGCCCCACTTCATCTGTGGTCCAGTTACGCCGGGTCCGGCCGGCGGCGGACCCGACTGCCGTGGGCATCGCTCCTGATCTGTAGTCCGCGCATCTGGCCCGGACCTCCTTCGCGCGCCCAGGCGCGTGCTCGGGCCGGGCCGGCCACCTCACGCAAGCGTCCTCGCGGGCCACTTGTCCGACCTCAGCACCAGAGGCTCGTGTGGCCGGTATGCCCCTCGTACGCACAGCCCAAGTCGTCTATGCCGCCGTCCTCACGTGAGGTCACGGCGGGCTCACTCACAAGCCGCCCTGATCAGCAGGCTGCCCTGCACAGCGAATTGGAGGAGTCACGATGCGGCACAAGTCCAGATCAAGATTCAGATCCATACGAGTGTTACTGCCCGTGCTGTGTGCGTTGCTGGTGTCGGCCGGGTTGGTCGCGCCGGTCGCCGCACATCCAAAGGGCCTGCACGTCCTGCTGTTCACCAAGACCCATCCCGACGCCTACCGGCACGACTCCATCCCGGCGGGCATCACGATGTTCGACCAGCTGGCCGCCGAGCACGACTGGGAGGTGACCAAGAGCGAGGACTCGAAGGTCTTCAACGACGCAGACCTCGCCAAGTACGACGTAGTGGTGATGCTCCAGACATCCGGCATGGTGTGGGACACCGCCGCCCAGCGTCAGGCGATGCAGAAGTATGTGAACGGCGGTGGTGGCGTTGCAGCCATCCACAACGCCCTCGACATGGGCATCGAGAAGGACTTCCCGTGGTGGGACAAGCTGATCAATGGCGGTGCCCACATGCCGACCCACTCGCCCGGAGTGCTGCGAGGAACAGCGAAGGTCGCCGACCGCGTCCACCCCTCCACCAAGTCGCTGCCCGAGCGCTGGGAGCGGGCCGAGGAGTGGTACAACTTCGACAAGAATCCCCGGGGTGACGTGCACGTTCTCGTCACCGCGGACGAGAAGACCTACAACCCGGGCCCCGACGCCATGGGCGCCGACCATCCGATCTCCTGGTGTCGTGACGCCGAAGGCGGCAGGGTGTGGGCCACTGCCATGGGACACGACAAAGAGTCGTACACCGAAGCCGCCTTCCGCGAACACATCGTGGGCGGAGTGGAGTCGGCAGGCGGCAAGGTCGAGTCGGATTGTGGCCCGACGACCTGGGCGAGCTACGAGAAGGTGCCGCTGGACGAGAGCACCGTAGGCCCGAGCGAGCTGGACGTCGCCAAGGACGGCCGGGTGTTCTACGCCGAGTACGGCGGCAAGGTGAAGGTCTCCAAGCCGTCCGGCGAGGTGGTCACCGCGGGCACGCTCGACGTGTACACGGGTGGCGAGGACGGTCTGACGGGCCTGGCACTCGACCCCGATTTCGCGACGAACAAGTGGATCTACCTGATGTATTCGCCGGCCGGCGGCACCGAGGACATAGCCCGGGTGTCCCGGTTCACGGTGAACGGCGACTCACTGGACAAGTCCAGCGAAAAGGTGATCATGAAGGTGCCGTCCTCGCGCCGGAACCCGGAGCCCGGCCACACCGGCGGCTACATCACCTTCGGGCCGAACGGGAATCTCTACATAGGCACCGGCGACGACATCGAGCCGTTCCGCTCCGACGGATACGCACCCATCGACGAGCGCCCGGGGCACGCGGACAACGACGCCCAGTCCACCGCGGCCAACACCAACGACCTGCGTGGCAAGATCCTTCGCATTCACCCGGAGACCGACGGAACCTACAAGATTCCGTCCGGCAACATGTTCGCGCCGGGGACGGAGAAGACGAAGCCCGAAATCTACGCGATGGGCTTCCGCAATCCGTTCCGGTTCTCCGTGCACCCCGCCAACGGTACGATCTACGCGGCCGACTACGGCCCCGATGCCGCGAACGACCATCCCGACCGTGGCCCTGCCGCGATCGTGGAATGGAACGCGATCAAGTCCCCGGGCTTCTACGGCTGGCCGTACTGCGTCGGTGACAATATCCCGTACAACCACTACGACTTCGCCACCGGCCGGTCCGGGCCGAAGTTCAACTGCGACAAGCCGGTGAACAACTCGCCGAACAACACCGGCCTCACCGACCTGCCCGCGGTCCGCAAGGCCGACGTCTGGTACGGCAACGGCGCCCACGGCGACAAGTTCCCCGAACTGGGCAGCGGCGGCGAGGCCCCGGCCGCGTTCCCGGTCTACCAGTACGACAAAAACAATCCGTCGGAGACGAAGTTCCCTGCCTACTTCAACCAGACGCCGTTCTTCGGCGAGTGGTCGCGCAACAAGCTGTGGGAGTTCCGCCTCGACAAGGACGGGCGACTGCTGAAGATCAACGACTTTGTGTCGAACATGGGCTTCAAGTCGCCCATGGATATGAAGTTCGGTCCGGACGGCTCGATGTACATCCTTGAGTGGGGGACCGGGTTCGGCCGGGACAATCCCGACTCCGGCCTGTACCGCATCGACTACACGAGAGGCGACCGGCGGCCGATCGCCAAGGCCACCGCGACCCCTGCATCCGGCAAAAGCCCACTGACGGTGAAGTTCTCCAGCGAGGGTTCGAAGGACCCGGAGGGCACTCCGATCACGTACAAGTGGGTCTTCGGGGACGGAGGGACCTCGACCGAGGCGAACCCCACGCACACGTACACGCGGAAGGGGCAGTTCACCGCGCAGCTCACTGTCACGGATGCCGGAGGCCGGACGGGCGTGGGAAATGCGCTGGTGACCTCGGGCAACACCGAGCCGGTGGTGAAGCTGTCGATACCGGACGGCGGCATGTTCGACTGGGGTGACTCGATCCCGTTCAAGGTGGACGTCACCGACCCCGAGGACGGCACCGTGGACTGCGCCAAGGTGAAGACCGTGCCCTCGCTCGGGCATGACGGGCACGCGCACGATGCCGCTGCGATCCCGGGATGTTCCGGCACCCTCAAGCCCGAGACCGACGCGGGTCACGCCAACCTCAACGCGTTCTACGTCGCCAACTCCAGCTACACCGACAAGGGCGCCGACGGAGTTCCCGCCCTGACCGGAAGCAAGAAGATCGTGCTGCAGCCCAAGCACAAGCAGGCCGAGTACTTCACCAGGCAGTCCGGAGTGAGGGTCGTGTCGCAGGGCGGCGCCGAGTCCGGCGCGCGGATCGGCGACATCAGCAACAACGACTGGATCTCCTTCAACCCGGTCAACCTCACCGGGATCGACCAGGTGTCGATCCGCCTTTCGTCGCCGTCCGGCGGCGGCACGGTTGAACTGCGCGACGGCTCACCGACCGGCCCATTGATCTCCTCCACACCGGTCAAGAGCACCGGGGGATGGGACAACTACGTCGACATGCCGGCGGTGAATGTCACCAAGCCCAGCAGCACCACGGAGCTGTTCATGGTGTTCAAGACGCCCACGAACAATGCGTACGACATCGACTCGATGAAGTTCACGGGTGCGGGCGTCGGCCAGGGCGGAGGCGGCTCGGCGAAGCAGATCGTCGGGATCGGCAACAAGTGCGTCGACGTGGACAAGGGCGCACAGGCGGACGGAACGAAAGTCCAGCTGTGGACGTGCAATGGCGGTGCCCATCAGAAGTGGACGCCCACCGGAAGCACCTTGCGCTCGCTGGGCAAGTGCCTCGATGTCGCCGGGGCGTCCACGGCCGATGGCGCCAAGGTGCAGCTGTGGAACTGCAACGGGTCCGCCGGGCAGGACTGGTCGGTGCAGTCCGACGGCACCATCCGTAACAGGGGCAAGTGCCTGGATGCCGAGGGCGCAGGCTCGGCCGACGGAACACGGCTGATCATCTGGCCGTGCCACGGCGGTGCCCAGCAGAAGTGGAAGCTTTCGTGAGCTGAGCTGAGCTGAGCTGAGCTGAGCTGAGCTGGGCTGGGCTGGGCTGAACTGAGTGATGGCGGTGCCGGCGACGGTGATTCCGGCACCGCCTTACCTGGAGCCCATTGGCGTCTGACCAAGGCTGTGAGTAGAAGGAGCCACACGTAATGACGACGTTGCTGTCGATGCAGCACGTGTCCAAGAGCTTCCTGGGGGTGTCCGTCCTGCACGACGTGTCACTGGATCTGGAAGCCGGCGAAATCCATGCGCTGGTGGGCGAGAACGGCGCGGGCAAGTCGACCTTGATGAAGGTCGCCGCAGGCGAGCACATACCCGACGCGGGCACCATCCACCTGGACGGCACCGCACACCGCTTCACCCACCCGTCCCAGGCGCAGGCCGCCGGGGTAGGCATCATCCACCAGGAGTTCGCGCTCCTGGGACACCGCACCGTCGCCGAGAACGTGTTCCTCGGCCGCGAACCCACCCGACGGGGCCTGGTGGACCGCCGGGCCATGGAGGAACGCACCGCAC
Organism: Streptomyces rimosus subsp. rimosus; assembly: GCF_000720725.1. Classification (GTDB taxonomy): domain Bacteria; phylum Actinomycetota; class Actinomycetes; order Streptomycetales; family Streptomycetaceae; genus Streptomyces; species Streptomyces rimosus_A. Next base: position 41,782 of record NZ_JOCQ01000012.1, read on the forward strand.
AGCTGCTCGCCGAGCTCGGCGAGACGGCGATCACTCCGCGGATGTACGTCCGAGACCTGAGCGTCGCCCGCATGCAGACGGTCGAGATCGTCAAGGCGCTCGCCTCGGACGTGCGAGTCCTCGTGATGGACGAGCCGACCGCACCTCTGGCCGAGCACGAGGCGGGCCTGCTGCACGATCTCGTGCGGCGCCTGGCCGGGCGAGGTCTCGGCATCCTCTACATCTCGCATCGGTTGCGCGAGGTCTTCGACCTGTCCCGCCGCATCACCGTGTTGAAGGACGGGCGGCACGTCACCACGCTGCTCACCGAGCAGACCGACACCAACGCCGTCGTACGCGCCATGGTGGGAAGGGAGCTGAGCGCCTACTACCCGCAGAGGGCTCGGCCGGAGGAGATCGGCGACGTCAGACTGGCGGTTCGAGGCGGCGGCAACGGGCGTCTGTCGGGCATCGACATCGAGCTGCGTGCGGGTGAGATCACCGGCATCGGGGGACTGCAGGGGTCGGGCCGTACGTCGCTGGCCCGGGCCCTGTTCGGCGACGCACCCTTCACCGAAGGCACGATGACCGTCGCGAACCACACCTTGCGGCCCACCAGCCCGCGCCAGGCCATCCGCGCCGGGATCGCTCTGGTCACCGAGGACCGCAAGGCCGAGGGCCTGGCCCTGCGCCAGTCCGTGCGCGACAACGCCCTCCTGGTCACCAGAGCCATCCCCGCCCGCGGCCGGCGCTCCGCCGCCGGAAGTATCGGCCAGTTGCTCGAGCGCGTACGCCTGCACGCCCGCAGCGGTGACCAACAGGTCCAGTTTCTGTCGGGTGGCAACCAGCAGAAGGTCGTCATCGCCAAATGGCTGGCCGCACGCCCGCGGGTCCTGCTCTTCGACGAACCCACCCGAGGCGTCGACGTCGGCGCCAAGGCGGCCGTTCACACCCTGGTCCGCGAACTGGCCCGCGAGGGCCTCGCTGTCCTGATCATCTCGTCCGAGCTGCCCGAACTCATCGGTATGAGCGACCGCATCCTGGTCATGGCCGACGGACGCATCGTCGGCGAACTGCCTGCCGGGGCAGGCGAAGAGGACATCATGCGCCTCGCCACCGCCAGTGCCGACCGGGAGGCCGTCGCATGACCGGAACCACCGTCGCACCGTCGGCGGTCCTCAAGCCGGACGCCGTCCGCAGGTCCCGCCTGGCCGACCCTGCTGTCGGCATCTGGCTCGCGGCCGCTGCCGTCATCGTACTCGGCTGGATTGTCGTCGCGCTCGCCGGCGGCCAGCTGCTGACCCGCACCAACATCACCATCATCCTGTCCAACAGCGTGGCCCTCGGACTGGTCGCAGTCGGCCAGAGCCTGGTGATCCTTACGGGTTCCCTCGACCTCTCCGTCGCCTACCTCATCAGCCTCGGCACCCTTGTCGCGGCCGAGACGATGGCGAGCGGCAGCGTCCTGACCGCGGTGGTGGCCGTGCTCGCCATGTCAGCCGCGGCGGGCCTGGCCAACGGCCTCATCGTCACCGGACTCAAGGTCAACGCGTTCATCGCCACCCTCGGCACCGCGTTCATCCTGCGCGGCTGGATCGAGGACAACTACACCGGCCCCGCCGGAAAGGTCTCCGCGTCCTTCCAGCACCTCGGCTACGACCGCATCGGACCGATACCCGTATCGATCTTCCTGCTCGCGGCGGTCGCCGCCGTCCTGTGGTTCATCACCCGCCGTACTCGTTTGGGCCACCACATGTACGCCACCGGCGGCGACGAGCACGCCGCCCGCCTGTCCGGAGTACGCACCAGACGCACCGTCGTCATCGCCCATGTCCTGTGCTCGCTGTGCGTCGGCGCCGCCGCCCTCTTCCTGGCCGCCCGGCTCGGCTCGGGTGCGCCTTGGGCCGGCACGGAAGCCCGGTACGACCTGGACTCCATCGCTGCGGTCGTCCTCGGCGGCACCGCCCTCGCGGGCGGACGCGGCGGGGTCTTGGGCACGCTCGGCGGTGTACTGCTTCTGGCAGTCCTGGACAGCGTCTTCAACCAGTTGTCCATCGACCCGTTCTTCAAGAACGTCGTCCGCGGCGTCGTCATCATCGCCGCAGTCGCCCTCTACGCCCGGCGCGGCAGCAGGAGGACCGCATGACCACCGCAACGGCCGTATGGCGCAAGAGGGGTACTGCGGCACTTGGTGCGGGTGCTCCCGTCTACGCCCTCCTCGCGGTGTTGTTCGCCGCACTCGCCCTGACGAACCCGGACTTCTACGAACCCGACCGCTTCCTCGCCTTCGTGAAACGCACCGCGCCGCTGGTGATCCTTGCCGCAGGGCAGTACCTGGTCGTCGTGAGCGGCGAGTTCGACCTGTCCGTGGGGGCAGTCGTCACCGCGGGTGTGGTCGTCGCGGCCGAGCTGTACGGCTCCTTCCCCGAGGCCCACTGGCTGGTCATCAGCCTGGCTCTGCTCCTGGCCGGGGCGGTTGCCGGCCTCGCGAACGGTCTGATCACCACGTTCCTGCGGGTGCCGTCCTTCATCACCACTCTGGGCATGATGCTGATCCTCGAAGGCGCCGTCTTCTACTGGGCCGGCGGCTCCCCGCACGGCGTTCTGCCGGAGGACTTCCGCATTCTCGGCCGGGGCTCGGCCTTCGGCTGGCTGCCCTGGGCCGCGCTCGCCTGCCTCGCCGCCGGGGTCTTGGCCGTCTGGCTGATGCGTTCGGACTTCGGCCGTACGCTGATCGCCACAGGGGACAGCGAACGCACCGCCACGCTGTCAGGTGTGCGCACCCATCGTGTCCGTGTACTCGCATTCGTTCTCTCCGGTGTCGCCGCCGCGCTCACGGCGATCCTTGTCGGCGGGTTCTCCGGAGTCTCCGCGCAGGCGGGCCGCGGCTACGAGTTCGAGGCCATCACCGCTGTCGTGCTCGGCGGCGTCGCCCTGGGCGGCGGGCGTGGGTCGGTCGTGTCCGCGATGGCCGGCGCCTTCTCGCTGCAGGCCCTGTTCACCCTGCTCAACCTCCAAGGCGTCTCCGGCGCCCTGGAATCCACCGTGCAAGGCGTGATCGTCATCGCCGCGGTGGGACTCGGAGCCGCCAACTGGTCCCGGCTGCGCCGCACCCGTACTCGCTCATCTGGAGGAACACCGTCATGATCCGCAGCCGACTTTGGGCGCCGTCCGCACTGCTGCTCGCAAGTGCTCTGATCACATCCTGTTCCAGCGACATACCACCGGACTCCCCGGCCGGCTCGAAGGGTGCCCCGGACAGCGGGAGCGACGGCAAGCAGTCGAAATTCTTCGACCAAGCCGAGTACAAGAAGCAGCTGAAGCTCACCAGAGCCGCACCTGAGGGACCGGACGGCAAGCCGTGGGAGCAGATGATCGAGCCGAAGATGGCCGACACGGCTCAGTACAAGAAGAAGGGATCCGGCGGCATCCACCTGTGCTTCTCCAACGCCGGAGTCTTCAACCCCTGGCGCCAGGTCGGCCTGACGACCATGAAGGCAGAGGTAAAACTCCACAAGGAGATCAGCGAGTTCACCGTTCTGGACGCGCAAGGCAAGGACGACAAGCAGATCTCCGACATCCAGGAGCTCACCGGCAAGAACTGTGACGCTCTGATCGTCTCGCCCAACACCACCGCCACTCTCACCCCGGCGGTGAAGGAGGCCTGCGGCAAGCTCCCCGTGATCGTCTTCGACCGGGGTGTGGAAACCGACTGCGCCGTCACCTTCATCAACCCCATCGGCGGCTACGGCTACGGCGCCGTCGCGGCCGACTTCCTCATCGACAAAGTGAAGCCCAAGGGCAAAATCCTCGCACTGCGCATCTCACCCGGCGTCGATGTCCTGGAGAACCGCTGGTCGGCCGGGAAGGCCGCCTTCGACAAAAGCGAACTGGATGTAGTGGACGTGAAGTTCACCGAGGGCGACCCCGTCAAGACCAAGTCCGTCGTCGCCGACGCCATCTCCCGCCACGGCACGATCGACGGCGTCTGGATGGACTCCGGCGCCACAGCGGTCGCCGCAGTGGAGGCATTCGAGGACGCCGGCGTCGACGTACCGCCGATCACCGGCGAGGACCAGCAGGATTTCTTGCAGGCATGGAAGGACAAGAAGCTCACCGCTATCGCCCCCACCTACCCGACATTCCAGTGGCGTACCCCGGTCATCGCCGCGCTGAAAATCCTGGACGGCAAGCAGGTCCCCAAGAAGTGGAAGCTGCCCCAGCCCACCGTCACCGAGGACAACCTCGACCAGTACCTGAAGGCGGGCATGCCGCCGCTGCACTACGCGATGTGCGGCTGCGAGAATCTGCCCGGCTTCCCCGAGGCTTGGGGCAAGAAGTGAGCTCCTACGCGCCGCAGCTGGGCGCCAACCCCTGGATCTGGCACTCGCCGGTGACCGGTGCTGCCCTCGCCGAAGTGCTGCCGCGCCTGGCCGGCTGGGGCTTCGACTGCGCCGAACTCCCGCTGGAGCAACCCGGCGACTGGGAGGCGGCCCGCACGCGGAAGCTCCTGGAGGCCACCGGCATTGATCCGGCGGCCGTCATCGCAGTGCTGCCGCCGGGGCGCGACTTGGTGCGCACTGACCCGACCGTGGTCCACGCCACCCAGGACTACCTGCGCCGCTGCGTGGACGCCGCACATGGCGTCGGCGCCGGGGTGGTGGCGGGTCCGCTGTACGCGGCAGTCGGACGCACTTGGCGCCTGAAGCCCGCCGAACGCCGAGCGGCGTACGAGGAATGGCGCGAGCATCTCGTGCCCGTCGCCGAATACGCTGCCGACGCCCACGTCCGCCTTGCCGTGGAGCCGTTGAACCGCTACGAGACGAGCTTGCTCAACACCGTCGCCCAGACCCTCCAGGCCCTCGACGGCCTGCCCGAGGACACGGTCGGCATCGCCCTGGACACATACCACCAGAACATCGAGGAACGCTCGCTGACGGAAGCCGTTCGGCAAGCCGCCGGCCGCATCGTGCACGTACAGGTGTGTGCCAACGACCGTGGCGCTCCCGGTGCCGACCACCTCGACTGGTCCGCCTTCATGGCGGAACTGGAGGCGTGCGGCTACGAAGGCCCGCTGTGCATCGAGTCGTTCACCGCCCACAACGCCACGATCGCTGTGGCTGCTTCCGTGTGGCGCCCGCTTGCCACAAGCCAGGATGCGCTCGCCACCGAGGGCCTCGACTTCCTGCGCCGGACTCTCGCCCGTGCTCGGGTATCCGCCGGAGGCGCTCCGTTCGGCCGCGCTGAGGAAACCCGGACGTGATCAGGGCAGAGCCGCGACGAGGGTCTGGTATCCCGGTTTGACCGTGGCCGCATACACCGGCGTGCCGCGCAGGAGCCCCCCGGCGTGGTCGGGTGAGCAGCCACGGCACCACCCGCACACCGTCAGCGTGCCGGTCGACGGCGGCTCCGTCGACGACTGCCAGGTCGAGCTTCCGCACACCACCGAACCCCGTTGTCCGCACTGCTCCGGAACGCACTGCGGGAGCGTCCAGGCGTGCGGGGCCAGTCTGTCGCCGGAGTCCGTTGCGCGCTGCGGGACGCGGCAGGCAGCGAGGTGACCGCGACGGGCACTGGGCCGGACGGCAGCTGCGCGTTCCACGATCTGGCACGTGGCGACTACGCCTTGGCAGTCGCCGTCACTGATCGGGTACGCACGGAGGCCAACGCCTGAGCCCACGGGGCACCTCCCTCGCGCGCATACGGCCTCGTGTGCCGGTTCGACGGAGGACGGGCCACCGCGCGTCGAGGCGCTGGCCTCCGCCCAGCGTGGGATCTGAGGTGGTCAGCCGCGGAAGGCGGCATCCCCGTAACGGAATCGTAGCGAGGGAGAGTGGTAGTAGTTCGCCGTCGTCCCGATGGCCGGGGGCGCTCTTCCTTCGGCGGCACCGTTCCAGTCGTCCAGGCCGAGGAAGTACAGATGGTTGCCCTTCTGTGCGAAGGCAACCAGGCCCGACTGGTCGAGGAAGTACGTCCAGCGGGCCGTGAGCGCGGGGGAGTCGCTGGCGCGCCGCTGGCGGGCCGGGGCACCGTCCGTCGGCTGGCCGGTGTGGGTGAGGAACATGCCGGTCGCGTAATTGCGGATGCGCACTTCCTGGGCGGCCCGGTCGACCAGCAGTTCCCACTGCTGCGAACGGCTGACGTCGCAGGCGGCTTCGTGCGGTTCGGCGCCCTCCTTCGTGGAGATGTCCATGCACCGGCCGGTGGAGGCGATCGGGAGTCGCGTGCGGTCGGTTGCGGCAGGCTGCCACGACGGGGGTGCCGATGGTTGTGTGCTGGGTGCGGGCGGGGTGGCGGAAGGGGGTGAAGGGGACGAGGAAGACGAGGAGGAGGGCGAGGACGAATGGGGTGTAGCACGAGAAGAAGGTGCAGGGCTCCGGCGTTTGCTCTTGTCCAGGTCAGAGGCGGAGGCGGAGGCGGCAGGTGGGGCGCTGGCGGCGACCGGAGGAACAGCCGACGGCCCGCCGCCGTCCGGCCACAACGCGTATCCGACGAGAGCGGCCACGAGCACAGAGGCACCGACGCCTCCGACGCTCGCGGCGACACTCAGAGCCGGGGAGGCGGCGGTGCCATTGGGGCCGGGAAGCGCTCACGTCACAGCGGTGGCCTTCGTCCCGTACGAAGCCCCCGTCCACAGCAGTAGCCCTACCGGGAGGGCGAAGCTCAGGAGCTTGCCCAGGTCCCGCAGTTCGCTGCGCGCGCGGTGGCAGCGGGGGAAGTTCGCCAGATGGCGCTTCAGGCCGCGGTGCGTGCGATGGCGGCGACCGGAGCTGCGGATGGAGGCGGCCAGCAGGCCGGTGAAGTACCGGCACTCCTCGGATGCCGCGCTGTCCGACGCGTACTGGGCGAGGTACGCCTCGCGCAGGCCTTCTCGGGCACGTGAGGTCAGGGAGGCGGCGCCGTTCGAGCTGAGGCCGAGCAGTGGCGCGATGCGTGCGGGCGACTCGCCCTCGACAGCTGAGTGCCACAGGGCTGTCTGCCAGTGGTCAGGGAGGCTCTGGAAGGCGCGCAGTGCCAGGTCGGCATCCTGGCGGCGCAGCGCCCATTCCTCTCCGCTCTCCGCTGCCGACGCCTTGGACAACCAGGTCTCGAAGTCGGCGGACAGCTCGGTGCGGCGTGCCGTGGCGGCCCAGGCGGCCGCCGTGCGGCGGCCGGCCGTCAGCAGGTAGGGGCGCCAAGCGTTCTGGGGGCCGGCGCCGTGCCGCACGGCATGCAGCGCGCGAGTGAACGCTTCCGACGCCAGGTCCTCCGCCGTGTGGGAGTCCTGTGTGCAACTGCGTGCGTAGGCGAGGACCGATGCGTGGTGACGACGGTAGAGCTCGACCAGCACGGCGTCGGCCGCCGAGCGTGAGCCGCTGCGTATGCGGGCGGACAAGTCGGCGTCGCTGCAAGTCTCGTCGGGAGTGGCGGCGCCGGTGGTGCTGTCGCGCATGCTAGTCATCCTGTGGGGCAAGAGAGATTCACCGTCGCGGTGAAGAGCGGGCGGCGGACATGCCGTCCCGCGGCGTTATGAAGCCGATACCTGGTGGGGTTGTCGTGCCGGCGGCCCTGTCAGGGCGCGACGTGGCCCACACGGACCCGAAGGTTCATTCCAGGTGTTCAGGCGCACCTCGATGAGGTCGCGAACCTGCCCGTCGGGTGAGGCGGGGCCAAGAAGTCGTCGCACGGCGGCAGCGGGTCCCCACGTGCTCTCGGGCCCGCGTCGGATGCCGGGCGCGATGGCGGCGGCTCGATGGCGGTGCGTTGTCAGCCGCGAAGGGGGCGCTCGAACGCTGCGGTTTGTCGGGCATTTTGTTCCCTGGCGGGACGAATCTCCCCACTACTTTGTCTCCATCGAAGAGAAAGTAGTGGCTATTTCTGACTAACTTCTTCCCTGATACCGGCGATCGCTGCTACGTTCCAGCGCGAAGACACCGAAGGCCCGGTGAACGGCGGGAGGGGTGACGTGAGGCGCATGACAGCACGGCCGGCCAACGCGCATCAGGAGCGAGTGCTCAAGCTGCTGCGTGACGAGGGCCCCCGCTCGCGTGCGGAGCTCAGCGGTCTCATCGACCTGTCACGCTCGAAGGTCGCGGTCGAGGTCGACCGGCTCATGTCCGCCGGGCTCCTCGTGGTCGACGGGCTCGCCGCCTCGCGGGGCGGCCGCCGCTCGCACCGCATCCGGCTCTCACCCGAACTCCGCTTCCTGGGCGTCGACATCGGCGCCACCTCGGTGGACGTCGCTGTCACCAACGCCGAACTGGAGGTGCTCGGGCACCTCAACGAGCCGATCGACGTACGGGAAGGCCCGGTTGCGGTCTTCGAGCAAGTCGTGGTCATGGCCGGGAAGCTGAAGGCGGCCGGCCTCGCCGAGAGCTTCGACGGTGCCGGAGTCGGGATTCCCGGGCCGGTGCGCTTCGCCGAAGGGGTTCCGGTCGCGCCGCCGATCATGCCCGGCTGGGACGGCTTCCCCGTGCGGAAGGCGCTCAGCCAGGTGCTGGGCTGCCCGGTCATGGTCGACAACGACGTGAACCTGATGGCGCTCGGTGAACGGCACGCGGGAGTCGCCAAGCGCGTCGACGACTTCCTGTGCGTGAAGATCGGCACCGGCATCGGCTGCGGGATCGTCGTCAACGGCCAGGTGCACCGTGGCGCCTCCGGAAGCGCGGGGGACATCGGCCACATCCAGGTCGACCCCGACGGTCACCCCTGCGCCTGTGGCAACCGCGGCTGCCTGGAGGCCCACTTCAGTGGGGCCGCGCTCGCCCGGGACGCGCTCGCCGCAGTCGAGTCCGGGCACAGCACCGGTGCGCTGGCCGACCGGTTGGCCGCCTCCGGGACGCTCACCGCGGCCGACGTCGGGGCGGCCGCGAACGTCGGCGACGCCGTCGCCCTCGATCTCATCCGTGCGGGAGGGGACCACGTCGGGCACGTGATCGCCGGACTGGTTTCCTTCTTCAACCCGAGTCTCGTCGTCCTCGGCGGTCGGGTGACGGGCCTGGGCCACGGCCTGCTCGCCGCCATCCGCACGCAGGTCTACCGCAGGTCCCTGCCGCTGGCCACCGGCAATCTGCCCATCGTCCTGGGCGACCTCGGCCCGGTCGCCGGCGCCATCGGCGCCGCGCGCCTCATCACCGACCACCTCTTCTCCCCGGCCTGACCCCAAGAACCCGCCCCACCGCCGTGACACCCCGCTGGCGGTGGGGCGCCTGAACCACACCTCCGGCGTACCAGGCACCGGGCATCCCTGAGGGCCGGTACGCACCCTCAGGCGCTCCGGCAACCTTCGCCGCGGTGCCCGGGCTCGTGATCCCCGCCGCACCCGGCGGGCCGCACCGTGGGCCCCGCGAACGCCTCCGCTCGCCCGCACATCTCGCGCGGTGGGCGCTCGGCTCGTATCACTCTCCTGTTCGTCTCAGACGCATCACTCGCGCAGGCGGCGCCAGCGCCGTGACTGTGTGCCCCCAGTGAACCGAGGAACACCATGTCGCCAACACCCCATGAGCCCACGGAAGGTGGCATGCCGCCTCCTCTCCTCAAGATGACCGGGATCACCAAGCACTTCCCGGGCGTCCGTGCCCTGGACGGTGTCGACCTCACCGTCGCCGAGGGGGAGGTCCACTGCCTCCTCGGCCAGAACGGCGCGGGCAAGTCCACCCTGATCAAGGTCCTGGCCGGTGTCCATCAGCCCGATGGCGGCGAGATCCTCTGGCAGGGCACCTCCACGCGTCTGAAGTCCCCGACCGCCGCGATGCGCCTGGGCATCGCGACCATGTACCAGGAACTCGACCTGGTGGAGCACCTTTCCGTGGCGGAGAACATCAGCCTCGGCCACGAACCGACACGCGCCGGATTCGTCGTCCGCACCAGGTCCGCACGGCGCACCGCCGCCGAGTTGCTGCGTCGGCTCGGCCATCCGGAGGTCGACCCGGCCACGCTGGTCGGTGAGCTCTCGGCAGCCCAGCAGCAGATCGTCTCGATGGCCCGCGCCCTCTCCCACGAGGTGCGTCTGATCGTGATGGACGAGCCATCGGCAGCGCTGGACCCGGACGAGGTCCGCAATCTCTTCCGCATCATCGAGCGCCTCACCGCCGACGGGGTCGCCGTCATCTACATCTCGCACCGCCTGGAGGAGATCCGGCGCATCGGCAAGCGCGTCACCGTCCTGAAGGACGGCCGCTCCGTCGCCGACGGCCTCCCGGCCGTCTCCACTCCCGCCCGCGACATCGTCGCGCTCATGACGGGCCGGGACGTGGAGCACGTCTTCCCCGACCGCTCGCCCGGCTCCCCGACCACGGCCACGCCGGTCCTGCAAGTCGAAGGGCTCAGCCGTGAAGGGGAGTTCGAGCCGGTCACCTTCGGTCTGCACCCCGGCGAGATTGTCGGCCTCGCGGGCCTGGTCGGCTCGGGACGGTCCGAGATCCTGGAGACCATCTACGGCGCCCGCAGACCCGCCACAGGTCGGGTGTTCGTCAATGGGGAACCGCTGCGGCCCGGCGACGTCCGCGCCGCCGTGCGTGCCGGCATCGGTCTTGCCCCCGAGGAGCGCAAGGCGCAGGCCCTGCTGATGCTGGAATCCGTCACGCGCAACGTCTCCGTCTCCACGCTCAGCCGGTTCTCGCGTGCGGGCTGGCTCGACCGGACCGCGGAGCGCACCGCCGCCCAGCAGGCCACACGGGAGCTGGTGCTGCGCCCGGACAACCCGGACGCCCAGGTCAAAAACCTGTCCGGCGGCAACCAGCAGAAGGCGGTCCTGGCCCGCTGGCTGCTGCGCGGCTGCAAGGTGCTGCTGCTCGACGAGCCGACGCGCGGCGTGGACATCGGTGCCCGTGCCGAGCTGTACGCCGTTGTGCGGGGGCTCGCCGACGAGGGGCTCGCCGTGCTGCTCGTCTCCAGTGAGGTGCCCGAGGTCCTCGGCCTCGCCGACCGGGTCCTGGTGCTCCGCGAGGGCCGGATCGTACACACCGCGCCCGCGGGGGAGTTGGACGAGCACCGCGTACTCGATCTCGTAATGGAAGGGGACCACTCATCATGACGCAGTCCGCGACCGCACCCGCGGCTGAGAAATCCGCCCCCGACGTGCCGCCACCGCGACGGCCCGCGCTCGGCTTCCGCCTCGATATGCGGACGCTGTCGCTGCTCGGTGTCCTTGCCGTCCTCGTGGTCGTCGGCGGTGTCACCCAGCCCGACTCGTTCCTGGACACCAGCAACGTCCAGCTGATCCTCACGCAGGCATCCGTCATCGGGGTCGTCACCGTCGGCATGACCTTCGTCATCATCTCCGGCGGCATCGACCTGTCCGTGGGGGCGATCGTCGCGCTGGCGTCGGTGTGGGCGACGACGGTTGCCACTCAGGAGTACGGCTTCGCGGGCATCCTGTTCACCGCTGTCGTCGTCGGCCTGGGCTGCGGCCTTGTCAACGGCCTGCTGATCGCGTACGGCGGCCTGGTGCCGTTCATCGCGACGCTGGCCATGCTGGCTGCTGGACGCGGCCTGGCTCTGCAGATCACCGACGGCAAGACCCAGGTGGTCACCGTGGACGGCGTGCTCAAGCTGGGCGAGCGGGACTCGTACATCCTCGGTGTCCCGCCGCTGGTCATGGTCTTCGCGGCCGTGACCGTCGTGGGCTGGCTGCTGCTGAACCGCACCACGTTCGGGCGGCGTTCGGTCGCGGTGGGCAGTAACGCGGAGGCGGCGCGCCTGGCCGGGATCGACGTACGGCGCCAGCGGCTCTACCTGTACCTGCTGTCCGGCCTGTGCTGCGGCATCGCCGCCTTCTTGCTGATCGTGCTGTCCGGCTCGGGCCAGAACACCAACGGCAACCTGTACGAGCTGGACGCCATCGCCGCGGCGATCATCGGCGGCACCCTGCTCAGCGGCGGGCGCGGCACCATCACCGGCTCCGTGCTCGGCGTGCTGATCTTCATCACCATCACCAACATCTTCGCGCTCAACAACCTGGAGACCGCCGTCCAGCAGATCGCCAAGGGCGCCATCATCGTCGCCGCCGTCCTGGTCCAGCACCGCACGGCCCGTGAGTAAGCCCGCGCAAGGAGAACCACGACCATGTCACAGAACGTGAACACCACCCGCAGACGGATGCTCTTCGGCACCGCCGCCCTCTCGGCCGGCGCGCTGCTCACCGCGTGCGTCTCCAACCAGCCCAAGGACGGAGGCGGAGGCGACGCTCAGCAGGCCGCCGTCGCCGACGACAAGCCCGGCAAGAAAGTGACCATCGGCTTCGCCGGACCGCAGGCCGACCACGGCTGGCTCAAGGCCATCAACGACAACGCCAAGAACCGGGCGAAGAAGTACAAGGACGTCACCCTGGAGGCGACGGAGGGCTCCAACGACACCGCCGCCCAGATCGGCCAGGTGGAGACCCTCATCAACAAGAAGGTCGATGTCCTCGTCATCCTGCCCGCCGACGGCAAGGCCCTCACCCAGGTCGCCCTCAAGGCCATGCGCGCGGGCATACCGGTGATCAACCTCGACCGGGCCTTCGCGTCCGCGCAGGCCTACCGCTGCTGGATCGGCGGCGACAACTACGGCATGGGTCTCAACGCCGGGCACTACATCGGCGAGAAGCTCAAGGACAAGAAGAACGCCCGCGTCGTCGAGCTGGCCGGGCTGGACAACCTGGAGCTGACCAAGCAGCGCACCAAGGGCTTCGACGACGCGCTGAAGAACTACCCGAACATCGAGAAGGTCGCCCGGCAGGCCGCCGAGTTCACCGTGGAGTCCGGCCAGGCGAAGATGTCGCAGCTGCTCCAGGCGCAGAAGAACTTCGATGCCCTGTGGAACCATGACGACGACCAGGGCGTGGGCGCCCTGCGCGCCATCAAGCAGGCCGGACGCGACGACTTCCTGATGGTCGGCGGCGCGGGCGCGCTCTCGGCGTTCCAGGAGATCAAGCAGGACCGGGGCGTGCTGAAGGCCACCGTCCTGTACCCGCCGACGATGGCCGCCTCCGCGATCGACCTCGCGCGGGCGCTCGGCCAGGGCAAGGGCATCGGCGGCATGGCCGAGTTCGAGATCCCGTCCTCGGTCACGCTCTACTCGGCCGTCGTCGACAAGGGCAACGTCGACCAGTACATGTCCACCGGCTTCCGGTAGGCCGCCCCAGAGACAGGGCCAGCCTCGGTGCTGTGGGGGCTCCGGGGCTGGCCCACCATGCCCGCCCCCACCGCGTCAAGGAGACCTCGCGTATGGATTCCACCGCTGCCCCCAAGCAGCGCCTCGGTATCGGCATGGTCGGCTACGCCTTCATGGGTGCCGTGCACTCCCAGGGCTGGCGCACCGCGGCCCGCGTGTTCGACCTGCCGAGCGAGCCGCACCTGGCAGCCGTGTGCGGCCGTGACCCGCGAGCGGTGCGTGCCGCCGCCGACAAGCTGGGCTGGGCGTCCGCCGAGACCGACTGGCGGCAGCTGATCGCCCGGGACGACGTCGACCTCGTCGACATCTGCACGCCCGGCGACAGCCACGCGGACATCGCCATCGCCGCGCTCGACGCGGGCAAGCACGTGCTGTGCGAGAAGCCGCTCGCCAACACCGTCGCCGAGGCCGAGGCCATGGCCGAGGCGGCCGCACGCAACCCGGGCAGCATCGCCATGGTCGGCTTCAACTACCGCCGGGTGCCCGCCCTCGCCCTGGCCCGCGCTCTGATCGAGGTCGGCAGGCTCGGGGCACTGCGCCACATCCGCCTCACCTACCTTCAGGACTGGCTCGTCGACCCCGACTTCCCGCTCACCTGGCGCCTCAAGCGCGAGAGCGCCGGGTCAGGCGCCCTCGGCGACCTGGGAGCGCACATCGTGGACCTCGCCCAATACCTGGTGGGTGAACCCCTGGCGGGTGTCGCGGCACTCAGCGAGACCTTCGTCACCGAGCGGCCCGTCCCTGCCGCCGCGCCGGCGCCGGCCACCACCAGGGGAGTCGAGCGCGGTCCCGTCACTGTCGACGACGCCAGCTTGTTCATCGGCCGCTTCCCCTCCGGCGCGCTCGCCTCATTCGAGGCCACACGCTTCGCCCACGGCCGCAAGAACGCGCTGCGCCTGGAGGTCAACGGCGAGCTCGGATCGCTCGCCTTCGACCTGGAGCGGTTGAACGAGCTCCAGTTCTTCGACGGCACCGTCCCCGCTCCCGAAGCGGGGTTCCGGCGCATCCTGGTCACCGAACCCGATCACCCCTACCTCGACGGCTGGTGGCCGCCCGGCCACAGCCTCGGCTACGAGCACACCTTCGTCCACCAGGCCCGCGACCTCGTTCACGCCGTCGCCACGGGTGTCCAGCCCGCACCGTCCTTCGCCGACGGGCTCCAGGTGCAGCAGGTGCTCGCCGCCATCGAGGAGAGCGCGTCCAAGGACAGCGTCTACGTGACTGTCACACCCACAGCAGCTACGACAAACTGAGGAGGACTGTGCATCATGTCCCGTCGCTTCACCCTCTTCACCGGTCAGTGGGCCGACCTCCCCCTTGAGGAGGTGTGCCGGATTGCTCGCGACGCCGGGTTCGACGGCCTCGAACTCGCCTGCTGGGGCGACCACTTCGAGGTCGACAAGGCCCTCGCCGACCCCGCCTATCTGGACTCCCGGCGCCGCATCCTGGAGAAGTACGGCCTCAGGTGCTGGACGATCTCCAATCACCTGGTCGGCCAGGCCGTCTGCGACGCCATCATCGACGAGCGCCACCAGGCCATCCTCCCGCCCCGCGTCTGGGGCGACGGAGAGCCCGAGGGCGTACGGCAACGGGCCGCGGCCGAGATGGCGGACACCGCCCGCGCGGCGGCCGCCTTCGGCGTCGACACGGTGGTCGGCTTCACGGGCTCCGCCATCTGGCATCTGGTCGCCATGTTCCCGCCCGCCACCGAAGGCATGGTCGAGCGCGGCTACCAGGACTTCGCCGACCGCTGGAACCCGGTCCTCGACGTGTTCGACGCCGAGGGCGTCCGCTTCGCGCACGAGGTGCACCCCAGCGAGATCGCCTACGACTACTGGACCACCGACCGGGCCCTGCAGGCCGTGGACCACCGCGCCGCCTTCGGCCTCAACTTCGACCCCTCCCATTTCATCTGGCAGGGCGTCGACCCGGCCGGCTTCCTCTACGACTTCCGTGACCGGATCTACCACGTCGACTGCAAGGAGGCCCGCACACGCCTCGACGGCCGCAACGGGCGCCTCGGCTCCCACCTGCCGTGGGGTGACCCGCGGCGCGGCTGGGACTTCGTCTCGGTCGGCCGTGGCGACGTGCGCTGGGAGGACGTCTTCCGAGTGCTTGGCTTCATCGGCTACGAAGGCCCCGTCTCCGTCGAGTGGGAGGACGCCGGGATGGACCGCCGCCACGGTGCCGCGGAGGCGCTCGCCCGGCTGAAGGCGTACGACTTCCCACCCCCGGCCGCCTCCTTCGACGCCGCTTTCGGAAGCCACGGCTGAGGCGTTCCGGGCCGACCGCCGACGGCATGCGTGGCCGCCGCCCGCGTGCACCCGCCGGCCCGGGAGAATTCCGGTCCGCCGGGCGTCGCGCCACGAGGCGGATAACGGATGGGTAACGCGGCGGGACGAGCTGTGAGCATCGCTCTCCTTCAGGGATGGAACCGCCTTCGGGGTGCCATACGCGTACAGCGATATGTGTGCCTCGCGCACCACGGGAGTCTTTATATGCCACGCTTTTCCCCC
Source organism: Streptomyces rimosus subsp. rimosus (assembly GCF_000720725.1). GTDB lineage: Bacteria > Actinomycetota > Actinomycetes > Streptomycetales > Streptomycetaceae > Streptomyces > Streptomyces rimosus_A. The sequence goes on from NZ_JOCQ01000012.1 coordinate 57,411, forward strand.
GGTCCCCAGCGCCAGTTCACGGACCGCCTCCGACCTGCCCATAGGGGCGAGCCTCTTTTCCCGTAACCGAATCTTCGCGCGTGAATTCCGCAGCGCCACGCCGCATCGCGGCTGTTAGGCGGCTGACCTGTGGGTTCTCTCGCCGCTGCCCCGTCGGAAATGCCGAGGCCGACGGGGTATTCGGCGTGCCCGGACGGACTTTGTTCTTACTCAGTAGAAAGTTAACTTTTTTCCTGCGCAAGGTCTTTATGAGTCGATGAAACATGACTACCTTCCGGACGAAGTCATGTGAACGTGCGCCGTGCACCGCACAAGGCGCCGGACTTCACGCCCGTATCGAAGGGACTCTTCGTGTTCCGAGAACGTCCACGACTCACCCCACGCCGTAGAGGGGCAGCCCTGCTCGTCGGGCTGCTCCTCGCCGTGGGTACACCCGCCGCGGCCACCGCGCACGCAGGCCACGAAGGCCACACGGGCAAAGGAGGCCACGCGGACAAGCAGGCGCATGCCGCTGCCGATTCGACCTTTGCTCAGATTCCGCTTGCCAAGGGCCCGGACGAGATGGGTGAGCCGCTCTCGCTGGCGGTGCTGCCGGACCGCAGCGTCCTGCACACCTCGCGTGACGGCACGCTGCGCCTCACCGACGCGGCCGGCAGCACCACCGTTGCCGGGAAGATCCCCGTCTACAGCCATGACGAAGAGGGGCTCCAAGGCGTCGGGGTGGACCCGGGCTTCAAGAACAACCGGGCGATCTATCTCTACTACGCGCCCAAGCTCAACACCCCCGACGGCGATGCTCCCAGCTCCGGGAGCGCCGATGACTTCAAGAAGTTCGACGGTGTCAACCGCCTGTCCCGGTTCGTCCTGAAGGGCGACGGCACCCTCGACCTGAACAGCGAGAAGAAGGTCCTCGACGTTCCGGCCTCACGCGGCCTGTGCTGTCACGTCGGCGGCGACATCGACTTCGACAAGGACGGCAACCTCTACCTGTCGACGGGTGATGACTCCAACCCGTTCGCCTCCGACGGCTACACCCCCATCGACGACCGGGACAAGCGGAACCCCGCCTTCGACGCCCGCCGCTCCTCGGGCAACACCAATGACCTGCGCGGCAAGATCCTGCGCATCAAGGTCGCCGCCGACGGCTCCTACACCGTCCCCGACGGCAACCTCTTCCCCAAGGAGAAGGAGAAGACCCGTCCCGAGATCTACGCGATGGGCTTCCGCAACCCCTACCGGATGAGCGTCGACAAGAAGACCGGCGACGTCTATGTCGGTGACTACGGCCCCGACGCCGGTGCCGCCAATCCCAACCGCGGCCCGGCCGGCCAGGTCGAGTTCAACCGCATCACCAAGCCGGGCAACTTCGGGTGGCCGTTCTGCACCGGCAAGAACGACGCCTACAACGACTACGACTTCGCCACCGGCAAGTCGGGCGCGAAGTTCGACTGCAACGCCCCCAAGAACAACTCCAGGCACAACACGGGCCTGACCGACCTGCCGCCCGCCCAGCCCGCCTGGATTCCGTACGACGGCGGCTCCGTGCCGGAGTTCGGCACCGGCTCCGAGTCCCCGATGGCCGGTCCCGTCTACCGCTACGACGAGGGCTCCACGTCGTCGGTGAAGTTCCCCAAGGAGTACGACGGGAACTTCTTCGCGGGCGAGTTCGGGCGGCGCTGGATCAAGCGGATCGAGCAGGGCAACGACGGGACCGTACAGAAGATCAACGACTTCCCGTGGACCGGCACCCAGGTCATGGACATGGAGTTCGGCCCTGATGGCGCCCTGTACGTCCTGGACTACGGCACCGGATACTTCTACGGCGACGCCAACTCCGCGCTCTACCGCATCGAGTACGCCAAGGACGGGCTCACCCCGATCGCCGAGGCGAGTGCCGACCGCACCGACGGGGTGGCGCCGCTGAAGGTCTCCTTCACCGGCAAGGCGACCGACGGTGACAGCAAGGACCTGACCTACGCGTGGGACTTCGGCGACGGCACCAAGGGCGAGGGCCTCAACCCCAGCCACACGTATGAAAAGAACGGCACCTACCAGGCGACCTTCACCGCCAAGGACGCCCAGGGCCACACCGGCAGCGCGAACGTGCATGTCGTCGTGGGCAACACCAAGCCGAAGGTCGAGATCACCACACCCGCCAACGGCTCGCTGTACGAGTTCGGAGACCCGGTTCCCTTCAAGGTCAAGGTGACCGACCCCGAAGACAAGGAAATCGACTGCTCCAAGGTCACCGTCCGCTTCAGCCTCGGACACGACAGCCATGCCCACGAGCTGAGCAAGACCCAGGGCTGCGAGGGCACCATGACCCCGCCCAAGGACGGCGAACACGACCACGACGCCAACATCTTCGGCGTGGTGGGCGCGGAGTACACCGACAAGGGCGCGGGCGGCCAGCAGCCCCTGACCGGCAAGAGCCAGATCGTCCTCCAGCCGCGCACCCGTCAGGCCGAGCACTTCACCACCCAGAGCGGTGTGAAGACGTACAGCAAGAGCGGCGCCCATGGCGGCAGGACCGTCGGCGACATCCACAACGGCGACTGGGTCTCCTTCGCCCCCTACCGGCTCACCGGCGCGAGCAAGCTCAAGGCGCGCGTCTCCTCCGGCGGCGCCGGCGGCACCCTGGAGCTGCGCACCGGCTCTCCGACCGGGCCGCTGCACGGCTCCGCGGAAGTGAAGCCGACCGGCGGCTGGGAGAAGTTCACCGACGTGGAGACCTCGCTGAAGGACCTGCCCGACCAGACCACCAAGCTCTACCTGGTCTTCAAGGGCGGCAGCGGAGCCCTCTTCGACCTCGACGACTTCGAGTTCACCAAGTCCGGCACCGGCGCCCGCACCGGAGCGGTCAAGGGCGTCAACGGCAAGTGCATGGACGTCGCGGGCGCCAACAGCGCCGACGAGACCCAGATCCAGCTCTACAGGTGCAACGGCTCGGCCGCCCAGAAGTGGACGCTGCCCGGTGACGGCACCGTCCGCGCCCTGGACAAGTGCCTGGACGTCAAGGGACGCGGTACGGCGGACGGCACGAAGATCCAGCTCTACAGGTGCAACGGCACGCCCGCCCAGGAATGGAAGCCGCAGGACGACGGCACCGTCCGCAACGCCCACTCCGGCAAGTGCCTCGACGCCTCAGGGAGCACCTGGAACGACGACACCCCCCTGCACCTGTGGACCTGCCACGCCAGGGCCAACCAGAAGTGGACCCTGCCGTAGCAGGAAGGAGGCACCACATCATGCGTGAGAGTTTCACCAAGGCCGCGTGCTGGATGTCAGGCGCGCTGCTGTGCGTGGCGGCATCCCCCGCCGTCGCGTCCGCCGAGCCAGTACGGGGCCCCGAGGCACATGCCTCGCGCCTGGCCGCCGCCGATCCCGCGTACAAGGTTCTGGTCTTCTCGAAGACCGCGGGCTTCAGGCACTCGTCCATCGACGGCGGTATCGCCGCGCTGCGTGGACTGGGCAGTGAGAACGGCTTCACCGTGGGCGCCACGGAGGACGCCAACGCCTTCACCGCCGACAACCTCGCCAAGTACAAGGCGGTCGTGTTCCTGTCGACCACCGGGGACGTGCTCGGCCCGGCCCAGCAGGACGCCTTCGAGAAGTACATCCGCGGCGGGGGCGGCTATGTGGGTATCCACGCCGCCGCCGACACCGAATACGACTGGCCGTTCTACGGCAAGCTCGTCGGGGCCTGGTTCAAGTCCCACCCCCACCAGCAGAAGGCCAAGGTCCAGGTGGAGGACCGGGCCCACCCTGCGACCGCGCACCTGGGCTCCACCTGGGAGCGCTTCGACGAGTGGTACAACTACAAGGCCAACCCCCGTGCCACGACGCGTGTCCTCGCCTCGCTGGACGAATCCAGCTACTCCGGCGGGACCATGGGCGGCGACCATCCGATCACCTGGTGCCAGAGCTCCGTCGAGGGGGGTGCCGGCCGCTCCTTCTACACCGGCCTCGGGCACGTCGACGAATCGTATGCCGATCCCGCCTTCCGCAAGCAGTTGCTCGGCGGCATCCGCTGGGCGGCGGGAGCGGCCCAGGCGGACTGCCGCCCGGAGAACGGCTACACGTCACTCTTCGACGGCAGCAGCACTACCGGGTGGAAGCAGGCCGGGCCTGGCTCCTTCGCGCTGTCCGACGGGACGCTCACCTCGAAGGGCGGCATGGGCCTGCTGTGGAACAGCGCGCGCGAGCTGAAGGGCGACTACTCCGTCAAGGTCGACTGGCGGGCGGAGGGCGATGACAACTCCGGTGTCTTCATCGGCTTCCCCGCCTCCGACGACCCCAACTCGGCGGTGAAGAAGGGCTACGAAATCCAGATCGACGCCACCGACAGCCCGGACCGTTCGACGGGTGCCGTGTACGGCGTCAAGGCTCCCGATGCCGCGGCCCGGGACAAGGCGCTCAATCCGCCCGGCGAGTGGAACACGTACGAGCTCAAGGTCACCGGTGAGCGCCTGGAGGTGTTCCTCAACGGCGTGAAGATCAACGACTTCACGAACACCGATCCCGCACGCAGCCTCCGTGACGGCCACGTCGGCCTCCAGAACCACGGCGATGGCGATCACGTCTCGTTCCGCAATGTGCGTGTCAAGTCCGCGGGGGCGCGTACGGGCGAGGTGAAGGGCGTCAACGGCAAGTGCATGGATGTCGCCGGAGGCAACAGCGCCGACGAGACCCAGATCCAGTTGTTCGGCTGCAACGGCTCGGCGGCCCAGAAGTGGACGCTGTCCGGTGACGGCACCGTCCGCGCCCTGGGCAAGTGCCTCGACGCCAAGGGACGCGGCACAGCCGACGGCACGAAGATCCAGCTCTACCAGTGCAACGGCACCCCCGCCCAGGAATGGCGGCCACAGGACGACGGCACCGTCCGCAACCCCCTCTCCGGCAGGTGCCTGGACGCTTCGGGCAGCACCTGGGGCGACGGGACCCGGCTGCATCTGTGGACCTGCCACGGCAGGCCCAACCAGCAGTGGACCCTGCCGTCCTGAGGGGCCGCTCCTGGCCTGTGGTCCACAGGCCGGGCCCGGGAGCTCTCCGCGCCAGGCGGGGGAGCTCCCGGGCCGGGCTCGCCCACGCGAGTGCCCGTCGCGGCTCGCACCCACAACGTCTCCGTGCCGGGGCCGCCGCTCTGACGCCCCCGGCACGGGCCGACCATTCACCACACGCACGAGTACGGCAGAGAGGCACGCGCCATGACACCTCCCACATCGGCACGTACGGGAATCTGGCTGATCGGGGCCCGCGGATCGGTCGCGACCACCGTGGTGGCAGGCTGCGCCGCCGTCGCGAACGGCCTGCGGCCGCCGGTCGGCATGGTCACCCTCACCCCTCCCTTCCAGGACTGCGGGCTGCCTCCCCTTGGGGCGCTCGTCTTCGGCGGGCACGACGTGGTGTCCTGCCCGCTGCCGAAGCGGGCCGAGCAACTGGCCGCGCAGGGAGTCCTGCCGTACGACGTCCTCGCGGCGGTACAGGAGGAACTCGCCGCGGCGGAGGCCGCGATCCGGCCCGGAGGCGCGGTGGCCGGCGACCTGCGCGACGGCCACGAGCTGGTCAGCAGGTTCGCGGAGGACATCGTCGCCTTCCAAACGGACAACCGGCTCGCACGGTGCGTGGTGGTCAACGTCGCCTCCACCGAGCCCGCACCGCGTGCCGACGACACGGGAATGCCCGCGAGCTCGCTGTACGCGGCCGCGGCGCTGTGGGCGGGCGCCGCTTACGTGAACTTCACCCCGTCCACCGGACTGCACCACCCGGCGCTCTCCGGGGCGTACAAGGTGCCGGTCGCCGGGCGGGACGGGAAGACCGGGCAGACGCTGCTGCGGTCCGTGCTCGGACCGATGTTCGCGCAGCGGGCGCTCGCCGTGCGGTCCTGGTCCGGCACGAACCTCCTGGGAGGCGGTGACGGCGCGGCCCTCGCCGACCCGGCCGCGGCCGCCGCCAAGAACGCGGGCAAGGAGCGCGTGCTCGCCGACACGCTCGGCACCGCCCCCGAGGGCCAGGTGCACATCGACGACGTGCCGTCGATGGGGGAGTGGAAGACTGCCTGGGACCACATCGCCTTCGAGGGGTTCCTCGGTGCGCGGATGGTGCTCCAGACCACGTGGCAGGGGTGCGACTCGGCCCTGGCCGCGCCCCTCGTGCTCGACCTGGCGCGACTGCTCGCCCGGGCCCACGAAATCGGGATCACCGGACCGGTCCCGGAGCTGGGCTTCTTCTTCAAGGATCCGGACCCGGGGGCGTACGCCTCGCTCGCCGAGCAGCACCTGGCGCTGCTGGGCCTCGCGGGGCGACTGCGGGAGGGCGACGCGTGAGCTCGCTGCGGGACTGGGCACAGCTGCTTCGGGTCTCGGCGCTCTTCACGGTTCCCGGAGACGCACTCGCCGGGGCGGCCGCAGCAGGCGCGCGAGCCGACGCACGCACTCTGCGCGCGATGGGGTGCTCCCTCTGCCTCTACGAGGCAGGCATGGTCCTGAACGACTGGGCGGACCAGGACGAGGACGCGCGGGAACGCCCGGACCGGCCCCTCCCCTCGGGACGCATACGACCCGCCGCGGCCATGGCGGCGGCGGTCGCACTGACCGGGGCGGGCCTCGCGCTGGCCGCAGCGGCGGGGCGGACGACCGCCGCCGTCGCGGGAGCGCTGGCCGCCACGGTGTGGGCGTACGACCTGAAGCTGAAGCACACCAGCGCGGGTCCGGCGGCGATGGGCCTGGCCCGGGGCCTCGACCTGCTGCTCGGCGCGGTGGCGTCAGGGAGAAGGCCGCTGCGGCCCGCCGTGTTCATCTCATCGGCGGCGCTGGCCGCGCACACGTACGCGGTCACATGTGTCTCCCGGAACGAGACGACGGGCGGGTCCAGCCGCGCTCCGCTCGCCGCTCTGGCCGCGAGTGCGGCCATCGGAACGGCTCTGGTGACGAAGCGTTCGCCCGGGCTCGACGGCACGGGCGCAGGCGGAGGGGTGGCCGCGCGGGCCTCGGTGTCCGGCGCCACCCGTGAAAGCCGCCTGGCCCGCGGTCTCATGATGCCGTCCTTCGCCGCCGCTTACGTCGCCGCCGCGGCCCGCCCCTTCCTGCACGCCGCCCTCAACCCTTCCCCGCCCCTCACCCAACGGGCGGTCGGCGGTGGCATCCGCTCCATGATCCCCCTCCAGGCCGCGCTCGCCGCGCGTGCCGGCGCTCCTGTGGTCGGCGGCGCGCTGCTCGCGCTGGCGCCGGTAGCACGCCGCCTCTCCCAAAAGGTGAACCTGACATGACCCTGCGCTTCGCCTACGGCACCAACGGCCTCACCGACCTGCGACTCGACGACGCGCTCCGCCTCCTCGCCGACCTGGGATACGACGGTGTCGGCCTGACGCTCGACCACATGCACCTCGACCCCATGGCAGCGGACCTGGCCTCCCGCACCAGCCGCCTGTCCCGCGTCCTGGGCTCCCTGGACCTGACGGTGACCATCGAAACCGGTGCCCGGTATGTGCTCGACCCGCGCCGCAAGCATGGTCCCTCGCTCGTCGACGCGGACCCGGACGGCCGCGCGGCGCGGGGCCGCATGCTGGTGCGCGCCGTACAAGTGGCCGCCGACCTGGGCGCGCACGCGGTGCACTGTGTCAGCGGCAGTCTCCCTGAGGGCGTCGATCCGGACACGGCATGGCAGCACCTGGCCCACGAGCTGGCCCCTGTCCTCGACGCCGCCACGGGAGTGGGTGTTCCGCTCGCCCTGGAACCTGAGCCCGGCCATCTCCTCGCCACCCTCGCCGACTTCCACCACCTCCGCCACCTGCTCGGCGGCCCCGAAGCACTGGGCCTGACCCTGGACATCGGCCACTGCCAGTGCCTGGAACCGGCTCCCCCCGCCGAGTGCGTCCACGCGTCCGCGCCGTGGGTGCGGCACGTCCAGATCGAGGACATGCGCCGCGGTGTCCACGAACACCTGCCGTTCGGCGAGGGAGAGATCTCCTTCCCGCCCGTGCTCGACGCCCTGTCCGAACTCACCCGCAACGGTTACGAGGGGTTGATCACCGTGGAGTTGCCCCGCCACTCGCACGCGGGGCCGCACCTCGCCGAGAAATCCCTCCGCTTTCTGCGTGACCGCGTGGCAGGAGCACACATATGACCGACGACCTGACCATCCGGTGGACAGACCTTGACGACTCGACCCGAGCTTGGCTCGCCCGCACCGTGTTCGAAGCCGCCACCGCGCCTCGGGGGCCCGACGGCTCCCCGCCCGTCTGGGAGAAGCGGTTCGCCGAGGCGGGCCGACACTGCCGGGGCGCCGAGGACGACGCCCGAGTCCTCCTGCTGCACGCGGTCCGCCCCGGGGCGACCACCCTCGCCCAGCTCTACGCGCACGGCACCGCCGCCGAACGCCGGGCCGTCCTCCGCGTCCTGCCCCACCTTCCGTACCTCAACCCCACCGACGTGCTCCCCCTGGTCGAGGACGCCCTGCGCACCAACGACACCCGCCTCGTCGCCGCCGCCGTCGGACCCGCCGCCGAGCACTTGGAGGACCACGCCTGGCGGCACGCGGTCCTCAAGTGCCTGTTCACCGGCGTGCCCCTGGACGCGGTGGCCGGTCTTGAGCGTCGTGCCAAGGGGGACCGTGAGCTGGCCCGGATGCTCACCGACTACGCAGCCGAGCGCGGCGCGGCGGGCCGCCCCGTGCCTGAAGACCTCCACCGTGTCCTGAACCTCGCCACCCAGGAGTCCTGATGCGTATTTTCGATCCCCATATCCATATGACATCCCGTACCACCGACGACTACGAGGCGATGTATGCCGCCGGTGTGCGGGCTGTGGTCGAGCCCGCTTTCTGGCTGGGGCAGCCGCGCACCTCGCCTGCTTCCTTCGTCGACTACTTCGACTCCCTCCTCGGCTGGGAGCCGTTCCGCGCCGCCCAGTACGGCATCGCCCATCACTGCACGCTCGCGCTCAACCCCAAGGAGGCGAACGATCCGCGCTGCATCCCCGTCCTGGGCCTGCTGCCCCGGTACCTGGTGAAGGACAACGTCGTCGCCGTGGGGGAGATCGGCTACGACTCCATGACACCGGCCGAGGACGGGGCCTTGGCGGCGCAGTTGGAGCTGGCCGCCGGGCACGAGCTGCCCGCACTCGTGCACACCCCGCACCGCGACAAACTGGCGGGTCTGCGCCGCACCCTGGACGTGGTGAGGGAGTCTGCTCTGCCGCTCGACCGGGTTCTGGTCGACCACCTCAACGAGACCACCGTGAAGAAAGCGAAGGACGCGGGCTGCTGGCTGGGCTTCTCCGTGTATCCCGATACCAAGATGGACGAGGACCGGATGGTCGCCGTCTTGAAGGAGTACGGGCCTGAGAAGGTGCTGGTCAATTCGGCTGCTGACTGGGGCAGAAGTGACCCGCTCAAGACCCGCAGGGTCGGCGACGCGATGCTGGCGGCAGGCTTCACCGAGGACGACGTCGACCGCGTCCTGTGGCGCAACCCGGTCGCCTTCTACGGGCTCAGCGGCCGCCTCGCCCTGGACGTCCAGGCATTGGACGCGGCCACGCATGAGGGAAACTCCATCCTGCGCGGCGGGGAGTGAGCCATGCGCTTTCGCCACCCCGACGGCTCCACCGTCCACCTTGCCTACTGCACCAACGTCCATCCGGCCGAGACCCTCGACGGCGTCCTCGCCCAGCTCCGCGACCACTGCGAACCCGTCCGCAGACGCCTCGGCCGGGACCGGATCGGCATCGGCCTGTGGCTGGCCAAGGACGCCGCCAGGGCGTTGACCGCCGACCCGACCGCACGGCGAAGCCTGCGTACCGAACTGGACTCGTGCGGCCTGGAAGTGGTCACCCTCAACGGCTTCCCGTATGAGGGCTTCGGCACGGGCGAAGTCAAGTACCGCGTCTACAAGCCCGACTGGGCCGACCCGGAACGCCTCGCCCACACCATCGACCTCGCTTGGCTCCTCGCCACCCTCCTGCCGGACGACGTGAGCGAGGGAGCCATCTCCACGCTGCCGCTGGCGTGGCGCGACAGCTGGGACGCCGCGCAGGCGGCACTGGCTTGCTCCGCGCTCATGGTCCTGGGGCGGCGACTGGACACGCTCGCGGAAGTCACGGGCCGTTCGATCCGCATCGGCCTGGAGCCCGAGCCGGGATGTGTCATCGAGACCACCGACGACGCTCTGGCTCCTCTTGGGGAGATTGCTCATCCCCGTATCGGCCTCTGCCTGGACACCTGTCATCTCGCCACTTCCTTCGAGGACCCGGCGACCGCGCTCGATGCCCTCGCCGCCGCCGGCATCCCCGTCGTCAAGTCCCAGCTCTCCGCCGCTCTGCATGCCGAACGACCCCACCTTTCGGATGTGCGCGCGGCTCTGGCCGCGTTCGACGAACCCCGCTTCCTGCACCAGACCCGGGTGATGACCGCTACCGGCCTGCACAGCACTGACGACCTCGGCGAGGCCCTCACCCGTGACGTGCTGCCCGATACGTCCCCCTGGCGCTCCCACTTCCACGTGCCGCTGCACGCGATGCCCGCACCCCCGCTCACCTCCACCCTCCCCGTCCTCAAGGACACACTCGCCCGACTCGTCGGCGGACCGCACCCGCGCACTCACCACCTCGAAGTCGAGACCTACACCTGGCAGGCCCTCCCGCCCGAGCTGCGCCCGCGCGCCCGCCATCAGCTCGCCGACGGCATCGCCGCCGAACTCACGCTCGCCCGTGACCTCCTGACGGACCTCGGCTTGAAGGAACTGCCATGACCCCACCCGTCGCCCGGAAACCCACCCCGCTGCTTGTCCTGGACGTCGTCGGCCTCACCCCTCAGTTGCTCGACCACATGTCACGCCTGGCCGCCCTCGGCGCGCAGGGCTCCCAGGCGGCCCTGGACACCGTGCTGCCCGCGGTCACCTGCACCGCTCAGTCGACGTTTTTGACCGGCACCCCGCCCGCCGAACACGGCATCGTCGGCAACGGCTGGTACTTCCGCGACCTCGGCGAGGTCCTGCTGTGGCGCCAGCACAACGGCCTTGTCGCCGGCGACAAGCTCTGGGACGCCGCCCGCCGTGCCCACCCCGCCTACACGGTCGCCAACATCTGCTGGTGGTACGCCATGGGCGCCGACACCGACATCACCGTCACCCCCCGCCCCGTCTACTACGCCGACGGCCGCAAGGAACCCGACTGCTACACCCGGCCGGTCGAGCTGCACGACGAACTCACCGCCAGACTCGGCACCTTCCCCCTGTTCCACTTTTGGGGCCCGGGCGCGGACCTCGTCTCCAGCCAATGGATCATCGACGCCACCCGCCATATCCTCACCACCCGCGAACCCGACCTCGCCCTGTGCTACCTCCCCCACCTCGACTACGACCTCCAGCGCTTCGGCCCCGACGACCCCCGCGCCCACCAGGCCGCCGCCGACCTGGACACCGCCCTCGCCCCCCTCCTCGCCGACGCCCAGGCCCAGGGCCGTACCGTGGTCGCCCTGTCCGAGTACGGCATCACCCCAGTCAGCCGCCCCGTCGACATCAACCGCGCCCTGCGCCGCGCCGGGCTGCTGGAAGTCCACACCCAGGACGGCATGGAATACCTCGACCCGATGGCCTCACGCGCCTTCGCCGTCGCCGACCACCAGATCGCCCACGTCTACGTCCGCCGCCCCGAAGACCTCCCCACCACCCGATCCGCCCTCGAAGGCCTGCCCGGCCTCGACCACCTCCTCGAGGACGAGGGCAAAAAGGCCCACCACCTGGACCACCCGCGCTCCGGCGAACTCGTCGCGGTGGCCGAGCCGGATGCCTGGTTCACGTACTACTACTGGCTCGATGACGCCCGCGCGCCCGACTTCGCACAGCTCGTCGAGATCCACCGCAAACCCGGCTACGACCCGGTCGAGCTGTTCATGGACCCCCAGGACCCCTATGTGCGGCTCAAGGCCGCGGGCGCCCTGGCCCGCAAGAAGCTCGGCCTGCGCTACCGCATGGCCGTCGTGCCTCTCGACCCCTCACCTATCCGCGGCAGCCACGGCCGCCTTCCCACCCACCCCGGCGAAGGCCCACTCATCCTGTGCTCCACCCCCCATGCCGTCTCCGGCCGCGTCGCGGCCACCGAGGTGAAGTCCCTGCTGCTACGGCTCGCGGGACTTGCCTGACCGGACGGCCCCCACCACGTCCGGAGCCAGGCCGAGCCTCGACGGTAACGTGATCAAGATCGTCGATAACAGCTCTACGGCCGACCGCCTCGACGTCGTCATCATCGGTGACGGCCATACCAGCGGCGAACTCGGCCGGTTCCGCACCGCGGCCAAGGCCTCCGAAGCCGACCTCATGATCGTGCTCGCCAAATGCCGCATGTATGGCGGCGCAGGCTACAACACGCCCAGCCCGCGTCTGGGCTATGAGGGGATAGCCACCGCGTCGGCCGGTCACGCCCAGTGCGCCCAGGTCGCCATCCACGAGACGGGGCACTCGCTGGGCGAACTGGCTGATGAATACTTTTACCAACGGCCCCGGGTACGAGCGCTACCGCGGCCCCGAGCCCGGGCGGCCCAACATCTCCAACCTGACCGCCGCGCAGTTGCGCGGCGGCCGGACCAAGTGGTACCGCTGGCTCGGCCAGAACTCGCCCGACGGTGGCACGGTGGGCGCGTACCAGGGCGGCGGCTACTACGTCACCGGTCTCAACCGCCCGACCCACACCGCGCGCGTCTCCCTCGCCCAGCCCGTCGGCCGCCATGCCGCGCCCCTCAAGGTGACTGGTATCTGCACGGACAGCGCCTGGCCGACCGCGACCTGCGAAGCAAGCGCCTGAACTCTGGCGGCGCCACCGCGGCCGTCGACGTCGGCAGCCTGCCCCTGAGCCGCCGAACCGCCACCCCCAACACGCTGACCGACACGGCAGCCGTCAGTGACGTTTCACCGAGCGCCGGCGCGCCGACAGCGGGTCCAGCTGCTACCTGTACCGCGATGCCCTGGGCGGTAGCCACCCGTGGTGTGCCGCTGACCGGTAGGCGCACCGTGCGGCGGACAGATCCGATGAATCTGCCGTTTCCGGTGCGCATTTTGGAGACATCTGTGCGATGTCTTGTCTAGAGGTCTGATGTGTTGCACGCTCTCGTACACCAACGCAGGACTGGGCGCCGCGACCGTGCTCCGCTTCGGGCAACGGTGGGCGGGGCGCCCCCGCGCGGCGCCGGACCAACAGGTCGGCGCCCTGCCCCTACCCCGTGTTCATCCCGGCTGTCGTCGCCGAGCTCAGTCCTGCCCTGACGCAACTAGGGAGCCGTGACACATGTCCAGACGATCGACCGATACGCCGCCGCCCCGCCGGAGGGCGTGGCGGTCCGCGACCCTCGCCCTCGTCGCGCTCGCCGTGGCGGGCGGCGGTGTCGTCGCCGCAGGACCGGCAGCCGGAGAGGAAAGGGCCCCCCGATCGGCGGCCGCGGAGGGGGAGAACCCCATAGTCACGATCAACGACTCGGACACACAGGCGCAGATCCTTGAGAAGGCGGCGAAGGTGACGCCGACGGCGAGACAGCTCGCCTGGCAGCGGGAGGAGCTGACGGGTTTTGTCCACTTCGGCCCGAACACGTTCACCGGGAAGGAGTGGGGGGAAGGCACCGAAGACCCGAACATCCTCCAGCCGAAGGAGCTGGACACCGACCAGTGGGCGCGCACATTCAAGAGCGCGGGCTTCAAAAAGGTCATCCTCACCGCCAAGCACCACGACGGCATGCTCTTGTTCCCCTCGGCCTACTCGGACTACGGGATCGCGAAGAGCAGCTGGATGGGTGGCAAAGGCGACATCGTCAAGTCCTTCACCGACTCGGCACGCAAGTACGGCCTGAAGGTCGGCTTCTATCTGTCACCCGCCGACGGCCATGAGGCGCAGCCGGGCGGCCGTTACGGCAACGGCAGCGCGAAGAAGACCACGACGATTCCGAGCAACGGTGGCGGCGGCCCGAAGTTCACCTTCCAGGCCGACGACTACAACCGCTACTACATGAACACCCTCTACGAGCTGCTCACCAAGTACGGCAAGCTCGACGAGCTGTGGTTCGACGGGGCCAATCCCTGGCCGGACAAGCCGCAGTCGTACAACTTCAACGACTGGTTCAAGATGGTCCGCACGCTGCAGCCGTCCGCTGTCATGTTCAGCGGTCCGGACATCCGCTGGGTCGGCAATGAGCATGGCTTCACCACGCGGGCCAGCGAGTGGAGCGTGGTCCCGCAGTCCGGCACGGCCGATGTGGACGGCGAACGCCACTCTAAGTACGGCGAACAGGCCGACAACATCGCCGGTGACGACAAGCTGACCACGGACGCGGACTATCTGGCCTGGCACCCGGCCGAGTGCGACGGCCGGCTCCAGGGCAGGGACTGGTTCTGGGACCCGAACGCTCACCCCAGTCCGCTGCAGACCCTGCAGAACATGTACCGCAACTCGGTGGGCAAGAACTGCCAGCTCCTGCTGAACGTCGCTCCGGACAACAGGGGGAAGGTGCCCGAGGCGGCGGAGAAGCGTATGCGCGAGTTCGGTGAGTGGATCAGGTCGGTCAACTCGACCGACCACGCTGCCGGGGGCACCGCGAGCAACGACACGGGTACCGCCAACACCCCCGGGAACGACCCGGCCAACGTGCTGGACGGCAAGGACTCCACCGCCTGGCAGCCCACGGGGAGGACGGGCTCGCTCGTCGTGGACCTGGGCTCCAAGAAGACCTTCACCACGGTGAACCTCCAGGAGAACATCCAGGTGGGCCAGCGCGTTTCGGGCTTCGCCGTGGACGTGTGGGACGGTTCGCAGTGGCGTGAGGCCGGCAAGGCCACCACGATCGGATACCGGCGGCTGCTGCAACTGCCGGAGCCGGTCACCACCCAGAAGGTCAGGCTGCGGATCACGTCGTCCCGCGCGCTGCCCCCGGCCATCGCCACCCTCGGCCTCCTGGACGACCGCTCTGCCCCGAACCTGGCACAGGGCAAGCCGGCCACTCAGTCCAGCACCCTCGGCATCACGTCCGGTGCCGACCGGGCCGTGGACGGCAACACCAGCGGTGAGTACTTCGCCGGAGGTTCCGTCACCCACACCTCCCTCACCCCGATCGACGACAACCCGTGGTGGCAGGTCGACCTCGGCTCGTCCCAGCGCGTCGGCAAGGTGAAGCTGTGGAACCGTACCGACTGCTGCTCCGACCGGCTCCGCAAGTTCTACGTGTTCGCCTCCGACAAGCCCTTCACCTCGAACGACCCGAAGGAGCTGGCGAAGCAGGACGGCCTATGGAGTCACTACCAAGAAGCGGCCGTCGCCACCTCGCCGAACGGCAGCACCTCACTGAGCCTGAACGTCGACCGTGACGCCCGCTACCTGCGCGTCCAGCTGGTCGGCTCGGACCGGCCGTTGTCGCTGGCCGAGTTCCAGGCCTTCCGCTGATCCCCACGCAGCTCTGCCGTGCGGCCCGTGGCGCCCGCCTGACGGTTCGGTTCTCGTCCAGCGGGTGACCCGGGCCGCACGCGCTGACCCGTCCCGGCGATCAGGCGACGGACGGCTCAGTTGGCCCGCAGTTCCAGGACCACGGCCTGGGCCCACACGCGGTCGGCGTGCTCCAGGTTGCCGTAGTCGATCCGCGCGCCGCCGGAAAAGCACTGCTGGGACCGGTGCGGCGAGGAGCCAGTCCGGATGGGCGCGGGCGAGGTCGGAGTCGGGGTTCACCATCTCCGGCTCGACCCAGAGTCCGACCTGCATGCTCAGCGACCTGACGCGGGCGACCAGCGGGTGCAGACCGTCGGGCCACACCGTCGGGTCGACCGTCCACTCGCCGAGCCGGTCGAGCCGATGGTCGAAGTACACCGCCTCCCAGGTGTTCAGCATCACCGGCCGGGCGCCCTGGGATGGTGCGGCCGGGCGCGCAGCGTCCGGTGCAGGCGGTCGGTCAGCCCATCGAGCGCTTCGTCGGACCAGGCGAAGTAGATTCATGGACTCCCATAGGGCTCGCCGCCTGTGAGGCGGACCTCACCCGCGGCGAGCAGTTCCCCGGCGCCGAGGACCGGGCCGTGCTCGGGCAGCCGTTCCGTGTAGTGCGCGTGGTCGCCGCTCCAGCCGGCATGGACCGCCCACACCGCGCCGCGCCCGAACCCGAAGCCGGGCTCGCCGGCGATGAGCATCCCGGTCGCGTCGTGGCCGGTGCGGCCGCGGCGGGACTCGCGGGTCGTGAGGCCGTGCCGCATGGGCCCCGGCTGCGGGGTGCACTCGCCGGACCAGCGCCCGGTGAAGTCGAGCACCTCCGACGCCCGGCCCCCAGGCCGGAAGCAGGCAGGACACGGACTGGAGCGTGAAGGCCGCGGAGCCATCGTTGACCACCTGGTGCCGCATCCGCAGTACCCCGGTCGGCTCCATGCGGATCTCGGTAAGCACCGAAACCTCCGCCTGCGCGTCGCGCGCTTCGTTCCGCACGCTGCCACCGGTTTCCTGGCCCCGGGCGACGTCGACCGGGCGGACCAGCTCCAGGCACAAGTGGGGGAAGCGGCCGTCACGGCGGCCCAAGATCCCGGGCCGCCCGGCGGGTGGCGGGCCCCGGGTGTCACGGATGCGTAACGCCGCGGGACGACGGGCTGCCGCCGCGTTCCTGAAGGGTGTCACGTCCTTCAGCAGGGGCGGTCCCTCCTCTCCGGAGGGACCGGCCATTACCTTGGGGAATCAGTCGAGTTGCGCACGAAGCCACTCCTCCACCACGCGCACATGCGCGGCCGCCGCCGTCCGGGCAGCCTCCGGGTCCCGCGCCTTGAGGGCGTGGTAGATCCGCCGGTGGTCCTCGCGGGCCTGGGCGAGCGCGGCCGCGTCCTGGTGGCCGCGCCGCACCCTGGTCCGGAAGGTCGGGGAGGAGAGCTGATCGATGATCGCGGCGAGCGACTTGTTGCCCGCGGACCGCGCGATCGTGCGGTGGAAGGCCATGTCGGCGGCGATGAACTCCTCCGCCTCGGTGGCCTCGTTCATCACGGCCAGATGCCCGGCGACCGCCGCCAGCTGGTCCTCGGTGATCCGGGCGGCGGCCTGCGCGGTGGCGGCGGACTCCAGGATGCGGCGTACCTCAAGGAGCTCGACCAGCCGCTCCCTGGGGGAGACCTCCGCGACCAGGCCGAAGGTCTCCAGGAGGTCTCCGACCTCCAACTGCGTCACGTACACGCCTGAGCCGTGCCGCGCCTCCAGCACGCCGAGGACCGTCAGGGCCCGCACCGCCTCGCGCATCGAGCTTCGGGAGATCCCGAGGCGCTCCGCGAGGTTGCGCTCGGTGGGCAGCCGCTGTCCCGGCTCCAGTGTGCCCGCCGCGATCATCTCCTTGATCTGCCCGATGGCTCGTTGTGTGACGGTCCCCTTGACGGGGGTCGCGACCTCCATGGTGCCCCTCTCCGCTGGTCTGTCGCGGCAGTCTACTCAGCGAAGTCATCAGACCAATACTCGATCTCTTGTGAAGAAGTGGCGGTCTGGGGGTGTTGTCTCGGCCAAGTGGTCTGATAACTATGAGATGCGGATCACGGGAGGCCCCCGCCGCAACCTCCTGCTCTCCGAAGGTGAGGAGCCGTCAGATGCTTGGCACAACAGTGAGTTCACGGTCGCGGGTGATGCGCGCGGCCGCCCTGGCGGCGTGCGCGGCGCTCGCGCTCGCCGCCTGTGGCAGCACCAAGGACACCGCTTCGTCCGGTGACGGCGGCGGTGAGGGCAAGGTGGGCGTGGTCCTTCCCCTGCTGACCTCGCCGTTCTGGCAGTCGTACAACGACTACGTGCCGAAGATGGCCGCGTCTCAGGACGTGGACGCGCTGAAGACCGTGAACTCCAACAGCGACCCCGCCCAGCAGATCACCGATGTGAACAACCAGCTCAACCAGGGTGTCAAGGGACTGGTGGTGGCTCCGCTGGACAGCGCGGCGATCTCCGCGGGCCTGGACCAGGCCGAGCGCAAGGGGGTGCCGGTGGTGTCCGTCGACGTCGCGCCCGAGAAGGGCAAGGTCGCCATGGTCGTCCGCGCCGACAACAAGGCGTACGGCGAGAAGGCCTGCGACTACCTGGGCAAGACCGTGAAGTCCGGGAAGGTCGTGCAGATCATGGGCGACCTCGCCTCGGTCAACGGTCGCGAGCGCTCCGAGGCCTTCCGCTCCTGCGTCAAGAGCAAGTACCCGAAGCTGACGGTCCTGGAGATCCCGGCGAAGTGGGAGTCCGACGCCGCGGCCTCCAAGCTCGCCCCGCTGCTCAACGCCAACCCCGACCTCAAAGGCATCTACATGCAGGCGGGCGGCGTCTACCTCGCGCCGACGCTCCAGACCCTGAAGTCCAAGGGGATGCTGAAGAAGGCCGGGCAGGAGGGTCACATCACGGTGATCTCCAACGACGGCATCCCGCAGGAGTTCGAGGCGATCCGCAAGGGCGAGATCGACGCCACCGTCTCCCAGCCCGCCGACGCGTACGCCAAGTACGGCATGTACTACATCAAGGCCGCGATGAAGGGCCAGAAGTTCAAGCCGGGCCCCACCGACCACGGCTCGACCATCGTGAAGCTGCCCAACGGCAACCTGGAGGACCAGCTGCCCGCGCCGCTGGTCACCAAGGAGAACGTGGACGACCCCAAGCTGTGGGGCAACACCGTCAAATGACCGAGGCAACCGGAACCGTGCCGCTCGTCGAGGCCAGCGGCATCGTGAAGCGCTACGGACCCACCGTCGCCCTCCAGGACGGCCGCCTGACCGTCCGCGCCGGGGAGTCCCACGCCCTCGTCGGCCGCAACGGCGCGGGCAAGTCGACACTCGTCTCCGTCCTCACCGGACTGCAGGCCCCCGACGCCGGGACGGTCCGCTTCGACGGTGAGGCACCGCCGCCGCTCGCCGACCGCGACGCCTGGCGCGCCAAAGTGGCCTGCGTCTACCAGAAGCCCACCGTCGTCCCCGGCCTGACCGTCGCCGAGAACCTCTTCCTGGGGCGGCAGCCCACCGGGCGCAGCGGGTTCATCAGCTGGCGCCGGCTGCACGCGGAAGCCGCACAGCTCCTGGAGACCTGGGACGTGCGCGTGGACCCGGGCGCGGCGACCGCCGACCTCAAGGTCGAGGACCGGCAGATGGTGGAGATCGCCCGCGCGCTCTCCCTCGGCAGCCGGTTCATCGTCCTCGACGAGCCGACCGCCCAGCTCGACAACCGCGAGATCGAGCGGCTCTTCGACCGGATGCGCGCGCTGCAGGAGTCCGGTGTCACCTTCCTGTTCATCTCACACCACCTGCAAGAGGTGTACGAGGTGTGCCAGACCGTCACCGTGCTGCGCGACGCCCGCTGGATCACCACCGCGCCGGTCGCCGAGCTGCCGCGCACCGCCCTGATCGAGGCGATGGCGGGCGAGGCGGTCACCGCGCAGGGCGGAGCACCGCGCGGGCGGGTCGCTGACGACGCACCCGTACGGCTCCACGTGCGCGGACTCACCTCGCAGGCGTACACGAGCGTGGACCTCGACATCCGGCGAGGAGAGGTGGTCGGCCTGGCCGGCAGCAGCGCCAGCGGCAAGATCGAGCTGGCCGAAACCTTCGCGGGCCTGCACACGCCGCACTCCGGCAGCGCGGAGCTCGACGGCACGCCCCTCCCTTTCGGCGACGTGCCGAAGGCACTGCGGGCGGGTGTCGGGTGTGTGCCGCGGGACCGTCACGACCAGGGCCTGGTGTCAGGCATGTCCATCGGCGACAACGCCACCATGAGCGTGCTCGACCGCCTCGGACGGTTCGGCCTGGTGCCGGCAGCAGTCAAACGGGACCGCGCCGAAGAGCTGATCAGCCGCCTCGACATCCGTGCCGAGGGACCGGACCAGCCGGTGTCGGACCTGTCCGGGGGCAACGCGCAGAAGGTCGTGATGGCCAGGTCACTCGCCTCGGACCCGCGCCTCCTGGTGCTGATCAACCCGACCGCGGGCGTCGACGTGAAGTCGAAGGAGTCACTCCTCGCCCGGATGGACACGGCACGCGAGGACGGCACCGCGGTCCTGGTCGTCTCCGACGAGCTCGACGACCTGAGGCGCTGCGACCGGGTCCTGGTGCTCTTCCACGGGAAGGTCGTCGCCTCCCACCCGGCGGGCTGGCACGACCACGAACTGATCGCGTCGATCGAGGGCGTACAGGATGCAGAAGGAGACGAAAGCCGTGGCTGACCTCAAGGCCCCCGCGACCCCGGCCGCCGGCCCGCCGGTGACCAAGGGCAGGGCCACCGCCGAGCAAGTGAAGCCGGTCCTGCTGAAGCGGGCCCGGGAACTGGCCCTCGTACCCGCTCTGCTGCTCCTCATGGTGCTCGGGGCCGTGGTCAACGACACCTTCCTCACCGAACGGAACCTGATCTCCATCCTGGGCGCGTCGGCGGCCCTCGCCATGGTGGTGCTCGCCGAGTCCCTGGTACTGATCACCGGCAAGTTCGACCTGTCCCTGGAGTCGGTGGTCGGCATCGCCCCGGCGCTCGGCGCGATGCTGGTGCTGCCCGCCGCGCAGTCCGGCTTCGGTACGGAAGCCCCGGTCTGGCTCGCGATCCTGGCGATCCTCGCGGTGGGCGCCGTGCTCGGTGCGTTCAACGGTGCCCTGGTGGTGCACCTCAAACTCAACGCCTTCATCGTCACCCTCGCCATGCTGATCGTCCTGCGCGGTGTGCTGGTCGGGACGACCGAGGGCAAGACGCTCTTCGGGCTGCCCGACGCCTTCTACACCCTGGCCACCTCGACACTGCTCGGGATTCCGCTGTCCGTCTGGCTGGCGGCGGCCGCCTTCGCCGTGGCCGGTCTCGTGCTCAAGTACCACCGCGTCGGGCGGGCGCTGTACGCGATCGGAGGCAACCCCGCAGCGGCCCGTGCCGCGGGCATCCGGGTGGAGCGCGTCATGCTCGGCGTGTTCATCACCGCGGGGGTGCTGGCCGCCCTCGGCGGTCTGATGCAGACCGGGTACGTCGGCGCCATCAACGCCAACCAGGGCCAGAACATGATCTTCACGGTGTTCGCCGCCGCGGTGATCGGCGGCATCAGCCTGGACGGCGGCAAGGGCACCATGTTCGGCGCCCTGACCGGTGTGCTGCTGCTCGGCGTGGTCCAGAACCTGCTCACGCTGGCGCAGGTGCCGTCCTTCTGGATCCAGGCCATCTACGGCGGAATCATCCTGGCCGCTCTGATGATCGCCCGGATCACCTCCGGCCGCGCCCAGGACTGACACGCCCCTCACCCCCATCACTGGCAAGGAGAGAACCAGATGAAGCTGCTGCGCCTCGGGGCGCCGGGCGAGGAGCGGCCCGCACTGCGCGCCGACGACGGACGGACCCTCGACCTGTCCGGCATCACGGACGACATCAACGGACCCTTCTTCGCACGGGGGGGTCTTGCCCGGGCCCGGGCCGCACTCGACGCCGGACAGCTTGCCGCCCTGGACACGACGGGGCTGCGCACCGGCGCGCCCGTCGCCCGCCCCGGAAAGGTCGTGTGCGTCGGGCTCAACTACCGCGACCACGCCGAGGAGACAGGGGCCGCGATCCCCGAGCGGCCGGTCGTCTTCATGAAGGACCCGGGCACCGTCATCGGGCCCTACGACCAGGTGCTCGTCCCGCGCGGCTCCCGGAGCACGGACTGGGAGGTGGAGCTCGGCGTGGTGATCGGCTGGAGGGCGCGCTATCTGGACAGCCACGAGGCCGCGCTGGCCTGCGTCGCCGGGTACGCGGTCAGCCACGACGTTTCCGAGCGGGAGTTCCAGCTCGACCTCTCGCCCCAGTGGGACCTCGGGAAGTCCTGCGAGACCTTCAACCCCCTCGGGCCCTGGCTGGTGACGCCCGACGAGCTCGCCGATCCGCAGGCGCTCGGCATGAGGCTGTCCGTCAACGGGGTGCGCCGCCAGGACGGTTCCACCAAGGACATGATCTTCCACGTAGCGGAAATCATCCGCTATCTGAGCCAGTACATGGTGCTCGAACCCGGCGACCTCATCAACACCGGGACCCCCGCCGGTGTCGCCCTCGGACTGCCCGGCCGGCCCTACTTGCGCGCGGGAGACACCGTCGAGCTGTCCATCGACGGACTCGGCAGCCAGCGCCAGACCTTCGCAGCAGCGTGAAAGGCACCCTAGTGAGCGACGTTCCCCAGCAGCCGGCCCCCGGTTCCCGGATCACCGCCGTCGATACGTACGACATCCGCTTCCCCACCTCGCGTGAGCTCGACGGCTCGGATGCGATGAACCCCGACCCCGACTACTCCGCCGCCTATGTGGTGCTGCGCACGGACGCGGAGGACCAACTGGAGGGTCACGGTTTCACCTTCACCATCGGCCGGGGCAACGACGTCCAGGTGGCCGCCATCGACGCGCTCCGTCCCCAGCTGCTCGGCCGTGTGGTCGCCGAACTGTGCACCGACCCCGGATCGGTGAGCCGTGACCTGATCGCGGACAGCCAACTACGCTGGCTGGGACCGGAGAAGGGCGTGATGCACATGGCCATCGGCGCGGTCGTCAACGCCGTCTGGGACCTGGTCGCCAAGCGGGCGCGCAAGCCGCTGTGGCAGTTCCTCGCCGACGCCGAGCCCGAGTGGCTGGTCAACCAGGTCGACTTCCGGTACATCGCGGACGTGCTCAGCCGGGACCGGGCGCTCACACTGCTGCAGCATGGCAAGAAGGGGGCCGCCGAGCGCGCGGCCACCCTGCGCGAGCGCGGCTACCCCGGCTACACCACCTCGCCGGGCTGGCTCGGCTACTCCGACGAGAAGCTGACCCGGCTGGCGAAACAGGCGGTCGCCGACGGCTTCACACAGATCAAGCTGAAGGTCGGTGCGGACCAGGCCGACGACATCCGGCGGATGCGGGCGGCCCGGGCCGCGGTGGGGCCGGACATCCGCATCGCGGTCGACGCCAACCAGCGGTGGGGAGTGAGCGAAGCCGTGGAGTGGATGGAGATTCTGGCCGCGTACGACCCCTACTGGATCGAGGAGCCGACCAGCCCCGACGACATCCTCGGGCACGCGCAGATACGCAAGGCCCTGCGCACGATGAAAGTCGCCACCGGCGAACACGTCCAGAACCGCATCGTCTTCAAGCAGCTCCTCCAGGCCGGAGCCGTCGACGTGCTGCAGATCGACGCCGCCCGGGTCGGCGGCGTCAACGAGAACCTGGCCATCCTGCTGCTCGCCGCCCATTACGGAGTGCCGGTGTGCCCGCACGCGGGCGGTGTCGGCCTGTGCGAGCTCGTCCAGCACCTGTCGATGTTCGACTTCGTGGCGCTGTCCGGGACCACCGAGGACCGGGTCATCGAATACGTCGATCACCTGCACGAACACTTCGAGGACCCGGTTCATGTCGTGGGCGGGCACTACGCCGCCCCCACGGCCCCCGGCTTCTCGGCCGCGATGCGGTCCGAGTCGATAGCGACGTACCGCTACCCCGACGGCGCCTTCTGGGCGGCGGACGCCGCTCCGCAGCGGGCGGTGAGCGCGTGAGCGGCGAACTGCACGGCCTGAAGGCCGTCGTCACCGGCGGCGGCTCGGGTCTTGGACTGGCCACGGCACGACTCCTCGCCGCCCGCGGTGCCGAGGTCGCCGTGCTCGACCTCAAGCCCGACACCGCTCAGGTACCGCTGTGGGCCTACCGGGCGGACGTCGCGGACGATGCCTCCGTACAGGCCACGATCCGCCAGGTGGCGAAGGACCTGGGAGGCATCGACATCCTGGTCAACAACGCCGGCGTGGGAGCCGTCGGCACGGTCGAGGACAACGACGACGCCGAGTGGCAGCGGGTGTTCGACATCAACGTCCTGGGCATGGTGCGTACCACCCGAGCCGCCCTTCCACATCTGCGCGCGTCACAGCACGCCTCGATCGTCAACACCTGCTCCATCGCGGCCACCGCGGGCCTGCCGCAGCGGGCCCTGTACTCGGCCAGCAAGGGCGCCGTGCTCTCCCTGACCCTGGCCATGGCCGCGGACCATGTGCACGAGGGCATCCGCGTCAACTGCGTCAACCCCGGCACGGCGGACACCCCATGGGTGGCGCGGCTCCTGGACCAGGCCGCCGACCCGGAGGCGGAGCGCGCGGCACTCAACGCCCGCCAGCCGATGGGCCGACTGGTCACGGCTGACGAAGTCGCCGCGGCCATCGCCTATCTGGCCGGCCCGGCCGCCGCTTCCGTCACGGGCACGGCCCTGGCCGTGGACGGCGGCATGCAGGGCCTGCGGCTGCGTCCGGTGAGGCAGTGATGGCACACGACCCGTCCCTGACCACCGGGACCACAGGCGGTACGGCCGACGAGGCAGCCACCGGACGGCCGGCTCTGCCCCGGCGCACCCTGGGTCGCAGCGGCGTCCCCGTCACGGCACTGGGGCTCGGGGCGGCCTCCCTCGGCGGGCTCTACGCCCCGGTGAGCGAGGAGAGCGCCGCCGCGACGGTCGCGGCCGCGTGGGAGGCCGGCATCCGCTCCTACGACACCGCACCGCACTACGGCCTCGGCTTGTCCGAGCGCCGCCTGGGGCAGGCCCTGCGCACCAGGCCGAGGGCCGCGTACACCCTCTCGACGAAAGTGGGCCGCCTCCTCGTGCCGCACACCGGTGGCGGCGATGACCTCGCCAACGGCTTCGCCGTGCCCGCCACGCACCGCCGGGTCTGGGACTTCAGCGCCGACGGCGTGCGCCGCTCCATCGAGGACAGCCTGGCCCGGACGGGCCTCGACCGTATCGACCTGGCCCTGCTCCACGACCCCGACGACCACGAGGAGCAAGCCTTCCGCGAGGCCTACCCCGCCCTGGAGCGCCTGCGTGCCGAGGGAGTCGTACGGGCCGTCGGGGCGGGCATGAACCAGACAGCGATGCTGACCCGGTTCCTCACCGACACGGACGTGGACACGGTCCTGTGCGCCGGCCGCTACACCCTCCTGGAGCAGCCCGCCCTCAAGGAACTGCTGCCCGCCGCCGAGGCCCGGGGAAAGGACGTCGTCATCGGCGGCGTCTTCAACTCCGGCCTGCTCGCCGACCCGCAGCCCGACGCCACCTACGACTACGCCAAGGCGCCGCGGGAGGTACTGGACCGCGTACTGCGCATCCGCGCCGTCACCGAACGGCACGGGGTGCCCCTGCGCGCCGCGGCGCTGGCCTTCCCCTTCGGGCATCCGGCCGTGGCGAGCGTCCTCGTCGGCGCCCGTTCCGCCGCCGAGGTCCGCGACGCCGCAGCGCAGTGGCGGCGGCCCGTACCCGCTGCCCTGTGGGACGAACTGCGCGCCGAGGGTCTGCTCGGCGACGACGTACCCGTGCCGGGGGAAGCCTCCGCGACCGCGCCGGAAGGGGGTTGACCGTGCGCATCGCCCTGTTCATCACCTGCTTCAACGACACCATGTACCCGAACACCGGCAAGGCCGTCACCACCCTCCTGGAACGGCTCGGCCACACCGTCCACTTCCCGCAGGCGCAGACCTGCTGCGGTCAGATGCACTTCAACACCGGGTACCGCCGCGAGGCGCTGCCGCTGGTGCGCCGGTTCGCGGAGGCGTTCGCCGCGTACGACGCCGTCGTGACGCCTTCCGGGTCGTGCGCCGGCATGGTCCGCGAACACCACGGGACGCTGGCCCGGCAGAGCGGTGACGCGGACCTCATGGCGGCGATCGGGAACCTCGCCCCGAAGGTGTACGAGCTGTCCGAACTCCTGGTGGACGTCCTCGGGGTGACGGATGTCGGCGCCTACTTCCCGCACCGCGTCACCTACCACCCCACCTGCCATTCCCTGCGCATGCTGCGTGTCGGCGACCGCCCCCTCCAGCTGCTGCGCGCCGTCAAGGGAATCGACCTCGTGGAGCTGCCCGAGGCCGACAGCTGCTGCGGCTTCGGTGGCACCTTCGCATTGAAGAACCCCGACGTCTCCAGTGCGATGCTCGCGGACAAGGTGGCCAACGTGACGCAGACCCGCGCCGAGGTGCTGTGCGCGGGCGACAACTCCTGCCTCATGCACATCGGCGGTGGCCTTGGACGCCTCCGCACGGGCGTGGGCACCCTGCATCTGGCCGAGATCCTGGCCGGCACGGAAGGAGACCCGCGATGAGCGGCACCCACACGTCCGGCGGTGTCGTCTGGCTTGGCAGCCCCGCCTTCCCCGAGGCGGCGAGAAGCGCCGTCGCCGACACGCGGCTGCGGACCAACCTGCGCAAGGCCACCGGCACCATCCGCGACAAGCGCGTCGCCGCGGCCGCCGAGCTCGACGACTGGGAAGAGCTCCGCACGGCCGCTGCCGCCATCAAGCGGGCCACCCTGCGCCACCTCGACCACCACCTCCTCCGGCTCGAGGAGTCGGTCACCGCGGTCGGCGGCACCGTGCACTGGGCCGCCGACGCCGCCGAGGCCAACCGCATCGTCACCCGGCTCGTCCGCGCCACGGGCGAGACCGAGGTGGTCAAGGTCAAGTCCATGGCCACCCAGGAGATCGGCCTCAACGAGGCCCTCGCCGCGGCCGGCATCACCGCGTACGAGACCGACCTCGCCGAACTCATCGTGCAGCTCGACGACGACCGTCCCTCACACATCCTGGTCCCCGCGATCCACCGGGGCCGCGCCGAGATCCGCGAGATCTTCCGCGAACGCATGGGGGAGTGGGGGAAGCCCGCGCCCGAAGGGCTGACGGACGACCCCCGACAGCTCGCGGAAGCGGCCCGCAGCCACCTTCGCGAGAAGTTCTTGAACACCAAGGTCGCCGTCTCCGGCGCCAACTTCGCCGCCGCCGACACCGGCACCGTCGCCGTCGTCGAATCCGAGGGCAACGGCCGCATGTGCCTCACCCTGCCGGAGACGCTCATCACCGTCATGGGCATCGAGAAGGTGCTGCCCTCCTTCGCCGACCTGGAGGTCTTCCTCCAACTGCTGCCGCGCTCCTCCACCGGCGAACGCATGAACCCGTACACGAGTATGTGGACGGGGACGGTGCCGGGCGACGGCCCGCGCGCCTTCCACCTGGTCCTGCTCGACAACGGCCGCACCGCCACCCTGCGCGACACCGTCGGCCGCCAGACCCTCGGCTGCATCCGCTGCTCGGCATGCCTCAACGTCTGCCCGGTGTACGAGCGCACCGGCGGCCACGCCTACGGCTCGCCCTACCCCGGACCCATCGGCGCCGTCCTCACGCCCCAGCTCGCCGGCGTCGAGCGCGCGGCCTCCCTGCCCTTCGCCTCCACGCTCTGCGGTGCCTGCTACGACGCTTGCCCCGTCAAGATCGATATCCCGGAGGTCCTCGTCCACCTGCGGGCGCGGGCCGTCGACGCCGCCCGCGGCGGCTCCCTGCCCACCCCGGAGTCCCTGGCGATGAAGGCCGCCGCCCTCACCCTGGCCACACCGCGAAGGCTCTCCTTCGCCCAGCGGGCGGGCGCCCTCGGGAGCCGGCTCCTGGCCCGACGCGGCGTGCTGCGCCGCCTGCCCGGACCGCTGCACCGCTGGTCGGACACCAGGGACACGCCCGCTCCGCCCCGCGAGACCTTCCGCGCCTGGTGGCGCCGCACCCGCCCGGAGAACCAGTGACGACCAGCCGCGAGACGATCCTGGCCCGGATCGGATCAGCCCTCACCGACGTACCGAAGACGGAGCGCTACGACGCCGCCGCGATTTCCCGCGACTACCGCGCCAGCCACGCCGGCGGCCACGATGTGACCGCGCTCTTCGCGGAACGCGCCGCTGACTACCGCGCCACCGTGACCCGCACCGTTCACGCCCCGACGGCCATCGCCGCGGCGCTCGCCGAGCGCGTACCCGCCAGCCTGATCATCCCCGACGGCTTTCCCGCCCAGTGGCTGCCGGACGAGGGCGGTCCGCGCCGTCTCGCGGACCGGCCGCCGCTCAGCGTGCGCGAGCTGGACGCGGCAGCGGGGGTGCTGACCACCTGTGCCGTGGCCATCGCCGTGACCGGCACCCTGGTCCTGGACGCCGGGCCCGGCCAGGGCCGCCGGGCGTTGAGCCTGCTGCCCGACTACCACCTGTGCGTGGTACGGGCCGCCCAGATCGCCGAGGACGTCCCCGAAGCCCTGCGGCGCCTGAACCCGCGCCGCCCGCTGACGTTCATCTCCGGTCCTTCCGCGACCAGCGATATCGAACTGGAGCGCGTCGAGGGCGTCCACGGACCGCGCACCCTGGACATCGTCATCGTCGAACCCACCACCCCGGCACCGGGAGAAGCCGCATGAGAATCGCCCTGCACACCAAGGTCCGCCCGGACCGCGTCGAGGAGTACGAGGCCGCCCACCGTGAGGTCCCCGAGGAGCTCACCGAGGCCATCCGTGCCGCGGGAGCCGCCTCCTGGACCATCTGGCGCAGCGGCACCGACCTGTTCCACGTCCTGGAGTGCGCGGACTACCCGCGCCTGCTCGCCGCACTGGAAGACCTGCCGGTGAACATCGCCTGGCAGGCACGGATGGCGCAGCTCCTGGACGTGGTCCACGACTACTCCGCCGACGGCGCCACGGCCGGCCTTCCCGTCGTCTGGGAGCTCTGAGCAGCATGCGCATCATCGACTCCCACCACCACGTGTGGGACCTCTCCGTCCGCGACCAGGATTGGATCACCGGGCCCGAACTCGATCCCATCCGGCGCGACTTCTTCATCGAGGAGCTGCGCCAGGAGACCACGCGTGCCGGAGTCGACGCGACAGTCGTGGTTCAGACGGTCACCGGACCGGAGGAGACCCCCGAGCTTCTGGAACTGGCCGGGGACAGCGACCTGGTCGCGGGCGTCGTCGGCTGGACCGACCTCACCGAACCGAACGTGGCGGACGACCTCGCATCTCTGAGTGAAGGCCCCGGCGGGGAACGGCTCGTCGGCATTCGGCACCAGGTGCAGGCCGAGCGCGACCCCCGGTGGCTGCTGCGGCCGGATGTCGACCGCGGGCTCGCCGCGGTCGCCGCGGCGGGGCTCGTGTACGACCTGGTGATCCGCCCCCACCAACTGCCGATGGCCATCCAGGCGGCAGCCGCCCGCCCGGAACTGACCTTCGTCCTGGACCACCTGGGCAAGCCGCCCATCGCCTCCGGCGCGATCGAGCCCTGGGCCCACAACGTGCGCGAGCTGGCCGCGCTGCCCAACACCGTGTGCAAATTCTCCGGCCTGGTCACCGAGGCCGACTGGGCGGCCTGGACGGTGGCCGACCTCCGTCCCTACACCGACACGGTGCTGGCGGCCTTCGGCCCGTACCGGATCATGTACGGCTCGGACTGGCCGGTGTGCCGCCTGGCTGCCTCGTACGGCGAGGTCCTGGACGCGGCAGGCCGACTCACCGAGGAGCTGAGCCCGGACGAGCAGGCGCAGGTGTTCGGAGGGACGGCGAAGCGGACGTATGGCCTGGGGCGGTGCGAAGGAGCGATGGCCGGGTAGCGTCCGACGGGCGGAGGACGAACCGGCGGGGGCTCGGAATAGGACGCCTGCGCAACCCGTAGCGATCGACCCGCGTCTCATCACCGTTCGCCTACCGCGGTGCGACCGAGTAGCCGACGGAGTGTGTCTCCTTCGCCTCCACAGCCGCGGGAACAGCGGCGTACCCCACCCGGCCAGCGGCTCGTACTCCGACTCCGGCACACCGCCTGCCGTCGCAGGCTGGCAGCGGCCGGCAACCGCTCTTCGTGGCTGGCTTCCTGTACCGCCTCGGCCGTCTCTCTTTTCACCACCGCGGATGCGTGGTCCTGCCGTGGGTCGCGATGCTGGCCGTTGCGGGCCTGGCCGCATTGAAGGCACCCACAGACGCCATTTCGTTCGGTGTGACCTTGCGGGTGGCTGCTTCGCTTGTTGAGCGGATGGCGCCTGACGATCTGTGCATGGTCCACGACGAGCTTGGCTCCCGTGGGGAGCTCGGCTGGTCGCGCTGGGCTACCGACTCTGTCCGCGTCCGGGCCCTGAAAGGGGGCCGCTGACAGGGCCGAATCCGACCGGCTATGCGCCCTCGGCCGGTCGGCCTGGGTTTGGGGTGTCGGGAGCAAGAGGGAGTTCGGCGACGAAGTGAGCTCCGGTGGTGGACGGGGCACTTCTGTGGGTGAGGGTGCCGTTGTGGTTGTGGGCGATCTCCCGGGCGATGGCCAGGCCCAGGCCGGTCCCGCCGCTGGAGCGGTTGCGGGAGACGTCGAGGCGGCTGAACCGCTCGAAGATCTTTTCGCGGTGTTCGGCGGGGATGCCGGGGCCGTCGTCGCGTACCTCGAGCAGGGCGGAGGCGCCGTGCGCGCGGACGGTGACCTGGGCCCGGCTGTGGGCGTGGCGTACCGCGTTGTCGAGGAGGTTGCGCAGGAGGCGTTCCAGCTGCCGGGCGTCGCCGCGGACGGTGGCGTTCTCGCTCGCCGGGCAGTCGATCCGGACGGAGGCGGGGGCGTGCCGACGTGCTTGGGCGGCTGCTTTGCGGGCCAGGGCCCCCAGGTCGACGGCGTGGGCGGTGGGCGGTGTGCGGTGGTCGAGGTCGGCGAGCAGGAGCAGGTCTTCGGTGAGCTGTTCGAGGCGTTCGGCGTCGCTGAGGGTGGCGCGGACGACGTCGGGCCAGTTGGTGTGGTCGGGGTAGTGCAGGGCCACTTCGAGGTCTGCTCGCAGTGCGGCCATGGGGGTACGCAGTTCGTGGGAGGCGTCGGCGGTGAAACGTCGTTGCTGCTCGGCGGCTTGTTCCAGCCGGTCGAGGGTGTCGTTGGTGGTAACGGCCAGGCGTGCGATCTCGTCGCGGTGGGGCGGGACGGGAACCCGCACGCTCAGGTCCCGGCTGGTGATGGTGCGCAGGCGCTGTTGGATGTCCTCCACGGGGCGCAGGGCCCGTGAGGTGGTGGTCCAGACGATCAAGGCGACCAGGAGGGCTGCTGCGGGAAGGCCGAGGAAGAGCACCTGGTCAACGGTGGCGACGGCCTCTTCGGCATCCTGGGGGCTGACCAGGACATACAGGGTGAGGTCCTCGGTGGGGCCGCTCGGCCTGCCGTCGGACAGGCCACGGCCGCGGAAGCCCGAGGAGACCACCCGGAAGGTGTAGCCCGCGAATTGTGTGCTGCCGGACCGGGCCTTGCCGGTTACGGTGTCCAGAGGCAGGTCCGGGTTGCCGGTGACGAACCGGCCCGCCGAGTCGACGATCACCCATGTGTCGGAACTCCGGAAGAGGGCGGGTGCGCTGTCGGCGCCGCGCTGGTAGCGCTGCTCGATGATGTTCAGGTTGGCTCTGGCCCGGTTGAGGTCATCGTCCATTGTCGAGGTGTAGACCTCATGGCGCAGCCACCATGCGCCGGCGCTGAAGGCCACGGCAGCGGTGAGGGCCCCGGCCAGGGCAGTGCGGAGGCGGATGGGCAGCTGCTTACCGATCATCGTCCACCAGCCGGTAGCCGACGCCGCGGACGGTACGGATGGTGGAGCGGCCGAACGGGGTGTCGATTTTGCGGCGCAGGGCCCTGATGTGCACGTCGATGATGTTGCTGGCGGCTTGCTGATGGGCGTCCCAGACCTGTTCCAGCAGGTCGGCGCGGCTGACCACGTCTCCGGCCCGGAGCCCGAGGTAGGCCAGGACGGCGAATTCCTTGGCGGTGAGCTCGATCTCGGTCTCGCCGCGGTGGCAGCGGCGGGTGGCCGGGTCGAGGTGCAGGTCACCGACCTGCACGGCGGGCTGGCGGACGGGGCCGCCGCGACGGATCAGGGCCCGTAGCCGGGCCAGGAGCACCACGTAGGAGAACGGCTTGGCCAGGTAGTCATCGGCCCCGGTGTCCAGGGCCTCCGCCTCGTCGTACTCACCGTTCTTCGCGGTGAGCATCAGGATCGGGGTGCGGATGTCCTCGCGCCGCAGCCGGTCGCAGACCCGGTATCCGTCCAGGCTGGGGAGCATGATGTCCAAAATGATCGCCTGGTGGACCTGCTGCCGGGCCATCCACAGGCCGTGGCGGCCGTCATGGCACACATCGACGGCATAGCCCTCGTTCTCCAAGCCGCGGCGAATCACCGAAGCGAGCCGCTCCTCGTCCTCCACTACCAGTACACGCACTCCTCAATCCTTACACGCGCATCCCTGGCCACATGAAGATCGCTTCATGTGGCTTCATCGCTGCTTCATGCAGGCCAGCTGAGGGTGGAGTCCTCTGTCCGCGTCCCGCAGGAGTGCCCGGTGTCCTCCCTCACCTCGTCCCGCCCGCGCCCGTGCGCGGCTCTTGTGTTGCCCCGTGGCGGTGACGCCGACCGACGCCGCACGGGCCGCCCCCACCTGCTGGCAGGGCTGTTTTTCGCCGCCTACGCCGCCCTGTCGGTCACCCGGCACCTCCAGCTCCGTTCCACCGGCTACGACCTGGGGATATTCGAGCAGGGAGTACGCGCCTACGCCGAGCTGCGGGCGCCCGTCTCCGAGCTGAAGGGCGCCGGATTCCACCTGCTGGGGGACCATTTCCATCCCATCCTGGCCACCCTCGCCCCGCTCTACCGACTCTTCCCGTCCCCGCTGACCCTGCTCGTCGCCCAGGCCGCGTTGCTCGCCGTGTCCGTCATCCCGGTCACCCGGCTGGCGATCCGCAGCACCACCCCGCGGCTCGGCACCGCCATCGGCATCGCATACGGCCTGTCTTGGGGCCTGCAAAAGGCCGTCGCCTTCGACTTCCACGAGATCGCCTTCGCCGTCCCCCTGGTCGCCTTCTGCCTGGAACGCCTGGCCCTGCGCCAGTGGCGCCAGGCCGCAGCCTGGGCGCTTCCGCTGGTCCTGGTCAAGGAGGACCTGCCGCTGACGGTCGCGGCCATCGGCCTGTACATCCTGCTGCGCGGCCGGCGCCGCCTGGGCGCCGCCGTCGTGGCTTTCGGGGTGCTGTCCGGCCTGCTGATCGTGTTCATCCTTATCCCCGCCTTCAATCCCGACGGCCATTACGCCTACCTGCACACCGCCACCGGGGCCACCGGTGATCCGCTCACCCGGCTGTTCTGGCCCCCACAGAAACTCCTCACGGTGCTCGCGCTGCTCGCCCCGACCGCCTTCCTGGCCCTGCGCTCCCCGCTGGTCCTCCTCGCGCTGCCCACTCTCGCCTGGCGCTTCTGGTCGACCACCCCGGCGTACTGGGGGCTGGACTACCACTACAGCGCCGTCCTGATGCCCGTCGTCTTCCTCGCCTTCGCCGACGCACTTGGCAAGCTCCGCCGGCCCAAGCTGATCAGGCGAGCGGTAGCGGCCAGCCTCGCGGCGAGCCTGCTGGCCCTGGCGTTCCTGCCGCTACGGGAGCTTGCCGGCCCGGCCTGGCGCCCCAGCCCCTGGGCCACAGCGGCCCACGAGGTCATGGCCGCCGTGCCGGACGGCGCCGAGATCGCAGCCGACAACTTCCTCGCCCCGCAGCTGACCGCGCGGGCTCGCGTCCATCGCTTCCCGCAGGCTCTGGACAACGCCACCAAGCCGGAATGGCTGCTGGTCAGCAACCCCACCCAGGGCGGCATGCCGGACTTCGCCTGGGAGCTGCCCCGCCTGCCGGACATCCCTTCCGCCGGCTACCGGCTGGTCAAGGAGCAATCCGGCATTCAGCTCTACCGGCTCGCCGACCGACAACCGCGCACCGGAGCCTGCTGCGCTTGACGGACCGGACTCCAGAGGCACCGCCGGGCCTGCTCGCAAGGACAGCACGACGCGCCGGCCCGTGCTCACTGGGCCCGCAGGACCCCGCACCCGGGGATGTGCACCGATCCGACCAGGGTCCGAGTTGCGGGCAGGGCCCACCACATCCCGCGCACCGTGCCTCGACGCTCTTCGCCCCGCCAGCGGTGTCGACGAACGCGACACCGCTGGCCGCCCACCAAGCCAACACCTGTGCTCGTGGAGGCGCTTTCAGGGAACTTCATCGTCGGCCAGGGCGTCTTGAGCGACATCCGTAAACCGACGTCTTGCCTTGCGGAATTCGGCCAGAGCTGTCACGAAGTCGTGCACGGTATGCACCACGTCGTTATCAGCAGACGACTCCGCATGCTCATCGAACGTTCTGACCCAGTTACCCGTGCGCAGTATTTGCGATGCATATTGACGAAGTTCCTCAACCGCCGCGGTGACGGCTGGCGGGCCGACGAGCCGAACGCGATCGGCCTTCATGTGGAACCGCTCATACAATTCCCCACTTTTGTCGTGGTCGAGGCGGGGGACGAAGGCCGGATCCGACATCGACATGGCTTCGTCGCCGTACTGCTCTACCGTCCCGGCAACGTCCAGGAATTCTTGGTAGGCCACCTCGCGAGTGGTATGCCGCTTCATACGGTGTTCGGCACGTGCGGCGATGCGTGCTTGCTCGCGAGCGGCTCGTCCTGCGACAAGACCTGCACACGTAGTGGACAGAGCGCCTGCTACAGCGCCAAGTACGGCGGCTAGGCCAGCATCCATAAGTCCATTCTGGCGTCCTGCCGACGACTCGGTCATGGAGGTGCGGCCCTGGCGCTGCGAGGACCGCCGCCACTGGGTCCTGGCCCGCCGCAGCATGAGCCGACCTGGGGAGATCTCCTACTACAGGGTCTACTGCCCCGCCGGCACCACCCTGGACGAGCCGATCCGCGTCGCCGGGAGCCGATGGGCGGTGGAGGAACGCTTCCAGACGGCGAAGCAGGAGTGCGGGCTGGACGACTACCAGGTCCGCCGCTATCCCGGCTGGCACCGCCACATGACCCTGGCCATGGCCGCCCACGCCTGGGGCCTGACCGTCCTGCGGGCCCGAAAGCTGAACGCGGGCAAAGCGCAAACGGATCCTCCCAGCTCATCCACCTCAGCATCGCAGAGATCAGACGCCTGATCGCCCGTCTCACGGACCGCCGAACCACCCCGGTCGGCCACATCCTCCACTGGTCAACATGGCGCCGCAGGCGGCAGCACCAAGCTCGCATCAGCCACTACAAACGACGTGGGCACAGGCCATGACAACTGGTCACCAGTCATAGCAAGCACCGTTGCAGTACCAGGGCGTACAGCGCGCATGGGGAGGGTGTTCACGCGGCGAGGCGTGGTAAGGGCAAGCGGATGGCCCGTCGGCAGTATGGCTTGCTACGGAGGCCCATCGGGCCACCGAGGTGTTGCTGACGGCGCAGCAGCGGAGGCTGATGTAACGAATGGGTAAAGCGCCGGGATGGGCTGTCGCGGATGCGCTCCTTGCAGAGGAGAGCGCATCGCAGTGGTCCCTGGGGACCAGCGTTGCGCAACAAGCCTCAATCTTGGAGATTCCGACAATGCGTGTACTTCCGCGCGCTTCGCTCATATCCGCAGCCAGTATGTCCCTTGTACTGGCTGGCGGTGTGTCATCCACGGCCCTCGCGGCGGATGCGGGGCCTGCCGAGCGACGGGTTCAGGTGGTGATGCTGAACTTCACCGACAGCTCCTTCCCGGACCCGGCGAAGGCCAAGAGCGCGCTCCAGAAGAGCTACTTCGGCAAGGACAACTCGCTGACCTCGTACTACAACGAGCTCACGCGGGGCGCCACCACCTTCAAGCCCGCCTCCGGGGGTGAGGGCGGCGTCATCGGGCCCATCAACATCGACATGTCGGCCGCCGGGTGTGACACCGGCAAGATGAATGGGTTGACGCAAAAGGCACTGTCAGACCAGGGGCTGACCTGGGGAAAGAACTTCGATCACCTTTCGATGGTCTTCCCGGGCGGCAAGGCGGGCTGCAGCTTCGGCGGGCTCGGCGCGGTCGGCGGCGGGCAGACGTGGGTCCCCACCGGCGACGGCAGCGTCGACCAGACGGTCCTGGCCCACGAGTTCGGCCACAACTTCGGTTACATGCACCAGAATCGGATCCGCTGCGCCAGCACGGACCTGTCGACCTGCAAGGACACTGGCGAGAACAGCCGCAAAACCGTGATGGGCGGCGGAGGTCTCGGAGTCGGCATCACGGCGCCCGAGCAGATCCACAGCAAGTGGCTTTCGGACAAGGAGGCCGTGAAGGTCACCAAGTCCGGGACCTACACCCTGCGTTCGCTGTACGGGTCCGGGAAAGGCTTGCGGGCGCTGGACATCCCGGTCGGCTCGGACCGGTTGGTCGTGGAGCTGCGAGGCGCTTCCGGCACCCTCGACAAGAACCTCAAGGGCGTGCATGCCTACCGTGTTCAGAACAACAGGTACGGGGACGCCCGCCTGGTCGACACGGATCGCAATGCCGATCACCAGCCCGACTCGGGGCCGGCCAACGCTGACTCCGACTCTCTGAAGGCCGGTACGAAGTTGACCGACAAGGCCAACAAGGTCGAGGTCAAGGTAGTGAAGTCCGGATCTGGGCAGGCGACGGTGGCGGTCAGCCTGGACGGTGTGCCGGCTCCCGCACAGGCGGCCCCGTCGACCGCGGAGGGTCCGGAGGCTCAGACTGGGAGTTCCACGCCCGCCTCCGGAGCCGAGGATGAGACCGGAGCCCGGGATGGGGTCAGGGCCAAGGGCGGCGCTGAGACCAAGGGCGGCGCCGACCTCGCCGCTACCGGCGGCGACTCCTCCACCATGTGGTCCCTGACTGCCGGAGGCGTCGTGCTGTTCGCCGCCGGCGGTGCGTTTGTGGTGAGGTCCCGCCGCAAGCGGACTGCTTCGTCGGGCGCGCACGCACGCTGAGGCCGGCGCGGACTGGTCAGCCCGCCTCGGTCCGGCCCTGGGTGGCTCCTGCGGGGTGCAGGGGTGCCCAGGGCCTGCGTGAGGCCTGAACCGTCAGCCGCCGAAGGCGCCGCCCTCGTAACGGAATCGGAGCGAGGACGAGTCGTAGTAGTTCATTGTTGTTCCGATGGCAGGGGAGTGGGCTTGACCGGGGGCGGTCTTGTTCCACTCGTCAAGGCCGAGGAAGTACATGGAGTTTCCCTTCTGAGCGAAGGCGATCCGTCCGGCCTTGTCCCTGAAGTAGGTCCAGCGGGCCGTAGCCGCGCTGGAGTCGCAGGAGTGCTGCTGGCGGACCGGAGCGCCATCCGTCGAGGTGCCGGTGTGCGTGAGACACATGCCGGTCTCGTAGTTGCGGATGCGCGCTTCCTGGCCGGCGCGGTCGACGAGCAGCTCCCACTGCTGCGAACGGCTGCCGTCGCACGCGGCCTCGCGTGGCTCGGCGCCTTCCTCCTTGGAGATGTCCATGCACCGGCCGGTGGACGCGATCGGAAGTTGCGTACGGTCGTCGGCGGCGGGCTGCCACGACGGAGGCGTTTCTGGTCGGGTGCTGCCCTCCGGCGGCGTAGGCGACGAGGACGACGAGCTCCGAAGTTTGCTCTTCTTCTCCTTGTTCTTCTCCACCTCCTTCTTTCCCTCTCTCTCCTGTCTCTCCTCCTTCCGGGCGGGGGACGAGGAGGGGACCGTCGTGGCGCTGCGGGTGACGGAAGGGGACGGCGACGGGGCCGAAAGCTCGTCGCTGTCGGGGAAAAACGCGTAGCCGCCCAGGGCCAGAGCGAGCAGCGAGACGGCAATGCCGCCGACCTTGGCGGTGGCGCCAAGGCCGGTGGAGGATGCGGTGACACCGATGCCGGAACCTGTCGCGGCGGTGGCCTTCGTCCCGTACGAGGCGCCCGTCCACAGCAGCACTCCCGCAGGCAGCACGATGCTCAGAAGCTTGTTCAAGTCTCGCAGTTCGGTGCTTGCGCGGCGGCAGCGGGGACAGTTCGCCAGGTGGCGGTTCAGGCCGCGGTGCGTGCGGTGGCGCCGTCCGGAGCTGCGGACCGAGGCGGCCAGGAGGCCGGTGAAGTAGCGGCACTCCTCGGATGCCGCGGTGTCCGAAGCGTGCTCGGCCAGATACGCCTCGCGCAGGCCCTCGCGGGCGCGTGACGTCAGGGAAGCCGCACCGCTCGCGCTCAGGCCGAGCAGCGGAGCAATGCGTTCGGGCGACTCCCCCTCGACGACGGAGTGCCACAGGGCGGTCTGCCAGCGGTCGGGAAGGCTTCGGAACGCGCGCAGCGCCAGGTCGGCGTCTTCCCGGCGCAGCGCCCGGTCCTCCCCGCTCTCCCCGGCCGGCATCTGGGACAGCCAGGTCTCGAAGTCGGTGGAAAGCTCGGTGCGGCGTGCGGTGGCGGCCCAGGCGGCGGCCGTGCGGCGGACCACCGTGAGCAGGTAGGGGCGCCAGGCGCTCTCGGGGCCGGCACCGCGCTGCACGGCTTGCAGGGCCCGGGTGAACGCCTCCGATGCCAGATCTTCCGCTGTGTGCGGATCGCGGGTACAACTGCGGGCATAGCTCAGCACGGACGCGTGGTGCCGCCGGTAGAGCTCGTCGAACGCGGCGTCGGCCGCTGCGGGCGGGCAACTGCGTATCCGGGGGGTCAGGTCGGCGTCGCTGGCGAGGGCTTCCGGAGCGGCAGTGTCGGTGATGCTGTGGCGCATGGTGGTCATCCTGTGGGGGCGTGAGGGATACCTCGTAGAGAACGGGCAACATCCGCGCCGTCCCGCGACGTTATCAACTCGTTATAGAGTTCGGGCGTCATGCCGAAGACCTGGCCGGGGCCTGAGTTCACGTGGACCTGGAGGTGCCTCCCCGGGCATTGGTCTAAACGCCTGTGGGTGGCCGAAGGCTTGCCCGTCGCATGAGGCGGACGTCAAGGCGGTGAGGCGCCAGGAGAGCGACCGGAGTGCCCTGCGCCGTGAGAGAGCCCATCACGAACTTTGTGCTCATTCAAGAGAAAGCAGAGGCGATTTATCACGCACTTCTTTCCTCGGAGTTGTCAATCGCTGCTGCGTGACGAAGCCCCCAACTCGCGGGCAGGAGTGGGCGACGTGATCGACCTGTCACGGTCCAAGCTCGCGGTCGAGGTGGATCGGCTGATGGCCGTCAGAATCGTCACGGTCGACGGACTCGTCGCGTCCCGGGGCGGTCGTTGCCTGAGCCGGTTCTCCTTCGGTAGGGGTAGTGCCGGGCGGCGGCCTGGTGATGTCTGTGCCAGAGGGACCAGCTCAGTGCGTGTGCGACGGGGCCGCCGCGGGGCTCGGGGCGGGGAAGCAGAACGTCCAGGAGCCGCCGGACCTGTGCCGCGGTAAGAGGGATGGTGCTGGTGACGTCGCTTCTGCTGCCCCTTTTCGGTGGTCCTGGCTGCGAGGGCGGTCACGGAGGTGTGGGCGAGCAGGCCGTTCTCGCCGTGTGCCTGCTGACCAGCGGTTTATAAGGCGGCGGGGGCTCACTTGGCCAGGCAACGGCGGGAGAACCGGTCCCAGCGGCGATGTGCGCGAGTGGACGCCCGGCGTCCACGCACCCAAAGTCGGCGACGCCCTTCCGGCGTCAGTGGAGCGTTGGGGTGCGCCGCCATGACAGCCCTCATCCAGGCAGCTCTGGATGTCCGCCGCAGAGCGTTATGAGGCGCGCTGTGACACGGTGTGAACGGCGATCGTGCACAGTCTTTTGGTGGCACGAGTGAGGGCCACATAGAGGTCCCGCTCGCCGCTGGGCCGGGCGGCGGCGATCTCCTCCGGGCCGACGACGACACACGCATCGAATTCCAGGCCCCGGGCCTCGGATGCCGGAACGAGGCGCGCCCACTGGGCGACACCAGCGGCTTCCATGTCCTTGATCCGGGCGTCCGCGCAGAGTACGGCCAGCAGTTCGTTCGGGTGAGCTGCGGCTTGGGCCCGGAGTTCCTGGGTCACGGTGGTGGTGAGGGTGTGCGGGCATGCGGTGAGGTGACGTGGAGGGGCGCCGTGACGGATCGAACGGCTCGGTGCCTGATCGGGGGCGATCCGCGCGAGCAGGTCGTGGGTGGTCGCCAGGATTTCGTGGGTGGTGCGGTAACTGACGGTGAGGGTGTGCAGGGCGAACCGGGTACCGAGATGCGGGCCCAGCGCCTGAGTCCAGTCGCTTGCTGCCGTCGCGGGGCCGGCCTGGGCGAAGTCGCCGACCAGCGTCATCGACCTGGCCGGACATCGGCGCAGCACCATCCGCCACTGCATGGGGGCCAGCTCCTGGGCCTCGTCGATGACGACGTGCCCGAAGGCGTGCTCCGGCGGCCCGTCCACCAGGTTTGCCGCCTCGTCCAACAGCGGGACATCGGCGTCGGTCCACGGATCGGCAGCAGAACGCAGTAGCCGGGAACGCTCGTCGTCCGTGAGCGACGACAAATGCGAGGTCATCGTGCGGGCGTCCGCCAGCAGGTCCCGGTCGACCGCTTCGGGCGTCATCCGTGGCCACAGGACTTCCACCGCGCGGTCCACGTGGGCGTCGCCCTTGAGGTTTGCCCGCAGGGCGTCCGCGTCGAACATCTCGGCCGGGTCCGCGGCCGGCGCGCTATCGACGTCGAAGCCGAGGGCACGGAGGTCGGCCAAGGCCGCGGCGTCGAGGTCCAGGCTGGTGTTCTCGGCGGTCTCGGCATCAATGTGTTCGAGGGCCTCGATGGTGCGACGCTCCAGCAAGCTGGTG
The DNA here is from genome assembly GCF_000720725.1 of Streptomyces rimosus subsp. rimosus. Taxonomy (GTDB): domain Bacteria; phylum Actinomycetota; class Actinomycetes; order Streptomycetales; family Streptomycetaceae; genus Streptomyces; species Streptomyces rimosus_A. Next base: position 97,665 of record NZ_JOCQ01000012.1, read on the forward strand.
ACTGTATTGATCAGGTGGTCCTTGAACACCTCGCGCGCGCGGTTGTGCGCAAGGCCGCTCGTTGCCGCGGCCTCCCGCGCCGCGGCGATGTCCTCGCTCTTCAGGCGGACCCAGTCCTGCCCGACGCGCACCGTGAACCCGTGGTCCGGTGGTGCCTGCCAGGAACGCACCAGGTGTGCCAGTGCCTCGGCCAGCGCCGGGTCTCCCTTGAGCCGGGCGACATCGGACGGCTCGACGGCCTTGGGCACCATCCCGGTCAGGTCCGCGCAGGTGGCCAGGACCACGTCGTTCTCCCCGAGTGAGGGGAGCACCTGGGAGATGTAGTCGAGGAACCGCGCGTTCGGTCCCAGCACCAGGACACCGCGCTCGGCGGCCCGCTCGAAGGCGTACAGCACGTAAGCCGCTCGGTGCAGGGCGACGACGGTCTTCCCGGTGCCGGGCCCGCCCTGCACCACCGTGACCCCTTGGTGCGCAGAGCGCACGATCGCATCCTGCTCCGCTTGCAACGTCGCCACCGCCGCACGCATCCGCCCCGTGCGCTGCGCCTCCAGGGCCTCCGTCAGCGGACTGTCACCGATGACGTCGCCAGCCGCGGGTGCGGATCCGTCCAGCAGCTCGTCATTCACTGCCTGGACCGCGCGCTGAGCGAGGCGCAGGTGTCGGCGGCGGCGCAGCCCCATCGGGTGGACGGCCGTCGCCGTGTAGAAGGGGCGAGCCGCTTGCGCCCGCCAGTCGACGAGCAGCGGCAGGTCCCGGTCATCCGTATGTAGGCCGAGCCGTCCGATGTGCAGGACGATTCCGTCCGCGCCGTCGAGCCGGCCGAACACCAGCCCTTCCTCGGCGCCCTCCAGGCGGCGAAGCCGCCGTGACAAACGCTCTGCGGACACCTCACGCGCGTACACCTCGCCCGGGCTGTCAGCCGCCGACCTCAGCACGCCCTTCAGCTCACCCCGTACGTCCGTCATCTGCTGATCGAGCAGCCCGTAGGCGGCGGACACGTGGGCCTGCTCCAGCTCGATCTGCGCTGCGGCGCCCTCATTGAATTGCGACAACTGCGGCCTTTCTCTCGACTTGGCCCTCCACTATGCAGGAAATTTTCTTGAAAGTAAGGCTTGACTTACTTGTCCGAGTCGACCGACGGGCGCATTTCATTGTGACGCTTTGTGACGATGACCACATTGGGTCTTCCGGCTCCGAGTTGCATTCCTGAACTGTCCGAGGAGCCGACCAGGCTTGGATTCCAGGCTGAAGCGAATCGGGCCGGACGACATTCGGCACTTCGCCGCTCTGGAGGCCCCTGGCCCAGGCGTCATGCGTCGCCTCAGCCCTTCGGGCACCACCCGTCGGAGCGCCGCCCTGGTGCTGAATTCCTCAAGGGACGTATTCATAGCGGCGCCGTCGTGTGCGGGTGGGAGGGGGTGTCCGGCCCTGGATCCAGGGGCGGGCGCGGGCGTTGAGCTGGGCGATCGCCGGTTCGGTGGCCTGGGTGATGTTGTGGGGATTGTGGAAGGAACGGCCGGCCAGAGCTGTCTTGCGGAACAGGTGCCACCAGCCCTCCTGCAGATTGAGCCAGCAGGCTCCGGCCGGGATGAACGCGTGATGTCGTCGGTGACGATTCAGATCGTTCCAGCCGGGTTGTCCTGTTCCACTTCGCTGAGGGACTGCTGGTGGCAGGCGCTGCTGCGGGACGAGGCAGTGATCGTGATCTCGTGGCCGTCGCGGATGCGCAGGCCGTCGAAGTCCCAGGTCTTCTCCGGACCGCGTCCGCAGGCGAGTCGGACTGGATCCGGTGGCCGTCGGGTGACCGAGGTGGGCGCGGGCGGGAACGATTGCGGGATCACCGACCCGGGCTCGTCGGCGCAGATGACCGTGGCGTCGGTTGTCGGTCCGGTGTACAGGCTGCCGATCCGCGTCCTTTGGGAACGAAGTCCAGGTCCGTCGAGCGGGTCCAGGACCGCGGGCGGCGCCGGCGCACCTTCCCGGCCAGCAGAATCCGGCGTACCTGCGAGCGGCCTCACCCGAACCCCTTCGTCCCGGGCCGCGACGGTCAGGGTGCCCGGCATCCACCCCGCCGGAGCGCACTCCTCCGGCGCCCACGGTTCCCGCCCGGCTCGCCTCGCAACGTGCGTACGATGCGCCGGGCCTGTGGGAGCGCGCCCAGGACGCGATACTTGAGGGCCAACTGTTACCCAGGCGCCGCAGCTTCACGAAGGCGAAGGGTTTATTGGTGTAGACCTATTGATACCTAGGGGTATCTGGTCTAAACCTCTTGACCCCTTTGGCGGGGCGGAGGATGGTAAAGGACGCTCGGTGAGCAGTTCCTGTCGCAACTCTCCTTCCTTTCGCGATCAGTGGCGCGGGTAGTCCGGAACACGTATGCGCGGGGCCCCGTCATGCCATTTCAAGGAGTCGACATGGCACTAAGACGTTCTGTCATAGGGGTGGTCGCACTGACCCTCTTTGCCGCATCCTTGCTCGTCCTGCGGGGCGCACCTGGCGCCTCGGCCGCTGTGAACAACGCACCGCCTGGAATCGTGCCTGCCATTCAGCAGTGGACTGGCGGGACCGGCCAACTCACCCTCACCTCGTCAAGCCGCGTCGTCGTTCCCGCGAAATCCCCGGCCGTCATCAAGAAGTTGGCAACTCAAGTGGTCGAGGAATTCGCTGAGGTGACCTCGTTGCGATTAAGAGTCGCCACGGGCAGCCCGGCGGAGGGCGACATCGCGCTGCGTATCGATGCCTACGCCGACTTCGGGGCCGCCAAGCCGGCACTGCGCGCCGAAGCGTATCGGCTGAAGGTCGCCAACGGTTCCGTCGGCATCGTGGGCGGCGGTGACAAAGGGCTGTACTACGGCACCCGCACTCTCCTGCAGGCCGTCCTCGCCTCACCCGATCACGCGAGCCTGCCGGCCGGCACGGCCGTCGACTACCCGAACTACGCGGTGCGGGGCTTCATGCTTGATGTGGGCCGACGCTACCTCACGCCGGACTTCATCAAGTCCTACCTGCACTGGATGGGCTGGCTCAAGCTCAACACCTTGCAACTGCACCTGAACGACAACGAAATCCACGCACCCGACGGTGACTGGCCCAAGGCCATCTCCGCGTTCCGGCTGAAAAGCACCAATCCGAACTTCGCCGGACTCGGAGCGGACAAGGGCTACACACGTCAGGACTGGGACTCCTTCGAGGATGTCGCGGGCGCCAACGGTGTCACGATCATCCCCGAGATCGACTCTCCGGCGCACTCCCGGGCCTTCATCGAGTTCAAGCCAGAGCTGGGCCTCAACAACGGCAACTCCGATCACCTCGATCTGAGCAAGCCGGAGACCACCGACTTCATGAAGAGCGTGTTCGCCGAATTCGTCCCCTGGTTCCGCGGACCCGCCGTCCATATCGGCATCGACGAATACCCCGCGGATCGGGCGGAGCAGTTCAAGAAGTACGTCAACACCATGGCTCCGTACGTACGCTCGCTCGGCAAGAAGGTCCATGCCTGGGGGAGCTTCACCCGCATGCCGGGAGGCGGCACGGGCTACGACAAGGGCATGTCCATCAACAGCTGGAACAACGGCTGGTACTCGCCCAAGGCCGCCATAGCCGACGGGTACAAGGTCATAAACTCCAACGACAACCTGCTCTACGTCGTCCCCTTCGCGGATTACTACCACGGCCAAGGACTCGACGGCCAGGACATCTTCAAGACCTGGGCGCCAAACATCTTCGGCGGTGACCAGAACCTCGCGGTCCAGGATCCGAACCTCCTCGGAGCCATGCCCGCCGTATGGAACGACTTGGTCCGCGCGGACTACACCGAGCTGCAGGTGCACGGTCTCATCGACAAGAGCTTCGACGCCTTGGCGCAGAAGATGTGGTCCGGCGGCGCGGCAGGGACTGATTACACCGCTTTCCAGAACAGGGCGGCCGACGTGGGCAGGGGCCCTGGCACTACCTACCTCAGTCCCGACCGGGCTCCTGGAGACCTGGCCTACCGGCGCCCGGTATCAGCGTCTTCCGTGGAGACGTCTGCCTTTCCGCCCTCCCACGTGGTCGACGGCCGCGGTTCCACCCGGTGGTCCAGTCAGTACAGCGACAATCAATGGGTGAGGGTGGACCTGGGCGGTGAACGGCGCATCAGCTCCGTCCGTCTGAACTGGGAGGTGGCGTACGGAAAGGACTACGACATCCAGGTGTCCAGCAACGGTGGCAACTGGCAGACCGTGGCCGAGCGCCGAGGCCGCACCACTGCCGGAACCGACACGATCACCTTCTCCACCGCCACCGCGCGTTACGTCCGCATGCAAGGAATCACCCGCGGCACCGGCTACGGATACTCCCTCTATTCTCTGGAGGTCTTCGCTTGAGTGAGCGGAGGGAGTAACACCGCCTGGCACGAATCCGGGGAGTGCTTGTCCGCGAGCCGGTGGACGGGTGCTCCCATCGGCCTCTGTGAGGATGTAAGTGGGAGCACGTACACGGTCAATGTCTGCGTTGCTCTGTGGCGCGGTGAGAAATGGACGCATGGTGCAACAGCCCCGGGCATAGGCAGACTCTGATCTACGCCTCGTCGCGCATCGCCGGCGCGGCCATCATCGACCGAGGTGACGGTTCGGTGATCGCCGCTCTGGACATCGATTACCAGCCCGCCACTACGTCGGCCGCTCGGTCACGCGCACTCCACCCAGAACCTGTTGATGGCCGACCCCGTGGGTCTCGCCCGGCGGGTCAGGACACCGGGCGAGACATGTGAGGGTCCAGAACGGCTGAGGTCAGGAGCTCAGCTCGCTCCGCTGCGGCTCGGGACAGGCGGATGAGCAGCCGGGAGTTTCCCCACCGCCGCTGATCGCCCCGACCGCGTCGAAGGTGCGGCCGGGGCTCGCGCCGTCGACGGTGAACGGGCTGCTCGGCGTGGCGGGCGCGGGCTGCGGATTCCTGCCGGTGAGGAGGCCGACGAGCAGCACCAAGTGGTCGGCACGGTCGAGCGCAAGGTGATGCGCGCTCGACCACCTCTTCAAGCTCGGCTATGGCGCCTCCCCCCAACTCGTCAAGTTGGAGGCCGGCGGCGACACCAACTCCACCGGCGGCGCCGGGCCGAGCCATATGCACGCCCGCACCAAGGTCAACTGTGACCAGGTCTACCAGTGGTGGCTCGCCGAGGAGGCCAAGAAGCACAACCCCCACTACCTCGGCGGCTGGGCCGAGCGCGGCTTCCACGATGGTTGACGGTCACACGACGGGAGCTCTCGTCGCCGCTGCCGCGGCCCAGTCGCTACACGACCCACCAGGCGGCGGATTCGGCCGGTTGCTTGTCACCCGACGGCTCGGGGGCGGAGGAGAGGAGGAGCGTAGCCCCGTGCGGCGCCGGGACGGGGGATGGACCGCAGTTGACCGTGCACAGGAGACCACCCCTGCGGAAGGACAGAACGCCGTCGGGGGTGTCCGGGACTTCGTCCCAGACCAGGCCGCCGTCTCGCAGGTCAGGGATGGCCGAGCGCAGCGCAAGGGCGGCCCGATACAGATTCAGCGTGGACTCGCCGCGTAGGTCTTGCTCGGCAGCTCCGTACGACGAGAACCAGTGCGGCTGGGGCAGCCACGCGGCAGTGGCGTCGGTGAAGCCGTACGTGGGCGCGCTGCCGTGCCAGGGGAGCGGGACTCGGCAGCCGTCGCGCCCTCGGCGTGCTCCGCCGGAGCGGTGGTACATCGGGTCCTGCAGGGCTGAGGTCGGCAGGTCGACGACTTCGGCCAGGCCCAACTCCTCGCCTTGGTAGAGATACACCGAGCCGGGCAGCGCGAGCATCATGAGCAGGGCGGCGCGGGCGCGGCGTTCACCGAGGGCTGTGTCACCGGGCTGGCCGCCGGGCTCGCCTCCCGCGTAGCGGGTCACGGCGCGTGGCATGTCGTGATTGTTGAGGACCCAGCTCACGGCGGAGCCGGCGGCGGTGACGGCCTCCAGGCCGCGGCAGATGACGTCATGGAAGGCCGCGGAGTCCCATTCGGTGCGCAGGAACTCGAAGAAGAAGCTCTGGTGCAGTTCGTCCGGGCGTTGGTAGAGAGCCACTTGGCGCGGATTGAGGACGCCGATCTCGCCGACCAGAACACGGGCGCGACCGTCCCGGCGCTCGTACTCGTCGGTGAGGGCTCGCCAGCGCCGCCAGACGTCATGGACCTCGGGGCGGTTCCAGGCAGCGGAGTTGACCGGGTCCCCGGTGATCTCGTCGAGCGCCGCGTGTGGGTCGTCGGGCAGGCCCTGCTGCTTGTGCAGGCCGTGAGCGACGTCGATGCGAAAGCCGTCCACGCCCAGGTCGAGCCAGAAGCGAAGGACCGAGTCGAAGTAGTCACCGACGCGCGGGTCGGCCCAGTTGAAGTCGGCCTGTTCGGGGGCGAACGAGTGCAGGTACCACTGTCCAGGGGTGCCGTCGTCGGCAGTCGTGCGGGCCCATGAGGAACCGCCGAAGATGGAGCGCCAGTTGTTGGGCGGTTCGGCGCCCTCTGGACCGCGGCCGTCGGCGAAGTGGAACAGCGCGCGCTCAGGGCTTCCCGGGGCGCCGGCGAGTGCCGCCTTGAACCACGGGTGCTCGATGGAGCAGTGGTTCGGGACGATGTCGGCGAGGACGCGCAGGCCCAGCGCGTGAGCTCGGGCGATGACGCGGCTCATCATGTCCAGGTCGCCGAAGCGGGGGTCCACGTCGTGGTAGTCGGCGATGTCATAGCCGTGGTCGTACTGGGGCGAGGGGTAGAACGGGCTCAGCCAGATGGCATCGACTCCGAGGCGGCGCAGGTAGGGGAGGCGCTGGAGCAGCCCTCCGAGATCGCCGGTACCGGTGCCGGTGGAATCGTGGAAGCTGCGGACGTAGATCTGGTAGACGACCGCCGTGCGCCACCACGGGTCCTGGCGGGTCGAGGGGAGGGAGAGCCGGGTGGTGACGGCATGAGGTGCAGTGGTGGTCATGCAGGTGCGCTGGCTTTCCGGGAAGGGTGTGAAGAGGGAGGGGCATCGAGGACGACGCGGATGGGTATTGCGGGAACAGACTGATGGGTGTTGCGGGAAGAGACTGGTGACAGCGGCCTCGACGCGGCCCCTACTCCTTGAGCGCTCCCGCGTTTCCGCCGCGCACGAAGTGGCGCTGGAAGACGAAGAAGATGATGGCGACCGGGATGGTGGCCAGCAGCGCCGCGGTGAGCTTCAGCGGGTATCGAGTGCCCGATCCCAGGCTTCCGGAGACGAACTGGGCGAGGCCCGTGGTGAGGGTGGCGTGTTCGGAGGACTGCGTGGTGACGACGAAGTGCGTGAATTCGTTCCACGAGCCCTGGAAGGACAGGATGGTGAGCGTGAGCAGCGCGGGCTTCGCCATCGGCAGGACCACCGACCAGTAGATGCGTAGCACGCCGGCGCCGTCGATCCGGGCCGCCTCTTCGATCTCGCGCGGTACGGACTCGAAGAACTGCTTCATGATGAAGATGCCGACGGCGTCCACGAGCAGTGGCACGATCATGGCCGTGTAGGTGTCGTAGATGCCCAAGTACTGGACCACCAGAAACTTGGGGATCATCAGGACGACGCCGGGAACGGCCATCACGGAGATGAGCAGAACGGTCAGCAGGCCACGGCCGCGGAAGCGCAGGCGGGCCAGGGCGTAGCCGGCGAGCGAGTCGAGAACGACCCGCCCGACAGTGACCGTCAGGGAGATGAAGAGGGAGTTGCCCAGCCACGTCGGAAACGCCGCGCCCTCGGAGCCGCTGAAAAGCTGGCGGTAGGTGGCCACAGTGAACGGATTCGGCAGCAGACTGAGCGGTGACGCGGCGGCCTGTGGGTCGGTCTTGAAAGTTGTCACCACTTGGATGACGAACGGCATCAGAAAGGCGAGCGCCACCAGCGACATGACCAGTGTGCCGATGAGCCGCAGCCTTCCACGCGGGTCCCGTCGTGTCGCACGCGCCTGCGGCGTCGTACTCGACGTACTCGAAGCAGTCATCGGGCTGCCCTCCTTGGTCGCAGCCGTCGCCGGCCGTCGCGCTCCCGCAGCACGAGGCGCTGCACCCCGGTCATCACGAGGATGATCGCCAGCAGGACGAAGGAGATCGCAGCTCCGGTCCCGTACTGTGCGTCCTTGAAGCTCATGTTGTAGGAGAGGAACGCGGGGGTCAGCGTCGTGTTCGCGGGCTGTCCCTGGCTCATCACGTACACCTGGTCGAAAACCTGCCAGGTACCGATGAGGCCGAGCGTGATCACCAGGAAGAGAATGGGCCGCAGTGCTGGAAGGATCACGTGGCGCAGTGTCTGCCAGCGGTTGGTACCGTCGAGTCGGGCCGACTCCAGCTGGGCTTCGGGAATGTCCTGAAGCGCGGCCAGGAACATCAGCATGAAGGTGCCGGACGTCGTCCAGACCACGAGCATGATGATGGTGCACATTGCGATGGAGGGGCCGGAGAGCCACTCCCACCAGGACAGGCCGAGCACGCCGTGGTCGGCCAGTGCAGCGGGCGGAGAGCTCGGATCGACCAGGCCGATCCAGTCGAGCGCCACCCACACCAGTCCTCGCGCGTCCGTGAACCAATTAGGACCCTGGACGCCCACCCACTTGAGCAGGCTGTTGACCGCTCCGCTGCTCTGGAACAGGAAGAGGAACACCGTGGAGACGGCGATGGAGCTGGTGACGGACGGGAAGTAGAAAGCCGTTCGGAAGGCCCCCTTGCCCTTGAGCCGCTGCTGGTTCACGGCCAGTGCGAGGCCCAGCGCCAGCGCGGTCTGGAGAGGGACTGCCAGGACAACGTAGTAGAGGTTGTTCCGCAAGGACGTCATGAAGAGCGTCCGGGTCAGGCCGTCCTCGGCGAACAGACCCTGATAGTTGTCCAGCCCGACGAAGTCAGCAGCTCCCGAGAACGGGTTCGACTGGCCGTCCCAGTCCAGCAGGCTCACCCACAGAGCCATGATGACCGGCACCGCCAGGAACAGGCCCAGGACCAGCACCATGGGGCTGACGAAGACCCAGCCCCACACCCCCTGGCGGCCATCGCGACGTGGCCTGCGAAGGCGGTCGAGACGACCCGGAGGGCGACGTTCGCTGCCGGGTTCGGGCCCCGCTCCCAGCTCCGGTTCCGTGGTGGTACTCATCGCCTGTTACCGCCCAGAACCGATGCGCCGTTCTTCTGCAAGCCGGCCAGGAGCTCCGCCGGGTCCTTGTCCGCGAGTCCGGCAAGGGAGGTGTTGAACTCGGCCATCACCTGCCGCATGCTGGGTGCGGAGACCGGCAGTTGGGCGTACGAGGCTCCGTCCGCCCAGGCTGCCGACTCGGGGTTCTGGCGCCTGTACTTGTCGAGCAGCGTCTGCTTCGACGGCATCACGCCGACCACCTTGGCAAACGTCAGCTGGCTGCTGTCGCTGGTCAGGTGGTTGACGAGGTCGACGGCGGCGGCCTGATGCCTGCTCTTGGCGGCGATGCCCCAGCAGTTGGTGAAGGCCATCGTGCCTTTGCCGCCGGGCCCCTCGGGAAGCGGGACGACCTTGTACGAAGTGCCGGGGAAGTCCTTCTCCATCATGCCGGCAAGCCAGTTGCCCTCGATGGTCATCGCGGCCTTGCCCTTGCCGAACGCCTCGCCGCCCCACCCGGAATCCAGGGCCTTGGGAAACTTGAGCACGCCCTGCGTGAGGAGTTCCTTCACATACGCCAAAGCCCTGACGTTCGCCTTGTCAGTGGCCGTCATCTTCTTCTGATCGGGGCTGGTGAGCCACGAGCCGGACTGCTTGAAGAAGGCTCCGAGCTGGTTGTAGTCGGCGTTGACGGTCAGGCCGGTGACACCGTCCTTGGTGAGCTTCTTGGCCACCCTGGCCAGGTCGTCCCACGTCCTGGGGTAGTCGGCCTCGGTGAGCCCGGCCTTCTTCCACAGGTCGGTGTTGACGGCGAGCCCCAGCGTCGACTGGTCCTTGGGCGCGCAGAACATCTTGTCGTCGTACGTGAAGGCCCGGGTCAGCAGCGGGCTGAACGCCTTGCTGTCCTTGAGCTTGTCGCCGTACGCGTAAAGGGAGCCCCGCTGGGCGTACGTGGGGAACTGTTCCCCGGACGTGTAGAAGACGTCCGGCGGGTTGTTGCCGGCGAAGGCCTGGCCGAGCTGTTGGTCGATGTTCTGCGCGATGTCCACCGTGACGGAGTTGCCCGTCTTCTCGGCCCACGCGTCTGCGGCCCGCTTCACCGCAGCGGTCTCGGGGCTGCCGGAGGTGGCGATGAGAACCTTGATCTCTTGCTTGCCCGAGGTGACCTGGCTCGGTCCCTGGCCGAATCCCGACGAACAGGCCGTGGCCAGCAGAGAGACCGCCAGTCCGCAGGCGACGAGGGGCAGTTTGGTGCGGCTCATGATCGTTCCTAGCTGTGAGTGCGAGTGCCGTGGTGCAAGGGTGAGTACGCCTCTGGGGAAGACGTGCTCGGCCGGCTGGATCAGATGTCCGTCACCACCCCCGATCCGGAAGGGCCGGAGCTGTCCCTGATGACGAGCCGGGGCGTCAGCAGCAAATGCTCGGTGGGGCGCCAGGGTTCGCTGATCCGCGCGAGAAGCATCCGTACACATTCCTCGGCGACCTGTTCGAGGGGCTGTTCCACGGAGGTGAGGGTCGGGGCGAGGAGTTCCGCGAAGGGCGAGTCGTCGAAACCCGTGACCGCGACGTCGGTGCCGGGCTGCAGTCCGCGCTCCCGCAGCGCGTCGTAACAGCCGAGAGCCAGCGCATCACTCACGGCCACGACCGCGGTCACGTCCTGGTCCAGGAGCGTGCCCGCGGCCTGCCGGGCGGTCTCGGTCGAGTTGGAGGCGGCCGCGCGCAGATCGCGTACCGGCAGTCCGTGGCGTTTCATGGCACGCTGCCAGCCGGCGACTCGGTTGTCACCGGTGCCGCTGCCGGCGGGCCAGCCCAGCAGGCCGATCCGCTCGTGCCCCGCAAGGGCAAGGTGCTCGGTCGCTGCCTCGATGCCCGCTGCGCCGTCGACGTCCACCCAGTCGCCGAAGTCCTGTTCACTCCAGGACCGGCCGAAGGCGACGAAGGGCACGGACTTGCCATGCAGCCAGCGGTGGCGCGCGTCATCCTTCCTCGTGCGGTCCAGGACGAACGCGTCGACGGCCCGCTCCCGCAGCAGCTCGTCGTATCGTTCGACCTCCTCCTCGGGGGAGTCGGCGGAGAAGACCAGGAGCCGGTAGCCGGCCGCGGCTGCAAGCGCGTGCAGAAAACGGTCCTGCACTGCGTTGGAGCGGCCGGCCACGCTGCGTTCCAGCGCGTAGCCGATGGTCCGCGACTCGCGGCGGCGCAGCGACCGGGCCGCGGTGTGCGGCCGGTAGCCCAGCTTTTCGATGGCGGCGGTCACGCGAGCCAACGTCTCGGGCCGGAGAAGGTCGGGATTGTTGAGCGCGTTGGAAACCGTCTGCTTGCCGACTTGGGCGAGGCGGGCGACGTCGGCCATCGTCGGGGGCCGTGATCGCGCCGGGGAAGTCTTTCGAGGGCTGTCATTGGTCATTTCGGTCCACACGGAAGGTCGGGTACGGTGTGAGCGCGTTGCCGTTTGGATCGATCCAATACTTTCTTGGATCGATCCAATCCCTGAAGCGATCCTGACTGTACACACCACATCCGGCAAAAAAGAAGGCCAAAGGTCCGTCTAGATGTCGCAGCAGATCCGTCACACGCCGCAGCCCCAGAGCGTTCAACACATACCTGACCAGCAGCGCGATCTCCCGGCGCATGCCTCAGAGCCTGACGGCCAGCCGTTCGTCCATGACGCCACCCTGGCGATCTGGGCCCCCTCCTTCGTGGCATCGCGGCCCGACGGGAACATGACCGCGCCAGTCGACGGCTTCTACCACGGGGACCGGCGCTTCCTGCGCTCCTTGCGCATCACCGTCGACGGCGTGCACCTCGCTTCGACGAACGCCACCGCCGAGTCCGCCAGCCGGGTCACGTACGACGCCGTGCTCCGCGGCGTGGCACAGCAGACTGCCGACCCGGCGGTGACCCTGCATCGCGAGCGCACCGTCGTTCCGGGGTGCTTCACCGAGAACCTGACCCTCACCAACAACGGCCCGCTTCCCGCACGGTTCACCCTGCGTGTCACAGCCGAGGGCGACTTCGCCGCCATGGACGCGGTCAAAGAGGGTGCTACGACGCCACTCGTCGCGCCGTACTCTGCCGAGCACCGTCTGACCTGGGCTTCGAGTGGATCGCTGATGTCGCTGTCAGCCCGGACTCCCGGCAGCACGGTCGCCGGCGTGCCCCGCTCCCGCCTCTCGGTGTCCGGGACTCAGGGCATCTTCGCCTTCGACATCTCCCTCGCCCCCGGCGATACCTGGACGTGCGAGCTCGTGGGCCGGGCGGACACGGACTCGCCCACCCCTTTCCGCCCGGTGACCGAGGATGCCCGGCCCTGGGCAGACCTGGGCCTCAGCTGCGCGGACGGTGACTTCACGCGCCTGATCACTCAGTCCGAACAGGACCTCGCCCGCCTGCTGCTCGCCGACCCGCAGGCCCCCGAAGACCTCTTCGTCGGGGCAGGCGCCCCGTGGTACCTCACCCTGTTCGGCCGCGACTCCCTGTGGGCGGCCCGCATGCTGCTGCCCCTGGGCACCGACCTGGCGGCGGGAACCCTGCGCACCCTGGCCCGCCGCCAGGGCCGGACCGCCGTGCCTGCCACCGAGGAACAACCCGGCAAGATCCTGCACGAGGTGCGCGCCGAGGCGCAGGAACTCAGCGACGGCAGCCGACTGCCCGCGCAGTATTACGGGACCATCGACGCCACCCCGCTGTGGATCTCGTTGCTGCACGACGCGTGGCGCTGGGGCATGCCGTCCGAAGACGTCAAAGCACTGCTCCCGCACCTCGAAGCAGCCCTCAACTGGCTTGTGGAATACGGAGATCCGGACGGCGACGGTCTGCTGGAGTACATCGACTCCACCGGTACCGGCCTTGCCAACCAGGGCTGGAAGGATTCCGGCGACTCGGTCCGCTTCCGGGACGGCTCCCTGGCGACCGCTCCCATCGCGCTGTGTGAGGTGCAGGCGTACGCGCACAAGGCGGCCATGGACGGCGCCGCGCTCCTCGACGCCTTCGGCCGCCCCGGCGGCGATCGCTACCGGTCCTGGGCCGCACAACTGCGGGAAGCGTTCCGGCGCGGATTTTGGGTGTCCGACGAGCATGGCCCCTACACAGCCATCGCGCTCGACGCGGACAAGCGCCCGGCCGACGCCATCACCTCGGGAATGGGGCACCTCCTCAACACCGGCCTGCTCGACGCCGAGGAGGAACGACTCATCGCCGACCGGCTCCTCGCTCCAGACCTGGCCGACGCTTATGGGCTGCGCACGTACTCGACCGCCAACGGCGGCTACAACCCCCTCGGCTACCACATCGGCAGCGTATGGCCCCACGACACAGCCATCGCCGTACACGGACTGGCCCGTGCCGGATACCCGGATCACGCCCGCCGACTCGCGGAGAACCTGATCGCGGCAGGGCCCGCCTTCGACTCCCGTCTACCGGAACTGTTCGCGGGCACCGCCCGCTCGACCTCCGCCCGACCGTCGCCCTACCCGGCGTCGTGCCGGCCCCAGGCGTGGGCCGCCTCCTCCTCGGTGGCCGTGCTGCAGGCGCTCCTCGGCCTTGAGGCGGACGTTCCCGCGGGACGCCTGAGTATCCAGCCGACGGCCAGCAAGCTGCTGCCCCTGAGCGTCTCGGGATTGAGCGTCGCTGGGCACCCGCTGTCCATTTCCGTCGCGGCCGACGGCACGGTGTGCGCCAGCACATCGGCACCGCTGCAGGTGAGTACCCAGACTCCGCCCCGAGAGATCTCCGCCATCAGCGTCGGCTGAGAGTAGCGGCACCCACCAAGCAGGCACGAGGCACGCCATCTTTCCAACCCCCGCCATCCGGTGTGCCTCGTGCCGCCCCTCGACTGTTCGCCTGCCGCGCGAACAACGCCGGCCCCGGCGATCTGCCTGGGCTCCATCAGGTGTGCGATCAGAGGTCGAGCCGATGGTGCACCATTTCCGCCGATACGACACGTGCGTCCCTGAGGCCGAACATCGTCTCGGAACGGGGACCCGAACGTCCTCACGACGGTGCTAATCGGCCATGGAGCCCGGCAGTTGACCGACCCATGGCGCCCAACCCGGGTCCTGGCCGTGTCACGGCTTCGCAAAGTCGCGGGACGGCCGGGGGCGTTGCCGCTCGTACCTCATGATGGACCCTCCGTACGGGCAAGTCCTCCGACTAATTCTGAGTGACTCTTCCCGCTTTCCTTGTGATTTCGGGGCAATAGCTCCAATCATCTTCGGCTGTTCAAAGTATTGATCCGACCTCTCCTTCGGCCTACGGTGACACCGCCACTCACCGCCCAGAGCCGAGGGGACCCGTACGTGATGAGCAGGAGAAGAGGAAGACGGGGCTGGCGCCGACTCGCTTCGATCACCGTCGTATCGGCGCTCTGCGTCGCTCCGGTCTCGGTCGCGGCCCATGCCGCGCCCGTGGCGAAACCCGCAGCCGCGACTGCCGACCCCCACACCCTGTGGTACTCCAAGCCGGCCGCCGACTGGGAGAAGGAAGCGCTGCCCATCGGCAACGGAGCCATGGGCGCCATGGTGTACGGCGGAGTGGGGGCCGAGAAGCTGCAGTTCAACGAGAAGACGCTGTGGACAGGGGGGCCGGGCTCCGCGGGATACACCTTCGGCAACTGGACCTCGCCGCGCCCCAAGGCCCTCCAGGAGGTCGTCGACGAGATCAACGCCAAGGGCAAGGCCGCTCCGCACTGGGTCGCCGGCAAGCTCGGTCAGGAGCGGAAAGGGTTCGGTGCCTATCAGACCTTCGGCGACCTCAACCTCGACATGGAAGGCGACGAGCCCTCCTACACGAACTACCGCCGCTCACTCGACACGCGGAACGCGGTCGCCGGTGTCCGGTATGACGCAGCTGGTGCCACCTATGAGCGGGAGTACTTCGCCAGTTACCCGGACAAGGTGATCGCCGGGCGGCTCGGGGCGAACCAGTCCGGCAAGGTTTCCTTCACGCTCGGATACGGGTCACCGCGCAAGGACTTCACCGTGACCGCGAACGGCGGGCGGCTCACCATCCGGGGCAAGCTCGCCGACAACGGTCTCGTCTTCGAGTCGCAGATCCAGGTCAAAGCCCAGGGCGGCACGGTCACCGGCAGTGGCGGTCAGGTGAAGGTCACGGGCGCCGACAGTGCCACCTTCGTGATGAGTGCGGGCACCGACTACGCGCAGAAGTACCCCGGTTACCGGGGCGATGACCCGCACGAGAGGGTGACGAAGGCCGTGGACGCGGCGGCCGCCAAGTCCTACGACAGCCTCAAGAGCGCCCATGCAGCCGACCATCGGGAACTGTTCGACCGGGTGAAGCTCGACATCGGCCAGTCGATGCCCGACAAGCCCACCGACAAGCTCCGGGCCGAGTACACCGGCGGCTCATCGCCGCAGGACCGGGCCCTGGAGTCGCTCTACTACCAGTACGGGCGCTATCTGCTGATCGCGTCCTCGCGGTCCGGTTCACTGCCCGCGAACCTCCAGGGCGTGTGGAACAACTCGACCTCCCCGACGTGGAGCTCCGACTACCACACCAACATCAACGTCCAGATGAACTACTGGCCCGCCATGCAGGCCAACCTCGCCGAGACCGCCGAGCCGTACACCGAGTTCGTCGAGGACCTGAGGAACGCGGGCGCCAAGTCGGCCGCGGGCATGTTCGGCTCACCGGGCTGGGTCGTGCACAACGAGACCAACCCATTCGGCTTTACCGGCGTGCACAACGCTGCGACATCCTTCTGGTTCCCCGAGGCCAACGGCTGGGTCGCCTCGCAGCTCTACGACCAGTACCTGTTCAGCAAGGACACGGCGTATCTGCGCGACCGGGCCTACCCGGTCATGAAGGGCGCTGCGGAGTTCTGGCTGAAGAACCTGCGTACCGATCCGAAGGACGGCAAGCTCGTCGTCGCGCCCACCCTCTCACCCGAGCACGGGGACTACACCTCGGGTGCCTCCATGGCACAGCAGATTGTGTGGGGGCTGCTGAACGACACCCTCGCCGCCGCGAAGGAACTGAACGCCGACTCCTCGTTCCAGAGCGACCTGAAGACGGCTCTGGACAAGCTCGACCCCGGCCTGCGCGTGGGCTCCTGGGGCCAACTGCAGGAGTGGAAGGCCGACCTGGACAGCCAGACCGATCAGCACCGCCATGTCTCACACCTGTACGCCCTGCATCCGGGCAGTCAGATCTCGCCGGACGGGTCCCCCAAGTTCGCGGACGCGGCCAAGGTGACGCTCAACGCGCGCGGCGATGGCGGGACCGGGTTTGAATCCCCCGGCTGGAGCAGGGCGTGGAAGACGAACTTCTGGGCGCGGCTGCTCGATGGCGACCGCGCGCACAAGATCCTCGCCGAGCTGCTCAAGTCCACTACTCATGCCAACCTGTTCGACTTCCATCCTCTGGACGGCGGCAGCTCCGTCTTCCAGGTCGACGGCAATTTCGGTGCCACTTCGGGCATGTCCGAGATGCTGCTGCAGTCCCAGAACGGTGAGATCCGCCCGCTGGCCGCGCTGCCGGACGCCTGGAAGTCCGGTTCGTTCAGCGGTCTGAAGGCGCGGGGCAACGTCACCGTGGACGCCTCGTGGAAGAAGAGCGGGGCCGCCGAGTTCACCCTCGCCCCCAAGACGTCAGGCGAGATCGCCGTACGCAGCCCGATGTTCCTCGGTGCGTTCAAGGTCACCGACACCACGACCGGCGAGGCCATCACCCCCGAGCGCGACAGGCAGCGCATCACCTTCGACGGCAAGGCGGGTCACGTCTACAAGGCCACCGGCACCCTTTCGGCGGCGATTGTCGGGGTCGGCAGCGACAAGTGCGTGGACGTCCCCGGCGCGAACTCCCAGGACGGCACCGATCTGAACCTCCACACCTGCAACAACTCCGACGCCCAGAAGTGGACCTTCAGCGGCGCCGGTGGCGAGGTCCGCGCCCTCGGCAAGTGCCTGGACGTGCAGGGGGCGAGCCAGACGGACGGTACCCCGGTGCAGCTCTACCGGTGCAACGGCACCAACGCCCAGAAATGGACGTACGACCCACAGAGTCAGGAGCTCAAGGCCTTCGGCAAGTGCCTCGACGCCTACCAAAGCGGCACCGCCGACGGCACCAAGCTGACCCTCAATACCTGCCACGGCAGCGCCAACCAGAAATGGCGTCTCGTTTCCTGACCCTTGCGAACCGCATTTCCCACCACAGAGGAGCCGCACATGTCCATGACTGCCACACGAGGCAGGGCGATCGCTCTGACCGTCGCGCTCGCCACTGGCCCGCTGGCGCTCGTCCCCGCGACTGCGTCGACCGCCGCGCCGCGAGCGGGAGCGGCGGCTGCCGCCGAACCAGGCCCGGGGACGAACTACGCGATCGACGACCCCTTCACCTCGGACCGCACGTCGTGGTTCCGCGCTGACAGATTCGGCATGTTCATCCACTTCGGCGCCTACTCGAACCTCGAAGGCGAGTACACGCGCCCCAATGGGACAGTGTGCAGGAACGCGGAGTGGATCATGCGTGAGTGCGCAATCCCGAAGGGCGAGTACGAGAAGCAGGCCGCGACCTTCAACCCGAAGGACTTCGACGCGAAGGCCATCGTTGCGGCCGCCAAGAGCGCCGGCCAGAAGTACATCGTCATCACTGCCAAGCACCACGACGGCTATGCCATGTGGCCGACCAAGCAGAACAACTGGAACCTACGTGACCACTCCTCCTTCGACAAGAACCGCGACATCCTCGCCGAGCTGAAGCAGGCCGCCGACGCCGAGGGCATCAAGCTGGGCCTCTACTACTCGATCTGGGACTGGCACGACCCTGACTTCCCGAACGCCGACACGTTCCCGAAGTACAAGCAGCGGATGTACGGGCAGCTCAAGGAGTTGATCGACAACTACGACCCGGCGTTGTTGTGGTTCGACGGCGAGTGGGACACGGACAGGCCCACCAATCGGTGGCACGCACGCGACGGCGAGGAACTGGAGTCCTATCTGCGCGACCTGGACCCGAATCTCGTCATCAACAACCGGGTCAACAAGCGGCGGGTCACCGACGGCGACTACGGGACGCCAGAGCAGGAGATCCCCAAGGCTCCCGAGGACGGCCAGCTCTGGGAAAGCTGCATGACCATCAACGGTACGTGGGGCTATGCGCGCCATGACACCAACTGGAAGTCAGGAACAGAACTCACCCGAAACCTGTTGAACACCTCAAGCCGCAGCGGCAATTACCTGCTCAACGTCGGCCCCGACAAGCTCGGACGCGTCCCCGCCCCATCCACCGCCGCGCTCAAGGAGATGGGCGACTGGCTCGGACGGTCGGGGCAGGGTGCCGCCGTCTACAAGGCGGGCTTCCCCGGTGTCGTCAGCCAGCCGGACTGGGGTGTGGTCAGCCGGTCGGGCAACGACTTGTACGCCTCGGTGTACAAGTGGCCCGGGGCAGGCAAGCAGCTGCACCTGAGGGCCACTACCGGGTTCAAGGTCGACAGCGCGCGCGTGCTCGGCAGCGACCAGAAGGTCACGGTCACCAAGGCGGGTGACGGATACGACATCACCCCCGCCGGCGACGCCACCAATCCGACCGCCACGGTGATCAAGCTGTCGATCACCCCGGCCGCCCCCGCGGCCGAGGGGCACGGTACCGGCCTCAAGGCGGAGATCTTCGACAACGACCAGTTGTCGGGCAGCCCGAAGGTCACCCGCACCGACCCGACCATCAACTACGCCTGGCGGTTCCGTGGTTCGCCGGCCGAGAACATCCCCGCGGACCACTTCGGCACTCGCTGGACCGGCACCATCGAGCCGCGCTACAGCGAGAAGTACCAGTTCGCCACCGTATCGGACGACACCGTGCGGGTCTGGGTCGACGGGAAGCTCCTCATCGACCACACAACGCCGCACGGCCCGTCCGTGGACAAGGGCACCATCGACCTCCAGGCGGGCAGGAAGTACTCCATCAAGGTCGAGCACACCGAGCGGACCGGCGAGGCGTACATGAAGCTGCTCTGGTCCAGCCCCAATACGCCCCAGCAGGTCGTGCCGAAGAGCCAGCTCTCGCCGAACTGACCGTCGCTGCCGTGCGTGTGTGCGTGCCAGCGCCGAGCGACACGCACACACGCCCGACCCAGGTCCCGTACTCGCACGGGAGGCGACCGCGGGGCACCCGTCGAATCCATGGCATGAAGGAACCCGTATGAAGTCGATGCGAAGGCCCCCACTGCGGGCTCAAAGGCGCACTCTGCAAGCCGCGGCGACCGTTCTCGCCGTCCTTGCGGGAGGAACGAGCGGGGCCGTCGCGGCGCCTGCCTCCGCCGCGGCACCCGGAAGCTGGACGTCGGTCCAACCCGGCGTACCGGATTCCGGCTGCGACGGCGTGCGCGCCACCGTGGCCCTGGACGACAAGGGCACCCCCACCCTGGGCGCGAGCTGGGACTGCAAGCAGGCTCTCAATCCCGCGCCGATCGGCCTTGTCACCAGCGAGGCCGACTTCAGCGCCGGCCTTGAGTTCATCAGCCGCAGCGACCGCACCATCTCGTACACCTACAAGGTCGCGGCCGGGAAGTCGCGGGTCCGGGAGCGCTCCGCAACCGAGACCCGGCTGGTGTTCGGCAAGGGCTCCGCCCGGCTGACCGTGCACGTGCGGACGTCCACGGAGGGTGTGGCCCTGCGCTATGAACTGCCCTCCGGCGCGACGGTCCTGCGCGAGGCGACGTCGTTCGAGCTGCCGGCCGACGCCCAGCTGTCCCGTGCTGCCTACGAGAACAAGCACGAGCTGGACTTCGTGACCTCCCCGGTCGCCGGGGTGCCGACCGGCGAGTACGACATGAGCATGTTCGCGCAGAACCCCAACGGCTCACGCGTGCAGCTCGCCGAGTCCGGCGTGGACGGCGGCTACTCGGGTGGCCACTTCACCCATACTCAGGGAAACGGCCGGTTCACCGTGCGGCTCGCCGACGAGCAGATCAAGCGGTCCGGCCCGTTCGTAACCCCCTGGCGCACCGCCACCATCGGCAGCACCGCGGACGTCATGGAGTCCACACTGACCGACGACGTGGCGCCCGCGTCGAAGGTCGCGGACACCTCATGGATCAAGCCGGGCATCGCCGCATGGCCCTGGTTCGACGGTGGCGGCGATACGCAGCGCAATCTGCCCAGGCTCAAGCAGTGGGTGGACTATGCCTCCTCGCAGGGGTGGCCGTACCTGCTCGTGGACGACGGCTGGAAGGGCGTGACCTGGATACCCGAGCTGGTGTCCTACGCCCGTGAGCGGGGTGTGAAGATCATGCTCTGGTACCACGTGAAGGATCTGGAGACCGCCGCGCAGCGCGAAGCCGAGTTCACCAAGCTCAACAAGTGGGGTGTCGTCGGCGTGAAGATGGACTTCATGGACTCGGAGTCCCAGGCCCGCCACCAGTGGTACGACGCCGCTCTGGCCGACGCGGCCAGGCATGAACTCATGGTGGACCTGCACGGCTCACGCCTGCCCGTCGGTGTACAGCGTACCTGGCCACACGTGCTGACCTCCGAGGCCGTCAAGGGCGAAGAAGCCGGGGCCGGGCGGACCGTGGAACACGTCACGGCGATCCCGTACACCCGCGCCGCCCTCGGCTCGACCGACTACTCGCCGATGAGCTTCCAGCAGTCCAATCCGAACAGCGACGGCGCGGAACTCGCCCTCGGTGTGCTGTACGAGAGCGGCATCATGCTGCCGGGCAGCAGAGTCTCCGACTACCAGGCCCGGCCCGAGGCACAGCGCTGGATGCGTGCGCTGCCGACCGTCTGGGACGAGACGAAGTACGTCTCGGGTGATCCGCGAACCGGTGCGGTCGTCGCCCGGCGCAACGGCGATCGCTGGTTCGTCGGCGCGCTCAAGCGAGGGGGCGCGGGCACCATCGAGTACCCGACGGCCTTCCTCGGCTCTGGAAAGTGGCACGCGGAGATCACCACCGACGGCCCCGGCGGCCTGGTCCGCACCAGCAAGGTCATCCACGCCGGGGACACCTTGAGCGTCCCCGCAGCCGCCGACGGTGGTCACGCCGTCAAGCTGACCAGGGCCGCGTCCGTGCCGAGCGGGTACCACAAGGTGGCTGTCAGGGGAAGCGACCACGTCCTCGACGTCAAGCACGCCAGTACCGCGAACGACGCCGAGATCGTGCGCTGGCCGAGCAACGACGGCCAGAACCAGCGCTTCGCCTTCGAGCCGGTGGGCGACGGGTACGTGCGGATCGTCAACCAGGGCAGCGGCAAGGACGTCGTCGTACGCGGTGCGTCCCGTGATGCCGGGGCCAAGGTCATCCAGCATCAGTACGCGGCCGGGACGAACACCAACGACGAATGGCTGGTCGAGGACGCGGGCAGCAGCCGGGTGCGGCTCGTCAACCGCTTCAGCGGCCTGTATCTGACCGCGGGCGGAGCCCAGGGCGACCAGTTCGAGCAGCGTCCGCTCGACGGCAGCGAACGCCAGGAGTTCAGCATCTCGTAGCGGAAGGGCATCACGCCCGTGCGCGTCGAAGGGCTGCTCGGCGAACTCCTCACCCTGACCGAGGACATCGATCACATCCGCGCCACTCCTACCACCAGGCCACGTACGGCTGCTCGCTTCGGAGACCCCGGCTTGAAGGGCCATTTCGCCACGCGCGACCGCTACCGAAACGCCGCACACCACGCCCAGGTGTTCAACATGATCGGCGAAGTGCGCGCCGTCGTCACCCTCGCCGGTCGGATCGTTGGCACCTGGGCCTGGGACAAGGGGACCCGTACCGTGTACACAGCTTCCTGAGGCGGCTGCCCCTCCCAGTGATGAGGGAAGTCCGCCACCGCCTGGAGGAGGCCGAAGCCTTCCTGCGCACCGAACCCGGCTGAGCCGTTCCCCCGAAGGGGGCAAAAGGCTCGGTCAGTCAGCCCCGGCGGCCGCGCTATAGCCGATGGCTTCACCGGACTCACGAGAAATGTCCTCACCCTCACCGTCCAGCGGCACCGCCGGATCATCGACGTCCACCTGCTGCTGATCCGCGACAACCGGGTCCTGCTCAGCCTGCGCCAAGGCGGCTACGCCTCCGGGCAGTGGCAGGTCCCCTCCGGCCACCTCGAAGCAGACGAACCCACCGACCACGGCACCGTCCGACGTGAGCACGATGATCACCTTGGTCGCCCACGGGGGTACGTCGATCTTCCACTGGGCCTCGGGCGGCCACGTGTGCCACTCGTTGTCGTCCTGCCACGCCTTGGTCATGGTGTGTGGGTAGGAGGTGCGCAGCGACGGTTCGCGCCGCGGGTTGGTCCGCAAGCTGATGGCGGCGACCGTCAGCGTGGCGGACAGGTGGGCGTCGGCGCCGACGAGGGTGCGGTTGATGCCGATGCGGCGGCCGAGGACGGCGCGTTCGCCGAGGAGGCAGCGGGTGACTTCGCAGTTGAAGCCCACCCGGTCGCCCGCACACAGGACACTGCCGTCGCGGACGGTGGAGAACTCGTACACCCGGACGTGCGGCCCGATGATCACGTCTTCGCCGATGATCGCGGATGGGTGAAACTGCGCGGTGGGGTGAATGCGGTCGCGGAACCCGGCCAGGGCCTGACGGTGTAGGCCGGACCAGCGCCGGAGGAACTCCGCCAGCTTGGCCTTCTCCGGTTGCCCGTAGGGGCCGTGGGCATGCCCGGTGCTCGGCGCGCTGGGGATGAGCTAAGGCGTTGGTCCTCCGTCAGTGGGTGAGAGCGGGGTCGGAGTGGAGCCGGTTAGCATCGGCGGCCACCGGCCGGCAGAACGAGTTCATCGGTGCGCCATCCCCGTATCGGCGTTGCCGTGTTGGCCATGGGCAATCGCCGCGGACGTCTTCGCCCGTATCGCGGAGCTGCATGCGGCGGATGAGCGGCTGGGCATTGTCAGCTTCCGGATCGCGGACGAGACCGGCCACACCCAGCGCCGCCATGTGCCGCGGCTGCGGGCGGGGGATCCGCTGCGCGGCGGGGAGGTCACCACCTTTCTCGGCGGCGGGCACAGCCTGTCGATGCGGATGCTGGACGAGGTCGGCGGCTGGCCGGAGGAGTTCTTCTTTGCCCATGAGGAGACCGAGCTGGCGTGGCGGGCGCTGGATGCCGGCTGGCGCATCGTCTATGAGCCGCAGGTGGTGCTTCAGCATCCGCGGATCTCGCCGACCCGGCATGCGGTCTTCTTCCGGATGGTGACCCGCAACCGGGTCTGGCTGGCCAAGCGCCACCTGTCCGCCCTCCTGGTCCCCGTCTACCTGGGCGTGTGGACCGGCCTGACGCTGGCGCGGACCCGGTCGCTGGGCGGGCTGCGGGCGTGGTTCGGCGGGTTCACCGAAGGCGTACGTACGCCGTGCAGACCCCGGCGGGCTATGCGGTGGCGAACCGTATGGCGGATGACCCGGCTCGGGCGCCTTCCGGTCATCTAGACGAGTAGTTCCGATTGCGGGTTTCACGGACACAGGGAGGGTGTCCAGCATCGGGTTGTGACGACCGAACCAGACACCCTCTTGACCGCACTGTACGTACACATCGATGACCATTTAAAGAGGCCCCGGTGGCGGGGCCGGCCGCCCCGGCTGACCGATGCGGAACTGGTCACACTGGCCGTGGCCCAGGCGGTGCTGGGTTTTCACTGCGAGGCCCGCTGGCTGCGCTTCGCCCACGCCCACCTGCACCACCTGTTTCCGTATCTGCCCCAGCGGCCCGCCTACAACAAACGCCTGCGGGTCGCGCTGGGCCTGGTCAAACGCGCCATCCGGTCCCTGGCCGCCGACACCGACCTGTGGCAGGACCCGGTGTGGATCGTGGACCCCACCCCCGTCGAATGCGCCCGCTCACGCCAGACCGTCAAACGCTCCGACCTGGTCGGCTGGGTGAACTATGGCTACTGCCACGCTCACTCCCGCTTCTACTGGGGCCTGAAACTGCACCTGGTGTGCACCCCAGCCGGCCTGCCCGTGACCTGGGCCCTGGCCGGCCCCAAGACCGACGAACGGCAGGTGCTGGCCGCTCTGGTCGAGACCGAGCCGGAGCTCGCCGCCGCCCGGCCCGGCCTGCTGATTCGGGCGGACAAGGGGTACGTCTCGCATGAGCTCGACCGCTTCCTGGAGGCCCGCGGCATCCGACTCCTGCGGCCCTCCTACCGCAACCGCGTTCCGCGGCCGGGAGAATCCCTGCTCAAAACGGTGCGGCAGCTGATCGAGTCGGTCAACGACACTCTCAAAGCCAGCTCAACCTCGAACAGCACGGCGGCCGCACCGTCGAAGGCGTCGGCGTCCGTGTGGCCCAGCGCATCCTGGCCATGACCTGCGCCATATGGCACAACCGCACTATCGGCGCACCCACCACCAGGTCACTGATCGCCTATGACCACTGAGCCACATCGGAACTAATCGTCTAGTCGTCACCCTCGTCGCGGCGGGCGCGTGCGCCCTGTGTGTAGCTGTCCTCGTCCGGGCCGCTCGGGGGGCGTTCACCAAGGACCCGAAGAAGTAGAGGCTCAAGGCCAGCTCTGCGTACGCAGAGACGCGCGAAGAGGGCCAGTCCGCGAGATACCGCGCGGCTGGCCCTCTTTGCTGTGGCTGCTCCGTGGCATGATCTGCGCCATGATCAAGGGGTGGGGTAGAACTGCGGGGCCGGGGTCGTGTTCGCGGCCGTAGCAGTCATCGGAGCGACCGGTTGCGGGGCGAAAGCCGACGCCGAGCCGAAGAAGCCGCCGACGAGCGCGACTCCGGCGAAGACGGTGAAAGCGAAGTGGGAGGACACCACGGCGTGGTGGGCGAGCCACGACATCGGCTGTCTCAACGGGGCGGGCGCTGACGAGGACCCGGACGGCTGCACGGTACGCCTCCAAGACTATATGGACGACGTGCACAAGATCCGCAAGGCCATGAACCAGGACCCATTGGCGCCGCAGGGCTTCTACAGCGAGGCGTACGCGATCATCGACCAGATGGACACCTACGCCGGGACTACCTCGGGGAAGACCGACACCAACGGCTGGCTCGCCGCGCGCCCCCTGATCTGGATGCAGCACCAGAAGCTCGACAAGTGGATCACCGCTCACCCGCTGCAGTAGGACGCGAGGAGATCGTTCCGGTGAAGGCGTGGCACTCCTCGCTCGTGAGCGTGAACGCCACGTTGCCGTCCTTACCGAGCTGGGGCACCGCCGGGATGCCCAGTGTTATCAGCCGCCGGGCGTCGTCGGACTTGCACTGGAAGGCTCCAGCTCACGCCTGTGTACCGGATGCCGGCCCTACTTGCCAGAGTCGACAGAAGCCGGATGCTGACCGTCTGCCGAGGTTCTGGCGTAGACGGCACCGCATTCGGCGGGGAGTCGGTACGGCCGGGGAAGCGCGGCCAGAAGGGACGGTCCCAGGTGCCGGTCGCGCTGATCAGCGCCCGAGCGGCGTACGTACCCTCCGAGGACTCGACCAGCAGGCGCCCGTCCAGGCCGTCGCGTACCGCCCGGACGTCCACCGGACGGTGCACCCGGAGGCCGAAGGTCCGCTCGTACGTGTCGAAGTACGCGCCGATCACCTCGGCGGACGGGCGGTCCGGGTCGGCGCCGGTCAGCTCCATGCCGGGCAGCGCGTGCATGCCGTGGACCTTCCCGTACGTCAGGGTGGGCCAGCGGAGAACTGCCACGCGCCGCCCGGCCGCGGCGCGTGGTCCAGCACGACGAAGTCCCGGTCCGGCTCGTACCCCACCCACCGCAGGTGGAAGGCGGCGGCCAGGCCCGCCTGCCCGGCACCGACCACCACGACCTCGGCTTCCCGCACCCCGGTGTAGTTCATGCTTCTACCAACCAGGGGGCGGGCCGGAATCTTCCTGCCCACGGGCGGTCCCGCTCAGCGGCCCCCGGCGGCCAGCAAGGGCGCCCCGCCCGGCGCGGAAGCCGGCCGGCCGTCGGCCGCCGGGACACCCGCCAGCGGTGCGGGCCCGGCCGGCAGCAGCCCACGCGCGGCCAGCTCAGGCCGTACGCCCTCCCCGAACCAGTACGCCTCCTCAAGATGCGGATAGCCGGACAGCACGAAGTGCTCGATGCCGAGCGCGTGGTACTCCTCGATGCGGTCGGCCACCTCCGCATGGCTGCCGACCAGCGCCGTACCCGCGCCGCCGCGTACGAGGCCCACCCCGGCCCAGAGGTTCGGCGCGATCTCCAGCCGGTCGCGTGAGCCGCCGTGCAGCGCGAGCATCCGCTGCTGTCCCACCGACTCGCTCCTGCCCAGCGCCTGCTGCGCGGCGGCCACGGTCTGCGGGTCCAGGTCGTCCAGCAACCGGTTCGCCGTGGCCCACGCCTCCTTCGCCGAGTCGCGCGAGATGGTGTGCAGCCGGATGCCGAACCGGACCGTACGGCCCTCCCGCGCGGCCAGCCCCGCGATCCAGTCGATCTTCTGCTTCACCTGCTCGGGCGGCTCGCCCCAGGTGAGGTACACGTCCACGTTGCGGGCCGCGACCGGCCCGGCCGCCGCCGACGAGCCACCGAAGAAGATCTCCGGGACCGGGTCCGGCGGCAGCGCGGTCAACTCGCCCTCCACCTGATAGTGCTCCCCGCGGAAGTCGAACGGTGCGCCACCCCACACACCCCGTACGACCTGCAGGAACTCGTCCGTACGGGCATAGCGCCGGTCGTGGTCCAGCCCGTCGCCGAACCGCCGCTGCTCGATGGAATCGCCGCCGGTCACCACGTTCAGCAGCAGCCGGCCACCGGAGATCCGCTGGTACGTCGCGGCCATCTGCGCGGCCAGCACCGGTGAGATCACCCCGGGCCGGAACGCGACCAGGAACTTCAGCCGGTCGGTGACCTGGGTCAGCGCCGTCGTCGTCAGCCAGGCGTCCTCGCACCACGTCCCCGTCGGCGTGAGGACCGCCTCGAAGCCCAGCTGCTCGGCCGCCTTGGCGATCTGCGCCAGATAGTCGATGTCGGGCGCCCGCACCCCGCTGACCGGGGTGATCCGCTCGCGCCGGACGCCGCCGTCGGTGTACGCGTGCCGGTCGACGAGCGTGCGCCCGTCGCCGCCGGTCGGCAGGAACCAATGAAGATGCAGGGTCACGGTGTTCAGCCGGCCTTTCCTTGAAAGCTGTACGGGTAGGTACGCGGCGCCGTGCTCGAAGGCGGCAGGCCGCCGTTGAACCGGGTGTCGACGAAGGACGAGAAGTCGAAGCGGCCAGGGATCAGCTTGAGCTCGGCGAAGGTGTCGGCGATCCGCTGCTCGGAGGCGACGGCCGGCCGGTCCAGGGCGACCGTCACCGCCGTACCCCGCGTACGTCTGACAGCGGCCAGCGCCACGTCCCGCGGCAGCCCGGTCTCCTCGGCCCACACCTTCGCCCAGGCGTCCGGATGCCGGTGCACCCACTCCTGCGCCCGGCGCAGCCGGTCCACGTAGTCCTTGAGCGCCGCCGACTTCTTCTCGTCGTCCAGCGCGGCGGGCGCGGCGACCTGGAAGCTGAGCCCGTTGACGACGCCCTCCCCGGTGGTCAGCACCCGCGCGTCACTCCGGTCGAGGGCCTGCGAGGTGTACGGATCCCACACGGCCCAGGCGTCCACCCGGCCGCGGGTGAACGCGGCCAGCGCATCGGCGGGCTGGAGGTAGTTGAGCGTCACGTCCTTCGGCGACAGTCCGGCCTTCCGCAGGGAGGCGACGAGCTGGTAGTGCGCGGAACTGCCCTGCGCCACCGCGATCGACTTGCCCTTCAGCTCCGCGGGCCGCTTCAACGGCGAGTCCTTCTTCACGAGGATCGTTTCCCCCGCGGACGAGCCGTGCGACGCCGCGACCACCCTGATCTTCGAGTTCGCCGCGGCGGCGAAGACCGGCGGCGTGTTCCCGACCCCGCCCACGTCCACCGCCCCGGCGTTGACCGCCTCCAACAGCGGCGGCCCGGAAGTGAAGGTCGACCACTGGATCCGGTACGGCAGGTCGTCCAGCTCCCCGGCCGCCCGCAATATCGACTCCGAACCGCCCTTCTGGTCACCGACGTTCAGCGTCACCGACCCCTTTCCGTCGGTGCCGCCGCGAGTGCCACCGTGGCTCCCCTCCGCCCGGGAGGCGCCGCCGCAGGCGGTGAGCAGGAGGAGGGGGAGGACGAGGAAGGAGAGCAGGGGAGAGGGGCGTGGCGAGGGGCGGAGTACGGGAGGTGGAGGTGCGGATGGGGGTGCTGCTTGCATGGGATGATCCGTTTCCTGTTCCTGTGGGCTATGGACGTGAGGGCAGCCGTGCGGGCGCGCCTACGGCAACGGCAACCGCCGTCAAGCAACACCAACCCCCGCCACATCCACACCTGCATTCGCCGCCTCAACCTCCACCTCATGGCCTTCCCCCTCATGGCCTTCCCCCTCATGGCCTTCCTCCTCATCCGCCTCCACCCCCAAGCGGTCCAGCAACCGCGTGCGCAGAGAGGCGAATCGGGGGTCGTCGACGGCGCGCGGACGCGGCAGGCCGATCTCCCCCTCGTACGCGATCACGCCGTCCTCCATCACCAGCACCCGATCGGCCAGCAACAAGGCCTCCTCCACGTCGTGCGTGACGAGCAGCACCGCACAGCCACGCTCCCGCCACAGCTCGGCCACCAGCCGCTGCGCCTTGATGCGCGTCAGCGCGTCCAGCGCGCCGAACGGTTCGTCCAGCAACAGCAGGTCGGGTTCGCGTACGAGCGCGCGGGCCAGCGAGGCGCGCTGGGCCTCGCCGCCGGACAGCGTCTTGGGCCACGCGTCCGCCCGGTGCCCCAGCCCCACTTCCTGCAACGCCCGGTCGGCTACCGCACGTTCAGGGCTCCCCGGCAATCCGAGCAGCACATTCCGCCACACCCGTTTCCACGGCATCAGCCGAGGCGCCTGAAAGGCGACGGCCTTGCGGTCCGGTACGAGTACGTGCCCCTCGATCTCCCGGTCCAGCCCGGCGAGCACCCGCAACAGCGTGGACTTACCGCACCCACTCCGCCCGAGCAGCGCCACGAATTCCCCCGGCGCCACATCCAGCCGCAGTCCATCGATGACAGCCCGGCCGCCGAAGGCCCGCCGCAGCCCCCGAACCCGTACGGCAGCACCTCCGTCAGCCACCCCGCCCGCCCCCGATTCCCCTTCTTCCTGTGAGCCTTCTACCGTCCGGTGAACGTCGGTCGCCATTGCAGCAGCAGCCTTTCCAGAGTGCGGACGATGAAGTCGGCGAGCAGCCCGAGGACCGCGTACACCACGAGGCACACCACGATCACGTCGGTACGGAAGAACTCCCGGGCCTGATTCATCAAGAACCCGAGCCCGTCATCGGCGTTCACCTGCTCGCCGAAAACGAGCGCCAGCCAGGCGGTGGCGAGCGAATAGCGAAGCCCGGTCATGGCACCCGGCAGCGCACCGGGCAGGACGACGTGCCGGATCAGCCCCCAGCGTCCGAGGCCCAGCGAGGTGCCGGCCTCCACCAACTGCGCGTCCACACCACGGATCCCGGCGTACACATTCAGATACAGATGAAAGGCCACCCCCAGCGCGATCAACGCGACCTTCGGCGCCTCACCAATCCCCAGCCAAATAATGAACAGCGGAATAACGCCCACCCACGGCACCGACCGCAACATCTGCACCACGGGATCGACAAGATCCTCGCCCAGCCGTGACAGCCCGGACGCGAGCGCCAGCGCCACCCCGGCGACCGCTCCCGCGGCCAGCCCGACGGCGACCCGTTGCAGCGACACGAGCATCGCCGACGGCAACGTCCCTTCGGACACCAGCGTCCATGCCGTACGGGCGATGGTCCCCGGTGAGGCGAGAATGTCCCCCGGCAGCGCCCCGCTCGCGCTGAGCACCTGCCACAGCACGAGCAGCACCACCGGCACTATGGCCCGCCGCAACCACCGCGGCACGGCCTTACGCCGGGCCGAGACGGGCACGACGGACACGAGCTCCGGCCCGGGCGGCCCATGCAGGGCCGCAGCCTGCTGAATACTCACGAAAACTCCAGGTCAGAAAATGCGCGGCCCTCCCGCCACATGCTGGCCCCGGGCCCGGCGCATGCCGTCAGGCAGCACGGGAAACCCGACGGACGGAACGAGAAGGCACGCCGAGAACACGCCGCAGAACGGGCGCAGGGAGAACGGGAACAGGTGAATACGCAGAGAAGCCGATCACCAGTGAACGCGACGAAAAGGCGTCAGCGAGCAGACAGCGCCGACAACCTCAAAAACCTCAGCGACACGCGGCGGACGCCACCCGCAGCAGGTCGATGTGACCGCGCGTGGTGAGCCGGGCTGACGTAGACATGTCGCTGAACGTAGCGGCGTGCCTGAAGGCGAGTCAAACATCATCTCACCTGCTGGACCTTTGTTGCGCGGGCGTTGCGTGCGGGGCGGGATCCGCCGTACGGGTCAGGGCGCGGACTGGCCCGCCGTCGTAGCAGGTTCCGAAGACCGTCTCTGAGAGGATCAAGACATGACTGCTGATTTCACGACACGAGAGATCGACGTCTGGACCGGCTCACGGGAAGTGGTCCACGACCTGACCCGGGAGTGCGCGGCATTCCTGCGCGAAGTCGCCCACGGCCGGGACGGACTGCTCAACGTTTTTGTGCCCCACGCAACTATGGGCGTCGCGTTGATCGAGACGGGCGCGGGCAGCGACGACGATTTGCTGGCCGCCTTGCAGGACCTCCTCCCGGCAGACGACCGCTGGCGCCACAAGCACGGAAGTCCGGGCCACGGCCGCGACCACGTGCTGCCCGCACTGGTACCGCCGCATGCCACGCTTCCCGTCGTGGGCGGAGAGCTGGCGCTGGGGACGTGGCAGTCCGTCTGCCTGGTGGACACCAACGGCGACAACCCCAACCGCCAGGTGCGGTTGAGCTTTCTCGGCTGAGGCATCCGCTCAGCGGTGGCCGGCGTGCGTGAAGGAAATGGTGAGATCGTCACTCGGACCTCTGTCCGTGCACCGGAACCAGAGGCGACACTGATGTCCACGTTCGGCCCGTAGCCGCGCCAGCGGGGTTGGCCGGATGACTGTGTAGTGCGGAGGGGACGGCGGTGGGGCAGACGTGGGGCGGCGGTTTTTCGTCGGATTGGGGAGTGGGCGTTACTGCCACTTGGCCGAGGAGGATCAACTCCCCGGTGTGGCCGCGGACATCGCGGCGATGGAAGAGCTACTACAGGAGTTCGGGTACCGACGCGTGCTCGTCGGGCTGGGGGAGTACGACGGTGCTGAACAGATCCGCCGGAAGCTGAGTCACTGGTCCAGGGACTGCGAGCTGAAGGCGGACGACGTCGTCGTGCTGTACTTCGCCGGTCACGGGGTGGTGGAGGACCGGGGGCGCCACTATTTGCTGTGCTGGGACTCCCGTGAGGACGATCTGGCCGCGACGGCGCTGGCCACCGAGGATGTGGTGCGCATTCTCTGCCACGGGCGGCTCCGCCAGCTCTTGGTCGTCCTGGACACCTGTGCGGGCGGAGCCGGAGCGGCGGATGGCGCGGGGGTCGTGCTGCACACCCTTGCCCACCAGCAGAGTGGTGGTGACACGTCGACCGGGCTGTGGTTCCTGGCGTCCGCCCGTCGAAAGGATGTCGCCGAGGACGGGCGGTTCGTGACGGCATTGAGGGCCGCTGTGGACACCACCACAGAGCGTACGGGGCAGCGGCAGCAGTACCTGGATCTCACCGAGTTGCTGAAGGCGGTCAACGAGCGCTTCGAAGCCGATGGACAGGGGCAGCGGGCGGAGCTGGCCGGCGGCATGGTCACCGGGCTGGCGCCGTTCCTCCCGAACCGTGGTTTCTGCGAGGACCTGCCCCCGGTCGGTACGGATCTGGAGATTCAGCGCCGGGTGGCGAGCTGGGATCTGACGGAGCACTTCGGCCCGCGCTCGCGAGGCGTCGAGTTCGAGTCGGAGCAGGGGCTGTATTTCAGCGGCCGAGTGCGCGTGCTCTCGGAACTCGTCCAATGGCTCTCCGGAGTTGACGGAGACGGACACGGGCGGGTCGTCACGGGGAGCCCCGGGTGCGGTAAGTCCGCAGTGCTGGGCAGGGTGGTCGCGCTCTCCGACAGCGTCTACCGCGACCGGCTGGAACTCTCGGGCATCGCCCTGGCGACGATGGTGCCCGAAGGGTGCGTGACGGCTGCCGTACACGCGCGGCACAAGCGTCTGGAAGAGGTCGTCGAGAGGATCGCCCAGGCACTGGGGACGGAACCCGGCGGTACGGCGGCCCTGCTCCAGGAACTCACCCGGCGGGGCCGACAGGGGGCGCCGGTCGTCATCGTGGTCGACGCCGTGGACGAAGCCGGCTCGGACACCGCCGCGGACGCGGGCGGTCACGGCGAACCGCGCAGGATCAGCCGGGAACTGCTGCGCCCAATGTCGGAGATTCCTGGTGTACGGCTGCTCGTGGGTACCCGCCACGAGCTGGTCACCAGCCTCGGCCCCACTTTTACGGCGCTCGACCTGGACGACTCCGCCTACCGGGCCGACGAGTGCGACGTCACCGGCTATGTGACGAGGGTGCTGCTGGCGGCCGAGGAACCCGGGGTGCCGACACCGTACCGGGAGCGGCAGGAGCTGGCCCGTACCGTCGCCCGGGAGGTGGCGAGCCGGGCCGCCGGAGTCTACCTCTACGCGCGGACCACCGCCCGGACCCTGCGCTCGGACAGTGTCCCGGTGGACGTGTCGAAACCGGGCTGGGCCGACGAACTGCCCAGCGAAATCGGGGAGGCCTTCGACGACTACCTCGCCCGCTTCGGCCCGGACGAGCCGCGGGTCCGACGGATGCTGCTGTCGCTGGCCTTCTCCGAGGGGAAAGGGCTGCCCCGAGGGCGTATCTGGACCACGCTCACCTCCGTCATATCGGGGGTGACCTGCACGGAGGAGGACATCGCCTGGGTGCTCGACGTGGCCGAGGCGTACATCGCGGAAGTCACGGACGACGACCGGCGCTCGGCTTACCGGCTGTACCACAAGGCGTTGGCCGAGCATTTGAGGAGAACCGCCGACCGGCCCCCGGAGGAAATCCAGCGGGCCGTCGTTGACGCCCTGACCGCTACGGTGCCCCGCTCGCCCGATGAGGCCTCGCTGGACTGGTTCGCGGCTCCGCCGTATGTACGGCAGCATCTGGCCACCCACGCGGAGGCCGCCGGAAGACTCATCTCGCTGATCAAGGACCCCGGCTTCTTGCTCGCCAGTGAGTCGCTGGCGCTGCTCCGCGCCCTGGCATCCGTCACGGTGGACGAGGCTTCGGACGGCCCCCGGCGCATTCGCAGCTCTTACGAGCAGATCGCCCACCGGTTGGTGCCCGACCGTGCCCTGAGCCATCGCGCAGCCGACCTCCAGCTCTCGGCGCGGCGCTGCGGGGCGGACGGACTCGCCGACCGTATCGACGGCCTTGGTGTGTCACTGCCCTGGTCCGCGCGGTGGGCGTGGTGGTCGGCCAGCGGGACGCACCGACTGCTCAACGGCCACACGTCGTGGATCGACTGCGTGGCCGTCGGAGCGCTCGACGAGCGCCCCATCGCGGTGACCGGAGGTCGCAGCACCGATCGGACTGCTCGCGTGTGGGACCTGACGACGCAACAGCAGATCGGCGAACCAC
Organism: Streptomyces rimosus subsp. rimosus; assembly: GCF_000720725.1. GTDB lineage: Bacteria > Actinomycetota > Actinomycetes > Streptomycetales > Streptomycetaceae > Streptomyces > Streptomyces rimosus_A. Next base: position 131,256 of record NZ_JOCQ01000012.1, read on the forward strand.
TCGCCGTCGGCATCGGCGTCAGCGCGGTCGCGATCGGCGACATCGGCGACTACACGGTCGCCCTGACCGGAGGCGTGGACGGCACTGTGCAGGTCTGGGACCTGTCAGCGGGGCAGAAATACGGAGATGGGCTTACGGGCCACACCAACACTGTCAGACACATCGCGGTCGGTGACATCGACGGGCTTCCGGTCGCTCTCACGGCGAGTGCGGACGGGACCGCGCGCCTGTGGGACCTGACGACCAGACGTCAATTGGGACGGAACCTGACCGCGCACAAGCGCACCGTCCACTCCGCCGCGCTCGGTGAGATCGACGGCCGTCCCGTCGCCCTGACAGGAGGCGCGGACAAGCGGGCCTACGTCTGGGACCTGACGGGTCTGCTGAACGGTGCCGAGCCGGAGCCCGACGGCGCCTGGCTCGCCGGTCACACCGATGGGATCACTGCCGTGGCGATGGGGCGGCGAGACGGGCGTGCGGTGGCACTGATCGGCGACGACAGCGGAATGATCTCGCTGTGGGACCTGGCAAAACGTCGGCAGATCGGGGAGCCCGTGGCGGCTCATGTGGACTTCGTGCGCGGTGGTGTCACCTCGGTCGCGGCTGGTACGCTCAACGGCTGCCCGGTGGCGCTTACCAGTGGCAAGGACGAGGCCAAGCTTTGGAACCTGCGCTCTCTCCGCCAGCTCGCCCATCCCCTGCGCGGGCATGTCGGGCAAATCACGGCCAGTGCCCTGGCCGACCGCCCTGATGGCCCGATGGCGGTGACGGTGGGCACGGACCGTACGGCTCGTATCTGGGACCTGACGGCGGATCAGCCAGCAGGCAGTCACACGCGCCAGGTGATTGCGCTCGCCTTCGCCGAACAGTGTGATCGGCCATTGGTGATGACCGGGAGCGAAGATGGTACGGCCCGGGTGTGGGACCTGCGCACCCGGGACCAGGTGGGCAGACCGATGGAAGGTCACGCGGGTACGGTGGACGCGGTGGCTCTGGGGCCACTGAACGGTCGGATGCTTGCCGTGACGGGCGGGTCCGACAGCACGATACGGCTGTGGGACGGCTTACGGGGTGTACCGCTGGGCTCGCCGCTCGAAGGGCACACCAACAGCGTGAGCTGTCTCGCCCTGGCCACCCTTGCGGGCCGGACCGTCCTGGTCAGCGGCAGCGGCGACGGTACCTTGCGCGTCTGGGACGTGGTGACGCACCGGTCGCTGTCCCGACCGATCAGCGGGCACATCGGCTCCGTGGCTCATTTGGCCGTACGGGAGTGTGGCCGCGGGATCGAGATCGCCGTCGCTACGTCTCTCGATCATGCCTACGTGTGGGGGGTCACAGGCAACGGCGGGGAACTGACATCGACGTTACGGCTCCACCTCAGCGTCGAAGACTGGAAACGTACGGCGCGAATCATCGGTGTTGCCTTTCTGGAAGCCCGTCCGGTGGTGATATCCACACACGAAGGGAACACCGTCCAACTGCTCGACATTGGTTCGGGCATCCCGGTCGGAAAACCTTTCGCAGGTCATGTGAGTACCGTGTGGTCGGCTGTGCTGGTGCGCATCGGTGCGCGCGACGTCGTAACCACCATGAGTCACGACGACACGGTCCGGATCTGGGAACCGGAATCCGGCAGAGCGCTGGGGGCACCGCTCGCCGGTCACGTGACGCTCGGCTCCCACCGGAGGCCTGCCGGACTCGTCTTCGGCCGGGTCGGGGGGAGGCCGGTGGGAATCATCGCCTTCTGGCGTGAGGTGCGGGTATGGGACCTGACCACCATGCAGCCTGTGGACGAGCCGCTGTGCGGAGGGGAGGTGGCGCTGGACGCGGTGTCCATCGTGCGGACATCCCGCGGACACACTGTCGTCACGGGCGCCGGCGACGGGACGGTGCGTGTGCATGCTTTGGAGGACGGCCGTGCCACGGCTCCGCACATCACCTCCGGACGCATCGTTGCGTCCATGGCGACCACCGGCGTAGCGGGTGAATGTCTTATGGTCAGGTGCGGTTACACAGCCATGCAGATCTGGGATGTGAGCAAACGTGAACTTCTGTGGGAGCAGCCGGGACGCTGGGACCTCGCGCGGATCCACCCGCTCGCCGACCGCACATTGCTCGTGGCTGCTGCCGACGATCGGTCCATACAGGTGTGGGATCTGAAGACCAAGGCACCCGTATTCGCCCCCATGAGCGGTCACAACGCGCGTGTGATGGACATGCGCACCGCCACGCTCTCCGGGCACGAACTCGCCGCCAGCGCTTCGGCCGATGGCACGGTCCGCCTGTGGGACCTCCGTACGGGCAAACCGTTCGGAAGGCCCGTCGACGATCATCCGTCGGGGGCGTGCGCCGTGGACTTCGGCCGGGTCGACGGGCGCGACGTCGTCCTGACCGGTGCGGGAGACGGGGAGGTGCGGATGTGGGAACTCGCCACCGGGCACCGGTTACCACTCGGCGTCGACCGTTCCCCGGCCGAGCTCAGCACCGTACGGCTGTCCACGTTCCACGAGCGCCCCACCGTTATCGTGGCCGACAACTACGGCCTTGTGAGGGTCTGGGACCTGGACACCTCGATCTGCTTCGCCGAGGCCGACCTGGGAGACAGAGTCAACGACCTGGCCATGACCGACAACGGGCAGGTCTGTTTCGCCACGGACCTGGGCCTGGTTGCCTTGTCCTTCCGCATCGCGGAGGACGGCCGGACGGGGGAGCGGGCATGAGTCGCATCGTCCTGGTGCACGGGATAGGCCAGCAGGTGAGCGGAGGACACACGCTGGCCGAGAGCTGGTATCCGAGCCTTGCCGACGGCCTTGCCCTCCACGGTGCCTCGGTGGGCCGCGAAGAGGTGACCATGGCGTTCTACGGGGACCTCTTCCGCCCCGCTGGGCACCGCGGCGTCGGTCTGCCGGACCTGGATGCCTCCGACGTGACCGACGACGTCGAGCAGAAGGTCCTGCTGGCGTGGTGGGAACAGGCCGCCCGGCAGGAGTCGGGAGTCGACGGGCCCGCCGACCGTACGCGGCTGCGCACCCCCTACATTGTTCAGCGCGCCTTGAATGCTCTCAGCCACTCGTCCTTCTTCGCCGGGCTGAGCGAGCGACTGTTGATCCTCAGCGCCCGGCAGGTGCGGCGCTACCTCACGGATCCGGCGGTGCGCGGGCAAGTGCAGGGCCGGATGACCGCGGCGGTGACGGACCGGACCCGGGTGATCGTGGCCCACTCGCTCGGGTCCGTCGTGGGATACGAGTGGCTGTGCGCCCACTCTGAGCGGCGTGACATCACCTTCGTGACCTTGGGCTCTCCGCTCGCGGTACGGAACATCGTTTTCGACCGGCTCCGGCCCGCCCCGGTGGACGGCAGGGCGTACTGGCCGGCGTGTGTGCGTAGCTGGCACAACATCGCCGACCGCGGTGACGCCGTCGCCCTGGTGAAGAACCTGGGGCCGGCGTTCGGCGGGCAGGTCGAGGACTGCCTGGTGCACAACGGAGCCAAGGCACACGACGCCAGGCCGTATCTGACAGCGCGGGAGACCGGGGAGGCGATCCTCAGCGGGCTGGGTGGTGAGGACGGTCGCAAGTCAGGGAGTTTCCAGCCCCGATGACCTCCGCCCGACTTCAGATTGCCGCCGACTTCGTGCCGCGGCGGTCGGTGTTCTTGCCCTTCGGCTTCGTCCGCCCCTCAACCCCCACCCCCAACGGCCGGGCCAACCCCGAAACCCCCTCATCCAACCGCTGCAAATGCCGAAGCACCCGATAGGTGACCGTGCTCGGATGCGGTGCCCCGGAGCCGTCGGACTCCAGCAGAGAGATGATCGTCGCGCCGGAGGAGACCTTTGCGTCCGTCCTCTCGCCCCGTACATGCGCCGTGATGGTCTCGATGTTGTGGGCTATGCGGTGGCCCACGCGTTCCAGGCGGGGGTCGGCGGCGATGGTTTTGCTGTAGGGGAGGAGTTCGGCGGTGGCTGCGAGGGAGCGGGCGTGGTAGGCGCTGGTTTCCAGGAGAGCCACGAGGTAGCGGACGGTCTGGCGGCGTACGCGGAGCGGGCTGATCGGGTGGGTCAGGGGGTGGGTGGAGGCGCGTAGGTCGTCCAGGGCGGTGTCCAGGTCGCGGGAGAGGGCCAGCAGGTCGGTGGCGGGGCCGCCGCTGAGCTGGTCGACGGAGGCGGCGACGACCTCGTCGAGTTTGGTCAGGACCGTGCCGAGGAGGTCGTCGGTGCGGCGGTCGGTGTGGACCGGCAGGACGAGGACGGCGGCGATGATGCCGCAGGCGGCGCCGAGGGCGGTTTCCTCGATGCGCAGGATGAGGACGTCGAGGCTGTAGGTGTTCAGGAGGGTGTAGAGCAGGCCGAGCATCGCCGTGACGAAGAAGGACATCAGGGCGTAGGAGAGCGGCGCCGTGAAGAACATCGCGAAGACGAAGAGAAGGATCAGCGCGAACGCCGTCCACGTGTGGTTGCCGACCAGGCCCGCGAGCGCGACACCGGCGACGACGCCGAGGACCGTACCGACCAGGCGGCGGTAGCCCTTGATGATGATCTCGCCGGTGGAGGCGGTGTTGAGGAAGACGACCCAGCAGGTCAGCACGGCCCAGTACCACCGCTGGGCGGAGAGGAACTCGCCGCCGATGATGGCGAGGGTGGAGCCCACCGCGATCTGGAAGGCGGCCCGCGTGGTGGGGCGCCGCAGGCCCGTGCGGTCGTCCGACGCGGGCTCCTCGGCGCCGGCGAGCGCGACGTCCTCGGCGTCGAACTCCTCGCGGGAGCGGGTCGTGGCGGGGGTGTCGTCGGATTCGTCCTGGGGGCCGTCCAGCGCGAGCCGCAGGCCCAGGACGGCGCGGGCGGTCTCGCCGATGCCGCGGAAGACGTCCTGGACGGCGATCGAGGCGCGGGGGAGGTTGTCCTCGTCGCGGTAGCCGAGCAGCCGGTTGCGTACGTGGGCGACCGCCGTGCCGGACTGGTCGGACGCCCCGCGGGACACGAGGAGGTGCAGGGCGTTGAGGTCGCGGCGCAGGGTGACGGTCGCGGCGTCCTCGGCCGGCATCTCGTTCTTCGCGGTGGGCAGCGGCGCCTGGGGCAGGTGCAGGGTGAGGGTGTCGGCGCGTTCGGCGGTGCGCGCGTTGAGCAGCAGGACGCCCAGCCGCTCGGTGGCGATCTCGGCGTCGGCGATGCGGCGCTGGAGCAGCGAGGCGGTGGCCGGATCGCGGGTGCCGTCCTCCAGGCGGCCCTGGATCATCAGGGCCGACTCGTGCAGCCGGGCGGTGTGCCGCCGCAGGTCGTCGAGGACCTTGTCCAGCTGGTCGGGGCGGGCGTCGAGCAGTTCGATGTGGGTGGCCACCAGCTGGGCGACCCGGGCGCGGAAGGCGCCGCGCAGCCACTGCAGGATACGCTGCGGTGTCTCCGGTACGACGGTGAAGCGGATGACGGCGCTGCACGCGAAGGCGATGGCCAGGGTCAGGGCCAGCAGGGGCAGGGCGGACGCGGTGACGCCGACGAACAGGGACACGAAGTAGGTCTGGAAGCCGATCAGGCCCAGGGCGGTGCCGCGGTCGCCGAACCGGCGGCAGTAGACGGCGCCGAAGATGAGTGCCACGAAGAAGATGTCGCCGGCGATGACCTGGCTGTGCAGCAGCGCGCCGAGGGAGACCGCGGCGAGTGCCACGGGCAGGCCGAGCGCCAGGGTGACCGCCTGGCCGCGCACCTGCTTCTCCTTGATCGCGAAGGTGGCGACCATCGCCGTCATGGCACCCGCGACCAGGTGGGTGACATCGGTGCCGAGGACGGCCAGGACGACCAGGGTGAGCGCGATGGCCGCCACCGTCCGCAGTCCCGCCATCAGCCGCAGCAGCCCCGGGTCGGACGCCGCGAAGCGGTCCCACACACCGGTCAGGCCCCGTCGTATCACTGCCCCCACGCTTCCGTACTCTCCCGTCCGTACCATGAACTGCCAATGTCTCAGCATTGCATGGCCGGGAATTGCGTCGGCCGTGTCCGCCGGTGGCCGCCGGTGTTTGTAGCTGGGTTGTGACGGTCCCGGGAAATATGCGCCGACCGTACGCCGGGATACGGTAAAGGCCCCTGCGAACCCATGAGGAGAGGCTGATGAGCTCGTCCCCGGTCGCCACCGAGGCGTTTTCGTGTTTTCTCGCGCAGTTGGAAGCCGGCGGGCCCGGTGCGGGCGGAGGCGGCGCGCCGGGCGCGGGTGGGGTGACCGCGCCGGCGTGGTTCGTGCCGGTGGCCGCGGCACTGTTCGACGGGCAGCCCGTCGAGGCGGCAAGGGACTGGGCGCGCCGGGTGTACGAGCAGGTGGAGCGCCTGGAAGGGCGGATTCCGTTCGGCGTGGTGCACGACTGGCACCTGCGGACGGCGCTGCCGATGCTGGTGGCGGCGAGCGCGCGGCGGGGCGGCAGCGGCGCGGAGCTGGAAACCGTACGCGCCTTGCACGAGCGGGCCGCGGCAGGGGAGCCGGGCACGGAAAGCGAGTGGGCCGCGGCGCTGGAGCCGGCGCTGCGGGAGGTTTACCGGCTCGCTTATGCCTATGCGGACGCCTTCGCCACGGCGGCGGCCAATGCCCGTGCTTATGCGGCGGCCAATGATTACGGCGAGGAGAAGACCGAGGAGTTCGCCGCGTATTACGCGAAGCTCAACACCGGTGCCAATGCACGGTCGTTCGCCGATGCCCATGCCCTGGCGAATTCCCGGGCGGTGGCGGCGGCGTACGCGGACGGGGACGCGCGGGCCTACGCCGAGGCGTATCCGGGCGCGTACGTCCACGCCTACGCGCTGGCCGAGGCCAACCGGGAGGCGGCCGACGGCCAGGAGGACGAGCGGTGCCGTACGGCGTACGGGCGGCTCGCCGACGGGCTGGCGGAGAGCCTGGAGAGGGCGGCGGCCGCCGCCTCCTGAGCCGTAGGAAGCAGCCGCATTCTGCGCCGTAACGGTTCTCCCGCCCGGCCGCGCCCCAGGCTCCCACGGCCCGGGGCGGTGGCCGCGCGCGTCACACCCGAAGGCGCGGTGACCGCGCGCGTCACGCCCGGATGCGCGGTAACCGCGCACGTCACGCCTGCGGCCGGTGCCCCTTGATCGCGACCCGCCGGCCGTAGCGCGTCTGCGGGTAGTAGTCCCACGTCGCGTGGTGCTGAAGGCAGCGGTTGTCCCAGAAGACCAGCGTGTTGGGGGACCAGCGCACCCGGCAGTTCAGCAGCGGCGTGCGGGCGATGTGGTCGAAGAGCATGTCGAGCACCGCCCTGCTCTCGCCGCGGGTCAGCTGCGGGATGTGCGAGGTGTAGGCGCCGTTGACGAACAGCAGCTTGCGGCCGGTGTCGGGGTGGCGGGCCACGACGGGGTGCTCGTTGACGGGCACGACGTAGTCGGCCGGCGGGGTCTGGCCCTGCCAGGGGAGGATGCCGTCGTGGACGGCGGTCAGGCCGTCCAGGAACGTCTGCATGGCCGGGGACAGCAGCTCGTACGCCAGGTGCATGTTGGCGAAGAGGGTGTCGCCGCCGCTGCCGCCCTCCGGCGGGCGGATGATGTGCAGCATCGAGCCGAGCGAGGGCTCGGCGTCGGCGGTGCCGTCGGCGTGCCAGCCGTTGCCGGCCACGGCGCGCGACTCCTTGGTGGTGCTCAGCTCCAGGACGTACGGGTCGGAACCCTCGGCCGGGGCCGCCACCGGGTGCAGCTCGCCGAAGTGGGCCGCCAGCCGCTTGTGGTCCTCGGGGGTCAGCTCCTGGTCGCGGAAGACCAGGACGTGGTGGGCGAGGAAGGCGCGCCGCAGCTCGTCCACCTGGCCGGGCGTCAGCTCCTTCGTCAGGTCGAGGCCGGTGATCTCGGCGCCGGTCAGCGGGGTGATCGGGTCGACCGTGATCGTGTCGTAGACCTCGGGCTCGCGGGTCGTGACGCGTTCGATGGCGTCCAGTGCGTACTGCTCCATTGCGCCCCTCCTGGGGTGGTACGGGGTATAGGGGGATACCGGGTGGGTTCGGGGGGAACGGGCGGTCACAGGCCCCGGGCCAGCAGGTCGGCCAGGATGAGCCGGCCGAAGGCCAGGTTGCCGTGGATCACGTCGTTGGGTTCGCAGAGTTCGGGCCGCTGGAGGCCCGTCCCGTCGGTGACGCGCTCGCGCAGGTCCACGGCCTCGACGCCGAGTTCGGTGACCGCGCGGCGCACGGCTTCCTGCGCCGCCCGGAAGACGGCCGGGTCCGACAGGCCCGGTACGCGCTGCGGCGGCATCACCGCCAGTACGCGCAGGCCCAGGCCGCGGGCGTGGCCGTAGAAGGCGAGCGCGTCGCGGACCGTGGCGCGTACCAGGTCGTCGAAGAGGGGACTCTCCAGGAAGCCCGGGGCGAAGCCGCCGCCGCGCACCCGGTAGATCCGCCAGTTCTCGGTCGTGGCGATGAAGTGGGCGCTGAAGCCGAAGGTGCACACCAGCGGGGCGGTCAGCTCCCCGAGCCCGGCGATGCCCAGCTCGTCCAGGAACCGGCGGTAGTACGCGTCCGCCTCGGCCTTGCGGAAGACCACGTCGGTGCCGCTCAGGTCGAAGAACTCCGCGTTGAAGTCGCGACCGGCACCGATCGGGCCGCCGCTGAACGGGATGCCGGCCGCCTTCGCCGCCCGCCCCACGGGCCCGGCGTGCGAGTCGCCGAGCAGCAGGAACCGGGCGGGGGAGGCGGGCGCCGACGCGTCCGCGTCCGTCTCAGCCCCGGTTGTAGTAGTCGAGTACGGCGTCGTCACACCAGAAGTCCTCTCCGGTCGGTGCGGGCTGGGCGGGGGCGGCGGGCCGCGGCGCGGCCGGTGCCTGCGCGAGCGCGTCGAAGAACTGGCGCATGACGAAGGCGACGCCCTCCGGCGTGACGGTGCGCAGGTTCGGCTCGAAGAACCCGGCCCGGAACGGGAAGCCGGTGACGATCTCGTACGCGGGGAAGTAGTCGACGTCCGCGTGTTCCTGGGCCAGCTGCCCGGCCACGGCGCGCAGTACGGACTTCGAGTACGTGGTCGCGGTCAGGGCGTGGCCGCCGGTGGCGGTGGCGGTCAGCGGGACCGGCGAGACGGTGAGCAGGACGCGCAGCCCCGGGTTGACGGTGCGGGCCAGCGCGATGGCGTGCGACAGGTCGCGGCGGACCTCGTCGAAGGTGAAGTTGTGGAACGCGTACCGGCCGTCGTCGAAGGTGCCGCGCACCGTGCCGGGGCAGACCGGCTGCACGGTGCCGTCGTGGCGGTCCACCCATGCCTCGGTCAGCCCCAGCGTGAACACGAAGCAGTCCGCCTCCGCGACGGCGCCGCGCACCGCCGCCAAGGTGGCTTCGCGGGCGGCCCGCACCGCGTCCGCCGAGGGGTGCCCCTCCGGATCGACGGCCGGGCGGAACGGGTCGTACCAGCGGCCGTCCTCGGTCCACACCTCTTCGGGCGGCGTGGTCTCGCCGTGTGCCCAGGACAGCCACTGCCGCAGCATCGCGGCGGTGTAGATGTTGCCGGTACGGAACGAGAACACGCCGTAGTGGCGGGCCCGGCGCTCCTCCTCGGTCAGCCCCGGCGGGGACGGTTCGGCGTCCCGCCAGTTCATGCCGCGTTCGAGCAGGGCGCGGCCGATGTGGCGGGCGAAGCAGGAGCCCGCGGTCAGGACCACGTCGTCCTGGCCGATGGTGAACTTCGGAGTCCACAGCCCGCCGATGTCCGCCGGGTCCGGCTCGGCCACGGCGGTGCGCCAGAAGGAGCGCGGCGGGAGGGATTGGTACGGGTTCTCGGTCGGCATGGTGGTGGCCTCGGCTCGGGGGGCGGGTGGTGGCTGGT
>NZ_JOCQ01000013.1 GCF_000720725.1 Streptomyces rimosus subsp. rimosus
CGTCGTCGCCAACCACATCTCCTGGCTGGACATCCCCGCCCTGCTCGCCGTCGAGCCGGTGACCCTGCTCGCCAAGCGCGAGGTCGGCGACTGGCCGCTGGTCGGCACCCTCGCCCGCCGCGCCGGCACCCGCTTCATCGACCGCGCCAGCCCGCGCCAACTGCCCGCGAGCGTCGCCGCGTTGGCGGACCTGCTGCGCTCCGGCCGGTCGGTGGCCGCGTTCCCGCAGGCCACCACCTGGTGCTCGGTGGCGCACGGCGCGTTCCGCCGCGCCACCTTCCAGGCCGCGCTGGACGCGGGCGCCCCCGTACGGCCGGTGACCATCGCGTACGAGCAGCTGGGGATGCCCAGCACGGTCGCGGGCTTCCTCGGCGACGAGGAGTTCCTGTCCTCCGTGCGGCGGGTGGTCGGCGCGCGCGGCCTGACCGTACGCGTCACCGTGCACCCGCCACTGCTTCCGCAACCCGGCGCGCACGACCGGCGCACGCTGGCGGACCTCGCCCGCGCCGCCGTCTCCCGCACCGTCCGGGAGCCGGTCCGGTACGCGCCGGGTGCGTGCCGGGTGAGCGCCGCGCCCGCGCCGGGTCAGGCGCTCGGTACGTACTTGTAGCCGACGCGGCGTACGGTCACGATCGACGCCCGCACGTCCGCGCCCAACTTGCGGCGCAGCCGGGCCACATGGACGTCGACCGTCCGTCCGTCGCCGACGTGCCCGTACCCCCACACCGTGGTCACCAGCTGGTCGCGGGTGTGCACCCGGTGCGGGTGCGCGACGAGGTGGGCGAGCAGCTCGAATTCGAGGTACGTCAGGTCCAGCGGGCGGCCGTGGACGTGCACGGTCCGCTGCTCGGGGTCGATGCGTACGGTCGCGTCACCGGTCGTGGGCGCGGCGGGGGTGTCGGCGTCCGCGGTGGGGCCCGGCGCTCCCGGCACGGCCGCCGGGGCCGCCGCGGCCGGTACCGACTCCGCCGGGACCAGGACGAGGTAGCCGACCATGGCCGGCTGCCCCGGCAGCACGGGCAGGCTGTGCTGCGGCGCGGGGAGCCAGGTAGCGCCCGAGGTGAGCAGGTCGGCGACGGGTGGCAGTTCGTCGGGCGCCACGGCGCGCAGGCGCTGGCGTCCGGGCGCGGCGGCGGGCGGGGAGGCGGCGGCGGACTTCGCGGAAGTGGCGGGAAGGGTACGGACGTTCGTCATGATCGGTCAGCTCTTTCGCGCAGTGGGGGCGTCGGTGGACGTCGTGCGCGCGGGCAGGGCTGGGGACGCTGCGAAGGCGTCGGAGAGGCGTGTGCGGGCCCGCGCTCAGTGCGCGCGGCAACACAGGCGGTCGAAGTGATGCCCCTGCCGGGACGGCCAGAAAGGCTCAAGGTCGCTGCGACCCGTCGCGGTTTCGGTAAGGCTGGCCATGCCCCCATTCAACCAGACCGCCGGTGTTCTGTCCTTCAGGTGTCCTGCCGCCCGGACCGGGCCCGGCGGCGGGCCTTGAACACGGCGCCCGCGCCCATACCCAGCAGCAAGGCCGTCAGATGGCCCACGTCCGTGAAGTCCCGCTCCCGGCGCAGGACCGGGTGCGCGCCCAGCGCCAGCAGTCCCGCCGTGGCCGCGGCCCGTACCCCGCGGTGCGGTACGGACACGGCGAGCGCGCCCACCGTGGCGTAGAAGCCGTAACTCGCGCCCACGTCCACGGCCCGCTCGGTGTCGGGGGTGACGTACTCGTGGGAGAGCGCGCGGGCCGCCCGCAGCCCGCCGTACACGAGCACGCTGGCGCCGATGTGCCCGGCGGCGAACATCCCGGCCGCCCGCCGGGTGCCCCACGCCGCCTCGGCCGTGCCGAGCGCCGCGAGCAGCGCGAGCCCGTACGGGACGGGCAGCGGGCTCTCGACGAACACGGCGCTGGTCGCCAGCGTCCGCCAGCGGCCCGCACGCAGATTGTGGACATTGGTGGAGTGCGCGCGCAGCAGCTCGGCGCGCTCGTGCGCGGGCATCCGCGCGGTGGCGTACGCGCCGAGCTGGACGGCGCCGACGTACAGCGGGGTGAGCCAGGGAGCGTAGGCGGAGGGCGCTTTCATGCCCTCCATCATCCCTGGAGGCCAGGTGTGACAGCGGGCGGGACCGATGGTCCGGGGCCGGTTGGCCGGGACCGATGGGCCGGGACCGGATCACCGGGCCCGCTCAGCCGAGCCGGATCTCCACCGGCTCGGCCGAGCCGCCGCGCACCGTGACCGAGGTCCCGGCGGTCTGCGCCACGCCGCCGCCCCGCTCCGACCGGCACTCGACGGTGTAGCGGCCGTCGGCGCCGGCGGAGAGGGTGAAGCGGCCTTCGGTGTCGGTGAGCGCGGCCACGTCCGGGAAGGATCCCGGGCCCGCGGCGAGGTACACCCGGGCGTCCGGGACGGCCCGGCCGTCCGCGTCCACCACGACTCCGGAGATCACCGCCATACCGGGACCTTTCGTTGCGTTCGCTGATGCCGTACGGTCGCGTCACTCGTGCCCTGCGGTCACGCCTTCCACGCCACGTAGTTGTTGTACACCGGCGTGGTGATCCGGGTGCCGGAGTTGGTGACCGCACCGCCGTACGCGTGGATCGCGATGCCGTACCGGCCGCCGTTGTAGAAGTGGTAGACGGAGCTGCCGCTCTGGCCGCCCGCCGTGTCGATGTCGTAGTACACCTTGCGCGGGCCGACGGAGGCGACGCCGCGCGCGTCGTACCACTGGGTGCCGGCCGGCTTGTCGCCCGGGTAGCCGGAGATGTTGCCGACCGTCTTGAGCAGGTCGGCGTCGGACCACACGCCGAAGCCGAACCAGCCTGTCGTGTTGCCCAGGTTGTTGGGCAGGATGATCGCGCCGTAGTCGTAGTTCTCGTCGCCGTTGTTGGCCCAGCCGTTGACCGTACGGAAGCTGGTGCTGGTCACGACGCCGTACGGGAGGGTGTTGCCGTTGCGGCCCGGCATCACGTTGATGCTCTTGACCCAGCCGTCGCGACCGGCGACGCCGCTGTTCTTGATGTAGACGACGTGCCCGGCGGTGGCCAGGGTGTGCGGGCCGATGAACCAGCCGGTGCCGATCCAGCGGGAGTTGTCCGCCGCGGTGATCAGCAGCGAGCAGTGCACCCGCCACGGGTAGACGGACGTGTCGGTGATCTGGACCCGGTCGTCCGGACCGTGCACGGTCTCGGCGGCGACCGGGGGCGGGCCGAAGGACGCCTCGCCGATGTCCGGCAGCGCGGCGGTCGGCGGCTGCCACAGCTGTTCCGGCGTGCCCTCGGGACGGGTGTAGCCGCGCACGTTCTCCAGGCCGTCCGCGGTCGCCCTGGCCGCGTCGCCCTGCGGCCCCTCGGACGGCGCCTGAACCGCCAACTCCTCTGCAGTGAATACGACCTGCTGTTCTTCCGGCTCGTTCGAGACGGCGGTGTGGAACTCGATCGGCATTGCTTGTCACCGGGCCTCTCGGTTCTCGCGGTGCACTGTGGGAGTCCTCCTGGAAGGAGTCCTCTTCCTTGTACTGCCGGTCCCCGGGGGTGGACAACGCAAGATGCGGCGAATTCTTGTGGATGGCCCTCTGCTACGTCATCCGTCCCGAAAGGCCCCGACAACAGCACGAGACGGTCCCGGAAATCGGGACGCCTTCACCGCGCGGAACTTCCGCACCGAGAACGGGCACCGCCGGACCTTGCGGACCCGTGCCGTTCGCGCCACAGCGCGCGCGGCGCCCGCGCGCGAGCAGGCACGCGGGCACACTGGCGGACATGACGACGACCTTGCGCATCGGACTCCTCGGCACCGGCCCCTGGGCCCGGCACGTGCACGCCCCCGCCCTCGCCGCCCACCCCAACGTCGCCTTCACGGGCGTGTGGGGGCGCCGCCCGGAAGCCGCCGCGGCGCTGGCCGAGAGCCACGGCACCCGCCCGTACGCGACCCCGGAGGACCTGTTCGCCGACACCGACGCCCTCGCCATCGCGCTGCCGCCGTCCGTCCAGGCGGACCTCGCCGTACGGGCCGCCGGGGCCGGCCGCCACCTCCTCCTGGACAAGCCGGTCGCCACCACCGTCGCGGAGGCGCGGGCGGTGGCCGAGGCGGCCGAGCGGGCGGGCGTCGCCTCGATCGTGTTCTTCACCGCGCGCTTCGGCATCGCCGAGGGGGAGTGGACCGACCGGGCCGCCGCGGCCGGCGGCTGGTTCACCGCGCACGCCGACTGGCTCGGCTCGGTCTTCGCGGCGGACAGCGACAGCCCGTACGCGGCCTCGCCCTGGCGCCGCGAAAAGGGCGCCCTCTGGGACGTCGGCCCGCACGCACTGTCCCTGCTGCTGCCCGTCCTCGGGGACGCCGAGCGCGTCACGGCCACCCGCGGCCCCGGCGACACGGTGCTGCTCACGCTGCGGCACGCGGGCGGTGCCGCGAGTTCCGCGACGGTCAGCCTGACCGCGCCGCGGGCGGCCTCCGGCGTGTCCGTCACGCTGTACGGGACCTCGGGCGCCACGTCGCTGCCACGCCGCCAGGACGGCCCGGAAGTCGCCTACGAACGCGCCGTGGACGCCCTGCTCGCCTCCGTGCGCAGCGGTGAGGGGCACGCGTGCGACGCGCGGTTCGGGCTGCGGGTGACGGAGGTGCTGGCGGCGGCGGAGGCGTCGTTCGAGGGGGCGGGGTGATGCAGGAAGCGGGAACGGCATTCTCCTTTGGGCAGCTCCATTCCGCGGTGCTACGGCAAGGTGGCGGTGCGGAAATGGACAAAAGAGCTGCCCACGTTATTCGGCGGGGCCGCCCATAGCGTCACCGTAACGGTGGAAAACGATTGGCCAAAGGTATGGAGGCCCATGGTGCGGCGGGTAGAGCGGGCGACTGCGGGCGGATTCCCGGACGGCGTTGCGAGCGGTCGCCGGGCCTCCTCACTCACCTCCGGGTAAGTACCCCACTTTCAAGTAGGTAATTGCGGCCCGGCGGGCGGGGCGCGAGGATTTTCCCCGGCGCGCCGCACCTGTCCCTGCCTGTCCTCACCGCTTTTCCGGAGTTGTCCGTGACATCCAACGCTCTCAGCGCAGAGCCCACCCCGGTCACCGTCCTCGGCCTCGGCGCCATGGGCCGCGCCCTGGCCGCCGCCTTCCTGGCGGGCGGCCACCCGACCACCGTCTGGAACCGCACCCCGGGCCGCGCCGACGCCCTCGTGGCGGCCGGTGCCACCCTCGCCGCCACCGCCGCCGAGGCGGTCGTGGCCTCCCCGGTCACCGTCGTCTGCCTCATGGACCACCGGTCCGTAAGCGACGTGCTCACCCCGCTCGCGGACCGGCTCGCCGGCCGTACGGTGATCAACCTGACCACCGTCTCCCCGGCGGACGCCCGCGCCACCGCGGCCTGGGCGGACGAGCACGGCATCGCGCACCTCAGCGGCGCCATCATGACCGTCCCCGTGCTGGTCGGCGGCCCGCAGTCGATGCTCCTCTACAGCGGCCCGCAGGCCCTCTTCACCGCCCACCTGGGCCTGCTCGAACGGCTCGGCTCGGCCACCCATCTCGGCACCGACCCGGGCACGGCGCCGCTGTACGACGTCGGTCTGCTGACGGCCATGTACACCATGTTCGGGGGATTCCTGCACGGCGCGGCACTGGTCGGCACCGCGGGCGTCTCCGCGAAGGAGTTCACGGAACTCGCCGTACCGTGGCTCAACGCCATGACCCTCGGGATGCCCGCCATGGCCGACTTCCTCGACTCGGGCGACTACCGCACCGACGTCCAGAGCCTCGATTTCAACGAGGCGGCCGTGGCACACCTCGTACACACCAGCCGGGAAGCGGGCATCGGCGCGGATGTCCTGCTTCCGGTGCTGGAGCTGATACGCCGCCAGATCTCCGAGGGGCACGGAACGGAGAGTGTCACGCGGCTGGTGGAAGGCATCAAGGACCCAAGGACGTCGGTGCGTTAGCGGATTCCGGTGTGGGGGGCGGGGAGCTCTCGGCCGTCCCCCCCTCGGAAGGCTTGCCACCTCATGTCCGAACTGCTATGCCTACATGCCGATTTTGGTCTTGGAAGGCATCAGCGATGCCGCCTAACGTCGTGATCGCGCCCTTCGCGCACCGCGAAGCTCGATCACGTACGACAAGGAGGCGCAGCTCATGGCCGCGTTCACGAGTTACGTCGAGACCATCCTGCAGAACCTGACCGACCGCCCCGAACGCCCGGTACTGACCACGGCCGAGGGGCGGCACGTCACCGCCGCCGAGCTCCACGACAGCGTGCACCGGATGGCGGCGGAGCTGGCCGACCGCGGCATCGAGCGCGACCGTACGGTCGCGATACTGGCCGGGAACCGGCCGGAGGCCCTGTCCGCCCGGTACGCGGTCAACCTGCTGGGCGGCCGGATCGTGCTGCTCTACGAGGGGCAGGCCCCGGAAACCCAGGCGCGCCTCGTGGAGAGCGCGGAGACCGTGCTGCTCCTCGTCGGGCCGGAATCGGCCAAGCCCGCCGCGGAACTCCTCTCCCACCTGGAGGGACCCGGGCCGGACGTCCTGACGCTGGGCCCCGGCGGCACGGGCCTGGACGCCGGGGACCTGACCGCGCTGGCCGCCGCCCGCCCGTCGGGCCGTACGGTCGAGAGCGCGGCCCGCGCCGACGAGGACTGGTGCATCCGCTACACGGGCGGCACCACCGGCGTCCCCAAGGGCATCCGGACGGCACACGGCCCGTACGCGGCGTTGCTGGCCCACTCCTTCGAAGGGGCCGGCGACCCGCCCCGCCTGCTCGCCTGCACCTCGCTCACCCACCTCGCCGGAACGATCGCCGACATGACGCTGGCCGCGGGCGGCAGCGTCGTCCTCCAGGACCGCTTCGAGCCCGGCGCGGTCCTCGCCGCGATCGCCCGCGAGCGCATCACCCACGTATGGCTGCTGCCGCCCCTCCTCTACGAACTCCTCGATCACCCCGATCTCCCCACCACCGACCTCAGCAGCCTCACCCGCATCAGCTACGGCGGCTGCCCGGCGTCCCCCTCCCGGCTGCGGCAGGCCCTGGACGTCTTCGGGCCGGTCCTCTACGGCCTGTACGGGCAGTCCGAGACCTTGCTGCTCACCGAGGTGAATCCGGCGGAGCACGCCATCACCGGGCGGGGCGGGCAGATCACCGTCGGCCGTCCCGCACCCGGCGTGGACATCGAGATCCGCGACGAGCACGACCGCCGCCTGCCGCCGGACGCCAGCGGCGAGGTGTACGTCCGCTCCGGGGGCGTGATGACCGGCTACTGGAAGCAGCCCGAGCTGACCGCTCAAGTGATCCGCGACGGCTGGGTGCGCACCGGCGACGTCGGTTACCGGGACGCGGACGGCTATCTCTACCTGATGGACCGGGTCAAGGAGATGATCATCGTGGTGGGCGGCCATGTCTATCCGGGCGAGCTGGAGGACCTGCTGCACACCCACCCGGACATCGCGCAGTGCGCGGTCTTCGGCGTACGCACCGCGGACGAGGTCGAGGAGGTGCACTGCGCCGTCGTCCCCGCGCCGGGGCGCACGGCCGACCCCGCGGGAATCATCGACTTCGTCGTGGCGCACAAGGGCGCGATGTACGCGCCGCGGGCCGTGCACCTGGTGGACGGCATCCCGCTCACCTCGGTCGGCAAGCCGGACAAGAAGCGGCTCAAGGGGGAGATGGCGGGGCGGGGGTAAGGGGTACGGGGCATAGGGGCTCAAGGGGTACGGGGGTGTAGGGGCTCACCGGGCCGGGTGGGCCGCGACCGTCATCAATTCCTCACACAATGCGAGACACGGCGTCATGAGCGCCGCGCACCATGGTCGGACCCCTTCCTCGCCGTACGCTTTCGACGAGCGTCCGCCCGGCCCGCTTCGGAGAGCCCCGCCCCATGACCCGTGTGCTGCTGATCGAGGACGACCCCGCCGTACGCAAGGGCGTCCACCTCGCGCTCCGCCGCCGCGGGCACGAGGTCGAGGCGGCCGCCAGCGGGGAGACCGGCCTCCTCGCGCTGGACCGCTTCCGTCCGGAGCTGGTGCTGCTGGACCTGATGCTGCCCGGCATGAGCGGCCTGGAGGTGTGCCGCCGCATCCGTGAGAAACAGCAGATCCCGATCATCATCCTGTCCGCGCGCGGCGACGACATCGACATGGTCGTGGGGCTGGAGGCCGGCGCGGACGACTACGTGGTCAAGCCCGCCAGCGGCGAAGTGCTCCAGGCGCGGATGCGGGCGGTGCTGCGGCGGGTGGCGCTGCCGGGGGAAGGGGACGGGGCCGGGGCCGGCGCGCGGGAGCCCGGGCCGCCCGGTGCCACCGCCTCCTCCTCGCAGACGTACGGGGCGCTGACCGTCGACCGTTCGGCGCTGCTGGTCGCCAAGAACGGCAGGGAAGTCGTGCTGGCCCCCAGCGAGCTGAAGCTGCTGCTGTTCCTGTCCGACTCGCCGGGTCAGGTCTTCAGCCGCCAGCAGCTCCTCGAACAGGTCTGGGAGCACAGCTTCTACGGGGACGTACGGCTGGTGGACGCGTGCGTCATGCGGCTCCGCGCCAAGATCGAGGACGACTCGCGCGCACCCGTGTACGTACAGACGGTACGGGGGTTCGGCTACCGGTTCGGACCCTTGTGAGCACCCGCACGTCCCCGGGAGGGACCGCGCCGACGCGGGGCCGGGAGCGGCTGGCCGCCGCGTACACCCGGCTGCGCGGACTGCGCACCCGCCTCGTCGTCGGCTTCCTCATCGTCTCCGCGCTCAGCGCGCTGATCACCGCGGCGCTCACCTTCCGGCAGGCCCGTACCGCGATACTGGCCCGCACCCAGAACACGGCCGTGCACGACCTGCGGGCCCAGATGGAATCCCTGGGGCCCGACCTGCCCTTCCCGCCCCGGCGCGAGGACCTGCAGAACCTCGTCGTCCAGCTCGATCGCGCGGGCGGCTCCCGCAACTGGCACACGTACGCGCAGTACGAGGACGGCCCGGTCGTCCCGCAGCCGTGGCGCGACGACCGCGACGCGGTCACGGACGGCCTGCGCGCGTCGGTGCGCGCCCATCACGCGCCGGTCTTCCAGCGCGTCGACCGCGGGGGGCGGCCCTGGCTGGCGATCGGCGTGCCGGTGGACTACACCGACGCGGGGGCTTCAGGGGCTTCAGGGGCTTCAGGGGATTCGGGGGCCTCTGGGCCGGCCGGGTCCGCTACGCCTTCCCCCGCTCCCGGGAAGGGCAAGCCCTCCGGGCTCGTCGTCTACGCCGAGTTCAGCCTCGCCGACGAGAAGACCGACATCGACGCCCTGGTCACCGCCGCCCAGGCGGGCGCACTGCCCGCGCTCGCGCTGGCCGTCGTACCCGCGCTGTTCGCCGCCCGCCGCGTGCTGCGGCCGGTCCGCCGCCTGCGGGAAGCGGCCGAACGCATCACCTCCGGCGAGCTGGACACCCGGTCCCCGGTGACCGGCCGCGACGAACTCGCCGAGCTGACCGTCACCTTCAACGAAATGGCCCGCGCCCTGGAGAAGGACGACGCCGAACTGCGCCGCATGGAGGCCAACGCCCGGCGCTTCGCCGCCGATGTCTCGCACGAGCTGCGCACTCCGCTGGCGGCCATGTCCGCCGTGACCGAAGTCCTCGACGAGGACGCCGCCCGGCTGGACCCCGACACCGCCGACGCCGTACGTCTGATCAGCGACGAGACCACCAAACTCGCCCGCATGGTGGAGGACCTGATAGAGGTCTCGCGCTTTGACGCGGGCGCCGCCGATCTGCATCTCGACGAGATCGATGTCGCCATGGCGCTCCGCAAGACGCTCCAGCTGCGCGGCTGGCAGGACCAGGTCGAGACCGTCCTCCCCGAGGGCCTGCGGGCCCGCTTCGACCCGCGCCGCATCGACGTGGTGGTGGCCAATCTGGTCGGCAACGCACTGCGGCACGGCGGTACACCGGTACGGCTGACCGCGTACGCAACGTCGGGACGGCTCTGTATCGACGTGGCCGACCAGGGCCCCGGCATCGACCCGCAAGCCCTCCCGCACGTCTTCGACCGCTTCTACAAAGCCGACGCCGCCCGCGCCCGCTCCAGCGGCAGCGGCCTGGGCCTGGCCATCGCGATGGAGAACGTACGGCTGCACGGGGGCACCCTGCGCGCGGCCAACGCGCCGGGCGGGGGAGCGGTGTTCACGGTGGAGGTGCCGGTGGACCCGTTGGACGGGGAGGAGCCGGGGGAGCAGGACGGGCCGGGCAGGCCGGGCGGGGAGAACCGACCGGGCAGGCCGGGCGGGGAGTACGGGCCGGGCGGCGATGGGCCGGATGTCACCGCTCCTGCACCCGAGACCGAGACCGAGGACGGCCGCCCATGAGGAGCCCCATCCGAGCGGCGCGGACCGCCCCTTCCACGACGCCCCTCCTGTACACAGCCGCCCTTTCCGCCTTGCTCCTCTTCCTGGCCCTCCTCCTCACCGGCTGCGGCATCAGCTCCACCGGCTACGTCCAGGCCGGCGCTCCCGCGCAGGGCATCCGGCAGCCGGGTACCGCCACGTACACCGCCCGCATCTTCTTCGTCTCGCCCCTCGGCATCCACGCGGCCGCCCGCCCGGCCGACGGCCCGGTCGGACCGCAGGAAGCCCTGGACCTGCTGGTCAAGGGGCCGACCGAGGCGGAGCGGGCGCGCGGGCTGGTCAGTGTGGTGCCACCGATGCCGGGCCGGCTGACCGCCGTACCCGCGAACGGCGCGGTGAGCGTCCACCTGCCCGTGCCGGTGTCCCGGATGGAGGCGGCGGCCGTCCACCAGATCGCGTGCACCGCGGCCAACGCCGCCATCCCGGGCGGGCGCCCGGCCACCGAGGTCGATGTGCGCATGTACGAGCCGGGGAGCGGGGGCGAGCCGTGGACGGTGCGCTGCTCCAGCAACGGCATCGCCCTCCCGGCCACCGGCCCGGAGGGCTTCCGTACCCCCGCTCCGGGAGGCTCCCGTACCCCCGCTCCGGAGGGCTCCCGCACTGCCGCTCCGGACGATTCCGGCACCCCCGCCCCGAGCGGCACCGGCGCCCCGGGAACGAGCTGACGCCGACTCCCGCACCACCGCTCGGGCCACCCCCGAAGTACTCCCTGACCAGGGGGCTTTGTCAGTGGTCGGCACTAAAATTGGAGGCAGAAAGGGAGCAGTCCAGGACTGTCTCCGTGCCGACCCAGGAGGTTGCCGATGGCCGTAGCCGCACCGTCCAAGAACACCGCCGTTGCGAAGAGGACCACCTATGGGAAGGCCGCCGCGCGCCGGGTGGTCCGCCACACCCCGATGGTCAAGAAGCCGCTGCCCGCCGGACTCCCGCGTGAGTGGTACGAAGCCCACAACCGCCGCCTGAAAGCCATGCGCCTGGCGATAGCCCTGCTCGACGGTGGTGTCTACACCCCGGAGCGGGCCCGTAACCGCACCATCCGCACCACCGCGGCCCGTATCGGAGTGCACCCGCCCTCCAACACGACCTGCCGCCTGGTCCGCTCCCTGATCATTGAGAACGCCCGCTGAACCGGCAGGCGCCGCGCCGCCGACTGCGCGCGAACACGAGCGACGACTCCAACCGACCCTGATCACATCACCTGACCTACCGGGCCTCCGCCGCCTCTGAGCGCGGCCGACCGGCCCCGGCGGCCCCTCCCGGCCCTGACCCGGGAGGGGCCGCACGTCGTGCCCGTCGACGGCGCGAACCCCTTGACCCGGCGGGCGCCCCTCTACCGCTGCACCAGAGCCGTCCGCTACAAGTAGACAGCCACCTGGGCAGCCGAAGTCCCCAGCCCGGTAGGCCGGCTACTCCACTCACCGGGCCCGGCCGCCCCGGACCCGGGCGCAACGGCAGCTGCCCCGCCGCTACCGCCCCTCTCCCCCTTGTGCCGCCGCAGATCCTCCTCGCGATACCGGCGGCACCCTCGGTGCCAGGTGAGAATTCCGGCCATCCAGTTCTCCAGTTCCTTCACATATCCGTCCAGCAGCGCCCGTGCCTCGTCCGGCAAAGCGAAGTCGTCGTACAGCACCGGCAGTTCGTTCGCCGCCACATGCTGGAACTCCCGCATACGGGAGGTCATGAGGTCGTGCACGATCGCGAGCGCCGTCGGATAGTCGCAGTCGAAGAAGTTCTGCACCACCAGAACCCCGTTGTGCACCTCTCCCTCGTACTCGATCTCCTTCTGGTACGAGAACACGTCGTTCATCAGCGTCGCGTAGTCGGTCGCGGCGTTCTCCAGCGAACGCATCGGCCCGCTCCGGTAAACCTCCTCCGGCACCCGCCGCCCGTGCCCGATACGGCTCAGGCTCATCGTCATGTCGGAGCCGAACGTCGCCCGCCGCATCTCGATGTAATCCACCGGATCGGGAATGTGATGCAGCGCCTGGTTCTCCAGCTCCCAGATCCAGCCGGCCGTCATCACCTCGACACTGTCCCGGAACGTCCGCCGCGCCGCCGTGTCCATCGATTCCGTCGTACGGGCCCACAGATCCGCCAGCCCGCGTTCCATCGCGTTCGCCGGTTCCGGCACGGCCGCGCGGTCCTCCACCGGCATCAACGCCGAGAGCCGCGCAGTGCACGCCTTCGCCCCGGCCACATCCCGTACCGCGCCGAACACCGCGGGGTAGTAATCGTCCCCGTACGTCCCCCAGGTCAGCCACTGCGACCCCAGGTCCAGTTCCTCCGGTGTCGCATCGGGATGCAGACCGGCGGCACACAACGGGAAGTCGTAATCCCTCAGCTTTCCCTCGTCCCAGATACCGGAAAGCGGCACTCCCGCCTGTGGCCGCAGCAGCCCCATTCGCCGCGCCCACTCCACCGTGTTCACCCGCGCACCGTCCAGATGCGGACTCAGCGTCGTCGCGAACGGCATGGAGAAATCCGGCAGCTGCGAGGGCCCCACTTTCCGGAACGGCACATGCGTGAAGTTCCGCACCCGCTTCGCCCCGGTGACCGCCACCGCCCTGCGCACATCCGCCCCGGACGTCCCCAGCCCGCCCAGCGGGAACGGCGACCAGCCACCCGCCGTCTCCGCGGCCTTTCCGCCCCCGTTCATGTACCGGCTCGACCGCATGTGCCACTCGTGCCCGCCCGCCTGCCAGTCCTGCAGCCCCTTGGCATAAGCCAGCACGTCCGCGCATTCCCGCGGACCCATCCCCTTCTCGGCGAACAGCACCGGAAGCTCCGTCAGCACCGTGTTCTCGAACTGCTGCACCCGCGAGGTGATCAGATCGTTGACGGCGTCCGCGGCCTCCTGGGTCGAGCACCCGAGGAAGTTCTCCAGCACCAGCACTCCATTGCTGAGTTCCCCCTCCTCCTCGGTCTCCCGCTGATACGAGAACAGGTCGTTCCGCAGATGCACCGCATCCGCGAACGCGTCCCGCAGCACCCGCAACGGCCGCGCCCCGGCCACCGCCGCCGGCACCTCGGCCCCCGCGGCGCATTCCACCAGCCCCGCCGACCAGGGCGCCCCACCGACCTTCCGCCGCATCTCGATGTATTCGACGGGGTTGGGCAACCGCCCCGCGTTGATGTTGGACAATTCCCACAACGACTCGTTCAGCAGATGCTCGGTACTCTCCCGGAACCGGGCCCGCCACGCCTTCGACATCGAAGGCACCGTCCGCGCCCACAGATCCGCCAGGCCCGCCTCCACCGGATTGGCCGGCTCCGGCACCGGGGTATCCGGATCCATCGGCATGAACGACGGCAGCCGGTCCAGATACGCCTTTCCGCCCGCCCGGTCCTGCGTCCGTTTGAACGCCTCCAGGAAATGGTCGTCGAAGAAGAACACCCACACATACCAGTCCGTCACCAGCGACAGCACATCCGCCGAGCAGTCCGGGTGGGTGTACGCGCACAGCAACGCGTAATCATGCGCATCGAGATCCTCCTCCTCCCAGATCCCCGAACCCTCCAGCATCCCCATCCCCCGGGCCCACTCCTTCGCGTGCCCCCGAGCCTGTTCCAGATACGGATTGATCCGAGCGGGATACGGCAGATAGAACCCCGGCAACTCAAACGGCTGCGCCACCACGACCTGACCTCTCGTCGTCCGTCTCACCCTGTTCGCCGGGGGCGCTCCCCCGGCGCCGCGCCCCCAGCGGCCCAGCACTACCCAGCACGCCCACCGCGTATCCACCCTCTTGACAGCCGCACGTACGGATGATTAGCGCCTCGCGGCGGTAACGAGGGAGTCGTTTCGTCGCAGGACCGGGCCGGCAACGCGGCTGACCTGGCCCGCGGGTGATCAGATCCGGTCGGCGGCGATCAGCAGGTACTGGAAGCTGCCGTTCTTGTACGCGGTCAGAAATGTGTCCTCGATACCGGTGGCCAAAGACGACTTGGCGCGCAGCTCCCAGTACGGAATGGTCGCCGCGGTGAGGTCCACCACGCTGACCGGCACGAGCCGGTGGTTCGCCATCTCCCTGAAATAGGCGGAGCGCGGGTGGATGTCGCAGATGTAGTGGGCGTTGATGGTCGAGACCTCGCGGGAGGGCAGCCCGTAGGTGTCGTTGTAACAGCCGGTGATGGTGACGTACCGGCCGCCGCGCGCGAGGAGACGGGCGTACTCGCCGAACAGCAGCGACAGATCGACGTACATCGTGGACTCGTTGTTCCAGACGCCGCGGAACGAGCCGGACTCGAAGCCGGTGTCGAGCATGTTCCTGAGGTGGAAGCGCACCTTGCCGTCCACACCGCGCTTCTCGGCCTGCCTGGCGGCGAAGGCCACCTGCGTCTCGGAGATGGAGATCCCGTCCACCCGGCAGCCGAACCGCTCGTGGGCGACCAGGCTCCCGCCGCCCCGGCCGCAGCCCGAGTCCAGCAGGCGGTCCTCGGGGGCCACGGCACCGAGGTGGTCGGCGAGGAGTTCGGCCTGTGCGCACTCCAGACGGTGCAGTTCGGCGATGGTACGTACGTCCCGGGTGTCCTCGGGGCCCTCCAGGACGGACCAGTCGACGTCGCCGATGCCGTAGTGGTGGTGGTAGAAGCCGTCGACCTCGCCCAGGCGGAGGTTGACGGGGTTCTTCTCGTGGTTCCAGTAGTCGGCGACCGACTGCTGATAGTCGCTGACCACCGGGGCTGCGGCCGTGCTGCTGCGACGCGTGGTGACGGTCATGCCAAGTGCCTTCTCTCTCACCAGTAGTTGGGCAGGGAGTACCGGTAGGTGTTGGTGTAGTGCCATTCGTGGTTGCCCGAGACCCAGGCGGCCAGACCGGTGGTGTAGCGGGCCAGCAGCGGGTTCCCGGCGGCCAGGACGGCGGCTTCGTCCTCGAAGGCGTGCATGATCTCGTTGTGGATGTCGACGCTCTTCAGATAGGCGTCCTTCAGGCCCCGGCACTCCTCGGCGGCGATCACCACGGGGAGGTTCAGATGCTGCTCGTCGGTGGCCATCTCCTTGGTGAAGGAGTACAGGTCGTTGACGAGGGTGGTGGCGTTGCAGGCCAGCGCGGTGACGCGCTGGACGTCGGGGCGGGAGTAGAGCTGCTCGGGCAGCTCGTAACCGTCGACGCAGTCCACGATGGACAGGCAGGGGCGGAAGTTGTTGAACTGCCGCATCACCAGGTACTGCCACACCGGCGGGGTGGTGTGGGTCTGCGCCCAGGCCCCCTCGGCGAGATACCCCATGTGCAGGCGCGCCATGTCGTGGAGGAACCGCGTGGCCTGGCTGAACGTGGCGATCTCGCGGAAGTCGTGCATCGCACCGGCGTAGGAGCGCAGCGGAGCGTCCGCCCCCAGCCCCCCGATCCACTGCCGCTGGTAGTGGTCCGCGGTGTGCAGGGGGTCCAGGGCGCTCTGCGCGATGACGAGCCGACCGCCCAGGCCGATGGGGGAGCCGCCGTAGTCCTCGCAGTAGCAGTCGTCGACGACGTTCTCCGCGACGAGCAGTTTGCCCGCGACGACGAGGCGCTCCAGGTTGAAGGCGCCCGGGTGTTGCAGGACGACCGCACGGCCGACCTGGAACCCGGCGAAGTCCCCCGCCCACTCGGGGGGGAACAGGGCCAGCTCATGGGCCCAGGCTTCGAGCCGCCGGTCCACCTCGGCGACCTTGGCCGGATCGGCCGGCACCGCGGGCGGGCAGTGCAGGCCCGGAACCGGGGTACCGGGGCGGGGGCGGGCCGCGGGACCGGGGCCAGGCCGGTCGTCGCATGCGGGCGGCGGGAGGAGGGCCCTGGCCGCCGCCGTGCCGATGCCGGTCGGGCCGCCGGGGAGCCACGGCGCCGGGGGCGCGGGCGGCACGGCCGGCCCCGCCGAAGCCATGGCCTCTGCCGACTCCCTCGCCTCCGTCGGCTCCTTCGCCTCTCTTGCCTCCCTCACCTCCCTGGTCTCCGTCGGCGGGGTGGGCAGACTCCGGTCCCCGGGCCCTGCCGGGTCGGTCAGCGGGGCGCTCACCAGGCCCGCCACCTCGGGGGTGACGGGTCCGGCGAGCACCCGGGACAGCAACGACACCGCCTCAGCCCTCCTCTCCTCGCCCGACCGGGAGCTCAGTCACCCGATCGCACCTCGACGTTTTCGAGAATCCCGATCGCGTCCGGCACCAGGGCGGCGGCGGAGTAGTAGGTGCTGACGAGGTAGGAGATGATCGCCTTCTCGTCGATTCCCATGAACCGCACGTTGAGCCCCGGCTCGATCTCGTCGGGCAGGCCGGTCTGGTAGAGGCCGATGACGCCTTCGTTGTCCTCGCCGGTACGCATGGCGATGAACGACGAGGTGTGGTGCTCCGAGATCGGGATCTTGCCGCACGGCAGGATCGGCACGCCCCGCCACGCGGGGATGTGGTGGCCGTCGACCTCGACGCTGCTGGGGGAGATGCCCCGCTTGTTGCACTGCTTGCCGAAGGCCGCGATGGCGCGCGGGTGGGCGAAGATGTACCTGGTCCCGCGGCGCATGCTCAACAGGTCGTCGAGGTCGTCCGGGGTGGGCGGGCCGGAGTGGGCCGGGATGCGCTGGTTGAATTCGGTGTTGTTGAGCAGCCCGAAGTCACGGTTGTTGACCAGCTCCATCTCCTGGCGCTCGCGCAGCGCCTGGACGGTGAGCCGCAACTGCTGCTGCACCTGGTTCATCGGCTGGTTGTAGAGGTCGGCGACCCGGCTGTGCACCTTCAGCACCGTCTGCGCCACGCTCAGCTCGTACTCGCGCGGGCTGAGTTCGTAGTCCACGAACGTGGTCGGCAGGATCGGTTCGCCGTCGTGGCTGGACAGGAAGTCGATCGCGGCTTCCCCGGCCTTGTTGGCCGGCTTCCGCCCGTCGGTGCTGCGCCTGTCGACGTGCGACCGCAGCGACTCGTACTGGTCGGCGACGGCCTTGTACGCACTGTGCGGCATCGACAGGACCGTCGTCCCGGTCATCGCGCGGGCGGTGAACTCCCACTTGCCGTCCGCCCCCGCCAGTACGCTGCCGCCGAAACTGTCCCCGTCCGACAGCCGGCCCACGACGGCTTCGCCCTCGTACTTCGCGGGCCGCACCTTGGCCACCTTGCCGTGCACGATCAGGAAGACCTCATCGGCCTTCCGGCCCTCCTGCACGATGATCTGCCCGGGCTCGAACTCCTTCTGGGCGAACTTCTCGGCCAGCGCGCCCAGCGCCGTCTCGTCCTCGAACCCGCGCAGCAGGGGCAGTTCGCCCAGCTCCTGCGGGATGACGCGAATATCGGACCCGTTCTTCTCGAACGTCACCTTCCCGTCCCCGACCGTGAACGACAGCCGCCGGTTCACCCGGTAGGTGCCGCCGGGCACATTCACCCACGGCAGCTTCCGCAGCAGCCACCGCGAGCTGATCCCCTGCATCTGGGGTTCGGACTTGGTGGTGGTCGCGAGGTTCCGCGCCGCCGCGGTACTGAGGCTGAGCTGCTCCTGCGCTTGATTCCGCGCGTCCGCGGCGTCCGACGGGCACGTCTCGACAGTCATCGACTACCTCTCCCAATCCATGAGACGACTCGCCTTGCTCCAGCAGGGCAGACGTCACCGGGGAGCAGGCGTGATCACGTTCCGCGCATATTGGTAACGCATCGTGACGAGTGGGTGCGGTAGGCGCGCCTGGCATAAGCGGGGGGTGCTGGTCGGAGCGCGGGCACCGGCGAATTGCCTGAGGGCCGTTATCCCGGATCGGGATAACGGCCCTCAGGCAATTCGCCGGTGTTCCGGGGCGTTGTTCAGGGCGCCCGGTACCGCGGTTTAGATGTCGAAGTACAGCTCGAACTCGTGCGGGTGCGGGCGGAGCTGGATCGGGGCGATCTCGGCGGTGCGCTTGTAGTCGATCCAGGTCTCGATGAGGTCGGAGGTGAAGACGCCGCCCTGCTGGAGGTACTCGTTGTCGGCCTCAAGGGCGTCGAGGACGGCCGGGAGGGAGGTCGGGACCTGGGCCACGTTGGCGTGCTCTTCGGGGGCCAGCTCGTAGAGGTCCTTGTCGATCGGCTCGGCGGGCTCGATCTTGTTCTTGACGCCGTCCAGGCCTGCGAGGAGGAGCGCGGAGAAGGCCAGGTAGGGGTTGGAGGACGGGTCCGGGGCGCGGAACTCGACGCGCTTGGCCTTCGGGTTGGAGCCGGTGATCGGGATACGCATCGCGGCGGAACGGTTGCGCTGCGAGTAGACCAGGTTGACCGGGGCCTCGAAGCCGGGGACCAGGCGGTGGTAGGAGTTCACCGTCGGGTTGGTGAAGGCGAGCAGCGACGGGGCGTGCTTGAGGATGCCGCCGATGTAGTAGCGGGCGGTGTCCGAGAGGCCCGCGTAGCCCTGCTCGTCGTAGAAGAGGGGCTCGCCGCCGGACCACAGGGACTGGTGGACGTGCATGCCGGAGCCGTTGTCACCGAAGATCGGCTTGGGCATGAAGGTCGCGGTCTTGCCGTTGCGCCAGGCGACGTTCTTCACGATGTACTTGAAGAGCATCAGGTCGTCGGCGGCGGCGAGCAGCGTGTTGAACTTGTAGTTGATCTCGGCCTGGCCGGCCGTGCCGACCTCGTGGTGCTGGCGCTCGACCTTCAGGCCGGCCGCGTCCAGCTCCAGGGAGATCTCGGCGCGCAGGTCGGCGAAGTGGTCGACCGGGGGAGCCGGGAAGTAGCCGCCCTTGTAGCGGACCTTGTAGCCGCGGTTGTTCACCTCGGAGCCGGTGTTCCAGGCTCCCGCCTCGGAGTCGATCTCGTAGACCGAGCGGTTGGCGGAGGTCTCGAAGCGGACCGAGTCGAAGACGTAGAACTCGGCCTCGGGGCCGAAGAACGCCGTGTCGGCGATGCCGGTGGAGGCGAGGTACGCCTCGGCCTTCTTCGCCACGTTGCGCGGGTCACGGCTGTACTGCTCGCCGGTGATCGGGTCGTGGATGAAGAAGTTGATGTTGAGGGTCTTGTCGCGGCGGAACGGGTCCACGCGGGCGGTGGAGAGGTCCGCGCGCAGGGCCATGTCGGACTCGTGGATGGCCTGGAAACCACGGATCGAGGAGCCGTCGAAGGCCAGCTCCTCGGTCGGGTCGAACGCCTCCGCGGGCACCGTGAAGTGCTGCATGACACCGGGCAGGTCGCAGAAGCGGACGTCGACCATCTTGACGTCCTCGTCCGCGATGAACTTCTTGGCCTCGTCGGCGTTCTGGAACATCCAACTCCTCCTAGCCCGGTCACCGACGGTCGGCGCACGCGGGATTGCTACTCGGAGCGCAGCCGTGTGCGGTGGCGCGCTTGCCCGACCATAGGCAGGCGGGATTTCCCAAGCATGACCCATTTGTTTCGCCGAGGTTAACCGCCGCGCGGCCTGTTTCCGGAGTGGAATTGATCATTCCGCAGGTGGTCGGCGGGTGGTCGGCGGGAGGTCGATGGGCGGTCGGTGGGTGGTCGGCGAGGGGCGGGCGCGGTCGTGAGGGGGTGGGGGGAGAGGTGGATCGGTATACGGGGCGGCCGGTGGCGGAGCCGTTGCGCGGCGGCTGCGGGGCGGAGTGCGGTGACTGTCGGGGGCGCCCCGCGGAGGGGGGAACGTATGCGGTCGCAGTACCGTGGACGGGTGGACAACAGGCAAGCAATCGGATCGTGGATCTCCGGGCCCCGCGCGGCAGCCGAGGACATGGGCGTCGAGTTCGGCTACCGCGGGCAAGGGCTCGGGCTGCCCGAGGAAGGGCCGGGCTCGATCGCGCGCCCGGGCCGGCGCTTCGCCGCCCTCTTCATCGACTGGGCGCTGTGCATGCTCGTCGCGTACGGGCTGCTCAGCGACGGCCGGGCGAACGCGACGAGCAACTGGGCGCTGGCCGTCTTCGCGGTGCTGAGCGTGCTCACGGTCGGCACGGTGGGCTTCACGCCGGGCAAGCGGATCCTGGGCCTGCGCGTCGTCGCCGAGGACGGCGGACGGCTGTCGCTGCCGCGCGTCGTCCTGCGTACGGTCGCGCTGGTCGTGGTCATCCCGGCGGTGATCTGGGACCGCGACGGCCGCGGCCTCCACGACCGCCTGGCCCGCGCGGTGCAGGTACGGATCTGAGCCGAGGCCCGGCGGCTGCCGCGGCGTACGGCTGTGGGCGTCTGGGGCGGTGCGTCGATACGCCCCCGGTGCGTCGCTACGGACGCGGTTCGGCGATGCGGCCCCGCTCCGTCGGTACGGGTGCGGCCCGACGATACGAGCCCGGTGCGACGCTACGGCCCCGTCCCGTCGTGCCGGGCCCCCGCCCCACTCCCACCCCGAAATCCCTAAGGGGCCCGAGACCGCAAAGGTCTCGGGCCCCTCGGCCGTTCCAGTGACGGTCAGCGCATCTTGCCGCCGCCGCCCTTCGGCATCCGCATGCCCTTCGGCATGGGGCCCTTCGGGACCGGCATGTTGCTCATCAGGTCGCCCAGGGCGCGGAGCCGGTCGTTGACGGCCGTCACCTGGGGGCCGGGCAGCGTGCGCGGCAGCTTGAGCAGGGTGGTGCGGATCTTCTTCAGCGGGATCTCGCCCTCGCCGTCACCGACCACGTAGTCGTGGACCGGGGCATCCGCGACGATGCGGGCCATCCGCTTCTTCTCGGCGGCCAGCAGGCCGCGTACGCGGTTCGGATTGCCCTCGCCGACGAGGACGATGCCCGCCTTGCCGACGGCGCGGTGCACGACGTCCTGCTGGCGGTTCATCGCGACCGCCGGGGTGACGGTCCAGCCACGGCCCACGTTGTCCAGTACGGCAGCGGCCGCGCCGGGCTGGCCCTCCATCTGTCCGAAGGCGGCCCGCTCGGCACGCCGGCCGAAGATGATCGCCATCGCGAGGAAGGCCAGGACGAATCCCAGGATGCCCAGGTAGACCGGGTGCCCGAGCACGAAGCCGAGGACGAGGAGAACGCCGAAAACGACGATGCCCACGCCGGCGACGACAAGACCGACCTTGGGGTCGACCCGACGGGTCATCTTGTAGGTCTGGGCGATCTGCTTCAGTCGCCCGGAGTTCGCAGCGCCCTCAGCGCTGTCTGCATTTGCCTTCCTCGCCATGGGGCGCAGTTTACGTGGCGTTCGGGCCCTCGGTCGCCGCGGCCTCCAGTACGTGCTCGGCCTCCCGCCGGTCCCTGGCGCGGCGGCGGTCCTCCAGCACCGATGTCCACGCGTTCCGGCGGGCTGTGCGCTGGCCGCCGCGCATCAGTACGGACTCGACTGCGCGCAGGGCGTCGGTGACCGACGGGATGGGGAGAGCGGCGGTGGCGCGAGCGGGCGCGGCCTGCATGACGGTTTCCCCTTCTGGAGGAATAGTGGATGCGTTGTGTGAAACCATCGTTACGGATCGGTGTTACCAACTGATGACCCGGCGGTCAAACACCGATGAAACCTTGACGCGGCCCGCACCGCCCCTGCCTGGGGTGGTGCGGGCCGCGTCGTCGCAGCATGTGCCGGGACTCACATTCCGACCCAGAGGTCAGCGGTGCCCCATGCGGGCCGGGCGGTCCTGCCCGGCCCCGTCTCAGACGGCCTGGGCCGACTCCTCGACCTGGCGGCGCTCGATCGCCTGCTGGTACAGGCGGCCGGCGCGGTAGGAGGAGCGGACCAGCGGTCCGGACATGACGCCGGCGTAGCCGATCTCCTCGGCCTCCTCCTTCAGCTCCACGAACTCGGCGGGCTTGACCCAGCGCTCGATGGGGTGGTGGCGCACCGACGGGCGCAGGTACTGCGTGATGGTGATCAGCTCGCAGCCCGCGTCGTGCAGGTCCTGGAGCGCCTGGCTTATCTCCGCGCGCTCCTCGCCCATGCCCAGGATGAGGTTCGACTTGGTGACCAGGCCGGCCTCGCGGGCCTTGGTGATGACTTCGAGGGACCGCTCGTAGCGGAAGCCGGGGCGGATGCGCTTGAAGATGCGCGGCACCGTCTCGACGTTGTGCGCGAGCACCTCGGGGCGGGAGGAGAAGACCTCGGCGAGCTGCTCGGGGACCGCGTTGAAGTCGGGGATGAGCAGTTCGACGCCGGTGCCGGGCATCGCGGCGTGGATCTGGCGGACGGTTTCCGCGTACAGCCAGGCGCCGCCGTCCTCCAGGTCGTCGCGCGCGACGCCGGTGATCGTGGCGTACTTCAGACCCATGGTCTGGACGGATTCGGCCACCCGGCGGGGCTCGTCACGGTCCAGTTCCTGCGGCTTGCCCGTGTCGATCTGGCAGAAGTCGCAGCGGCGGGTGCACTGGTCACCGCCGATGAGGAAGGTGGCCTCGCGGTCCTCCCAGCATTCGTAGATGTTGGGACAGCCCGCCTCCTGGCAGACCGTGTGCAGACCTTCCTTCTTGACCAGGCCCTGCAGGTGGTTGTACTCGGGGCCCATTTTCGCCCGGGTCTTGATCCACTCGGGCTTGCGCTCGATGGGGGTCTGGCTGTTCCGGACCTCCAGGCGCAGCATCTTGCGTCCGTCGGGTGCGACAGCGGACACGTCCGGCTCCCTACGACTTCGTTTCTTCGGCGTACACCAGGGTACGCCCGTCAATTCGCACGTCTTTACGTGCAGGCCAACCCCGTATGACAGGGGCGCATTCCTCGCGGTCGGTTTTCCGGCGGCCGCGCAGCGGGTTCCGGCGGCCGACGGGCCGGCTCAGACCGCCCGGGGGAGCAGCTCGGCGTTCTCCAGCACGTCGCGCAGGTGCTTCTCGACGACCGGCAGGACGTCGGGGATGGTGATCTCCCGGCCCAGTTCGTCGGCGAGCGAGGCCACCCCGGCGTCGCGGATGCCACAGGGGACGATCTTGTCGAACGAGGTGGTGTCCGGGTTCACGTTGAGCGAGAAGCCGTGCATCGTGACGCCCTTGGCGACGCGGATGCCGATCGCGGCCAGCTTGCGGTCCTCGCGGCGCTGGCCGGCGTTGGACGGGGCGTATTCCGGGCCGTTCAGCCGCGGGTCGAACTCCTCGTCGGCCGTACGCGGGTCGAAGTCGAGGGACAGGCCGCCCAGGGACGGGCGGTCGGCGACCGGGTCGCCCAGCACCCAGACACCGCTGCGGCCCTCGACCCGGGTGGTCTCCAGGCCGAACTCGGCACAGGTGCGGATCAGGGCCTCTTCGAGACGCCGTACGTGCGCGACGACGTCGACCGGGCGCGGGAGCTTCTGGATCGGGTAGCCGACCAGCTGGCCGGGACCGTGCCAGGTGATCTTGCCGCCGCGGTCGACGTCGATCACCGGGGTGCCGTCGAGGGGGCGCTCGCTGTCCTCCGTACGCCGGCCCGCGGTGTACACGGGCTGGTGCTCCAGCAGCAGGCAGGTGTCCGGGATCTCGTCGGCGAACCGGGCGGCGTGGACCCTGCGCTGCTCCTGCCACGCCTCTTCGTAGTCGACGGCGTGGGCGCCGAAGCCCAGCTGGACAAAGCGCAGCCCCTCGGGTGCGGGGGTGTCCCCCCGAGAGATCGCAGTCACGGCAGCTCCTCTTCGAACTTTGTTGAGTCCTTCGCGCCCACGCCAACTGTACGGCGGGGGCGGACGGTGCCCGCAGGCGCCCGGGGCGGGGGGCCGGTGCGCGGGCGCGCGGAGGTGCTCCGGGAGCCCCGGGGGGTGCTCCGGGGGTCACCCGTGCGGGGCCCGGCCGAGACGGCTTGCGCAAGCGCGGAGGACAGTACGAGCCCTGCTCACACGATCGGATGAACGCAGGGCGAAGGCGGCGAGAAAGCCGCTCGCGGCCGTTACATTCACGCCGTTCCACGAGGGCAGGGAGCAGCGCCGGTCAGGGTCCGCCGAACCCGGGCAGCTCGGCCCGGAAGGCAGGAGACCGGTAAAGCTGATGACGGACCGACCCACCCAGCGCACGCCCAACCGACAGCTCGCCGCGCTCATCGCGGAGGCGGGATTCTCCAACGCCGGGCTGGCCCGCCGGGTCGACCAGCTCGGCCTGGAGCACGGGCTCGACCTCCGCTACGACAAGACGTCGGTCACGCGCTGGCTGCGCGGGCAGCAGCCCAGAGGCACCACGCCCGCCCTGATCGCCGAGGTCTTCACGCGCAGACTGGGGCGCCGGCTGTCGGCCCAGGACCTCGGCCTGGACGCCTGCGCGCCGGTGTACGCCGGGCTCGAATTCGCGGCCACGCCGAGCGAGGCGGTGGACATCGTCAGCGGCCTGTGGCGCAAGGACTCCGGCAGCCACGCCGAGCTGCGGAAGATCGCCTTCACCCCGGCCGGGCTGGTGGTGCCCAGCCGGGACTGGCTGATCGGGCGGGCCGACGAGCGGGTCGCGCACGGTGACGCGGCGGAGCCCGCGGGCCGGCTGCCCGCGCCGGGCCGGATGCAGGTGTCGGTGCCCCGGCAGCGGCAGACGGAGCGTCCGGGACATGAGCGCCCGGGCCACGAACGGCCCGGTCACGAGCGTCCCGGCCCAGCAGAGCGGGCCGGGCGCGCGGAGCGTCCCGAGCGCGCGGAGCGCTCGGACCGGGCGCACGCCTACCGGGTGAGCGCCGGGGACATCAAGGCGCTCCGGTCGGTCGGCGAGCTGTTCCGGGCGCTGGACCACGCCTACGGCGGCGGGCACGCGCGCCAGGCCCTGGTGCGCTACCTGGAGCACGAGGTCGAGCCGATGCTGCGGGGCACGTACGGCGAGGCGGCCGGCCGGCGGCTGTTCGCGGCCGCCGCCGACCTGACGCGGCTGGCCGGCTGGACGTCGTACGACATCGCCGCGCACGGCCTGGCCCAGCGGTACTTCGTCCAGGCACTGCGGCTGGCGCAGGCCGCCGGGGACCGCGCGTACGGCGCGTACGTCCTGGTGACCATGAGCCGGCAGGCCGTCTACCTGGGGCACGGCCGGGAGGCCGTCCAGCTGGCGCGGGTGGCCCAGCAGGGAGTCGGCAGCAACGCGCCGCCCGTCGTGCAGGCGCTGCTGCACGCGGCGGAGGCGCGCGGGCACGGCGTACTGACCGAGGTACGGGCGTGCACGGCCTCCCTCGCGCGGGCGGAACGGGCGCTGGAGACGGCGCGCCCCGGGGACGACACGCCGTACTGGGCGCGCTTCTTCGACGAGGCGCAGCTCGCCGACGAGCTGGCGCACTGCCACCGCGACCTCCAGCAGTTCCGGGCGGCGGCGCAGCACGCGGAGCGCTCGCTCCAGCTGCGCGGCGCCGGGTTCGCGCGCAGCCGCCTGTTCTGCCGGGTGGTGCTGGCGACGGCGCGGCTGGGTCTGGGCGAGCTGGAGCAGGCGTGCGCGCTGGGCGCGGAGGCGGCGCTCCAGGCGTCCGAGATGCGGTCCGTACGGGCGCATGAGTACGTCCGCGAGTTCGAGCGCCGGCTGGAGCCGTACCGGGACGCGGCGGCGGTACGGGGGTACCGCGACCGGGTGGCGGCGATGAAGGCGTGACGGGCTGAAGGTGTGACGGGCCGACGGCCGGTGGGCGGATGGCCGGTGGGCGGATGGCCGGTGGGCGGACGGTGGGCGGGCGCCGGTACACAGGCCCCGCCCACCGTCCGCCCGCCCGTCCGTGCGTCAGGCGTCTGCCCGTCAGGCCGCCGCCGAGAGTTCGCAGGGTTCGTGGAACGGGGGCAGGCGCAGGTCGTCGAGGGCGGCGCGGGCGGCCCGGCGGCCGGAGCGCAGGGCGCCCTGGACGGTGCCGGTGTCCCGGTGGTCGCCGCACACGTACAGCCCGGCCAGCAGCCGGACGGCGCGGTGCGGATCGTCCGGTACGGGCATGGCCGGGACCGCCTCCGGGTCGTGGTGGACGGCCAGCAGCTCCCAGGCGTCGGTGGAGGTGCCGTAGATCCGGTCGAGTTGGGGGCGGACCGTCTTGTCCAGCGCGCGGGCGGGCAGGGTGGCCGGGGCGCCCAGCACGGTCGTGGTGACCAGGGCGCGGCCCGCCGGGGCGCGGGACGGGTCGGCCTCGCTCGCGACGAAGGTGTGCGCGACCGGGCCTTCGGAGGGCAGGAAGACCACCGGCTCGCGGGCCGGGGGACTGTCAGTGGTGTGGTGCACGATGGACACCGGGTGGAAATCGGGGACCCGCAGCCCCGGGAGCAGTCCTGCCGCATCGCGCGCGCCGGTGGCCACGAGCGCGGCACGGCAGGGGAATTGCCCGTGGGCGGCGGTGCCGACGCTGGTGGTCGAGACCGAGACGGCGCGTACGGAGGTGCGTACGGTGCCGGGGGGAAGGGAGGCGGCGAGGAGTTCGGGCAGGGCCGAGGCGCCGCCGGCGGGCAGACACAGCCGCCCGCGGGCGAAGGAGCGCAGGGCCAGGGCGGCGTTGCGGCTGGAGCCGGTCAGTCCGGGATCGCACAGGAGGGCGGACAGCAGGGGGCGGAGGAATCCGTCGGGGATGTACGGCGGGAAGACCGGGCGGGCCGCCAATGCCTGGGCGGTGGAACGGTCGGCGCGTCGCTCGGCGCGCGACAGGGCGCGCGCTGCCGAAAGTGCGCCCCTTGTGCTCCGGGGGGCACCGACACGCTGGTTCCGCTGTCCGTTGTGGAGACACAGTCCGGGAGCGAAGTGACGCAGGACCAGGCCGCTGAGGCCGGGGGTGGTGCGGAGTTCGGGGTACGAGGTGACGAGTAGTTGGCCGGTGCGGTCCAGCCGGAAGCCGTCCAGGTGATCGGTGGTGGTCCGGCCGCCGACGTACGGTGCGGCCTCCAGCACGGTGACCGTGGCTCCCGCGCTGGTCAGATGGTGGGCGGCGGCGAGACCGGCGAGGCCGGCCCCGACGATGACGACGTCCACGGTCGATGCGGTGCGCAGCACGTGCCCTCCCGAGGTCGGTCCCGGTGCCGGCGCTACGGGGCTCCTGCCCCGTACCGGCGCGCGGGATGCCGAGTTCGTGAGGTTGGAACCCTAAGAACGGGCCCGCGGCCGGAGGGATCGCGCGTAGACCGCGCACGGATGCACGGTGCGGCACGCAGTGCCGCGGACCGCCGTCCGTGGGAGGCGCGGAACCGCGGTCGCCCACGGCGGCGGGTGAGGTGGCACGGAGTGCGGTGCTGCTCGGAGGTGGGAGGGCGCGGGGGTACGGTCGCCCGCGCCGCCTCACCCCCCGAGCGCGGCCCGGATCGCCTCGTCCACCTTCGGGTGGGCGAAGGTGAAGCCGGAGTTCAGGAGGGCCCGGGGGATGACGCGCTGGCTGGCCAGGACGTTGTCGGCGAACTCGCCCAGGGCGAGCCGCAGGGTCGGGGCCGGTACGGGGAAGGGGGTGGGGCGGCGCAGGACGCGGCCCATCGCGGCGGTGACCTCGCGGTTGGTGACCGGTTCGGGCGCGGTGAGGTTGACCGGCCCGCTCAGACCGTCGGTGTCGATCAGGTGCCGGAGCGCGGCGATGTGGTCGTGCAGGGAGATGAAGCTCCAGTACTGGCCGCCGTCGCCCAGGCGGCCGCCCAGCCCCAGCTTGAAGAGGGGGAACAGCCGTCCCCAGGCGCCGCCCTGACGCCCCACGACCAGTCCGGTGCGCGCGCAGACCGTGCGGATCCCGGCATCGACGGCCGGTGCGGCGGCCTCCTCCCAGTCCACGCAGACCCGGGCCAGGAAGTCGTCGCCGGGTGGCGCGGACTCGTCCGTCCGCCGGTCGCCGGTGTCGCCGTAGAAGCCGATGGCGCTGCCGCAGACGAAGACCCGCGGCGGGGTGTCCAGGGCGGCGATGGCCTCGGCGAGCGCCGCCGTGCCCAGGACGCGGCTGTCCCGGATCTCGCGCTTGTACGCGTCGCTCCAGCGGTGGTCGCCGACGCCCGCGCCCGCGAGGTGCACCACGGCGTCGCAGCCCGCGAGCCCGGCGGCGTCCACGGTCTGCCGCTTGGGGTCCCAGCGCACCTCGTCGGCGGCGCGCGGCGCATGCCGCACGAGCCGGACGATCTCGTGCCCGCCAGTGCCCGTACCTGTGCTGGTTCCGGTGCTGTTCGACGGCCGGTCGGGGCTCCCCGCGCGCAGGGAGCGGACGAGTGCCGTACCGATGAGACCGGCCGAGCCGGTGATCGCGATCCGCATGGCAGCCATACTGCCCCCGACGACGGACACATGACACAGTGGCACGCATGTCCGAATCGTTCGTACGTACCGCCGTCCTGGCCGATGAGGAGCCGCTCGCGCTGCTGGACCGCC
Organism: Streptomyces rimosus subsp. rimosus; assembly: GCF_000720725.1. Classification (GTDB taxonomy): domain Bacteria; phylum Actinomycetota; class Actinomycetes; order Streptomycetales; family Streptomycetaceae; genus Streptomyces; species Streptomyces rimosus_A. Next base: position 28,377 of record NZ_JOCQ01000013.1, read on the forward strand.
GTACGTGGTCCACGCTGCACGCGGTGACGCCCCGGCCGCAGCACCCGTACGACCGGTTCTTCGACGACCGGCACCGCCCCGAGGACCTGCTCGTGGCGGAGATCGCGGGCCGGCTGGCCGGCTACATCCGGGTGGTGCCGCCGACGCCGCTGCCCTGCAACGCCCACGTACGGCAGATCCAGGGCCTGGCCGTGGACACCTGGGCGCGCGGCCGGGGTGTCGCCCGGACCCTGCTGGACGCGGCCTGCGCGCGGGCGCTGGACGAGGGGGCCCGCCGCGTCACCCTGCGCGTCCTCGGGCACAACGCCCCGGCCCGCCGGCTCTACGAGTCGGCGGGTTTCCTGGTGGAGGGCGTGCTGCCGGAGGAGTTCCTGCTGGAGGGCACGTACGTGGACGACGTGATGATGGGCAAGGTGCTGGTCTGAAGGCGGGCCCCGGAACCGGCCCGCTCCGTAACCCCGTGACCCCGCACCCCACCACCCCGTAACCGCGCTCTCAGGTGCCGAAGCGGTCCCACAGCCGGGGGAGGCGTTCCGCCAGGGCGCGGTCGTCGTCGTTGTCGATATAGGTGCCGAGCGGTTCGGGCGGCTGGGCCGGGAGTCCGAGGTCCGGCATCTCGGCGCCGGTGAGCTGTTCGTACGCCTCGTCCGCCGCGTAACCCAGCTCCTCCGCGTCGCCGTCCACCTCCTCGTCGAACACGTCCAGCAGGTCGGCGAGGTTGTCCGGATCGTGCAGCGCGCCCTCGAAGGTCTCCCGGCCCTGGCCGATCAGCCAGCAGCGGAAGTAGTCGAAGGCGTCGTCGCTCGCGCCGCCCAGCAGCAGCGCGGCGGCGGCCCACAGGTCCCAGGTGTACGCGCGGTTGTAGCGGGATTCGAAGTACCGGGCGAAGTCCACCACGGAGTCCGGGTCGAGGGCCACCAGCCGTTCGACGAGCGCGTCCGCCTGCTCCTCGGGGTCGCCCTCGGCGGCCTCGCGGGAGCTGTCGATCAGCTGCCAGAACTCCGTCTCGTCCATCACGGGTCCAGCATCGTTCCTGCCGCGCGGCGCCGCACGCGGACTACCCCAGATGCGACGGTGTCGTTATCCGCGTCCGAATCCGCGTCCGAATCCGCGTCCGATCGCGCGAAGAAAAAGAAAGCAGACACAAGGTGTCGGGATTCGGCGCGAGGCTCGTGCCATGCGAGAAGAAGACACCATGGCCGGGACGGCCACCCCGCAAGGACCGCTGACCGGAAGGGTCGCCCTGGTCGCCGGGGCCACCAGGGGCGCGGGCCGGGCGATGGCGGTGGAGCTGGGCCGGGCCGGCGCCACGGTCTACGTCACCGGCCGTACGACCCGGGAGCACATCAGCGAGGTCGGCCGGTCGGCCGAGACGATCGAGGAGACCGCCGAGCTGGTGACGGCGGCCGGAGAGCCGTCCGGCGGCACCGGCATCGCCGTACCGACGGACCACCTCGACCCGGCGGCCGTACGCGCCCTGACCGAGCGCGTCGACCGCGAGCAGGGCCGGCTGGACATCCTCGTCAACGACCTGTGGGGCGGTGATGTGCATGTCGAGTGGGGCAAGAAGATGTGGGAGCACGACCTGGAGAAAGGGCTGCGCGTCCTGCGGCTCGGGGTGGAGAGCCACATCGTCACCAGCAGCCTCGCGCTGCCGCTGCTGATCCGCCGGCCCGGCGGGCTGGTGGTGGAGGTGACGGACGGCACGGCGGAGTTCAACCGGCGCTACCGGGAGCCGTTCTACTACGACCTGGCCAAGAGCGCGCCGATCAGGATGGCGAAGGGGCTCGCCGAGGAGCTGCCGGAGTACGGCTGCACGGCGGTGTGCGTGACGCCCGGCTGGCTGCGTTCGGAGGCCATGCTGGACACGCACTTCAAGGTCACCGAGGAGAACTGGCGGGCGGGCTGCGCGCAGAACCCGCACTTCGCGATCTCGGAGACGCCGGTGTTCGTCGGACGGGCGGTGGCGGCGCTGGCCGCCGATCCGGAGGTGGCCCGGTTCAACGGGCAGGCGCTCTCCAGCGGCGGGCTGGCAAAGGAGTACGGCTTCACGGACGTGGACGGGTCGGCGCCGGACGCCTGGCGCTACATCACCGAGGTCGAGCAGGAGGGGAAGCCGGCGGACACGACGGGGTACCGGTAGGCGGTTCGGTGGACACGACCGGGTACCGGTAGGCGGCGAGGAGGCCCCCTCACCGGTCCTGGTAGAGGCCGTGCATACGTGCCGCCGCCGCGGCGAACCGTTCCCGCAGCTCGGGCGGCGCCAGCACCTCCGCCTCCGGGCCGAGGCCGAGCAGCTGGCCGTAGGCGACGTCCAGGGACTCGACGGGCAGGGTGACGGTGATCCGGCCCTGCTCGTCGGGCCCGTCCGCCTTCGCCACGGCCTCCTCGGCGGCGGCGCGGTCGGTGACGTGCCGCAGCCACCGGGCGCCCGCGGGCGTCAGCCGTACGGCCACCTCGTCCCGCAGGAGCGAGCGGGCGAACTGGGCGGCCCGCTCAGCCCAGAAGGCGGGCAGGTCGAAGTCCGGTTCCCGGGTGAAGCGGTCGTCGAGGAGGGTGACGGACGTGAAGCGGTCGATGCGGTAGACGCGCATGTCCGCGCCGGACCGGGCCGCGAGGTACCAGACGCCCGCCTTGAGGACCAGTCCGTACGGCTCCAACTCCCGCTCCACCTCGGTGTCCTTGCGGCGGTAGCGGGCGGCCACGCGCCGGTCGTCCCAGACCGCGTCGGCGACGGCGGGCAGCAGTTCCGGGGCGGCCGGTTCGCGGTACCAGGCGGGCGCGTCGAGGTGGAAGCGCTGGGCGGCGCCGTCCGCGGCGTCCCGCAGCTCGGGCAACAGGGCGGCGGACACCTTCAGCCGGGCGGCGGACGCGGCGTCCGCGAGGCCCATGTCGCGCAGTGCGGCAGGCACGCCGGACAGGAAGAGGGCTTCCACTTCGCTGCGGCCGAGGCCGGTGAGCCTGGTGCGGTAGCCGCCGATGAGGCGGTAGCCACCGGCCCGGCCGCGGTCCGCGTAGACGGGCACCCCGGCCTCGGAGAGGGAGAGCACGTCGCGGGCGACCGTACGCTCCGAGACCTCCAGCTCCCGTGCCAGCTCGGCGGCCGTCATCGACGGGCGGGACTGGAGGAGCAGCACCATTCTGATCAGCCGGGCAGCGCGCATGGCTGCATCATGCCGCGCGCGGGCGCGTCCTGACCCGCCGCCGTACGCGACAGCGATCCCGTGCGGAGACCCCGGGCGCGGTTGAAGTGGTCTCCGCACGGGAGCGGGGGGCGCCGGGCAGGAACCCGGCGCGTGGGGCGGGCGCGGCGGACGGTGCCGCCGCGCCCCGGCCGGACTACAGCCCGTACCGCTCCTTGGCCTCCTTGACCGTCTCCGCCTTCACGTCGCCGCGGCGGGCCAGCGCGGCCAGCGCCTGCACCACGACCGACTGCGCGTCGACGCCGAAGTGGCGGCGGGCCGCCTCGCGGGTGTCGGAGAGGCCGAAGCCGTCGGTGCCTACGGAGGTCCAGTCCTGCTCGACCCAGGGGGCGATCTGGTCCGGAACGGCACGCATCCAGTCGCTGACCGCCACGACCGGGCCGGGGGCACCGGCCAGCGCACGGGTCACGTACGGGATACGGTCCTCGCCCTCCAGGCGCGCGGCGTCGCACTCCAGGGCGTCGCGGCGCAGCTCCGTCCAGGACGGCGCCGACCAGATGTCCGCCGCCACGCCCCAGTCACGGGCCAGGATCTCCTGGGCCTCCAGGATCCAGTGGATGGCGGTGCCGGAGGCCAGCAGCTGGAGGCGCGGCGCGTCGGCCGCCGCACCGGCGGCCTCCTTGAAGCGGTACAGGCCCTTGAGGATGCCCTCCTCGACGCCCTCCGGCATGGCGGGCTGCACCTTGGTCTCGTTGTAGACCGTCAGGTAGTAGAAGATGTCCTCCGCGTCCGGACCGTACATCCGGCGCAGACCCTCCTTGACGATCACCGCGACCTCGTACGCGAACGCCGGGTCGTAGGAGAGCGCCGCCGGGTTGGTGGAGGCGATCAGGTGCGAGTGGCCGTCCGCGTGCTGGAGGCCCTCACCGGTCATCGTCGTACGGCCGGCCGTGGCGCCGATGACGAAGCCGCGGCCCAGCTGGTCGGCGAGCGCCCAGAACTGGTCGGCGGTGCGCTGCCAGCCGAACATCGAGTAGAAGATGTAGAACGGGATCATCGGCTCGCCGTGGGTGGCGTACGAGGTCGCCGCCGCGGTGAAGTCGGCCAGCGAACCGGCCTCCGTGATGCCCTCGTTGAGGATCTGGCCGTCCTTGGCTTCCTTGTAGTACAGGAGCTGGTCGCGGTCGACCGGGTCGTAGGTCTGGCCGACGGGGGAGTAGAGCCCGGCGGACGGGAACAGCGACTCCATGCCGAACGTACGGGCCTCGTCGGGTACGACCGGCACCCAGCGCTTGCCGGTCTCCTTGTCCCGCATCAGGTCCTTGACCAGGCGGACGAACGCCATGGTGGTGGCGATCTCCTGCGAGCCCGAGCCCTTCTTCAGCGCGTCGAACGCCTTGTCGGCGGGCATCGGCAGCGGCTTGGCGACGACCTTGCGGGCGGGGGCCGGACCGCCGAGGGCGGCGCGGCGCTCGCGCAGGTACTCCATCTCGGGCGAGTTGGCGCCGGGGTGCGCGTACGGCACCACGTCGGCGTCCAGCGCGCTGTCCGGGATCGGCAGCTCCAGCAGGTCGCGCATGGCGCGGAACTGCTCGCCGGTGAGCTTCTTCATCTGGTGGTTGGCGTTGCGGGACTCGAAGCCCTCGCCGAGGGTGTAGCCCTTGACGGTCTGCGCCAGGATGACGGTCGGCGCGCCCTTGTGCTCGACGGCGGCCTTGTACGCGGCGTACACCTTGCGCGGCTCGTGGCCGGCGCGGGAGGTCTGGAACAGCTCCAGCAGCTTGGCGTCCGACAGGCCCTGGGCGATGCGGCCGAGCGCCGGGTCGGAGCCGAAGAAGTGCTCGCGCAGGTAGGCGGCGTCGCGGGTGGCGTACGTCTGGAACTGCGCGTCCGGGGTCTCGCGCAGGCGGCGCAGCAGGGCGCCGTCGAAGTCCTGGGCGAAGATCTCGTCCCAGGCCCGGCCCCACAGGGACTTGATGACGTTCCAGCCCGCGGCGCGGAACTGGGCCTCCAGCTCCTGAACGATCTTGTAGTTGGGGCGGACCGGGCCGTCCAGGCGCTGCAGGTTGCAGTTGATGACGAAGGTCAGGTTGTCCAGGCCCTCGCGGCCGGCCAGCGCCAGTGCGGCCGTCGACTCGGGCTCGTCCATCTCGCCGTCGCCGAGGAACGCCCATACGTGGGAGTTCGCGGTGTCCTTGATGCCGCGGTGCTCCAGGTAGCGGTTGAAGCGCGCCTGGTAGATCGCGGAGAGCGGGCCCAGGCCCATGGAGACGGTGGGGAACTCCCACAGCCAGGGCAGGCGCCGCGGGTGCGGGTACGAGGGCAGGCCGTCACCGGCCGCCTCCTGGCGGAAGCGGTCGAGCTGGTCCTCGGTGAGGCGGCCTTCGAGGAAGGCGCGGGCGTAGATGCCGGGGGAGGCGTGGCCCTGGATGTAGAGCTGGTCGCCGCTGCCGTCCGCCTCTTTGCCGCGGAAGAAGTGCTGGAAGCCGGTCTCGTAGAGCCAGGCCGCCGAGGCGAAGGTGGCGATGTGGCCGCCGAGGCCGAGGCGGGAGCCGCGGGTGACCATGGCGGCCGCGTTCCAGCGGTTCCACGCCGTGATCCGGGCCTCCATCGCCTCGTCGCCCGGGAACTCGGGCTCGGCGGCGGTCGGGATGGTGTTGACGTAGTCGGTTTCGAGCGGCGCGAGGCCCGGGGCACCGGTGTGCTCCACGGCACGGCGCATCAGATAGGCGGCACGGTGCTCCCCTGCCGCCTTCGTGACGGCGTCCAGGGACGCGCGCCACTCGGCCGTCTCCTCCGGGTCACGGTCCGGGACCTGGTCGAGCTGGCTGTACGGCATGCGTACGGGATCGGGCATGGGTGGCCCCTTTCCGGACGGAGGAGGGAGGTGCGATGAGTGCTTGGCAGGCAGGGGTGTCGCGCCCCACCGAGGAACGATACGCCTCTGATCGATGATCGATCAACGCAAGTTGAAGGAAAAACCGCAGGTCGGCACGGGGTGCCAGCCTTTTAGGCACGGGGTGCCAGGCTGCCTGCGGCTCCGATTCGTAGGTGAAGCGTCGTGAAACCTGCGCCGACCTGCGGGTTCAGACCCTGGGCGCGCAACTGAGCACATGGGTCTTCAGCAGCTCGCCGATCCTCGGGTCACGCCGCCGGAACGCGTCCACGATCTCCTGGTGGTCGCGCGCGTGCGAGCGCGGCTCCGGGCTGAACCAGCGGATGGAGAGCGTGGTCCACACCTCGATGCCCAGCGACTCCCAGGTGTGCAGCAGGACGGCGTTGCGGGCGGCGCGCACGATCTCGCGGTGGAAGGCGACCGTGTGCCGCACCTGCGCCTCGCCGTCGCCGTGCCGGTCCGCCTCGCACAGCGCCGCCACCTCCCGGTCCAGCGCCGCGGTGTCCTCGGCCAGCCGCCCGGCGGCCAGCTCCGCGGCCACCTGCTCCAGCCCGGCCCGCACCGGGTAGCTCTCCTTGAGGTCGTCGGCGGTCAGATTCCGTACCCGGACTCCCTTGTTCGGGGCCGACTCGATCAGCTGGAGCGACTCCAGCTCGCGCAGCGCCTCCCGTACGGGCGTCTGGCTGACCTCCAGCTCGACCGCGATCCGCCGTTCCACGATCCGCTCGCCGGGCTGCCAGCGGCCGCTGACGATCCCTTCGAGGATGTGCTCGCGGATCTGCTCGCGGAGCGAATGGACGACGGGCGGGGTCATGACGTGCTCCTTCAGAGCGTGCGGCAGACGGCGGCCGGGTGCCCGCGCCGGAAGGCGGTACGGGAGACCACCGCAGGACGGCCATTATCCGTGCAACGAAAACGGGTCGGCCCCGGCTCGTACGAACTCGTACGAACCGGGGCCGACCCTGCACACCTATGTGGTGGCTGCCGTGCTCAGAGACCGATCTCGGTCTCGAACTCGCCGGCCTCCAGGATCTGCTTGACCGTCGTCAGGTAACGGGCCGCGTCGGCACCGTCCACCAGGCGGTGGTCGTAGGAGAGCGCCAGGTAGGTCATGTGGCGCACGGCGATGGTCTCGCCCAGCTCCGGGTGGTCGACGACCACCGGGCGCTTGACGGTGGCACCGATGCCCAGGATGCCGACCTGGTTCGGCGGCACGATGACCGTGTCGAACAGCGCACCGCGCGAGCCGGTGTTGCTGATCGTGAAGGTCGCGCCGGCGAGGTCGTCCGGGGTGATCTTGTTGGAGCGGACCTTGCCGGCCAGCTCCGCGGTCTTGCGGGCGATGCCGGCGATGTTCAGGTCGCCCGCACCCTTGATGACCGGGGTCATCAGGCCCTTCTCCGCGTCCACCGCGATACCGACGTTCTCGGTGTCGAAGTAGGTGATCGTGCCCTCGTCCTCGTTGATCCGGGCGTTGACGACCGGGTGGGCCTTCAGCGCCTGGACGGCGGCCTTGACGAAGAACGGCATCGGGGAGAGCTTGACGCCCTCACGCTGCGCGAAGGCGTCCTTGGCCTTGTTGCGCATCCGCATGATCTTGGTGATGTCCACCTCGACCACGGAGGTCAGCTGCGCCTGGCCGTGCAGGGCCTTCATCATGTTGTCGCCGATGACCTTGCGCATCCGCGGCATCTTCACCGTCTGGCCGCGCAGCGGCGACGCCTCGATGGCCGGGGCCTTCGACGCGGCGGCCGGGGCGGCGGCAGCGGCCGGGGCGGCCTGCTTGGCGGCCTCGGCGGCGGCGATGACGTCCTGCTTGCGGATGCGGCCACCGACGCCGGTGCCCTTGACCGTGGCCAGGTTGACGCCGCTCTCCTGGGCCAGCTTGCGGACCAGGGGGGTGACGTACGCGGCGTCCGCCTCACCCGCGGCCGGGGCCGGGGTGACGGGGGCGGCGGCCGGAGCCGGCGCCGGGGCGGCCGGAACCGGGTCCGGAGCCGGGGTGGTGACCTGCTGCGGCGCCGGGGTGGTGGGCGCCTGCGGGGCGGCGGCCGGAGCCGGGGCCTCCTGCTTGGGGGCCTCTTGCTTCGGAGCCTCCTGGGCGGGGGCGGGCGCGGGCGCGGCCGGGGCCTCGGCCTGCGCCGGGGCAGCACCCTTCTGGCCGATGACGGCCAGCTTGGCGCCGACCTCGGCGGTCTCGTCCTCGCCCACCAGGATCTCCAGCAGGGTGCCGGCGGTGGGGGCGGGGATCTCGGTGTCGACCTTGTCGGTGGAGACCTCCAGCAGCGGCTCGTCCTCGGCCACCTCCTCGCCGACCTCCTTGAGCCAGCGGGTGACGGTGCCCTCGGTGACGCTCTCGCCGAGCGCGGGGAGGACGACGTCGGTGCCCTGGGCGCCGCCGGCCGGGGCCTCGGCCGGAGCCGGAGCCTCCTGCTTGGGGGCCTCCTGGGCCGGAGCCGCGGCGGGCTCGGGCTGAGCCGGGGCCTCGGCAGGCGCCTCGGCCTGCGCCGGGGCGGACTCGGCCGCGGGCGCGCCGCTGCCGTCGTCGATGATCGCCAGCTCGGCGCCGACCTCGACGGTCTCGTCCTCGGCCACCTTGATGGAGGCCAGCACGCCGGCGGCGGGGGCGGGGATCTCGGTGTCGACCTTGTCGGTCGACACCTCCAGCAGGGGCTCGTCGGCCTCTACGCGCTCACCCTCGGCCTTCAGCCAGCGGGTGACGGTGCCCTCGGTGACGCTCTCGCCGAGCGCCGGAAGGGTTACGGAAACCGCCATGGTTTCTCTTGCTCCTTACGAAAAACGGATGGGTGGTCGCGCCCGGACCGGGATCAGTCGTGGGAGTGCAGAGGCTTGCCGGCCAGGGCCAGGTGGGCCTCGCCGAGCGCCTCGTTCTGCGTCGGGTGCGCGTGGATGAGCTGCGCAACCTCGGCCGGCAGGGCCTCCCAGTTGTAGACCAGCTGGGCCTCGCCGACCTGCTCGCCCATGCGGTCACCGACCATGTGGACGCCGACCACGGCACCGTCCTTGACCTGGACGAGCTTGATCTCGCCCGCGGTCTTGAGGATCTTGCTCTTGCCGTTGCCCGCGAGGTTGTACTTCAGAGCGACGACCTTGTCGGCACCGTACAGCTCCTTGGCCTTCGCCTCGGTGATGCCCACCGAAGCGACCTCGGGGTGGCAGTACGTCACGCGCGGCACGCCGTCGTAGTCGATCGGCACGGTCTTGAGACCGGCCAGCCGCTCCGCCACCAGGATGCCCTCGGCGAAGCCGACGTGCGCGAGCTGGAGGGTGGGGACGAGGTCACCGACGGCCGAGATCGTCGGCACGTTGGTCCGCATGTACTCGTCGACCAGGACGTAGCCGCGGTCCATGGCGACCCCGGCCTCCTCGTAGCCCAGGCCCTGGGAGACCGGGCCGCGGCCGATGGCGACCAGCAGCACCTCGGCCTCGAAGGACTTGCCGTCGGCCAGCGTGACCTTGACGCCGTCCTGGGTGTACTCGGCCTTGTCGAAGAAGGTGCCGAGGTTGAACTTGATGCCGCGCTTGCGGAAGGCCCGCTCCAGCAGCTTCGAGCTGTTCTCGTCCTCGACCGGGACGAGGTGCTTGAGGCCCTCGACGATGGTCACGTCGGTGCCGAAGGACTTCCACGCGGAGGCGAACTCGACGCCGATGACGCCGCCGCCCAGCACGATCGCGGACTTCGGCACGCGGTCCAGCTTCAGCGCGTGGTCCGAGGAGATGATCCGGTCGCCGTCGATGTTCAGGCCCGGCAGGGACTTCGGCACGGAGCCGGTCGCCAGCAGGATGTGGCGGCCCTGGACGCGCTGACCGTTGACGTCGACGGAGGTGGGGGAGGACAGCCGGCCCTCGCCCTCGATGTAGGTGACCTTGCGCGAGGCGACCAGGCCCTGCAGACCCTTGTACAGGCCCGAGATGACCTCGTCCTTGTACTTGTGGACGCCCTCGATGTCGATGCCGTCGAGGGTGGCCTTGACACCGAACTGCGCGGCTTCGCGGGCCTGGTCCGCGATCTCGCCGGCGTGCAGCAGGGCCTTGGTGGGGATGCAGCCGTTGTGCAGGCAGGTGCCGCCGAGCTTGTTCTTCTCGATCAGGGCGACGTCCAGGCCCAGCTGGGCCCCGCGCAGGGCAGCGGCGTAACCGCCGCTACCGCCTCCGAGGATCACTAGGTCGAAAACGGTGCTGGCGTCGTTCGCCACGTCACGTCCTCCATGCATGGGTACGCCGGAGCCGGTCGTCGGTGACCGGGCGGCGGCTGTTGATCGGCCGCTTCTTGGATCGGCCCTGGGTAAGGGGGGCCCTGTCCTGCCAAGAACCCATCTTCGCACTTGTTGAACGCGGGCGGGACGGCGGGCCGGGCTGTGGGACGGCAGGATGGCCGTTCCCGGGGGTTGCGTCGGCGGTTACTCCGGCGTAGGCGCGTACGAATTTCGTCAAGGGCGAACACGCGGCGCACAGCCGCGGCGGCGGCCGGCGTACACGCGCGTACGGCCCCGGGCGCCGTACCCGGGGCCGTACCGGCAAATCGGGAGCAACCCGTACGGGGTCAGCCGAGGTCGCCGTCGGCGGTGCGCTCGGCCAGGCCCACCAGGGTGCGGACCGCGGAGCCGGTGCCGCCCTTGGGGGTGTAGCCGAACGGCGCGCTCTCGTGGAAGGCCGGACCGGCGATGTCCAGGTGCGCCCACGGGATGCCCTCGCCGACGAACTCCTGCAGGAACACGCCGGCCAGCAGACCGCCGCCGGCCCGCTCGCCGATGTTCTTCAGGTCGGCGATCGGGGAGTCCAGGGTCTTGCGCAGCTCGGACGGCATCGGCATCGGCCAGGCCGGCTCGCCCGCCTCCTCCGCGATCTCGTGGACGCTCGCCCGGAAGGCGTTGTCGTTGGCCATGATCCCGAAGGTGCGGTTGCCCAGCGCCAGCACCATGGCGCCGGTCAGCGTGGCGACGTCCACGATCGCGTCCGGCTGCTCCTCGGAGGCGCGGGTGAGCGCGTCGGCCAGCACCAGCCGGCCCTCGGCGTCGGTGTTCAGCACCTCGACCGTCTTGCCGCTGTACATGGTCAGCACGTCGCCGGGGCGCAGCGCGCCGCCGGACGGCATGTTCTCGGCCAGCGCCAGCCAGCCGGTGACGTTGACCCGCAGACCCAGCCGGGCGGCGGCCACGACCGCGGCGAACACCGCGGCGGCACCGCTCATGTCGCACTTCATGGTCTCGTTGTGGCCGGCCGGCTTCAGGGAGATGCCGCCCGAGTCGTAGGTGATGCCCTTGCCGACGAGCGCCAGGGTCTTTTCGGCCTTCGCGTGGGTGTAGCCGATCCGCACCAGGCGCGGCGGGTTCTCCGAGCCCTGGCCGACGCCCATCAGGCCGCCGTAGCCGCCCTTGGTCAGGGCCTTCTCGTCCAGCACCTCGACCTTGAGGCCGAACTCCTTCGCGGCGGCCTGGGCCTGCGCGGCGAAGGACTTCGGGGTGAGGTCGTTGGAGGGGGTGTTGATCAGGTCGCGGGCGCGGTTGACCTCGGCGGCCAGCGTCTGGGCCCGCTCGACGGCGGCCTTGTGGGCCTTGTCGCGCGGCTTGCCGCCGAGGATCGCCACCTCGGCGAGCGGCGCCGACTTGCCGTCGGCCTTCTTGGCGCCGCGGGCGGCCTTCGCGTCACCGCCGTTGCTGCGGTACGCGGTGAAGGCGTACGCGCCGAGCAGCGCGCCCTCGGAGATCGCCGCGACGGCCTCGGCGTCCTCCGCGGGCAGCGCGAAGGCGGCCTTCTTGCTGCCGGTCAGGGCGCGGGCGGCGGAGCCCGCGGCGCGGCGCAGGGCCTCGGCGTCGTACTCCGCGTCCTCGGCCGGGGCCTCGCCCAGACCGACCGCCAGCACGACCGCGGCCTTCAGACCGGAGGCGGCGGGCAGCTTGGTCACCTCGCCCTCGGCGCCGCTCGCGCCGAGGGTCTCCAGTACGGCGGCGAGCTTGCCGTCGAACGCCTTGTCCGCGGCCTCGGCGCCGGGGGCCAGCACGGCGCCCTTGGCGCCCTTGGCCACCCCGACGACGATGGCGTCCGCGCGCAACGTCGCGGCGGAGGATGTGCTGAGGGTCAGTGCAGTCACGGTGATGAAGGTCCTGTTCCGTCCGGGAATCCGTTCGCGCCCAGGGCGCTGCTGCGGCCGAGCCTACGCTTGGGCCCGCCGCCCGTAACCGCTTGATGCCCTATCGACCGTCCTGTCACATCTTCACCATCCGTACCACTGACCCCAACGCGGCACAGCCGTGCGGAAGTTGCCGGTTTCACGGGAAACGCGGCCGGTCCGGCGTGCCGGGTTCCGCCGTCAATTCCCGTGCGACGAATGAGACGTGCGTCACAGTCGTGGTGACTGTGGGATACATGCCCGCGAACCTTCGCATGATGAGCACGAGCCTGCCCGGTGCGCTTCCGGAAGCAGGGGGACTTCCGGGGGGAAGGGACTGCGCCCATGGGCAGCAACGTCAAGTCTTCGATCAGACCGGCCAGAGTTCTCACGGCGCTCGCCACGGCGTTCGTCACCGCGTTGCCGCTGGCGTTGGTGAGCACGCCCGCCGCGCAGGCGGCGCCGGCCGCCGCCGAGGCGCCCCGCATCGACCTGCGGGTGCTCGTGGTCTCCGACGGCGGCGACACCACCGACGCCATCGTCAGCGAACTGCGCAGCCAGGGCATCCCGTACACGACCGTCGACCTGACGGCCTCCGGCCGCCCGGTGATCGACGCGGCGTACCTCAGCGACACCGTGGACGGCCGGCCGCGCGCCAAGTTCCAGGGCGTGGTGCTGCCGAACGACAACCCCTTCGGCAGCGCATCGTCCCCTGAGCTGGCGGCCCTGAAGGCGTACGAGACCACGTACAAGATCCCGCAGGTGGACGCCTACACCTACGCGCGGCCCGACGTCGGCCTGCGCACGCCCGACGAGGGCGGCTACGCGGGGGTGCTGGACGGCTTCGCCACCCGCACCACCGACGCGGGCAGGACCGGGCCGTTCGGCTACCTCAAGGGCGCGGTGCCCTTCGAGGACGCCGACCCGAAGGTCTCCGAGTCGTACGGCTACATCGCCCAGCCGGTCGCGAACCCGCCCGCGGGCGCGACGTTCACGACGTACCTGGACGCGCCGGTGCCCGGCAGCTCCGCGCGCGGCTCACTGATCGGCGAATACGCCCGCGACGGCCGCCGGGAGCTGGTCGTCACCTTCGCGCAGAATCGTTACCAGCAGCAGTTCCGGCTGCTCGCCCGGGGCATCGTGGACTGGCTGACGCAGGGCGTCCACCTGGGCCAGAGCCGTAACTACTTCTCCGTACAGGTCGACGACATCTTCGCGCCGGACTCCCGCTGGGACGTCGTCAACAACTGCACCCCCGGGGACTTCGACTGCCCGCCGGGCGTGCCGGACACCGCGCAGATCCGGATGACCGAGGCGGACGCCGCGTACGCCGCCCAGTGGCAGCGCGACCGCGGCTACCAGCTCGACATGGTCTACAACGCGGGCTCCGGCGAGGAGTGGAAGGCCGAGCACGGCGGCCGGGACGCGCTCGCCGACCGGCTGATCGCCGACAAGGCCGCCTACCGGTGGGTCAACCACACCTACACCCACCCCTTCCTCGGCTGTGTGCAGGACACCTCGACCGTGCCCTGGCGCTGCGCCAAGGACTGGTTCGGCCAGACGCGGTGGGTCAGCCGCGCCGAGATCACCGCGGAGATCGAGAAGAACCACGCCTGGGGTGTGGCCAAGGGCCTGGACGTGGACGCCTCGGAACTGGTCACCGGCGAGCACTCCGGACTGAAGTCCACGCCGCAGCAGCCGCAGGACAACCCCAACCTCGGCCCGGCGCTCACCGCCACCGGCGTCAAGTGGCTCGCCAGCGACAACTCGCGGGAGTCCGTGCAGCGGCAGGCCGGCCCGGCGCTGACCGTGCCGCGCTACCCGATGAACGTGTTCTACAACGCGGCCAAGGCGGCCGAGGAGACCGACGAGTACAACTGGATCTACACCAGCAAGGCGGACGGCGGCAGCGGGATCTGCGAGACCGACCCCAACTCGACCTGTCTGCCCGCCCCCCTGCCGACCTCCACCGGCTACGCCTCGTACATCGTCCCGCAGGAGGCGCGCACCGCTCTCGGGCATGCTCTGGCCAACGACCCGCGCCCGCACTACATCCACCAGTCGAACCTCGCCGAGGACCGGATCGCCTATCCGGTTCTGGACAAAGTTCTGGCCGACTATCGCGGGTTCTTCGCCGACGACACGCCGGTCGTCAACCAGCGCCACCGGGACATCGGACGCGAGATGCAGCAGCGTGCGGCCTGGCAGAAGGCCCTGGACGCCGGTTCGGTGACGGCATACAGAATTGGCGACACTGTCACCATCACGTCGCCGGACGGAGTGGCGGCTGCGGCTACGATGCCCGACGGAACCAGAACACAACTCCCGAATGGGACCGCGGATTTCGGCACTCGCTATGCCGGACGGGTATCGGAGTGGGCCACAGCGCAGTCGCCCGGAGCGGCCATCACGCTCAAGCTTCCGACGACCGCCTGACGCGTCCCCGGTACCGCCCGGCCCGCTGTTCGGGCCCGGCGGACCGGGACCGGGCGGCCGGCGTCCGTCGCGTACCCGCACCGCAGCGACCGCCGTCCCCGACCGGCCCCTGTCCGCCCGCACGCACGCAGCACCCCACGACGCCGCACCACGGCCCCGCGCGCGCACCCGAACCGCCGCCCGCGCGCGGCCGCACCCGCAGCACCGCACCACCACGCACCATCGACACCGCACAGCTCCCACCGCACAGACTCATCGCGCCCGCACCGACGCACCGGTGCAGCAGGGCGCACCCGTCTTCAGGCGCCGGTACGGACGCGCGGGTACGGACGCGTCCGCGCCGGTGCCCAGCGGGCGTGCCCGTATACCGGCGCCGGTCCGCCGCACCGGCGTGCCCGCGTACGTCCCCGCAGACCGCGCCCGCACGCCGCACCAGGCCGGCACGGCCGCCGGCCGCACCACCGCGCCCGCACGGCGCCCGCAGCACCCGTGCCCGCGCGCCCCACACCGCTCCACCCAGCACCTATGTTCCCGGGGGGGATTTGCCATGAACGCAACCCTGTACGAGGTCGGCAGCCGAAGTCCGCAGCCGGACGACGCGCCACAGCCCGGCCGGCATGTCACCATGCTGACCGAGGGCACCTATCCGCACGTCCACGGTGGCGTCTCCACCTGGTGCGACCAGCTCGTACGGGGCATGCCCGAAGTCCGCTTCAACGTCATCGCGCTCACCGGCAGCGGCCGGGAACCGGTGACCTGGGACCTGCCCTCCAACGTCTACGCGCAGTCCTCGGTGCCGATGTGGGGCCCGCAGCCGGGCCGCCGGACCGCGGGCCTCCGGGGCCGCGAGCGCCGTCGCTTCGTCGACACCTACGAGCGCTTCCTGCTCTCCATGCTCGACCCGCAGTCCTGCACCGACTTCGGCACCGAGCTGTACGCCCTCGCCACGCTCGCCCGCGAAGGGCGGCTCAGCGCCGCGCTGCGCACCGAGACCGCGCTGCGCTCCCTGATGTGGATCTGGACCCTGCCGCACGTCGCCACCCGCGCCGCCGAGCCCACCGTCCACGACGCGCTGACCGCCACCGACCTGCTGGAACACGCGCTGCGCCCGCTGGCCGTACGGATCCCGGAGGACAGCGTCGCGCACGCAGTCAGCAACGGGCTGGCCTGCCTGCCCGCGCTCGCCGCCAAGGAGTTCGACGGCGTACCGTTCCTGCTCACCGAGCACGGCATCTACCTGCGCGAGCGCTACCTCGGCTACCGCCGCGACGCCCAGCGCTGGCCCGTCAAGGCCCTGATGCTCGGCTTCTACCGGCAGCTGACGATCGAGAGCTACCGGGCCGCCGACCTGATCACCCCGTGCAACAAGTACAACACCCGCTGGGAGGAGCGCGGCGGCACCCCGCCCGAGAAGATACGTACCGTCTACAACGGCGTCGACGTACAGCTCTTCCCGCACGCCGAGCAGGAGCCGGACGACCCGACGCTGAGCTGGGCCGGGCGCATCGACCCGATCAAGGACCTGGAAACCCTCATCCGCGCCTACGCGCTGTGCCGCGCCGAGGTCCCCAACCTGCGGCTGCGGCTGTTCGGCGGGGTGCCGGCCGGCGGCGAGGCGTACAAGACCCGCTGCGAGAAGCTGGCCGCCTCGCTCGGCGTGACCGACGGGCTCAGCTGGGAGGGGCGCATCGACGACGTGGCCCGCGCCTACGCGGCCGGCAGCATCGTCATGCTCTCCAGCATCTCCGAGGGCTTCCCGTTCAGCCTGATAGAGGCCATGTCCTGCGGCCGTTCGACGGTCTCGACCGATGTCGGCGGGGTGCGCGAGGCGGTCGGCGACACCGGGCTCGTGGTCCCGCCGCGGGAACCGGAGGCGATGGCCAAGGCCACCCTGGAACTGCTCAAGGGCGGCTGGGAGAAGCGCGCCGAACTCGGCAGCCGGGCCCGGCAGCGGGTGATCGACCAGTTCACGCTGCGCCGCTCGGTCGACGGCTTCCGCACCATCTACCGCGAACTCGACGGCGCCGCCCAGCAGGCGCAGGAGACGCAGGAGTCCCGGGAGGAGTGGACCCTCCAACTGCGCGGCCCGTGGCGCCCCACGCTCGCCGCTGACGGGGGCGGCTGGTGAGCGGACCCCTGTGGCTGGTCCCCGGGGAGGGCAAGGGGCGTACGGACGACCTGCCGGACGTCCCGCGCCCCCAGCGACCGCACTGGGCCGCGCCCGATCCGGTCGACGAACTCGCCGCGCGGATGGGCGACCTGATCGCCGCCGCCGTCCACCCCGACGAGATCGCCGCCATCATCGAGTCCGACGGCATGAGCGACGACCAGATCAAGCTCACCTACGGGCGCGAGAACTCCTTCGCCCTCGCCGAGGAACTGTACGAACGCGTGCCGCGCCGCTATCCGGAACCGGACCGCGTCCTCACCGACCCCTGGCGGGTCAGCCTGTTCGGCTGCCTGCTGCGCGCCCTGGTCTTCGCCCTGCCGGGCCTCGCGTACGTCGTCGGATCCCACCTGCTGTCCGGGCCGCCGGACTCCCACGGGCTGCCCGCCGGCACCCTCCCGCTGCTGGCGGGCGCCCTGGCCGGGTGGGTCTGGAACCAGGCGCTCGCCCACCGCGCGTACTCCTGGCTGGGCCTGGGCGAACGGTGGCCCGCCGCCCGCTCCCTGGCCGTCGGCGCGCCGCTGGGCGCGCTGTTCGGGGCGGGCGTCGCCTGGGTGGTCGGCGCCGCCGACTCGGACGCCCCCGGCGCGGTGGCCTTCGCCGCCGGCCAGGCGGTCTACCTGGGCGCGGCCACCGCGCTGCTCGTCTTCGGCAAGGAGCGGTGGCTGCTGTGCGCGCTGGCCCCGGTCGGGCTCGGTGCCGCGCTGATGGCGGTGTACGTACCGCCCGATCCCGTACGGGAAGGGCTGCTCGTGCTGTCGCTCGGCGCGGCGCTGGCGCTGGCCGCCGTCACCGTGTGGCGCTGCCGCAGCGAGCCCCGGCACGACGGCCCGGCGCCGCGGGCGGTGGCCTCCGTGCCGTACGGGCTCTTCGGCCTGGCCATCGGCGTCCTGGTGCTGCACACGGCGCTCGGCGACGTCCTGCGGTACGGGGCGCACGCCGAGGTCGCGGCGCCCGCGGCGGTGGCCCTCACGCTCAGCATGGGCCCGGCCGAATGGCTGCTGTACCGCTACCGCAGCCGTGCGGTGGCCGGGCTGCGCGCCAGCACCACCTTTGCCGCGTTCTGGCGCGCCACCTCCGGCGCGCTGGCCGGCTGTCTGGCCTGCTACCTCGCGGTGCTCGCGCTGCTCGGCGGCGTCGGGAGCCTGGTGTGGCGGCAGGGGCCGCCGATGGACTGGGCGCATGCGCTGGGGCTGCTGTGCCTGGGCATGGTGCTGTGGACCGCGCTGCTCCTCCAGGCGTTCGGGGCGGTGCCGGTCGCGGCGGCGGTGTGCGGTGCGGCCGCGGTTGCTCAAACGATTCTCCTGGTGACCGGGCCGCTGTCTCCGGCTGTGGCGCAGCTGCTCGTCTGCGGGGTTGCCGCGCTGGCTCTGGGCGGGCTGGTCTCCGTGTTGCTGGGACGGGCCACGGCTCACCGTTGAGGGGCCGGGGCCGGGGCCGGGGCCGAGGCCGGTGCCGGGGCCGGGCGGCGGACGGGCAGCTCGCCCGCCGCCCGCGCCTCCGGCCCAACCCCTCCCCGCGCTCCGCTCGTTGGCCGGTAACCGGCGCCGGGTCCGCATCCCGTGGCCCGTACTCGTATCCTCAGCATCTCGCCCCATTTCCGACAGGAGCCCACGAACCATGACCCGGCCGTCCTCGCGACAGCCCCGTCCGCCCTCCCGCCAGCTGCTGGTCCCGCTCTACGAGCACCCGGCCGAACGCCCGGACGCCTGGCGGCGGCTGATCGCGGCGGCGCCCGACCTCTACGGCGTGGTGCTCAACCCGGCCAGCGGCCCCGGCACCGCCCCCGACCGGGACTTCGCCGAGGTCGCCCGGCGGTTGCGGCAGGCGGGCGTACGCATCCTCGGCTACACGGACACCGACTACGGACGCCGCCCGCACGCGGCCGTCGCCCAGGACCTCTTGCGGCACCGCGACTGGTACGGGGCCGACGGCGCGTTCTTCGACCAGGCCGCCGCCGACGCCGGTCTCCTGGCGCACTACAGCCGTCTGACGGTCGCCGCGCGCGCCGCCGGGGCCGGCACCGTCGTCCTCAACCACGGCCTCCACCCGCACCCCCGCTACCTCGACTTCGCCGACCTGCTGGTCACCTTCGAGAACAGCTGGGCGGCGTACGAGAACGCCGAGATCCCGGCGTGGACCGCCCACCACCCGCCCGAACGGTTCTGCCACCTCATCCACGGCCTTCCCGAGACCTGCGCGGAGGCCGCCGCCGAGCTGACCCGGCAGCGCGGGGCCGCCGTGCACTGCGCCGTCCCCGGCACCGCGCCGCACCCCTGGGACGCCCTTCCCCCCTTCCTGGAGACCCCCCGATGACGTCCCCGCGCCCCCTGCGCTTCCGCAAGAGAATGCCGCTCCTCCTCGGCGCGCTTCTCCTGATCACCACCGCCTGCTCCCAGATACCGACCGGCCCGGACGGCAAGCCCAGCCACGGCGCGAGCCCCGGCACCGGCGGCCCGAGCGGTTCCGGTACGCCGAGCGCCTCCGGCAGCCCCGGCGGCGGTACGCACAAGCCCGTCTGGCGCCCCGAGCCCGGCGTCGCCTGGCAGTGGCAGCTCACCGGAAAGCTCGACCTGTCCGTCGACGCGCCCGTCTACGACATCGACGGCTTCAACCAGGAGGCGGCCACGGTCGCCGACCTCCACCAGCGCGGCCGCAAGGCCATCTGCTACATCAGCGTCGGCGCCTACGAGGATTTCCGCCCGGACGCCCGCCACTTCCCCAAGGACGTCATCGGCGAGGAGAACGGCTGGAAGGGCGAGAAGTGGCTCGACATCCGGCGCCTGGACGTGCTGCGCCCGCTGATGGCGAAGCGCTTCGACATGTGCCGCGACAAGGGCTTCGACGCCGTCGAGCCGGACAACGTCGACGGCTACAAGAACGACACCGGCTTCGACCTGACGGCCGGCGACCAGCTCGCCTTCAACCGCATGATCGCCAAGCTGGCCCACGACCGGGGCATGTCGGTCGGCCTCAAGAACGACCTCGACCAGATCCCCCAGCTCGTCGGCGACTTCGACTTCGCCGTCAACGAGCAGTGCGCCCAGTACGACGAGTGCGCCAAGATGACCCCCTTCATCAAGGCCGACAAGGCCGTATTCCACGTCGAATACGAACTCCAGGCCGCCCGCTTCTGCCGCAACTCCAAGAGCCTGGGGCTCAGCTCCATGCAGAAGCGGCTCCATTTGGACGCTTGGCGGCAGACCTGCTGATGGCGCGGGCACTGGGCGTCGGCTTGGCGCCGGGCTCCGGCGGGGCCTCGGGCGGGGCGCCTACAACGGCCGGTACGCGCTCTCGTCCGTCCCCTCCGGCCGCCCCCGGCTCAGGGTGATGTAGACGGACCCGTACGGCGTCTCCGTCCGCAATGCCTCCCACTGGTCGAGCTCCTGCGCACAGTAGCGCCGCAGGAGCTGGCGGAGCTGCGCCATCTCGGCCTCGGACATGCGCTGGGGCTGATCGGCGTGTTCCACCGGTCCAACTTAGAGCTGGGTCACCGCGGGCCCAACGTCCGGACGTGCACCGATTCCCCCTGCCGAGCAGCAAAACTCACGTAAGAGACCGAGCTGTAGGCGTCGAACGTGAGGGGCCCGTGCTGCTGGCGGAGCTGCTGTCCTGCCGGAGAACGTCGATGGTGTGGTTCACGGTGTACACGGCTGCGGCGTATCCCACGTCGACAGTGAGCGGCACGTCGTAGGCCACCGACTTCCTATCGGACGAGTAGACGAACGGGAACCCGGCCGCGAGCAGTATGCCGTCAGCTTCGCCTGCGTACGCGCGAGGATCTGCCAGGAACCGGTGGGGCCTTTTCCTGGCGGGCGAATTCGGCGACCGGTGTCCAGGTACCCGTCCGGAGCCACCGGCCTCCATATGCCTTGCATGGTCGCGTTGTCCCCCCGCTGAGTGAAGCTGACGGGAGGAGCCGGGAACCGGACTCCAGGCCCCTCACCCCACCGCCAGCACCACCACCGCGGCCACCCCCGTCGTCTCGGCGATCGCGCCGAAGACGTCGCCGGTGATGCCGCCGAAGCGGTGGCGGCAGCGGCGTAGGGTCGCTTCGCCTGTTGCGAGGGCGATGAGGGCGGCAGCTCCGGCGTGCAGTGCTTCGTAGGCGCCGTGGAGGGCGCCGGTGGCCGCGGCCAGGACGGTCACCGTCGCCCCCGCCGTCACCGCCCACCGCAGCGGTACGGTGCCCGCCACCGCCGCCC
Source organism: Streptomyces rimosus subsp. rimosus (assembly GCF_000720725.1). GTDB lineage: Bacteria > Actinomycetota > Actinomycetes > Streptomycetales > Streptomycetaceae > Streptomyces > Streptomyces rimosus_A. Next base: position 49,354 of record NZ_JOCQ01000013.1, read on the forward strand.
CCAGGCCCTCGGGGCGGGCCGCCGGGACGCCGGTGCGGGCGGCGAGGGTCAGGGCGCAGCGGGCGGTGACGGCCGCGAGGACGGCGGCCGCGGCGCCCCGGGTCCAGCTCTGTTCGTACAGCTGGGACAGGGCGGCCACCTGGGCCAGCAGGGTGAACAGCAGCGTGATGACGCCGAACGGGCCGATGTCGGACTGCTTCATGATGCGCAGCGCGTCCTCGGCGGGCTTGCCGCTGCCGAGGCCGTCGGCGGTGTCGGCGAGTCCGTCGAGGTGCAGGCCGCGGGTGAGGACGGCGGGGACGGCGGCCGTGGCGACGGCGGCGAGGAGGGGGCCGCTGCCGAGGAGGAGCAGGGTGCCGAGGGCCGCCGCGGCCAGGCCGATCACCAGGCCCGCCACGGGCGCGCACAGCATGCCGCCGCGCGCCGCCGCCCGGTCCCAGCGGCGCAGCCGTACCGGCAGCACGGTCAGCGTGCCGAAGGCGAAACGCATGGCATCCCCGAAGGTCGGGGAAGGCGGGGGGCCGGAGGAGGTGGCGGCGTCGTTCACCGCGGCAGGCTAACCCGGCCGCCGCGGGCCGTACGGCGTAAATTGCCCCTATACGCGACAAACGGGGAGTGCGTGGCATGGGTCACTGGTGGTTCCGCAACATCATCGAGCCGGGGAAGCTGCCGCTGCTGCTGGCCCTCGTCTCCTTCGTGCTGACCTTCGCCGTGACCCGGGTGATCACCCGGCTGATCCGGGCCGGGAAGGGCCCCTTCCGGAACATCTCGCCGGGGGGCCTGCACATTCACCACGTCGTGCCCGGTGTGGTGCTGATGGTCGTCGGCGGCTTCACCGCGCTGGCCGGCGGGCGCCACGGGTACGGGTCGGGGATCGCGGCGGTGCTGTTCGGGATGGGCGTCGGGCTGGTGCTGGACGAGTTCGCGCTCATCCTGCACCTGGACGACGTGTACTGGAGCGAGCAGGGCACCAAGAGTGTGGAGATCGTGATCGTCACGGCCGCGCTGGTGGCGCTGATCCTGGGCGGCGCGCTGCCGTTCGGGGTGAACGAACTGGACCCCGACGAGTTCCACAACCGGTTCCGGGTGGTGCGGACCGTCGGGATCAACTTCCTGTTCGCGCTGGTGGCGCTCTTCAAGGGGAAGGGGAGGCTGGCGGTGCTCGGGGTGTTCGTACCGTTCGTCGCGCTGTTCGGGGCCGTCCGGCTGGCCCGGCCCAATTCTCCCTGGGCGAAACGGTTCTACCGGCGGCGCCCCAAGGCCCGCGCCAAGGCCAAGGTCCGCGCCTTCCGCCACGACCGGCGCTGGAACGGGCTGCGCCGCCGGGTGAACCATGTCATCGGCGGGGCGCCGAGCAGCTGACGGCCGGTTGCCTCCCCGAGGGGAGGCAACCGGGTCTCCGCGGCCCGGCCCGCCGGACAGGAGCGTCAGGCACGGGAGGTTCCCTGGACCTCGGCCGGCCCGGTGGCCGCGGTGGCGTCGGGGAAGTGGCGGCGGGCGGCCAGGGCGACGTGGACCAGTCCGATCAGTACCGGTACCTCGATGAGCGGGCCGACGACCCCGGCCAGGGCCTGCCCGGAGGTCGCGCCGAAGGTGGCGACGGCCACCGCGATGGCCAGCTCGAAGTTGTTGCCGGCGGCGGTGAACGCCAGCGTGGTGGCCCGGGGGTGGCCCAGTCCGGCGGCCTTGCCCAGGGCCATGGACCCGGCCCACATGACGGCGAAGTACACGAGCAGCGGCAGCGCGATCCGTGCGACGTCCAGCGGCTGGGAGGTGATCGCTTTTCCCTGCAGGGCGAACAGGACGACGATGGTGAACAGCAGCCCCCACAGCGCGAACGGGCCGATGCGGGGGATCAGCTTCGTCTCGTACCAGGTGCGGCCCTTGGCCTTCTCGCCCAGGCGGCGGGTGAGGAACCCGGCCACCAGCGGGATGCCGAGGAAGACCAGCACACTGCGGGCGATCTCCCACACCGGCACGTCCAGTCCGGTGGTCTCCAGACCGAGCAGGCCGGGCAGGACGGACAGGTAGAACCAGCCGAGCGCGGAGAACGCGAGCACCTGGAAGACGGAGTTGAGGGCGACCAGGACGGCGGCGGCCTCGCGGTCGCCGCAGGCCAGGTCGTTCCAGATGACGACCATGGCGATGCAGCGGGCCAGCCCCACGATGATCAGCCCGGTCCGGTATTCCGGCAGGTCCGGGAGGAAGATCCAGGCCAGGGCGAACATCACCGCCGGGCCGGCGATCCAGTTGAGCACCAGGGACAGGATCAGCAGGCGGCGGTCGCGGGTGACGGCGTCCAGGCGGTCGTAGCGGACCTTGGCGAGGACCGGATACATCATCACCAGCAGACCGAAGGCGATCGGCAGGGAGACGCCGGTGACACTCACCCCGGCCAGGGTGTCGCCGAGGCCGGGCACGAGGCGGCCCAGTCCCAGACCGACGGCCATGGCCAGCAGGATCCACACGGCCAGGAAGCGGTCCAGGAAGGACAGCCGGGCTGCCACCGGCCCGGCGGCGGGAGCGGTCCCGGCGGTCACAAGACGGCTCCGGACGGCTCGGGCAGGGGCTGCCCGGCCGGGCGGGCCAGAACGCGGGCGAGCCGGTCGGTCGTCCCGGGCAGCAGCCAGTAGTACACCCACGTCCCGCGGCGTTCGCAGTCGATCAGCCCGGCCTGCCGCAGGAGTTTGAGGTGGTGGGAGATCGTCGGCTGGGACAGGTCGAAGGCCGGGGTCAGCTCGCACACGCACACCTCGCCGCCGGCGCGGGAGGCGATCATCGACAGCAGCCGCAGCCGCACCGGGTCCCCGAGAGCCTTGAAGATCTTCGCCAGCTCGCCGGCCTGATCCTCGTCCAGCGGTGCGGTCAGCAGCCCCGGACAGCACTCCTGCGTTCCGGTGGGCGCGTCCGGCTCTTGTTTCGACATCCTTCTATATTGACGAACGCCTATGCAGGGCGCAAGCTGGCCTGTATCGACAACCATCGATGCAATCCATCAGGGAGGACGTCATGTCCCGAGTCCAGCTCGCCCTCAACGTCGCCGACCTGGCGGCGTCGGTGGAGTTCTACTCCAGGCTCTTCGGGGTCGAACCGGCCAAGCGCCGCCCCGGGTACGCCAACTTCGCCATCGTCGAGCCGCCGCTGAAGCTCGTCCTCATCGAGGGCGAGGCGGGCCAGGAGACCCGGCTGGACCACCTCGGCGTCGAAGTCGCCTCCACCGAACTGGTCACCGCGGCCACCGACCGCCTCAAGGCGGCGGGACTGGCGACCTCCGAGGAGAACGACACCTCCTGCTGCTACGCCCTGCAGGACAAGGTCTGGGTGACCGGCCCGGGCAAGGAGCCCTGGGAGGTCTACGTCGTCAAGGCCGACGCCGACCGGATGGGCAAGAGCCCCGCTCCGGCCGGTGACGCCTGCTGCGGCAGTGGACCCGCGGCCGCCGGACCCGCCGCAGGCTGCGCCTGCGGCGGGGACCGTCAAAGGCCGTAGCCGCCGCTGACCCGCTGCTCCCCCCGTGGCTTACGGCGCCGGTGCATTACCTCCCACACCCCGCACAGCACCAGCAGCACCACCACGGCGGCGATGTGCTCCCGGCCCGCCAGGTTGTTCTTGATGAACACGATCTCGTAGACCATCGACAGCACCACCAGTGCGCAGGTGAACCACGCCCGGTAGACCCAGCACACGAAGATCCCGAGGCCCACCACGGCCGCCGAGGGGCCGGTGTCGTGGACGAAGGCGTCGGTCGGCGGGAGGCCGATGGGGTTGTCGGGGCCGAGCCAGATGCCGATGCGCGCGTACATCGTCCCGGCCAGCGTGGCCGCGTACGCGATCAGCAGCGTCCGGGTCCGGCCCAGGCAGATCTCGCAGATGCCGAAGACGAGCAGGATCTGCGCCAGCGCGCCCCACACCGGCAGGTCCAGGGCGGGCACGAACAGCGACAGCGGCGTGCGCAGCAGCGCCAGCCACAGGTGCTCGTCGGCCTGCACGGAGCCGATGTTCTGGATGAACTGATAGCCCCAGGACTGGTTCTGGATGAACTGGAAGAGGGAGGTGAGCAGGACGGCGGCGATCGTCATCGGGATCGCCAGGAGCTTTTTCGTACGCAGCCCGGACCACAGGGTCCGGAAGAGCAGGCCCCACTCGGCACGCACGGCGCGGCGCAGGACCGGCTCGCTCATCTCTTGGTCTCCAGGTGTTTGCGGTTGAGCCACTTCGGCAGTCCCGGGGCTTCCAGGAAGCCTTCGGCGCGGGCGCTCGCGATGCCGATGCGCAGCAGGTCGGTGCTCTTTTCGAACAGCATGTACCGGGGCTCCCAGACGGGCCGGTATTTCGCGTTGGCGCGATAGAGCGATTCGATCTGCCACCACCGGGAGAAGAAGCTGAGCAGCGAGCGCCACAGGCGCAGCACCGGGCCCGCGCCGAGCCGCGCACCGCGTTCGAAGACGGAGCGGAACATCGCGAAGTTCAGCGAGACCTGAGTGATCTCCACCTCTTTCGCGCGCTGGATCAGCTCCAGGACCATGAACTCCATCAGCCCGTTGTCGGAATCCCGGTCCCGCCGCATCAGGTCCAGGGACAGGCCCTTCTCGCCCCACGGCACGAAGCTGAGCAGCGCGCGCAGCTCCCCGTCCGCGTCGGTGCATTCGAGCATCACGCAGCGCCCGTCGGCGGGGTCGCCCAGCCGGCCCAGCGCCATGGAGAAGCCGCGCTCGGTCTCGCCGTCGCGCCAGTCGTCGGCCAGCTTCAGCAGCCGTTCCATCTCCGGCTCGGGGATGTCCGCGTGGCGGCGGATACGGACCGTGTAGCCGGCCCGCTTGACGCGGTTGTACGCCTGCCGGACGGTGCGCATCGCCCGCCCCTCCAGCGTGAACTCCTCCGTGTCCACGAGCGCCTCGTCGCCCAGCTCCAGCGCGTCCAGGCCGTGCCGGGCGTAGATCGTGCCGGCTTCCTCGCCCGCACCCATCACGGCGGGCGTCCAGCCGTGCGCGCGGGCCTCGGCGAGCCACAGGTCGATGGCGCCGGGCCACGCCTCCGGGTCGCCGATCGGGTCGGCGGAGGCCAGTGAGACCCCGCCGACGACGCGGTAGGTGACGGCGGCCTTGCCGCTGGGGGACCAGATGACGCTCTTGTCGCGGCGCAGCGCGAAGTAGCCCAGGGAGTCCCGGTCGCCCTGCCGCGCCAGCAGGTCGCGCAGCTTGTCCTCGTCCTCGGCGGTGATCGGGTCGGTGCTCCGTACGGAACGGAACGCGGCCCACAGCACGAGCAGCAGCAGGACCGTGCTCATCACGTTGATGACGACATTGACCCAGTTGGGCGTGGCGATGCCGGGGAAGCGGGAGTCGTCGGCGGCGATGGAGACCAGCCGCATGACGCCGTAGCGCCAGCGGTCCAGGAACGTGGCACGGCCGCTCGTGGCGGTGTTGGCGACGGTGACCAGGAACGCCGCGAGCAGCGAGGTGACCAGCAGACCGCCGAGCGCCACGGCCGCGGCCAGCCTGGGGTTGGAGCGGTCGCCCTTGGCGTAGAACTCCTTGCGGCCCACCAGCAGCGAGACGACGAACAGCAGCGTCACCACGAAGGAGAACCAGTTCTGCCCGTGCCGGCGGAACTCCGGCGCCGCCACCATGGCGAACGCGAACAGCAGCAGAAAGAGCCCGGACAGGACGAGGTTCAGTATCCAGGCGGCGCGTTTGCGGCGGCGCATCGTGACCGCGAAGAACAGGGAGAAGACGCCGGAGGCGAAGCCCGCGGTCAGCAGATAGGGAGTGAAGAACTCGTCGACGTTGTGCCGGCGGATGTCGTTGCCGAACGACACCCACACGGCGCTGAGGACATTGATGAAGGTGACGGCACGCAGATACCAGACGGCGTACGCGGCGCCGCGCTGTGACCACCGACCGCGGGTGCGGTCCTCATCCGGGCTCAAGCGGACTTCTCCCATGAAACTTGATCATATGGGGGCGCCGCCGACGCCCGGATCCGCTGGAATCCGGCCGTTTCGCGGGTGCGCGGGCCGTGGCCGGCCGGCGCCGGTCAGCCGCGTACGGGCAGGTCTGCCGCCAGGGCCGCGGCCGCCTGCACCAGTGGCAGGGCGAGCAGCGCCCCGGTCCCCTCACCAGCAGTGACGCCGTGATCGAGCAGAGGGTTGAGCGCGATCCGGTCGAGCGCCTTCGCCTGTGCCGGCTCACCGCTGACCTGCCCGGCCAGCCACCAGTCCGGCGACCGGAACGCCACCCGCTGCGCCACCAGCGCGCAGGCCGCCGAGACCACCCCGTCCAGGATCACCGGGGTGCGCCGGACCGCGCTCTGCAGCAGGAAACCGGTGATCGCGGCCAGGTCGGCGCCGCCGGTGGCGGCCAGCAGCTCCAGCTGGTCGCCGAGGACCGGCCGGGCCCGGCGCAGCGCGTCGCGGATCGCCGCGCACTTGCGCATCCAGGCCAGGTCGTCGATGCCCGCGCCGCCGCGCCCGGTGACCACCGACGCGTCGGTGCCGCACAGCGCGGCGATCAGCGTGCTCGCCGCGGTGGTGCCGCCCACGCTCAGATCGCCGAGCGCGACCAGGTCGGTACCGGCGTCCGCCTCCTCGTCGGCGACCGCCATGCCCGCCCGGAACGCCCGCTCCGCCTCCTCGGCCGTCAGCGCGTCCTCGATGTCGATCCGGCCCGAACCGCGCCGCACCCGGTGCCGGGTGACCTCCTCCGGCAGCTCCGCCGGGTCGCAGTCCACCGCCAGGTCCACCACCCGCACCGGCACCCCGGCCCGGCGCGCCAGGACCGCCGCCGGGCTCGACCCGTCCAGCACGTCCCGTACGAGGTCCTTGGCGCTCCCGGCCGGACGGCCCGACACGTCCAGCGACGCCACGCCGTGATCACCCGCGAACAGCACCGCGCGCGGCCGTTCGACGGGCCGCACCGGCACCTGCTGCTGCGCGGCGGCCAGCCACTCGCCGATCTCGTCCAGCCGGCCCAGGGCTCCCGGCCGCACCGCCAGCCGCGCCCGGCGCTCCTCGGCATCGCGGCGCGCACCGCCGTCGGGGCGCTCGATCAGGTGGGCGAAGTCATCGAGGTTCAGGGCGCTCATTCGGCGCAGATTACCGGGAACGGTGCCCGGCGGGCCGCTCCGGGTCGGCCGGGGCGCCTCCCGGGGTGCGGGCCGCGGCGGTCCGGCGGGCGCCGAAGCGGATCTCGGTGACCGTACGCGCGGGCGTGTGCAGCAGCGGTACGTGCTGCCGCCAGCGCGCGAGGCGCCCGGCGAGCGGTCCGCGGCCGGGCGGCGGCACCTCGCGGACGGCGACGACGTTCGGGTGCGCGCTCGCGATCCGCGGCCGGTCGGCGGCGTCCAGGCCCCAGCGCAGCGGCGGCCGGTCCGGGGCCGTGGGGGCGCCCGTACCCGCGGTCGTACGGTCGCCCGCATCCGCGGTCGTACGGGCTGCCTGACGCGCCAGGTCCCGGGCCACGCACCAGCGCGGCACCGTGTCGAAGACCAGCGCACCGCCGGGGAACCGCTCGGCGCACGCCGCGAACAGGGCGCGGACCTCGGGCGGCCGCAGGAACGCCAGCAGCCCCCGTACGGTCACCACGACCCCGCGCTCCGGCGCGCGGACCGCGTCCAGCCAGCCTGGGTGGGACGGCGGGCAGGCGACCGTACGGCGCCGGGGCGCGTCCGGCAGCAGCATCCGGCGCACCGCCGCTGTCTCGGGTGATTCCACGGTCAGCCAGGTCAGCCGCCCGTTGTCCAGCCGCCAGAACGCGGTCCCCAGGCCCTCGCCGAGCGCGACGACCGTGGCCCGGGGGTGGTGGCGTACGTAGGCGCGTACGGCGGCGTCGAAGCGGTACGAGACGGCGCACGCCGGGGCATCTGCGGCGTCGCGCGCCGGAGCGTACGCGGCGCCCGCCGGACCGGCCGCGCGGACCGGCGGGCCGCCCGCGCCGGTCACCCTGCCCTGCGTATCGGTCACAGGCCAAGACCACCCGGCGCCGCGAGCACGGGCAAGAGGACACGGGCGCCGCGCGGGGCGTGTCATCCGCGCAGCGCAAGCGATGGCCCGGCGGCAGTGGGCGGTGTCGTCCGCGCGGCGCGAGTGCCTGTCCGGTGGCGGCGGCTGAGGGCGTGTCAGCCGCGCAGCGCGAGCGCCTGGCCGGCGACGACCAGCAGGACGTGTTCGCACTCGGCGCCGAACATCGCGTTCAGCCGTCCCAGTTCGTCGCGGAAGCGGCGGCCGGACGCGGTCGCCGGGACCACCCCCGAGCCGACCTCGTTGCTCACCGCGACCACCGGACGCCGGGTGCCGCGCACCGCCGCGACCAGCTCGTCCACCCGCGCGCGCAGCTCCCGCTCGCCGCCCGCCGCCCACTTCCCGTCGTCCCACGCGTCCACCTCGTCCATGGCGTGCGTCAGCCACAGGGCGAGGCAGTCGATGAGCAGCGGCGAGTCGTCCGGCGCGTCCGGCACGGCCGGTCCGCCCGGCCGTTCCTCGTGCCGGGCGCCGCCTTCCAGGAGCGGCAGCAGGTCGCAGGTCTCCGTCGTACGCCAGGAGGCCGGGCGGCGCTCGCGGTGGGCCGAGACCCGCGCGGCCCACTCGGTGTCCCCGTCCCGGGTGCCGCCGGTGGCGACGTACAGGACGTCCGGGAAGGCGGCCAGCCGCCGTTCGGCCTCCGCCGACTTGCCGCTGCGCGCGCCGCCCAGCACCAGCGTGCGGCGCGGCAGGTCGGGCACCGCGTGGTACTCGCCGACCAGCAGCGACGTGCCGTCCGGCACGGTACGCGCGCCCGCGGCGGCCAGCCGGCGGTGCAGCTCCGGGCCGGGCGGCACATCGTGGTCCAGATGGACGCCCAGCACATCGGTCGCCGCGTCCACGGCCCCGCTCGCCCGCAGCCGTGCCAGCGCGTCCGGCCGCCCCAGCACGTCCAGCAGGACCATGTCGTACGGGCCGGAGCCGCGCCCGTGCACCTCGCCCTCGGCCAGCCCGGCCGGCGCGGCGCCGGGCGGCAGGTACAGCAGCCGCTCGCCCTCGGGGCCGCCGACCTCGTAACCGGTGCCCGGCACGTCCACCGCGACGGCCCGCACCCGGTGCCCGTCCAACAGCGCCAGCTCCCGGCCGTCCGCGACCCGCCCCGGCTGCGGCAGCCCGGCGGGCACCTCCATGGCGGGCCCGTCGTGCGGGTGCGAGAGCAGCACCTGCCGTACGGCGGTGAGCGAGTGCCCGGCCCGGGCGGCGGCGAACGCCGGGCCCGGCGTCAGGTCCAGGAGCAGCGCCCCGTCGATGAGCAGCGCGGTGGCCGCCCGCGCCTCGTCGCCGACGGCGGAGGCACAGGCGGCACAGGGGCAACCGGGGCGCGGCAGCCCCCGGGGGGCTCCGGTGCCGAGCAGAGTCAGTTCCACGCGCCGATTTTCTCCCGTCACCGCTGACCGGGCGCGCCGGGGCCGGTCTCGACACGGCCGTTAGGCTGCGCAACAGCACGTACGCGGGACGTACACCGCGCATTGGCGGGGCATACGCCGGGCGTACGGCGCTCGTGCCGGGCGCCGGCGCGTGCCGGGACGGTACGGGACCGTGGCGCGCCGGCACGGCAGCGGTGCGCGACGAGCAGGCACTCGGTGGACCAGGAGGCGGACATGGCGTGGACGTGGCGGTTCGAGAAGGCCGACGGTACGGAGGTGGAGCCCGCGGTGCAGCCGGAGGACTTCACGACCCAGGGGGACGCGGAGTCCTGGATCGGCGAGGTGTGGAAGGACCTCCTCGACGGGGGCGCCGACAAGGTGACGCTCTTCGAGGACGGCACCGAGATCTACGGGATGAGCCTGCACGCCGAGGCGGCGGGCTGACGGAGACGGGCTGACCGGCCCGGCCCGCGCGCGGCGCGGCCGGGCCCGGTCCGCCCGTCGCCCGCCCGGCCCGGCCTGCTCAGATCGTCCCGAGCGTGACCCGCACCGTCTTCCGCTCCCCGTCCCGGTCGACCGTCACCTCGACCTGGTCGCCGGGCTTGTGGCCCGCCAGCGCCTCCGACAGGTCCTGCATCGTGCTGACGTCCGTCCCGTCGAACTTGACGATGACGTCACCCGCCTTGATGCCCGCCTTGTCCGCCGGGCCGCCCTGCTTGACGCTCTCGACGCTGACACCGGCCCCCTCGAAGTCCGAGCCCACGATGGTGCGGCCGGTGATGCCCAGCGCCGCCCGGCCCGAGTTGGTGACCTTGCCGTTCTTGATGATCTGGTCGGCGATGTTGCGGACGGTGGAGGCCGGGATGGCGAAGCCGATGCCCGGGGCCGCGCCCTCGCCCATCTGCGGGTCGGAGGCGGCCAGCGTGGGGATGCCGATGACCTGGTCGGAGAGGTTGACCAGGGCGCCGCCGCTGTTGCCCGGGTTGATGGCCGCCGAGGTCTGCACCATGTTGGCCAGGGTGGCGCCCGTACCGCCGCCGCTCGCGGGCTCGCTGACGGTGCGTCCGGTCGCCGAGACGATGCCCTGGGTGACGCTGCCGGACAGCCCCAGCGGGCTGCCCATGGCGAGCACGATCTGCCCGATCTCCACCTTGGCGGAGTCGCCGAAGGCGGCCGGCTTCAGGTCCCCCGGCGCCTTGTCGATCTTGATGACGGCGAGGTCCTGCTCCGGGTAGGAGGCGACCAGCGAGGCGTTCAGCGAGCGGCTGCCCCGGGCCGTGGTGACCTTGAACGTCTTCTCCCGGCCCACCACATGGGCATTGGTGACGACATGCCCGCGCGCGTCGTAGACCACCCCCGAGCCCAGCCCCTCCCCGGTGGTGATCTGGACGACCGACGGCAGGACGTCCTTGACCACCCGCTGGTAGGCGTTCTGGAGATCGGTGCTGACGCTGGGGGCCGCCGCCTTCGCGGGGGAGGTGACGGGGGCCGACGAGGGGGACCGGTCGGCGGAGTCGGGGGAGCCCGGACCGGAGCAGCCGGCCATCAGTGCGGTCGCGCACAGGGCGGCCGCCGCGGCGACCGCCGCCCTGTGGAGGGAAGTCGGTGAAGGCGTCATGCCTGGAGTGTCCCGTCAGGGCGCGTGGTCCGCCCGGTCATCCGGCGCCGTGGCGAGAAACTGCGTCGCCGCCAGCTCCCCGTACAACGGATCGCTCGCCACCAGCTCCGCGTGCGTACCGATGGCGCGCACCCGGCCCGCCTCCATCACCACGATCCGGTCCGCGAGCGTGACCGTGGACAGCCGGTGCGCCACCACGAGCACCGTGGCCGTACGGGCGGCCTCCGCTACGGTGTCCCGCAGCGCCAGTTCGTTGACCGCGTCCAGCTGCGAGGTCGCCTCGTCCAGGAGCAGCAGCCGCGGCTCGCGCAGCAGCGCCCGCGCGATCGCGACCCGCTGCCGCTCGCCGCCGGACAGCTTGCTGCCGCGGTGGCCCACCGGAGTCTCCAGGCCCTCCGGCAGCCGCTCGACCAGGCCGTCCAGCCGGGTCCGCGTCAGGACGCGGGCCAGCTGGTCGTCGGTGGCGCCGGGCGCCGCGAACAGCAGGTTCTCGCGCAGGGTGCCGGACAGTACGGGCGCGTCCTGCTCGACGTAGCCGATCTGGGAGCGCAGCCGGTCCAGCGGCCAGTCCCGTACGTCCGTGCCGTCGACCAGCACCCGGCCGCCGTCCGCCTCGTAGAACCGTTCCACCAGCCCGAAGACGGTGGACTTGCCGGCGCCGGACGGGCCGACGAACGCCGTCATGCCGCCGCCGGGCACCACGAAGTCCACACCGTGGTGGACGGGCGGCAGGTCCGGACGGTAGCGGAAGGTGACCCCCTCGAAGGCGACGCTCGCGGGCTTGGTGGGCTCCTCATGGGCGGCTTGCCCGTCGGCCCCCTCCAGAGGCTCCGTCTCCAGGTCCTCCGCCTCCGCCATCCGGGCGATCGCCGCCGACCCCACCTGGTAGGCGGACGCCGCCTCCACCAGCCGGGATATCGGGTCGATCAGGTAGAAGAGATAGAGCAGGAACGCGACCAGGGTGGCGATGTCGGTGGCCCCCGAGGCCACCCGCGCGCCGCCGACGCCCAGCACGGCCAGGAAGGAGACCTGGACCGCGAGCCCCACCGAGGACCCCGCGAGGGACTGCCACTTCGCGGCCCGTACGCCGCCGCGCCACGCCTCGCGGGCGGCCGCCTCGATGGCCGCCTCCTCCCGCCGCTCCGCGCCGGACGCCTTGACCGTGCGGAACGCGCCGAACGTCCGCTCCAGCGCCGTGGAGATCGCCCCCACGGCCTCCTGCGCCTGCTTCGTCGCCTTGGAGATCCGCGGCATGACCAGCGCCATCGAGCTGCCGATCAGCACGATCACGGCGGCCGTCACCCCGAGCAGCACGGGCTCCAGCAGGGCCATGAACACGATCGCGCCGGCCAGGGTGGCGAGGCCGGTCCCGGCGGAGACCAGCGACTGGGTGGTGATCGCGCGCAGCAGCGTGGTGTCCGCGGTGACCCGCGACATCAGGTCGCCGGGCTTGCTGCGGTCCACCGCGGGCATCCGCAGCCGCAGCAGCCGGGCGACGAGCTGACGCCGGGCGGCGAGCACCACGGACTCCGCGGTGCGCTCCAGGACGTACGCGCCGACCGATTCCGCCACGGCGCCCGCCACCACCAGCGCGGTCAGCAGCACCAGCAGCATGGTGATCGACCCGCTCCCGCCAAGGCGCTCGACCAGCGCCTTGGCGGCCAGCGGCTGGACGAGACCGGCGGCCGAGCCGACCAGCGTCAGCAGCCCGCCCAGGGCGATGGCGGCGCGGTGCGGCCGGATGTGGCCGTACAGCACGCGCCAGGTCTTGCGGACGGGCAGGGAGGGGCCCTGCGGGGGTTCCGCTCCGGCGGCGGTCGAGTCGGTGCTCGTGGTCTCGGTGCTCACGCTGAACAAGACGCGGGGGAGGGGCGATTACCTGTGCTTCACCCGCAGGTAATTCCGCACAGGGCCGCGGGCACCAGGGGCCCACGCGTGCGCCCGCGCTCCTACCGCCCCTCGCTCCCCGTTCCGCCCCGTACGCCGCACAGGTGCAGCAGCGCCGCCACCGCGCGGTACGGGTCGGTGCGTCCGGCCCGGTCCTCCGCGGCCAGCAGCCGTTCCAGCTCGCCGTCGGAGGGCAGCGGCGCGTCGTCCGCCGCGGTGTCGGTGAAGATCCGTACGCCGTACCAGGTCTCCAGCGGTGCGCCGATCCCGTCGAGCGTGGCGGTCAGGGCCGCCAGGCGGTCGGCGCGCGCCTTCAGGCCGAGGCGGTTGACGTACTCGGCGGAGTCGAAGGCGGCCAGCGCGCCGTCCCAGTCGCCGGACAGGCCCGGCCGCATGGCGAGGGCGTCGGCGTTGCGCACCACCAGGGACAGCAGTCCGCCGGGTGCCAGGACGCGGGCCAGTCCGGCCAGCATCGGGTCCGGCTCCGCCACGTACATCAGCACGCCGTGGCACAGCACCACGTCGAAGGCGCCGGGCAGGAAGTGCACGCCGGTGTCCCGGCCGTCGCCCTCGATGAGCTGGACGCGCTCCTGGATGCCGGCCGGTTCCTCCGCCAGTGCCGTGCGGGCGGCCGCCAGCATCGCGGGGTCGGCCTCCAGGCCGGTGACCTTGTGGCCGGCGCGGGCCAGCCGGAGCGCCTGGGTGCCCTGGCCGGTCCCCACGTCGAGCACCCGCAGCCGCTGTCCCACCGGGAAGCGCGCCGAGATCTGCTCCTCCAGCTGGCGGGCCACCAGCTCCTGGCGGACCGTGTTGCGCAGTCCGCCCAGCCCGCCCAGCCACCGTACGGCGCCGGGCGAGAAGCCCGAAGGGGGCGCGTTCAGGGCCGCTCTCCGCGCTTGACCTGCGGCTTCGGCAGACGCAGCCGGCGCATCTGGAGGGTGCGCATCAGGGCGTACGGCTTGACGCCCTTCAGGTTCTCGTTCGGGAAGCGCTGCTTGAGGCGCTTGCCCAGCGAGAACCACAGCACGAACGAGTCGATGACGATCAGCACGATGATGAACAGCCACAGCAGCAGCGCGATGTTCTGGATCCCCGGCTGCCGCAGCATCGTCAGCACCAGGATGATCACGGCCATCGGCAGGAAGAACTCCGCCACGCACCAGCGCGAGTCGACGAAGTCGCGCGCGAAGCGCCGCACCGGGCCCTTGTCGCGCACCGGCAGGAACCGCTCGTCACCGTTGGCCAGCGCCTCGCGCTGCCGGGCCATGTCGGCGCGCCGGGCCTCCCGGGCGGCCTTCTGGGCCTCCTTGCGGTTGGCCGGCGTGTGCGCGCGCGTATGGCGCTGCGACTGCGCCTGGCTGCGCTTCGGCGTCGGGCGGCCCTTCGGGGCCTGCGGGTCGCGGGGCTGCTTGGGCTCGGACGCGGTCACCTTGGCGGTCGCGGCCTGCTCATCCTTCGAACGGCTTCGGAACACATACGCAAGGGTACGGGTTGGCGGTGCATGGACCACAGCGGCATGGGGAACGATCCGGCAACGGCACGGGCCCGTGGCCGGTGCGACCTCAGGGACGTAACGGGGTGAAAGGGATGGATGGTGAGGGCCCCGGGCTTTCCCTACTCCCTGCGCCGGATAACCGCGCCGCCCTGATCGTCCTGCAGGAGGAGCGCATCCGGGTCCGAACAGTGCGGTAATGGAACCGGGGCCCGTACTGTGGGGTCTGTAGATGTGCTGGAGCCGAAGCCCGATGTAACTCGGTCAGAAGGGGGCGCGCGAGGCCCATGAGCGGTGTCATGAAGCGGATGGGGATGATCTTCCGCGCGAAGGCCAACAAGGCCCTGGACCGGGCCGAGGATCCGCGCGAGACCCTTGACTACTCGTACCAGAAGCAGCTGGAGCTGCTCCAGAAGGTACGCCGCGGCGTCGCCGACGTGGCGACCTCCCGCAAGCGCCTGGAGCTGCAGCTCAACCAGCTCCAGACCCAGTCCTCCAAGCTGGAGGACCAGGGGCGCAAGGCGCTCTCGCTCGGCCGCGAGGACCTCGCCCGCGAGGCGCTGTCCCGCCGGGCGGCCCTCCAGCAGCAGGTCACGGACCTGGAGACGCAGCACCAGACCCTCCAGGGCGAGGAGGAGAAGCTCACCCTCGCCGCCCAGCGCCTCCAGGCCAAGGTCGACGCCTTCCGTACGAAGAAGGAGACGATCAAGGCGACCTACACCGCCGCCCAGGCCCAGACCCGGATCGGCGAGGCGTTCTCCGGCATCTCCGAGGAGATGGGCGACGTCGGCATGGCCATCGAGCGCGCGGAGGACAAGACCGCGCAGATGCAGGCCCGGGCCGGCGCCATCGACGAACTGCTCGCCTCCGGCGCGCTGGACGACCCGTCCGGCATGGCCAAGGACGACATCGCCGCCGAGCTGGACCGGCTCTCCGGCGGCACGGACGTCGAGCTGGAGCTCCAGCGGATGAAGGCCGAGCTGGCGGGGCCGGGCGCCGACAAGCAGGCCATCGAGGGCGGCCCGGCGGGCCAGGGGCAGCAGGCTCCGCAGGCGCAGCCCGGACAGCCGCGTTTCGACAAGCAGTGACGGCCGGCGGCGGTTAGCCTCGTCGCGACCGCCGCACCGGACCGGCTGCCGCACCGGACCAGCCGGACCGTCCGGACCAGACCGTCGCACCGGACCAGAAGGAGACCGTCGTGATCGTACGGATCATGGGGGAGGGGCAGGTGAAGCTCGACGACGCGCATTTCGTCGAGCTGAACAAGCTGGACGACGAGCTGCTCGACGAGATGGAGAGCGGCGACGAGGACGGCTTCCGGCGCACCCTGGGCGCCCTTCTGGACGCGGTGCGCCGCCTGGGCGCCCCACTGCCGGACGACTCCCTGGAGCCGTCCGAACTGATCCTGCCCGCCGAGGACGCGAGCCTCGACGAGGTCAGGCAGATGCTCAGCGACGACGGCCTGATCCCGGGCTGACCGGCCGCCGCCGGACTTCCGGGCCGGTCGTCCTCCCGTCCTCCGGACTTGTGGACCGGTCGCCACCGGACCTTTGGACCGGTCGGCTTCCGGGCCGACCGACCCCGGCCACCTTGCGGCCCGTACGACCTCCAGCGCAGGCAGCGCCCCGGACCCCGCGCGGGACCGGGGCGCTACCGTTTCCCCGTGACTCCCCTCGCCCCCGGGCAGGCCGGCCCGCGTCCGGGCGGCGGCCCGCTCGCCTGGATACGCGCGCACCCGCACGCCTGCGACACCGCCCTGGCGCTCGCCGTCTTCGCGGCCATCCTGGTCGGCGCGATGGCCGGGCCGCACGGACCGCACGGCCCCCGCTTCGGCGAACGCGAGCTGACCGCCACCACCGCGCTCCTCGCCGCCGTGGCCGGCGGCGCCCTGGCGCTGCGCCGCCGCTTCCCGCGCAGCGTGCTGGCGGTGACCGTCGTCTGCACCATCCTCGAACTCCTCCTCGAAACCGAGGCGCCGCGCGCCCCGGTCGCCTGCTCCGTGGTCATCGCGCTGTGCACCCTCGCCGCGCGTACGGACCGCTCCACCACCTGGCGCGTCGGCGCGCTGACCGTCGTGGTGCTCACCGCCGCCGCGATGCTCTTCGGGGCCCGCCCCTGGTACGCACAGGAGAATCTGGGCATCTTCGCCTGGACCGGGATGGCCGCCGCGGCCGGTGACGCGGTCCGCAGCCGCCGCGCCTTCGTCGCCGCCATAAGGGAGCGGGCCGAACGCGCCGAGCGCACCCGCGAGGAGGAGGCCCGGCGCCGCGTCGCCGAGGAGCGCATGCGCATCGCCCGCGAGCTGCACGACGTGGTCGCCCACCACATCGCCCTGGTCAACGTGCAGGCCGGGGTCGCCTCGCACGTCATGGACAGCCGCCCCGACCAGGCCAAGCAGGCCCTGGCCCACGTACGCGAAGCGTCCCGCTCCGCCCTGGACGAACTGCGCGCCACGGTCGGCCTGCTACGCCAGTCCGACGACCCGCACGCCCCCACCGAACCCGCCCCGGGCCTGGCCGTCCTGGACCACCTCGTGGACGGCTTCGTACGGTCCGGCCTCCCCGTCGACCTCGACGTCCCGCGCCCCGCGGACGCCCTGCCCGCAGCCATCGACCTGACCGCGTACCGCATCGTCCAGGAAGCCCTGACCAACGTGCACAAACACGCCGGCGCGGGCGCCCGCGCGACGGTCCGTATCGCGCGGGGCGCCGACGCGCTGACCGTCACCGTGCTGGACGACGACGGCGTCCCGGACCACGGCCCCGGCACCCCGGAACCCGGCGGCGGCCACGGCCTGATCGGCATGCGCGAACGCGTCGCCGCCCTGCGCGGCACCGTCGAGACCGGCCCCCGCCCGGCCGGCGGCTTCCGGGTACACGTACGCCTGCCGCTCCCGACCGTCCAAGCCGCCCACCGGGCCGGCGGCTGCCGCGCGGGGGAGACCGGATGACCATCGCCGCTGCCTTGCAGCAGGCCCTCGGTCGTGCGAGGCCGAGGGCCCGTCAGACGGCATCGGGCGCAGGGGCACGGTCGTAGTCGAGCACCGCGTCCAGATACTCCGCTATCGCGTCCCGGTTGCGGGTCAGGCACTCGATGTGGCCGGTCATCCTGTCGCGCTCGCGCCGCAGCGTGGCGATCATCTCCGGGGTCGCGTCGCGGAAGTAGATGGTCCGGGGCTGGTCGAGGCAGGGCAGGATCTGCTTGATGATGCGGGTCGGCAGTCCGGCGTCGAGCAGGCCCCGGATCTGCAGGACGCGGTCGACGAACCGTTCGTCGTAGTCGCGGTAGCCGTTGGCGCCGCGGGCGGCGGCGATGAGGCCCTGTTCCTCGTAGTACCGCAGCAGCCTGCGGGAGGTGCCGGTGCGCTCCGAGAGCTCCCCGATACGCATGTGACTCACCCCACATGATGACGCTTTGACCTTCACATCAATGTGAAGGTTCGACGCTGTCCATCGAACGACGCCGCAGTACACCCTAATGACGAGGTGAGCCCCGATGGACAACCAGCTCTTCGACTACAGCCCCATCGTCGAGCGCGAGCCGATCCAGTGGCCCGGCGGCGCCCGGATCGCCTTCTACGTCGGGCTGAACGTCGAGCACTACCAGGTCGACCGCCCCTCGACGAGCATCTTCCCCGACACCCGGGCCCTGGCCCCGGACCCGCTCAACTACGGATGGCGGGACTACGGCCCCCGGGTCGGCATCTGGCGGCTGATCGACAGCCTGGACCGCCACGGCCTGCGGGCCAGCGTGATGCTCAACTCCGATGTGACCGCGCGCTATCCGCAGATCATCAAGGCCGGCCTGGAGCGTGACTGAGCCTGGGCCGCGCACGGCAGGAACAACTCCATTCTTCAGGCCGATATGAGCGAGGACGAGGAGCGCGCATATCTGCGCGAGGTGATCGGCACGATCGAGAAGGCGACCGGCCGCCGGCCGCGCGGCTGGCTCGGCCCCGCGCTCACCGAGACCTTCCGCACCCCGCACCTCCTCGCCGAACTGGGCCTTCAGTACGTGCTGGACTGGGCGAACGACGACCAGCCGTACCGGCTGAACGTGCCGGGCATGCTCAGCGTGCCCTATTCGATCGAGATCAACGACGTCCAGATGTTCGTCGGCAAGAGCCTCAGCGGCCCCGACTTCCTCCAGATCGTCAAGGACCAGCTCGACCAGCTCCACGAGGAGTCGGCGGACAGCGGCCGGGTGATGTCCCTCGTCCTGCACCCGTTCGTCATCAACCAGCCGTTCCGCCACAAGTACCTGGACCAGGCGCTCGAACACATCGCGCACCACCCCGGCGTCTGGCTGACCACCAGCGACGAGATCGCCGACCACTACGCCCGGACGACCGCCCCGGCGGCCGGCACAGGAAGGGAGTGAGCCGGGCGGGGCCTGCCACCGCTCAGGAGTCGGCCACGACCCCGCCCTCTACCCTGTGGCTGTGCGCAAACAGCCCGAGTCCGTGCCGCCGCCGACGACCGCCGAACCCGTCAGGCGGCTGAGAGTTCTCCTCGCCGACGACCAGGCCCTGCTCCGCAGCGCCTTCCGCATCCTGGTCGACTCCGAGCCCGACATGGAAGTGGTGGGGGAGGCGTCCGACGGGGCCGCGGCGTACGAGCTGACGCGGGCCACGGGGGCCGACGTCGTCCTGATGGACATCCGGATGCCGGGCGTGGACGGCCTCGCCGCCACCCGCATGATCACCGCCGATCCGGACCTGACCGCCGTACGCGTGGTCATCCTGACCACCTTCGAGGTGGACGACTACGTGGTGCAGGCGCTGCGCGGCGGGGCCAGCGGGTTCCTCGGGAAGGGCGCCGAGCCGGACGAGCTGCTGAGCGCCATCCGGATCGCGGCGGCCGGGGAGGCGCTGCTGTCACCGGCCGCGACGAAGGGGCTGATCGCCAAATTCCTCGCGCAGGGGGAGGGGCCGTCCGAGGACGGGCCCGGGCGGCCCGGGGCGGCCGAGCTGGGCGCGCTGACCGGGCGGGAGCGGGAGGTGCTCGTGCTGGTCGCGGGCGGGCTGTCCAACGACGAGATCGCCAAGGAGCTCGCGGTCAGCCCGCTGACGGTCAAGACGCATGTCAACCGGGCCATGGCCAAGCTGGGCGCGCGCGACCGGGCGCAGCTGGTGGTCATCGCGTACGAATCGGGGCTGGTGCGCCCGCGGGTGCAGTAGGGGCCGGTCCGCCCATGGGGGCAGTAGGTCCGCGGGTGCAGCAGGGGGTGGAGACCGCCGTACTCCGAACGCGGTAGTCGGGCGGGGCGGAAACCGACCTGCGGGCGAGGGAATGCGCGTGGGGCATGGCGGATCGTTTAGGCGGGCCAGTGGTGCCCGCCCGTGGGCCGGAGACGCCCGCCCGCCGGTACGCCGTAGTACAGAACAGAAGAGAGACCCCACCCATGTCCTGGCTGTCCCGACTCAGCCTCGTACAACGGGGCCTGACAGCGCTGATGTCGATCGTCGCGATCGCCTTCGGCGCCATCGCGATCCCCCAGCTCAAACAGCAGCTCCTGCCCACCATCGAACTGCCCATGGTGTCCGTGCTGGCGCCCTACCAGGGGGCCTCGCCCGACGTCGTCGAGAAGCAGGTGATCGAGCCGCTGGAGAACGGAATCCAGGCGGTCGACGGCATCAAGGGCGTCACCTCGACGGCGCGCGAGGGCTCGGCCGTCATCATGGCGCAGTTCGACTACGGCAACGACTCCAAGCGGCTGGTCGCCGATGTGCAGCAGGCCGTCAACCGGGCCCGCGCCAAGCTGCCGAAGGACGTGGATCCGCAGGTCGTGGCCGGTTCGACGGACGACATCCCGGCCGTCGTGCTCGCCGTGTCGGCGCAGGGCAAGGACCAGCAGGCGCTGGCCGACCAGCTCGACCGCAGCGTGGTGCCGGACCTGAAGAACATCGGCGGCGTCGGCCAGGTCACCGTCAACGGCGTCCAGGACCGTATCGTCGCCGTCACCCCCGACGACGCCAAGCTGGCCCGGGCCGGGCTGACGGCCGCGGCGCTCGGGCAGGCGCTGGAGGCGAACGGCGCGTCCGTACCCGCCGGTTCGTTCGCCGAGAAGGGCCGGAGCAACACCGTCCAGGTCGGCTCCGGCTTCACCTCCGCGCAGCAGATACGGGACCTGACGGTCACCCCGGCGGCGGGCCCCGGCGGGTCCGCGGGCGCCTCGGCCGGCAAACCCGTACGCCTCGGTGAGATCGCCACCGTCCAGGAGGAGTCGGCCACGCCGACCTCCATCACCCGCACCAACGGCAAGCCCAGCCTGGCCGTCATGGTGACCATGGGCCAGGACGGCAGCGCCGTGGACATCTCCGAGGCGGTCAAGGACAAGCTGCCGAAGATCCGTACGGCGCTGGGCAAGGGCGCCGAGGTCACGGTCGTCTCCGACCAGGGCCCGGCGGTCTCGAAGTCCATCGAGTCGCTGACCACCGAGGGCCTGCTCGGCCTGGTCATGGCCGTGATCGTGATCCTGGTCTTCCTGCTCAGCCTGCGCTCGACGCTGGTCACCGCGGTCTCCATCCCGCTGTCCGTCGTCATCACGCTGATCGTGCTGTGGACCGGCGACCTGTCGCTGAACATGCTCACCCTCGGCGCGCTGACCATCGCCATCGGACGCGTCGTGGACGACTCGATCGTCGTCCTGGAGAACATCAAACGGCACCTCGGCTACGGCGAGGAGCGCCAGCAGGCCATCCTCACCGCCGTTCGCGAAGTGGCCGGCGCGATCACCTCCTCCACCCTGACCACGGTGGCGGTCTTCCTGCCCATCGGCGTGGTCGGCGGCATGGTAGGCGCCCTCTTCGGCTCCTTCTCCATCACCGTGACCGTCGCCCTCCTCGCCTCCCTCCTCGTCTCCCTGACCGTCGTCCCGGTCCTCTCCTACTGGTTCCTGCGCGCGCCGAAGATCCCCGAGGGCACCGACCCCGAGGAACTGCGCCGGGCCGCCGAGGCCAAGGAGAGCGGCAGCCCGCTCCAGCGCCTGTACGTGCCGGTCCTGCGCTTCGCGACGCGCCGCCGCATCACCAGCGTCGTCATCGCGGTCGTCGTCCTCCTCGCCACCTTCGGCATGGCCCCCCTCCTCAAGACCAACTTCTTCGACCAGGGCGACCAGGACACCCTCAGCGTCAAGCAGGAGCTGACGCCCGGTACGAGCCTCGCCGCCTCCGACGCGCAGGCCAAGCGGGTCGAGAAGGTCCTCGCCGGTCTCGACGAGGTCGCGGACTACCAGGTCACCGTCGGCTCGTCCGGCTTCATGGCGGCCTTCGGCGGCGGCAGCGGCGCCAACCAGGCCTCGTACCAGCTCAAACTGAAGGACGCGGCGGACGCCGGCAAGGTCACCGACAAGCTCCGCGCCGAACTCGGCAAGCTCGGCAAGGACATCGGCGAGACGACCGTCTCGTCCGGTGGCGGCGGCTTCGGCAACCAGGACCTGAGCGTGGTGGTCAAGGCCGCCGACGCGGACGTATTGAAGAAGGCGTCCGAGCAGGTACGGGCCACCGTCGCCGGCCTCGACCACGTCACCGACGTGCAGAGCGACCTCTCCCGGAGCGTGCCGCGCATCTCGGTGCAGGCCAACGCGAAGGCGGCGGAAGCCGGTTACAGCCAGGCCGCGCTCGGCCAGGTCGTCGCGCAGGCGGTGCGCGGCACCACCAGCGGCAAGGCCATGATCGACAACGCCGAGCGGGACATCGTCATCAAGTCCGCCCACCCGGTCACGTCCGAGGCCGCGCTGCGCGACCTGGCCGTACCGACCCCGGCGGGCCCCGCCAAGCTCGGCGACCTGGCCACCATCCGTACGGTCGCGGGCCCGGTCCAGACCACCCGCATCGACGGCGCCCGGTCCGCCACGGTCACCGCCAAGCCGACCGGCGACAACACCGGCGCCGTCACCGCCCAGCTCCAGACCAAGATCAAGGCCCTGAAGCTGCCGGAGGGGGCAACGGCGGAGATCGGCGGCGTCTCGGCCGACCAGACCGACGCCTTCTCCTCCCTCGGCCTGGCGATGCTGGCCGCCATCGCCATCGTCTTCATGCTGCTGGTCGGCACCTTCCGGTCCCTCATCCAGCCGCTGATCCTCCTCGTCTCGATCCCCTTCGCGGCGACCGGCGCGATCGGCCTGCTGGTCGCGACGGGCACCCCGATGGGCGTCCCCGCGATGATCGGCATGCTGATGCTGATCGGCATCGTCGTCACCAACGCGATCGTGCTGATCGACCTGATCAACCAGTACCGCGCCCAGGGTTACGGCATCGTCGAAGCCGTGGTCGAAGGCGGCCGCCACCGCCTCCGCCCGATCCTGATGACGGCCCTCGCCACGATCATGGCCCTGCTCCCGATGGCCCTGTCCGTCACCGGCGACGGCGGCTTCATCTCCCAGCCGCTGGCCGTGGTGGTGATCGGCGGCCTGATCACGTCCACGCTGCTGACGCTGCTGCTCGTACCGACGCTGTACGCGATGATCGAGCTGCGGAAGGAACGGCGGGCGGCGAAGAGGGCGGCGAAGCGGGCGCAGCCCGCGGAGGAGACCCGTACGCCGGAGCCGGCGGGGGTCTGAGGCGCGCGGAGCGCTTGACGCATATGGCTCAGCCCGTCCCGGGGAGGTTCCGGGACGGGCTGAGGTGTGTTCGCCCTTCGCCGTCAGCCGAGGCGGCCGATGTGGATGACCACGATTGCGACGGTGGCTTCGGTGACCTCGTACAGCACCCGGTAGCGGCCGACATGTATACGCCGGAGGCCGGGAGAACCGTACTCGGTGGTCTCCGCGGGGTGCGGCTGGATGGCGAGCAGGTCGACGGCGTCCATCAGCCGGCGCAATCCGTCGACGTCATCCTTGAGGAACCGGGCAGCCGCGTCGACGGCGGCCGGGTTCCAGGTGATCCCGTACGTCACCCGCGTTCCAGCCCGAGCCGGGCGCGTACTTCGTCGTGCGGCACGCCTGCGGTCTCGCCGGATGCCTGGCGTGCGCGGTACTGGGCCAGGGCCAGTGCGTCCTCCGGATCGGCGAGCTCCTGGGGGGTGGTCGGCACCATGTCTTCCATGTGCAGAACCGTAGGTTCCGCACGCCACGGGGTGGTGATGATCCCGTGCGGAAACGGGGCCGGTCGAGGGGAGCCGGTACGGCTAAAAGCCCTCTTTCTTGCGGCCGCGCGCGATGATTCGCACGGGCGTGCCGTGGCGGGTTGCGCAGTGCGATGGCACATGATTCATCGTCCCCTTTGACGCACATGGGCACCCGGTGGTTACGGGATGCGTCACCATCGTCACTCCGCGGCGCGACGCTCAACAGGGGTTCCTCCGTCCCACGGTTGAAGACGGGACGGAGAGGAGCGAGATGGCGGACCTGCCGCTGAAGAAGCCGCGGGGCCGGTGCCGGACACATCCGGCACCGGCCCCGCACAGGTCACGGCTTCACGCGTCAGAGGCGCACCTCCGCCCTACGGCAGCGCCAGCATCCGCTCCAGCGCCAGCTTCGCGAAGCTTTCCGTCTCCGGGTCGACCTGGATGCGGTTGACGACCTTGCCCTCGGCCAGGGATTCCAGGGCCCAGACCAGGTGGGGGAGGTCGATGCGGTTCATGGTGGAGCAGAAGCAGACCGTCTTGTCGAGGAAGACGATCTCCTTGTCCTCGGCGGCGAAGCGGTTGGCCAGGCGGCGGACGAGGTTGAGTTCGGTGCCGATGGCCCACTTGGAGCCGGGCGGGGCGGCCTCCAGGGCCTTGATGATGTACTCCGTGGAGCCGACGTAGTCCGCCGCCGCCACGACCTCGTGCTTGCACTCGGGGTGGACGAGGACGTTCACGCCGGGTATGCGGGCCCGTACGTCCTCGACGGATTCGAGGGAGAAGCGGCCGTGCACGGAGCAGTGGCCGCGCCACAGGATCATCTTGGCCGCGCGCAGCTGCTCGGCGGTGAGGCCGCCGTTCGGCTTGTGCGGGTTGTAGACGACGCAGTCGTCCAGGGACATGCCCATGTCGCGTACGGCGGTGTTGCGGCCCAGGTGCTGGTCGGGCAGGAACAGGACCTTCTCGCCCTGCTCGAAGGCCCAGTCCAGCGCGCGCTTGGCGTTGGACGAGGTGCAGATCGTGCCGCCGTGCTTGCCGGTGAAGGCCTTGATGTCGGCGGAGGAGTTCATGTACGAGACGGGGACGACCTGCTCGGCCACGCCGGCCTCGGTGAGCACGTCCCAGCACTCGGCGACCTGCTCGGCCGTGGCCATGTCGGCCATGGAGCAGCCGGCGGCCAGGTCGGGCAGCACGACCTGCTGGTCCTCGGTGGTCAGGATGTCGGCCGACTCGGCCATGAAGTGCACACCGCAGAAGACGATGTACTCGGCGTCGGGGCGGGCCGCCGCGTCGCGCGCCAGCTTGAAGGAGTCGCCGGTCACGTCCGCGAACTCGATGACCTCGTCGCGCTGGTAGTGGTGGCCGAGGACGAAGACCTTGTCCCCGAGCTTCGCCTTGGCGGCGCGGGCGCGCTCGACCAGACCGGGGTCGGACGGAGCCGGCAGGTCACCGGGGCAGTCCACGCCGCGCTCGCTCTTGGGGTCGGCCTCACGGCCGAGGAGCAGCAGCGCGAGCGGGGTCGGCTGGACGTCCAGGGGCTGGGCGGTGGTCACGACACGCACCCTCTCTTTTCGTCATGGCGCGGACATCGCCGCACCCGGGCGCCGGTGCTGGTGGCGCCGGGACCCTTTTCGTCGGTTTGACGTTATCTATCATAACCGCTTCACGTCAGTTTGACGATGGCCATCGTGTCGATGTGACGCATCCCCGTATCGATCCTCACAACCGCCACCGTCCGCGTCCGTCCACCGGTGTGCGAGCATGAAAGACGAAAGGCTCCACAACACGTCGCGCCCAGCCGGAATGAATCCGGGGCCCCGGCTGTTCCAGCCGAGGGCAAGCGGTCCGTACAACCCGGGAGAGATCTAGATGAGCGTTCAGGACGAGACCACCGTCGGTGACGGCATCATCCTGTCCGACGCGGCCGCGTCGAAGGTGAAGGCCCTGCTGGAGCAGGAAGGCCGCGACGACCTCGCGCTGCGGGTGGCCGTTCAGCCCGGCGGCTGCTCCGGACTGCGCTACCAGCTCTTCTTCGACGAGCGGTCGCTGGACGGCGATGTCGTCAAGGACTTCGGCGGCGTCAAGGTCGTCACCGACCGGATGAGCGCCCCGTACCTGGGCGGCGCCTCCATCGACTTCGTCGACACCATCGAGAAGCAGGGCTTCACGATCGACAACCCGAATGCGACGGGCTCCTGCGCCTGTGGCGACTCGTTCAACTGAGTCGTAGGCCCGGACCAGCGCGTCAGCGCGTACGACGGCGGCGCTCCCCTTGTGAGGGGAGCGCCGCCGTTGTCGTGTACGCGTACGAAACCGCGGCCGCTACTTCGCCGGAACTTCCTTCCCGGTCGACGCATCGACCACATCCCGCCCCGCCAGCGGCTTCTCCAGCGGCACCGTCTGCGTGAACTCCTTCGCCATCTTCACGCAGATCTGGTTCGGCTTCTTGTCCTTGCCGATGACCTCGGCCTTGACGCTCTTGCCGGTCTGCTCGGCGGTCGCCGAGTACGTGCTGCACACGCCGCCCCAGAAGTGCAGCTTCAGGGACTTGCCGTCCGCGCTGACCTCGTACGACTCCAGGCCCATCGCCCCGGCCTTGCCCGACGGCTTTCCGCTGCTCGGCGGCTGCGCGGAAGTGCCGCCGTCGCCCTTCTTGACGTACTTCGGGTCGACCGCGGGGTGCGTGACCGTACCGCCGCCCGCCCGCTGCACCTTGTAGAGCCAGGAGGGCACCAGTGCCGGGCGGCCGCTGACGTACTGCATCGACAGCCCGAAGGTCGCGCCGGTCACGTCGGCGGGCTTGCGCGCGGAGGCGTTGCCCACGCACGGTTCGGCGCCCTGGCCGTCGGCCTTGTCCTGCTTCTGCGGCTCGGCCGTCGCGCAGCCGCCGGTGCCGGAGTTCGCGCCGCCGTGCGCGGCGTTCAGCCGCTCCAGCGTCTTCTCCGCGCTCTGTACGGGGTACGTGTCGCCCTTGACCGGCTGCGCCAACTGGCCGCTGCCGCCGACGACCTGGCCGTCCGAGCCGACCTGGATGTCGCTCTGCCAGCCGTATGTGGGCAGCCCGCCGACCACCGGGTTCGCGCTCACGGTCCGTACCGCGCCGGACAGTCCGCTCGCGTCCAGCTTGGCGTTCTTCTGGCCGAGCGCCGCCAGCACCGGCTGCGCGGCCTGCTTCGCCTTCTCCGGGGAGACGGCGTCCTTCTCACCGGAGTCGCCGCTGGTGCCGTCCTGGTGCGACGGGCAGCCGGGGCCGCTCGCCTGCGAGCCGTCCGAGCCCTTGCCGGGCGCGGTCTCCGCGCAGCCGGTCCCGTTGGGCGTGCCGTACTGCGAGTACGTCCACGCGCCCGAGCCGCCCTTGGCCACCTGGAGGACGGGGCTGCGCGCGTCCCGCGTCAGGCCGCCCACCTTCCAGGAGTCGCCGTCCGAGCGGACCTTGCCGGGCAGGTCCAGGGCCTTCGCCAGCTTGGCCACCGCCTCCTCGGAGACCTGGCCGCGCGGCTGGTAGACGGGGGCGGAGGCGGGGCCTTCGGGCAGCTTGCCGGTCGCCCGGTAGCCGGAGCCCTGCGGGTCGGGCTCGCCGGGGGCGATCCCGGCGTGCGAGCCGGTGCCCTTGCCCGTCGCGTAGCCGTCCAGGGCCAGGGGCGGCGGGCCGCCCTCGGGGCGGGCGCCGGCGCCGCTGTCCCCGCCGCCGGAGGCGGTCGAGGCCCAGTACGCCGCGCCGCCGCCGGCCAGCAGCACGGCCGCGGCCACCGAGGCCGCGATCAGCGGGCTGCGCCGGCGCCGGGCGGTGGTCTCCTGCGTATCGTCGGTGGAATGCTCCCCGCCGGACGCGGGGGAGGTGTCCTCGGTGCTCACCGCTTCGCTCCTTCGGCTCCGCTGAACAACTGACGTGCCCTCCTCCGTGGGGAGGACGCCGGTTGGACGGAGCCGGTGCGTCCGCGGTTCCCCGGGGTCTCAGTCGCCGTACTCGGACATCCCGTCGACCAGGGCAGCGGAGGAGGCGGGGACGGTGATGCCGTGCAGCTCGCGGGCGGGTGCGGGCGGCGGCTGGGGGCCGCTGCGCCAGTGCGGCGCCATCCGCGCGCAGTCGCCCAGCAGCTGGGCCATCGACTCCGGTTCGGCGGAGCCGGGGGAGCGGCGGGAGGCGACGGCGCGAACGCCGGACGAACGGGGTGTGACGCCCTTCACATGCTTGGTCATGCGGTCACCGTATGCATGCGGCGGACCGCGAAGAAAGCCCTACTAAGGGGTAGTTTCGCCTGGTGGGGGGAGATCAGGACACCCGGTACCGTTGACCAACGTCCGTCCCGTCCTTCCGCCTCCCGCAGGAGCAGACCCGTCGTGCGTATCGCAGTCACCGGCTCCATCGCCACCGACCACCTGATGACCTTCCCCGGCCGTTTCGCCGACCAGCTGGTCGCCGACCAGCTGCACACGGTCTCCCTCTCCTTCCTGGTCGACGAACTCGACGTACGGCGCGGCGGCGTCGGCGCCAACATCTGCTTCGGCATGGGCCAGCTCGGCACCGCGCCGATCCTGGTCGGCGCGGCCGGCAACGACTTCGAGGAGTACCGGGCCTGGCTCGACCGGCACGGCGTGGACACCCGCTCGGTGCGTATCTCCGAGGTCAAGCACACCGCCCGGTTCGTGTGCACCACCGACGCCGACCACAACCAGATCGGCTCGTTCTACACCGGCGCGATGAGCGAGGCGCGGCTGATCGAGCTGCACACCGTCGCCGAGCGCGTCGGCGGCCTGGACCTCGTCCTGATCGGCGCGGACGACCCCGAGGCGATGGTCCGCCACACCGAGGAGTGCCGCACCCGCGGCATCCCCTTCGCCGCCGACTTCTCCCAGCAGATCGCCCGGATGGACGGCGAGGGCATCCGCACCCTCACCGAGGGCGCCGCGTACCTCTTCAACAACGAGTACGAAAAGGGCCTGATCGAGTCCAAGACCGGCTGGACCTCCGAGGAGATCCTGACCAAGGTCGGCACCCGGGTCACGACGCTGGGCGCCGACGGCGTGCGCATCGAGCGGGCCGGTGAGCCGGACATCGTCGTCGGCACCGCCGAGGAGAAGGCCAAGGCCGACCCGACCGGCGTCGGCGACGCCTTCCGCGCCGGCTTCCTGTCCGGCCTGGCCTGGGGCGTCGGCCTGGAGCGCGCCGCGCAGATCGGCTGCATGCTGGCCACCCTGGTCATCGAGACCGTCGGCACCCAGGAGTACGAGCTGCACCGCAGCCACTTCATGGACCGCTTCACCAAGGCGTACGGCCACGAGGCCGCGGACGACATCCGGGCGCATCTGGTCTGATCCGGCCGGGGTAGGGGGCGGCGGGCCCGGAGTGGCCCGCCGCTTCGCTCAGACCCGGCGCCGCACCACATACGCGGCGCCGCGCTCCGCCGCCCGCTCGCCCACGTACTCCTGGCCCCGCATCTCGCACCACGCGGGAATGTCCAGCCGCGCCGCCTCGTCGTCCGCCAGGACGGTCAGCGTGGCGCCCACCGGTACGTCGCCGATCACCTTCGCCAGTTCGATGACGGGCAGCGGGCAGCGCTTGCCGAGCGCGTCCACGACCGGCCCGGCGGCGGCTTCCGGTCCGGCCGCTCGCGGTTCGGCGGCCGACGGGGCGCCCAGTTGCTCCCGTACGGAACGGACCGCCTCCGGGAGGACGTCCAGGAAGCGGTCGACGTCGGCCTCCGCGGTGCCGGACGGCAGCGACACCCGTACGTTGCCCTCGGACAGTACGCCCATCGCCCGCAGCACATGGCTCGGCGTCAGTGTGCTGGACGTACAGGACGAGCCGGACGAGACGGAGAAGCCCGCCCGGTCCAGCTCGTGCAGCAAGGTCTCTCCGTCGACATAGAGACACGAGAAGGTCACCACGTGGGGGAGCCGGCGCAGCGGATCGCCGACGACCTCGGTGTCCGGCACCGTATCGGCCACCCGGGCCCGGATACGGTCCACCAGCTCCCGCAGCCGCGCTCCCTCGGCCGCCGCCCCGGCCTGTACGGCGCGCAGCGAGGCGACTGCCGCGACCACGGCGGGCAGGTTCCCGAAGCCCGGTACCCTGCCGGACTCGCGCTCGTCCTGCGGGCCCTGCGGCGCGAACCGGGTGCCCTTGCGGACGACCAGCAGCCCCACGCCGGGCGGCCCGCCCCACTTGTGCGCGCTGCCCGTCAGCAGCGACCAGGCGCCGCCCACCGGGCCCCAGGGCAGCGACTGGGCGGCGTCCACCAGCAGCGGCACCCCCGCCTCCCGGCAGGCCGCGGCGGCCTCTTCCACGGGCTGTTCGGTGCCCACCTCGTGATTGGCGGACTGCAGGACGGCCAGTGCGGTGTCCGGGCGCAGCGCCGCGGCGAGGTCCCCGGCGGCCACCCGGCCCGTACGGTCCACACCGACCTCGGTCACCGTGCCGCCCGCCGCCTCGTGGGCCGCGGCGGCGTGCAGGACGGAGGAGTGCTCCACCGCGGAGTGGACCAGATGGCGGCCGACACGCCGACGCGCGGCGAGCGTGCCGGACATGGCCGAATGCACCGACTGCGTCCCCGAAGGGGTGAAAACCAGCTCGTCGGGTCGACAGCCGACGGCCTCCGCCGCGGCCTCCCGCGCCGCGTCCAGCAGCAGCCGGGCGCGGCGGCCCTCCCGGTAGGGGCGGGCCGGGTCGGCCCAGCCCTCGTCGAGCGAGGCGAGCAGGGCCTCACGGGCGACCGGGTGCAGGGGAGCGGCCGAGGCGGCATCGAAGTAGGACACGCCCCTGACGCTAGCGCGTCCGGATCCGGGGGCCGGGCACGGCGTCAGATGACCGGCGGAGCCCGGCATTCCGGGGCGCGGGGGCCGTCCCCCGGATGCCGCAGCCACCCCTTCGGAGGGCGGTGCGGCGCGTTGGGCACCCTCCCCGCGCGACCCCAAATAGCGTCCAGTAGGGTTTGGTCCGCATAAACATCCAAACCCCTGCCCGTGCCAGGGCCGGCGACCGACCAGCGAGACGGCCGCAGCCGGTCTCGCGGGCGAGACTCTCGGGAAGGCGCTACGTGAGTCCCAACGGCTCCGACCGCTCGTCGCGGCGCCCGATGCGGCGGAAGCTGCCGCAGGTGCTGGCTGCGGGACTGGTCCTGGCAACCGCGACCGGTTGCACATACAAGGACTTTCCCAACCTCGGCATGCCCAATCCGGCTACTGAAGAGGCGCCGCGGATCCTCTCCCTTTGGCAGGGCTCCTGGGCCGCCGCCCTCGCAGTGGGCGTGCTGGTGTGGGGCCTGATCATCTGGAGCTGGATCTTCCACCGCCGCAGCCGGACCAAGGTGGAGGTCCCCGCACAGACGCGGTACAACATGCCCATCGAGGCGTTGTACACCATCGTTCCGTTCATCATCATCGCGGTGCTCTTCTACTTCACCGCGCGCGATGAGAGCGAACTCCTCAAGACTTCCAAGAAGCCCGACCACGTCATCAACGTGGTGGGCTATCAGTGGAGCTGGGCGTTCAACTACCTGGAGAACGTGGACGGCAAGGCCGACACCACGAACATCAACTCCAAGGAACTCTCCGCGATCCCGGACAAGTGGAAGAAGAACGTCCCCGCCGGCGCCGACGGCGTGTACGACGAGGGCATCCCGGGCACGCGGAACCCGCAGACCGGCAACCCCGGCCCGACGCTGTGGCTGCCCAAGGGCGAGACGGTCCAGTTCGTCCTGACGTCGCGTGATGTCATCCACTCGTTCTGGGTGGTGCCGTTCCTGATGAAGCAGGACGTCATCCCCGGCCACACCAATGTCTTCGAGGTGACCCCCAACAAGGAGGGCACCTTCATGGGCAAGTGCGCCGAGCTCTGCGGCGTCGACCACTCCCGGATGCTCTTCAACGTCAAGGTCGTCTCCCCCGAGAAGTACCGGGAGCACCTGAAGGACCTGGCGAAGAAGGGCCAGACCGGTTACCTGCCGTCGGGCATCAAGCAGACGGATCACGCCAGGAACGCGGAGACCAACAACAAGTGAGCATCCTCAACGAACCTCAGGGTGCCGCCGCCGCAACGGCTGAGGCAGCACCGCCCGCACGCAAGAAGTCTCCCGGCGCCGTCGTGGTGAGCTGGCTGACGACCACTGACCACAAGACCATCGGTACGCTCTACCTGGTCACCTCGTTCGCGTTCTTCTGCATCGGCGGCCTGATGGCGCTGCTGATGCGCGCCGAGCTCGCTCGTCCCGGCACGCAGATCATGTCGAACGAGCAGTTCAACCAGGCGTTCACGATGCACGGCACGATCATGCTGCTGATGTTCGCGACGCCGCTGTTCTCCGGCTTCGCGAACTGGATCATGCCGCTGCAGATCGGCGCGCCCGACGTGGCGTTCCCGCGGCTGAACATGTTCGCGTACTGGCTGTACCTCTTCGGCTCGCTGATCGCGGTGGCCGGCTTCCTGACCCCGCAGGGCGCGGCCGACTTCGGCTGGTTCGCCTACTCGCCGCTGTCGGACGCGGTCCGCTCGCCGGGCGTCGGCGCCGACATGTGGATCATGGGTCTGGCCTTCTCCGGCTTCGGTACGATCCTCGGCTCGGTCAACTTCATCACCACGATCATCTGCATGCGCGCTCCGGGCATGACGATGTTCCGCATGCCGATCTTCACCTGGAACGTCCTGCTGACCGGTGTGCTGGTCCTGCTGGCCTTCCCGGTCCTGGCCGCCGCGCTGTTCGCCCTGGAGGCGGACCGTAAATTCGGGGCGCATGTATTCGACGCGGCCAATGGCGGCGCATTGCTGTGGCAGCACCTCTTCTGGTTCTTCGGACACCCCGAGGTGTACATCATCGCGCTGCCGTTCTTCGGCATCATTTCCGAGGTCATTCCGGTCTTCTCCCGGAAGCCGATGTTCGGTTACATCGGTCTGATCGCGGCGACGATTTCGATCGCGGGCCTTTCGGTCACCGTGTGGGCGCACCACATGTACGTGACGGGCGGCGTCCTCCTGCCGTTCTTCTCGTTCATGACATTCCTCATCGCGGTACCGACCGGTGTGAAGTTCTTCAACTGGATCGGCACGATGTGGAAGGGCTCGCTGTCCTTCGAGACACCGATGCTGTGGGCCGTCGGCTTCCTGATCACCTTCACCTTCGGTGGTCTGACCGGCGTCATCCTGGCCTCGCCGCCGATGGACTTCCACGTCTCGGACTCGTACTTCGTCGTGGCGCACTTCCACTACGTCATCTTCGGCACCGTCGTCTTCGCGATGTTCGCCGGCTTCCACTTCTGGTGGCCGAAGTTCACCGGCAAGATGCTGGACGAGCGCCTCGGCAAGATCACGTTCTGGACGCTGTTCGTCGGCTTCCACGGCACCTTCCTCGTCCAGCACTGGCTGGGCGCCGAGGGCATGCCGCGCCGCTACGCGGACTACCTGAACGCCGACGGCTTCACCACGCTGAACACGATCTCGACGATCGCCTCGTTCCTGCTCGGCCTGTCGATGCTGCCGTTCATGTACAACGTCTGGAAGACGGCCAAGTACGGCAAGAAGGTCGAGGTCGACGACCCGTGGGGCTACGGCCGCTCGCTGGAGTGGGCGACCTCCTGCCCGCCGCCGCGGCACAACTTCCTCACCCTGCCGCGCATCCGCTCGGAATCCCCGGCGTTCGATCTGCACCACCCTGAGATCGCGGCGCTGGAAGCCATCGAGAACGAGGGCCAGAAGGACACGGCGCTGCTCGGCGGCAAGGAGGTCGGCAAGTGAAGATCCAGGGCAAGATGTTCATCTGGCTCTCCGTCTTCGTCCTCGCCATGGCGATCGTCTATGGCGTGTGGTCGAAGGAGCCGGCGGGCACCACCGCGCTGTTCCTCGCCTTCGGTCTGTGCATCATGATCGGCTACTACCTGGCCTTCACGGCCCGGCGGGTGGACGCCGGAGCGCAGGACAACGACGAGGCCGAGGTCTCCGACGACGCCGGCGAGCTGGGCTTCTTCAGCCCGCACAGCTGGCAGCCGCTCTCCCTGGGATTCGGCGGCGCGCTCGCCTTCCTGGGCGTCGTCTTCGGCTGGTGGCTGCTCTACTTCTCGGCCCCGATCATCCTGATCGGTCTGTTCGGCTGGGTCTTCGAGTACTACCGCGGTGAGAACCGCACGCAGTAACGCGGTTTCCGCACCGGGCGGGCCCGGACACCTCCCCAGGTGTCCGGGCCCGCCCGTTTGCAGTCCTCCAGCGCGCCGCGTCCGGTGAACCTTCCTACTTTGAAGGCATGAGCCACAGACCACGCCACCGGACGGCGCTGGGCTGCGCCTTCTCGCTGGCGCTCCTGGCGGCGGGCGCCACCGCCTGCGGCGGTTCGGACGCGGACCCGCTCTCGGAAGCGCCGTACGACGCGGCCGGGCAGATCTCGGCCAACGCGCCCGGCGGCGACGAGAAGGCCGACCCGGACAAGCCGCTGGAGATCACCACCACCGGTGACGAGGCCCGGATCACGGACGTGACCGCCACCGACGCCTCCGGCCGCTACATCAGGGGCGAACTGGCCGCGGACGGCAAGCAGTGGCACACCACCGTCCCGCTGGCCGCGGGCACGCGCTACACGGTGCGGGTGAGCACCGAGGACGAGGACGGCGCGCCCGGCCGCAAGATCCTCCAGATCGACACCAAGGACACCGGCGACCGGCTGAACGTCAAGTTCGGTCCGGACAACGGCACGTACGGGGTGGGACAGCCCGTCACGGCGCAGCTGAGCAAGCCGGTCAAGGACCCCAAGGCGCGCGCGGTCGTGGAGGGTGCGCTCAAGGTCGAGTCCACCCCGCGCGTCGAGGGCTCCTGGCACTGGGTCGACAGCAAGACGCTGCACTTCCGCCCGAAGGAGTACTGGCCCGCGCACGCCGCCGTCGAGGTGCACAGCAACCTGGAGGGCCTGAAGATCGCCGGCGGGCTGTACGGGGGCCCCGCCAAGCCCGTGAAGCTGCGGACGGGGGAGCGGGTGGAGGCCGTCACGGACGCCGGGGCGCACACCATGACGGTCACCCGCAACGGCGAGGTGATCAACACCATCCCCGTCACCACCGGCAAGCCGGGCTACTCCACCCGCAACGGCACCAAGGTCGTCCTGGGCAAGGAGGGCTTCGTCCGGATGCGCGGCGACACGATCGGCATCCCGTCCGGCAGCTCGGACTCCTACGACCTGCCCGTCTACTGGGCCACCCGGGTGACATGGAGCGGCGAATACGTGCACGCGGCGCCCTGGTCCGTGGGCTCGCAGGGCGCCGCCAACGTCAGCCACGGCTGCACCGGCATGTCCACCGAGAACGCCAAGTGGTTCTTCGACACCGTCCGGGTCGGCGATCTCGTCAAGGTCGTCAACAGCGGCGGCGAGACCATGACGCCCTTCGACAACGGCTTCGGCGACTGGAACATGCCGTGGGACAAGTGGCGCGCGGGCAGCGCGCTGGACAAGAACAAGCCCAGCACCACGGGCGAGCAGGAGCAGCGGCCGGGACCCGAGAATGCCGCCCGGCTGCGCCCCCAGGTCTGAGGGCTCCTCAGGAGAGCCCTCAGGCGGCCGCTCAGGCCCCCGTCAGGAGCCTGCGGCGCAGCAGCCCGGCCAGGGCGTCCGTGAACTCCACCGGGTCCACAGGGTGCGTCACAGCGGCGTCCGCGCGGCTCCACGTCGCCAGCCAGGCGTCCTGCGGGCGCCCGATGAGCACCAGCACCGGCGGGCAGTGGAAGATCTCGTCCTTGATCTGCCGGCACACGCCCATGCCGCCGGCCGGCGCCGTCTCCCCGTCCAGCACGCACGCGTCGATCCCGCCCTGCTCCAGGGCCTCCAGGACGGCGGGCAGGGTCGCGCACTCCAGGATCTCCACCGGCGGCACGTCCGCGGCAGGCCGGCGGCCCGTCGCGAGCCGTACCTGCTCGCGGGTGTCGGCGTTGTCGCTGTAGACCAGCACCGTGGCAGTCGCCTGCATCGTTCCTCCACGCATCTCGGCAGTACGGTTTCGGACGGGGCCACGCCCGGCCGCCGCCGGGAGGTGCCTCCTGCGCGGATGCTACTGCTCGTACGGCCGTGCGCAGGAGGGTTCGGCATGATCCCCGATCTGGCCGACGGGCCGTCAGGACTGGTCACAGCGGGGGTGCGCGGCCACCCGGCGGGCAGCGCCTACCTCCTTCGGGCGACGGCCGGAGTGGGCCGTACGAGCAGGGCATACGCCCTTGACACACCGAACGGCACCCCCCGGAGTGAGGGCGGGATAAGCGACCGACATAATGTCGGTCGTGGCGACAGCAACGACAGTAGAAACCGGGCACGCGCACCCGTCGGTCAATCGGCCGAACCTCACCAGCGTCGGAACCATCATCTGGCTGAGTTCCGAGCTGATGTTCTTCGCGGCCCTCTTCGCGATGTACTTCACCCTCCGATCGGTGACCGGGACCGAGTATTGGAAGGAATCCGCCGATGCGCTGAATCTTCCGTTCTCCGCGACCAACACCACGATCCTGGTGCTCAGCTCCCTGACCTGCCAGCTCGGTGTGTTCGCCGCCGAGCGCGGCGATGTCAAGAAGCTCCGGACCTGGTTCGTGATCACCTTCATCATGGGTGCGATCTTCATCGGCGGTCAGGTCTTCGAGTACACCGATCTGGTCAAGGAAGAGGGCCTCTCGCTCTCGTCCGGCCCGTACGGCTCGGTGTTCTACCTGACCACCGGCTTCCACGGACTGCACGTGACGGGCGGACTCATCGCCTTCCTGCTGGTCCTGGGCAGGACGTACGCGGCCAAGAGGTTCACCCACGAACAGGCCACCGCGGCCATCGTCGTGTCCTACTACTGGCACTTCGTCGATGTCGTCTGGATCGGCCTCTTCGCCACGATCTACCTGATCCGGTGACCGGTCCCGTACCGGAACCGCATTTCAGACAGACATAGCCAAAGCATCGACGCAGAAGATCCTGACACCGGGGTAATCCGTGAAAAAGCTCTCCGCACGACGGCGCCATCCGCTGGCGGCGCTCGTCGTCCTACTCTTCGCGCTGGCGGTCACTGGGGGGCTGTACGCCGCGTTCGCGCCTGCGGACAAGGCTCAGGCCGATGACACCGCCCAGTCTCTTGCCATCAAGGAGGGCAAGAAGCTCTTCGCCGTCGGCTGCGCCAGCTGCCACGGCACCGGCGGTCAGGGCACCTCCGACGGCCCGAGCCTGGTCGGCGTGGGCGCCGCCGCCGTCGACTTCCAGGTCGGTACCGGCCGGATGCCGGCGCAGCAGCCCGGCGCCCAGGTGCCGCGGAAGAAGAACATCTACAGCCAGGCCGAGATCGACCAGCTCGCCGCGTACGTCGCGTCGCTGGGTGCCGGTCCGAACGTGCCGAACAAGGACCAGTACAGCAAGGACGGCGCGGACATCGCCAAGGGCGGTGAGCTGTTCCGTACCAACTGCGCGCAGTGCCACAACTTCACCGGTAAGGGCGGTGCCCTGACCAACGGCAAGTTCGCACCGACGCTTGAGGGCGTGGACCCGAAGCACATCTACGAGGCCATGGAAACCGGCCCGCAGAACATGCCCTCCTTCGGCGACGGCTCGCTGTCCCCGCAGAACAAGAAGGACATCGTGTCCTACCTCGGCGCCGTCAACAGCGACGACACCCCCAGCCCTGGTGGTATGGACCTGGGCGGTATCGGACCTGTCGTCGAGGGCCTCTTCGGTTGGATCGCCGGCCTGGGCGCGCTGATCGCGGTCGCCATCTGGGTCGCAGCCCGGACTACGAAGGCCAAGAAGTCATGAGTGAGACTGGACGACACGAAGACGTGCCAGAAAAGAACCTCCCCGGTGAGCGGGACACGGCTCACGGCGGCGCGGTCGAACCGGCGGACAACCCCTTCGCCGACCCGGGGCTGCCGCCCCACGAGCACCGCATCCAGGACATCGACGAGCAGGCCGCGAAGCGCTCCGAGCGCACCGTCGCCCTGCTGTTCACGGTGTCGATGCTGGCGACGATCGGGTTCATCGCCTCGTACGTGATCTTCCCGGTCGACAAGATCGTCTACGTCTGGCCGTTCGGCCACGTCAGCGCGCTGAACTTCGCGCTGGGCCTGACGCTGGGCGTGGCCCTCTTCTGCATCGGCGCCGGCGCGGTCCACTGGGCCCGCACGCTGATGTCCGACGAGGAGGTCGCCGACGACCGGCACCCGATCGAGGCGACCCCCGAGGTCAAGGCCAAGGTCATGGAGGACTTCCGGCAGGGTGCCAAGGAGTCCGGCTTCGGCCGCCGCAAGCTGATCCGCAACACCATGTTCGGCGCGCTGGCCGTGGTGCCGCTGTCCGGCGTCGTGCTGCTGCGCGACCTCGGTCCGCTGCCGGAGAAGAAGCTGCGCTCGACGGGCTGGAAGAAGGGCGTACGCCTGGTCAACCAGTCCACCAACCTCCCGCTGCGTCCCGAGGACATCGCGGTCGGCTCCCTGACGTTCGCCAAGCCCGAGGGCCTGGAGGAGGACGACGAGGAGTTCAACACCAAGATCGCCAAGGACGCCCTGATGCTCGTGCGGATCCAGCCGCAGAACATCAAGGACAAGCAGGAACTGGACTGGTCGCACGAGGGCATCGTCGCGTACTCGAAGATCTGCACCCACGTGGGCTGCCCGATCAGCCTGTACGAGCAGCAGACGCACCACGTGCTGTGCCCCTGCCACCAGTCGACCTTTGACCTGTCCGACGGCGGACGCGTCATCTTCGGCCCTGCCGGACACGCCCTGCCGCAGCTGCACATCACGGTGAAGGACGGCTTCCTCGAAGCCGTAAGCGACTTCGCGGAGCCCGTCGGCCCGAGCTTCTGGGAGCGCGGATGAGTAACGAGACGAGCGCGACCACCACGCGCCGCGGCCAGGCGCCGCGGGGCGAGCGGATCGCCGACTGGGCGGACGGCCGGCTGGGCATCTACAGCCTCGCCAAGTCCAACATGCGCAAGATCTTCCCGGACCACTGGTCCTTCATGCTGGGCGAGATCTGCCTCTACAGCTTCATCATCATCATCCTGACCGGTGTCTACCTGACGCTGTTCTTCCACCCGAGCATGGCCGAGGTGACCTACCACGGCTCGTACGTGCCCATGCACGGGATCCGGATGACGCAGGCGTTCGAGTCGACGCTGGACATCAGCTTCGACGTGCGCGGCGGTCTGCTCATCCGGCAGATCCACCACTGGGCGGCCCTGGTCTTCCTGGGCGGCATGATGGTGCACATGATGCGGGTGTTCTTCACCGGCGCCTTCCGCAAGCCGCGCGAGGTCAACTGGCTGTTCGGCTTCCTGCTGCTGGTGCTCGGCATGTTCACCGGCTTCACCGGCTACTCGCTGCCGGACGACCTGCTCTCCGGCACCGGCGTCCGGTTCATCGAGGGTGTCATCCTGGCGATGCCGCTGGTCGGCTCGTACCTGCAGATGTTCATCTTCGGCGGGGAGTTCCCGGGGCACGACATCATCCCGAGGTTCTTCACGGTGCACGTCCTGCTGCTGCCCGGCATCATGCTGGGTCTGCTGGTGGCGCACCTGATCCTGGTCTTCTACCACAAGCACACGCAGTTCCCGGGTGCCGGCAAGACCAACAAGAACGTCGTCGGCATGCCGCTGCTGCCGGTCTACATGGCCAAGGCCGGAGGCTTCTTCTTCCTGGTCTTCGGCGTGATCTCGGTGATCGCGGCGGTCGCCAGCATCAACCCGGTGTGGGCGATCGGCCCGTACCGGCCCGACCAGGTGTCCACCGGCGCCCAGCCCGACTGGTACATGGGCTTCGCCGAGGGTCTGGTCCGTGTGATGCCCGGCTGGGAGTGGGACATCTGGGGCCACACCATCAACTTCGGTGTGCTGATCCCGATCCTGATCTTCCCGCTGGTGCTGGTGGCGATCGCGGTCTACCCGTTCGTCGAGTCCTGGGTCACCGGTGACAAGCGCGAGCACCACATCCTGGACCGCCCGCGCAACGCCCCGACCCGCACCGGCTTCGGTGTGGCCTGGCTGATCGCGTACCTGGTGATGCTGATCGGCGGTGGCAACGACCTGTGGGCCACCCACTTCCACCTGTCGATCAACTCGATCACCTGGTTCGTGCGGATCGCGTTCTTCGCGGGCCCGGTGCTCGGCTTCATCGTCACCAAGCGGATCTGCCTGGGCCTCCAGCGCCGCGACCGCGACAAGGTGCTGCACGGCCGCGAGTCCGGCATCATCAAGCGGCTGCCGCACGGTGAGTTCATCGAGGTGCACGAGCCGCTCAACCAGGAGCAGCTGCACACGCTCACCCAGCACGAGCAGCCCAAGCCGTTCGAGATCGGCCCGGAGGTCGACGAGAACGGTGTCGAGCGGAAGGTCAAGCGGTCGACGAAGCTCCGCGCCAAGCTCTCCAAGGGCTACTACGGCGAGGACAACGTCATCCCGAAGCCGACCCCGGAGGAGTACAAGGAGATCACCAGCGGCCACGGCCACCACTGATCCCCGCCGTGTGACGCACGGCAGTACCACCGCGTAAGTACGCCACCCAGAGGGCCCCTTCCAGAGACTGGACGGGGCCCTTCGGCATGCCCGCGCGCCGGATAGGGTTTTGCGCATCAGCAGGACACGAATCCAGGAGTGTGGACCATGAACGTTGCGACCCCGAACGGCGGCGACAGCGTGGCGGCCCACACCTGGCCGGCCGTACTGGACGCCCTCCTCCAGGGCCGTGACCTCAGCGCCGACGACACCGCGTGGGCGATGGACCGGATCATGCGCGGCGAGGCCACCGACGCGCAGATCGCCGGGTTCGCGGTGGCGCTGCGCGCCAAGGGCGAGACCGTCGCGGAGATCTCCGGCCTGGTCCGGACGATGTACGCGCACGCCAACCTCATCGAGGTGCCGGGCCCGAGCGTGGACATCGTCGGCACCGGCGGCGACGGCGCCAAGACCGTCAACATCTCCACCATGTCCTCGATCGTGGTGGCCGGCACCGGCGCGAAGGTCGTCAAGCACGGCAACCGCGCCGCCTCGTCTGCCAGCGGGGCCTCCGACGTGCTGGAGAAGCTGGGCGTCAATCTCGACCTGACGCCGCGCCGGGTCGTCCAGGTGGCGGAGGAGGCCGGCATCACCTTCTGCTTCGCGGTGAAGTTCCACCCCTCGCTGCGGCACGTCGCCGCCGCGCGGCGCGAGCTGGGCATCCGTACGACCTTCAACGTACTGGGCCCGCTGACCAACCCCGCGAAGGTCCGCGCCCAGGCCACCGGCGTCGCCGACGCGCGGATGGCCCCGATCCTGGCCGGCGTGCTGGCCGAACGCGGTTCCTCGGCGCTGGTCTTCCGGGGCGACGACGGGCTGGACGAGCTGACGACCACCGCCACCTCGAAGGTGTGGGTGGTCCGCGACGGCGCCGTACGGGAGGAGACCTTCGACCCCCGGGACGTGGGGATCGGCCTGGTGCCCGTGGAAGCGCTGCGCGGCGCCGACGCCTCGTACAACGCGGACGTGGCGCGCCGCCTGCTGGGCGGCGAGGAGGGGCCGGTGCGCGACGCGGTGCTGCTGAACTCGGCGGCGGCGCTGGTGGCGCTGGCGCCGTCCGGGGCGCCGCTGGCCGAGCAGATCGCGGCGGGCATCGAGCGGGCCGCCGAGGCCATCGACTCCGGCGCGGCCCGCCGGGCCCTGGAGCGCTGGGTGGCGGCCAGCAACGCCTGAGACGACGGTGGTGTGACGAGGGGGCCCGGTCCGGGATGCGGACCGGGCCTTGCGCACGTCTGTCCGTGTGGCATGATGCTGCGCAGGTCACGAGTGACAGCGACTACGGCCCCGGCCCGCTGTCCGGCAACCCTCCGTCCGTGGCGGGGTGCCCCGGGTGATGACCAGGCCGCAGGCAGCGAGGTCTGCGGCAAGCGCGGATCCCTCGTGCCAGGGATCCTGGTCCTTGAGGGAGATCTCCCATGATGCAGCGAATGCGTTAGGGCCGCCGGGCCCCGTTTTCCGCACCCTCTTTTCCTTTCACCGCTGCCGGTCGGCCCCGCTTCGGCGTGTGGGCCCCGCAGCGAAGTCGCCTTGCCTGCACGGGAGTTCGTCATGCCTGTTTCCGCCGCCGTCACCGCTGCCACCACCGCTGCCGCCACCGATGCCGCCGTCCGCGCCCCGCTGCCCGTACTGGGGCGCGACGTCCTGGTCCCGCTCGTCACCGGCGGCGAGGTCGAGTACGCGGCGCTGGACATCGCCGCCAGCGCCCCGGCGCTCCAGCGCGTCTGGGACGACGTGGCCGCGTACGCCCCGTACTACGGCAGCGTGCACCGCGGCGCGGGCTACCTCTCGCAGCTGTCCACCGACCTGTTCGAGAACAGCCGGGCGGAGGTTGCCGGGTTCCTGGGGTGCCGGGAGGGCGACCAGGTGATCTTCACCCGCTCCACCACCGACTCGCTGAACCTGCTGGCCGCCGTGCTGCCTGCGCAGACCCGGGTGTTCGTCTTCGAGACCGAGCACCACGCCTCGCTGCTGCCCTGGGAGCAGCGCGCGGACGTCGAGGTGACGTACCTGGACGCGCCGCGTACGCCGGGGCAGGCGGTGGACACGCTGGAGCGGGCGCTCGCGGAGCGCGAGCCGGGCTCCGCTTCCCAGGATTGTGAGAAGAGCGGAGGCGGAGCGCAGCGGAGCAAGCACGCCCTGGTCTGCGTGACGGGTGCGTCCAATGTGACGGGCGAGCTGTGGCCCGTACGCGAACTGGCTGCGGCGGCGCACGCGCACGGCGCGCGGATCGTGCTGGACGCCGCCCAGCTTGCCCCGCACCACCCGGTCGACATCGCGGAGCTGGACGTGGACTGGGTGGCCTTCTCCGGCCACAAGCTGTACGCGCCGTTCGGCGCCGGTGTGCTGGCCGGGCGCGCGGACTGGCTCCAGGAGGCGGAGCCGTACCTCGCGGGCGGCGGCGCCAGCCGTACGGTCGCGCGCCGCGACGACGGCGGGGTGGACGTCGAGTGGCACACCACCGCCGCCCGCCACGAGGCCGGTTCGCCGAACGTCATCGGCGTCCACGCCATCGCCGCCGCCTGCAAGGCCCTCACCGAGGCGGGCTTCGAGAGCCTGGTCGCCCGGGAGCAGTACCTGGTCGAGCGGGTACGGGCGGGCCTCGCCGAGGTGCCCGAGGTCACCGTGCTGTCGCTGTTCGGGGACGACGCGCCGCGGGTGGGCGTGCTGTCCTTCGTGGTCCGGGGCTGGAACAGCTCGCACTTCGCGGCGGCGCTCTCGGCGGAGTACGGGATCGGCGTGCGCGACGGGCTGTTCTGCGCGCACCCGCTCGTACGGACGCTGCTGGGCGCCGAGTCCGAGGCCCCCGGCGAGTGCGGCGCGCCCGAGGGGGCGCCGGGGGAGAAGTCGCTGAACGCCATCCGGGTGAGCTTCGGCGCCGGTACGCCCGACGAGCACGTGGACCGCTTCGTACGGGCGGTCAAGGAGCTGGTCGCGGACGGCGCGCGGTGGAGCTACCGCACCGAGGACGGCCGCTGCGTGCCGGACACCGCGGCCGCGTAGCGCCCACGGACCGCCCTGCCGCGGCGCTCCGCTGTCCGGGCGCCGCGGCAGGGTGCCGGCGGCGTGGGCGGGGCTCCGGTCAGGCGTCCAGGCCGATGGCGAAGGCCGCTTCGAGGTCGTGCTGGGAGTACGTACGGAACGCGATGTGCGTCTCGGTGGAGGCGACGCCCGGGATCTTGCTGATCCGGCCGGGGATCACGTCCGCCAGCTCGTCGTGCTGGGCGACCCGCACCATCGCGATCAGGTCGTGCGCACCGGTGACCGAGTAGACCTCGCTGACGCCCTCCAGCGCGGCGATCTTCTCCGCGATCT
The DNA here is from genome assembly GCF_000720725.1 of Streptomyces rimosus subsp. rimosus. GTDB lineage: Bacteria > Actinomycetota > Actinomycetes > Streptomycetales > Streptomycetaceae > Streptomyces > Streptomyces rimosus_A. Next base: position 92,594 of record NZ_JOCQ01000013.1, read on the forward strand.
CCGGGATGCGGTCCACGCTGGTCCTGATGAGCACGATCGAAGTGATCACGGCTGGCTCTCTCCCTCGGTCGCCTGCTGTTTCGCCGTTCCGGCGGATCCCACACTACCCGTGGCCGCGGCGGCGTCCCGCGGCGGACAGGGCGCCGGCCGGTAGCGCACCCAGGCGTAGAGGAAGCCCAGGGCGAAGCCCACGACATGGGCCAGGTAGGCCACGCCCGGGGTGCTGGGGTCGCGCTGCGCGGCGAGCCACTGGAGGACGAACCAGAAGAGCAGCACGATCCAGGCGGGGAAGCGCAGCGGCAGGAAGAAGAGGAACGGGTAGAGACTGGTGACCCGGGCCCTGGGGAAGAGGTACAGGAAGGCCCCCAGCACCCCGGAGATCGCCCCCGAGGCGCCGACCAGGGTCTGGCCGGAGGCGGCGTGCGCGGCCGCGTAGCCCATCAGGGCCAGGTAGCCGGTCACGACGTAGAAGACGGTGAACGGCAGCCGGCCCATCCGGGCTTCGGCCATGCCGCCGAAGACGTACAGGAACAGCACGTTGCCCAGCAGGTGCAGCCAGCTGCCGTGCAGGAACAGGGCGGTCAGCGGGGTGAGCAGCGCGTGGGGCGAGCCGCTCCACAGGTCGCGCGGGATGACGCCCCACCGTTCGAAGTAGGCGGTCTGGGCCTGGACCACGGCGTCGCCGGTGCCGTATATGCCGTTGAGGCCGGAGGCGGGGCCGATGACGAACAGGACACAGCACACGGCGATCAGGACGTTCGTCATGCGGGAGAACACGCTCAGCACCGAGCGGACGCGGGGCGTCCGGGGGATCAGGGGCGGGGCCGTCATGAAGTGATCATGGCTTAATGGGGGCATTCGGGACAGAGTGCCTCGCCGCGTCCCGGCTCCCGGGCAGGGCCCGCGCCGCACCGGCGTCAGGCCGTAGGGTACGGGCAGTACCCCGCGTACTTCCGCAGTCCGACGGCGCACCGCGGGAAGCCCCCGAACGACAGCACGAGCCCCGCTCGCCCGAGCGTGACGAAAGAGGACGACACCATGGCTGTTCCCCTGCCGACGGCCGGGACCCGGTGGCGCTGCACGCTGTGCGGCAACCTGACGCGTTTCGATGTGACCCGCCGGTCCGAGACCGTGGAGTACCTCCATTTCGACCTGGCCGGGGAGGCGAAGGTGGAGGAGCGCGAGGTGCGCAGTGAGAGCATCGAGTCCGTGCGCTGCCGCTGGTGCAACGCGGTCGACCAGATCGAGCTGGTGGACCGCCCGGGCGCGAGCGCCTGAGTCGAGCGCCTGAGATCGGAGCGATGCAGCAGTGGTGGAGCGTCCAGATGGGCCTGCGGGGGCGGAGCACGATGCCGAGGCCGGTGCGGCCGCGGCGGACGAGGTGCTCGACCGTCCGTTGCCCGAGGGCGTGCGGCGCCGGGTCGTGGCGCTCACCGCGGAGGCCTTCGGCGGCCTGACGGTCGCCGAACTCCCGCCGCCGCTGCGGCAGTACGCCCGGTTCACCCCCAGTCGCCGGGCCAAGTTCGCGGGCAACGCGATGGCCGCCGCGCTGGAGAACGACGCGGTCTTCCGGCAGCGGATCGCGGGCCGGCTGCGCGAGGCCCAGCCGGAGCTGGCCGAGGCGCTGGACAGCGGCACCCCGCCCGCCGCCGCCGACCCGCTCGATGTCGCGGCGGCGGCCTATGTGCTGCGCCCCGAGGGCTGGGTCAAGCTTGTCGCGGCGGCCGGCGAGGAGGCGCAGCGCGCCCGCGCCGAGCGGGCCGATGAAGAAGCGGAGCGCGAGCTGGCGGCGCTGCGCGAGGAGCTGGCGCAGGCGCGCGCGCAGGCGCGGAGCGAGACCGAGCGCGTCCGCGGCGACCTGGACGCGCTGCGCAAGGAGAACGAGTCGTTGCAGCGCAAGCTGCGCAGCGCGCTCAGCGACGTGAAGCGCGGTGAGGCGGCGGCGCGCAAGGCCGCGGCCGAGACGGAGTCCGTACGGGCCGCCGCCGCGCAGGAGAAGAGCGCGGCGGACAGTGAGGCGCGCCGCCTCAAGGCCCGGATCGCGGAGGCCGAGGCGTCGCTGGAGGCCAGCCGCCGCGCCACCCGGGAGGGCCGCAGCGTCGAGGACATGCGGCTGCGGCTGCTGCTGGACACCGTGCTGGACGCGGCCCAGGGGCTGCGCCGTGAGCTGGCCCTGCCGCCCGCCGACACCCACCCGGCGGACACCGTGGACGCCGTGGCGCCGGGGAAGATGACGCCGAAGGACATCGCCACGCGCGCGCTGTCGGAGACCGACCCCGCGCTGCTGGACCAACTGCTGGCGCTGCCGCAGGCCCACCTGGTGGTGGACGGCTACAACGTCACCAAGACCGGCTATCCCACGATGCCTTTGGACAAGCAGCGGCTGCGGCTGCTGGGCGGCCTCGCGGTGCTGGCCGCCCAGACCGGCGCGGAGATGACGTGCGTCTTCGACGGCGCCGAACTGGCCGCGCCGGTGCTGCTCGCGCCGCCGCGCGGGGTAAGGGTCCTGTTCAGCAAGCCGGGTGTGACGGCCGATGAGCTGATCCGCCAGCTCGTACGGGCCGAGCCGCCCGGCCGCCCGGTGGTGGTGGTCTCCACCGACCGCGAGGTGGCCGACGGCGTCGCCAAGGCGGGGGCGCGGCCGGTGGCATCCGCCCTGCTGCTCAAGCGGCTTGCCCGTATCTGAGGCATCGGCGGGGCCTGGCTGCCGGGGTTTGAGGTCGTACGGTCCGTTCGTGCGATCCGTACGATGCGTACGACTTGTCCGGAACGCTGGACCTTCGGGATGGCGTGGGGGGTATGTTCCGAAGGAGCGTCGCCGGGGGGTTCGATACCGGTGCGGCGCGCGAGGCGGAGGTAAAGGTGTACCCATCAACGAGGCATGGCATGCCTGTCGTTCGTCTCTGAGTGTCAAGTGACCGCTACTGCCTGTGTGATGTTGGTAAAGGATGAGGACCATCCGGGAGTTTTTTCCGATGAGGATTTGAAGCGATCACAAGTCGGTTACTAAGGTCAGGCCTCAACCCTTCATGCAGTTGATCATCCACCCGGGATGAACAGTGAAGGAACCGCCGAGTCCGCGGTGTTGGCGCGGAGCCGGGGTCCAGTACCCCCCCACTCCCGGTAGGCGGCTGAAGGAAGAAGGAGCTCGCCTCCGTGGCGTCCCACCGTCGACCCAAGCAGCCGAGCCGCACGCGCGTGACCGTCCTCACCGCGACCGCGGCGGCGGCCGTCGCCCTTTCGTCCCAGGCCGCGCACGCCGACCCGAAGCCGAAGAAGGAAGACGTCAAGTCGGAGGTCGACAAGCTCTACGAGCAGGCGGAGCAGGCCACCGAGAAGTACAACGGGGCCAAGGAGGACCAGGAGAAGCTCCAGAAGGAGGTGGACAGCCTCCAGGACAAGGTCGCCCGCGGCCAGGGAGAGCTGAACCAGCTCCGCAAGGGCCTCGGTTCGGTGGCCTCCGGCCAGTACCGCAGCGGCAGCATAGACCCGTCCGTGCAGCTGTTCCTGTCCGGCGACCCGGACACCTACCTCGAAAAGGCCGCCACGCTCGACCAGCTGAGCGGCAAGCAGGCCGAGCAGCTGAAGACCATCGCGGACAAGCAGCGGCAGCTCGCGCAGGAGCGCTCGGAGGCCGCGTCCAAGATCCAGGACCTCTCGGACACCCGTAAGGCGCTGGGTGAGAAGAAGGACGAGATCAAGGGCAAGCTCGCCAAGGCGCAGGAGCTGCTCAACACGCTGACCGCCAAGGAGAAGGAAGCGCTCCAGAAGGAGGAGCAGCAGAAGAACCGCTCCAGCCGCGGCAACGAGCGCCCCGACCTGGGCAACGACACCCCGGCCTCGGGCCGTGGCGCCGCCGCGCTGTCCGCCGCCGCCTCCAAGATCGGCTCGCCCTACGTGTGGGGCGCCACCGGTCCGTCCTCCTTCGACTGCTCGGGCCTGACCTCCTGGGCGTACCAGCAGGCCGGCCAGTCGCTGCCGCGCACCTCGCAGGCGCAGGCCAACGCCGGTACCCGGATCGGCTCGCAGAGCGCCCTGAAGCCGGGCGACCTGGTGCTCTTCTACGGCGACCTGCACCACATCGGCCTGTACGCGGGCAACGGCCAGGTGCTGCACGCGCCGAAGCCGGGCGCGTCCGTGCGCTACGAGTCGATCAACAACATGCCCTTCCAGTTCGGCGTCCGCGTCTGACGCGGGCGGGCCCGGTTCCCGCCGACGCGGGGACCGGCCGCCGCTGCCGCCCGATCGGGCGAATTGCGGTGGCTGCCGCTGACTTCACGCCCCGCCGGTGACCTGCGCAGTCACCGGCGGGGCGGCTTTTTGCGTACCGGCAGGGCGCGTTGCGGGTCTTTGGATACGGGCCACCGGCGCCGTTACTGTCTGCCCTCGCAGCCGCCGGTCATCGGCCGTCCGTCCGGGCGGCAGCGGCTGCACGGAAGGGAGTGCGGCTCTCGTGGTGTCCCACCGCCGTGTCTCACAGTCCGGCCTGGCCGGCGCGACGAGGATCACCGTCCTGTCCGCCGCCGCCGTCACCGCGGCCGCGGCCCTGTCGGCGGGCGGGGCGAGCGCCGCCCCGGCCCCGGCGCCCGCCGAGGTCACCTCGCGCGTCGACGCTCTCTACGAGCAGGCCGAGAAGGTCACCGAGGAGTTCAACGGGGCCTCGGAGCGGACCCGGAAGCTACGCGCCGAAGTCACCGCCCTGCAGGACCGGGTGGCCCGTGGCCAGGGGCGCGTCAACCGGCTGCGCGCCCGGCTCGGTGCCGTCGCCTCCGCCCAGTACCGTTCCGGCGGGCTGGACCCGGCCCTGAAGCTGATGCTGTCCGAGGACCCGGCGGGCTACCTCGACAAGGCCTCCGTCCTCGACCGCGTCCACGGCAACCAGGCAGGGCAGCTGCGCGAACTCCAGGGCGCCCAGCGCGGACTGGAGCAGGAGCGCCGGGCGGCGACCGGCAAGCTGACGGACCTGGAGGCGAGCAGGCGCGAGGTCACCCGCCACAAGAAGGACATCGAGCGCAAACTGGCCGCCGCCCGGCACCTGCTGAGCGCGCTGAAGGGCGCCGACCGGGCGGCCTACGACCGGGCGAACCGCGGCGTCGGGCGGTCGCTGCCCGGCCTGTCCGGGGCGGCGCACCCCTCGGGCCGCTCCGGGGCCGCCGTCCAGGCGGTACGCGCGGCGATCGGCAGGCCGTACGCGTGGGGGCGCTCCGGCCCGTCCGCCTTCGACTGCTCCGGGCTGATGCAGTGGGCCTACGCGCGCGCCGGGATCGCCATCCCGCGCACCTCGCAAGCCCAGCGCGGCGCCGGGCGGCAGGTTCAGGTCAGCCAGGCCAGGCCGGGAGACCTGGTCATCTACCGGGACGATGCCAGTCATGTCGGCATGTATGTGGGCAACGGACAGGTGGTGCACGCGCCGTACCCGGGCGCGCGGGTGCGGTCCGACCCCGTCGGCATGATGCCGATCTCGTCCGTAACCCGCCCCTGACCCCTGTCCGCACCCCGGGACGGTGCTTACGATCAGCCGCGTGGCAGGTCATCAGGTACGGCGGCAGTCGGTGCGGGGGATCAGGGTGGCGCTGTGCGCGGCCCTGCCGCTGGCGCTGCTGTCGCTGCTCACCGGCTGCGACGGACCGGCCGACGCGCAGGCCGCCCCGCCGGGCATCCAGCGCATGCTGGACCAGCGCGCCGCGGCCGTACGGAACCGGGACACCGGGGCCTTCCTCGCCTCGGTCGACCCCCGCGCGGCCGGGTACCGCGCCGAGCAGCGCCGGATGTTCGCCAACCTCGCGCGGGTGCCGCTGGCCGCCTGGTCGTACGAGCTGGTGCGCACCGACGCGTTCGGGCTGCCCGCGGTCGTCGGCGCGGACGGGCGGCGGGTGGCGGCCGAGGTGCGGCTGCGCTACCGGCTCACCGGGTACGACAGCGCGCCGGTCACCGCCGTCCAGTACCTGACCTTCACCGACCGCGGCGGCCGGTGGCGGATCAGCTCGGACTCGGACGGCGCCGTGGGCGGGCGGCGCAGCGCGCGCCAGCTGTGGGACCAGGGGCCGGTCGAGGTCGTCCGGGGGCGGCACAGCCTGGTCCTCGGGGTCGGGCGCGGCACCGCGGCGCTGCGCGAACTGGCGGAGCGTACGGACGCGGCGGTGCCCGCCGTCGGCAGGGCGTGGCCCGGGAAGTGGGCCGGGCGGGTGGTGGTCGAGGCGCCGCAGTCGCTGGAGCGGATGGCGGAGCTGCTGAACGCCACCGACCCGGCGGGCTACCGGGGCATAGCGGCCGTGACGACCGGCGAGTCCGGCCCGGCTCCGGCGGCCCCCGCCGACCGGGTCGTCGTCAATCCGGAGGCGTACGGCGAACTGTCCGAGACCGGACGGCAGGTCGTGCTGACGCACGAGACCACCCACGTCGCCACGCGTACGGACACCACCTCCGCCACTCCGATGTGGCTCTCCGAGGGCTTCGCCGACTGGGCCGCCTACCGCGGCGGCAGCCGCCCGGCCGCCACCGCCCCCGAACTGGCCCACGCGGTCGCCAAGGGCGCGCCCCCGTCCCGGCTCCCGGCCGACGGCGACTTCCGCTTCAGCCGCAGTGCCCGGCAGCTGGCCCGTGCCTACGAGGGCGGCTGGCTGGCCTGCCGCATGATCGCCGACAAGTGGGGCGAGCGGACGCTCGGCGCTTTCTACCGGGCGGTGGGCCGCGGCGACGAGGAGAGTGCCGGGCAGGCGATGCGGGACCAGCTGGGTGTCAGCCCGGCGGAGTTCACCCGGCGGTGGCGGGCTTACGTGGCCGAGCAGTTGGGCTGACGGGCGGCGGTGGCGCCGGGGTGGTCTTCTCCCCGCCGCCGCTGCCCGGTCACCGTAGAGCGCCACAGCCTGCGGCAGGCGACCAGCGAGGCGGCCACCAGCAGGCCGTTGCGTACGGCCAGCAGGGCGACGCCGGGCCCCTGACTGGTCACCACGTCCGCGAACCAGATGGGGAACTCCAGCAGCGTCGCCCCGGCCGCCAGCAGCACCAGGACGGCAGGCAGTCCCATCCGGCCGGCCCGCCTCGTCATGCACACGGCTGCCGTGCCGACCAGCCAGATCATGTACTGCGGGCTGATGACCCGGCTGGTGGTGACGAAGAGGAGGAGGGCGGTGAAGGCGGCGTCGGCGAGCGTGGCGGACGTGAACTTCCGCGCGCGCAGCCGCCACAGGAGCAGCCAGCCGAAGGCCGCCGCGGTCAGGACCAGCGCCAGGGAGCTGACCAGCGGTACGTACGGGCCGACGAATTCCACCGAGCCGTAATTCAGCAGGACCTCGCCGTCCCAGCCGAACTGCCGGGCGAGATGGAAGACGAGCGCGCCCAGCGACTCCACTTCCGTACCCCGGTCGCGCTGGAAGGTGAGGAACGCCAGCCCGCCAGGGGCCCAGGCGACGAGCAGCAGCGTGATCGCCAGTGCGCCGACGGCCGCCGCGCCCCACAGGCTCCGGGCCCGGCGGCCCCGCAGGGGAGCGCCGGTCAGCAGCAGCACCGGCCAGACCTTCAGCAGCGCGCCGAAGGCGACCAGCGCACCGGAGACGCGCGGCCGGCCGGCGGCGGCGAACAGCGCGGCGACGGCCACGGCCGTGACCATCAGGTCGTACCGGGAGTACGCGGTCGGGCCCAGCAGGGCGACTCCCGCGGTCCACACCCAGGCGCCGGTGAGACGTCTGCCCGGCCGCCGGCCCGCGTACAGGAACAGTGAAAAAGCGGCCGCGTCGGCGGCGCAGGCCAGGAGGAAGAAGGCCGAGGCGTAGTCCAGGAAGGGCAGCAGGCCGGGGGAGAGTACGGCGAGCGCGGCGGCCGGCGGATACTGCCAGGTCACGTCGTCGTGCGGGAAGCTGCCGGATCTCAGGACCTCGAACCAGCCGTGGTAGATGCCGGAGATGTCGCTGGTCACGTCCGGCCCGGGCAGCAGCAGCACCTTGAACACGCACAACAGCAGCACCGCCCGGGTCGCGGCCCACGCCGCCACCGGCGGCGCCACGGCGCGCACGGCGTCCCACGGGGGCCGGCTGCCGGCCCTGGTCATCGGCACCTCGTCCCCGTCCATCGTCGCCCTGCCGCCGTCCTGTCGCAGTCCGGCCGCGTCCCGTCGCCGCCCGCCCGGACGCGCGCACGACGGCCTGTCACGACCGTAGACGAGTCACGTCCGTGCCGGGGTTGCCCTCACCGGCCGTGTCCGGCGACCCGGTACTGTGCGAGGGCAATGGACAAGACGCTGATCGTCACGAACGACTTCCCGCCCCGCCCCGGCGGCATCCAGGCCTTCCTGCACAGCATGGCGCTGCGCCTGGACCCGGACCGGGTCGTCGTCTACGCCTCCACCTGGAAGCGGAGCAAGGAGGGCGTCGCCGCCACCGCCCGCTTCGACGCCGAACAGCCCTTCCCGGTCGTACGGGACCGTACGACGATGCTGCTGCCGACGCCCCGGGTGACCCGCACCGCCACCGCCCTGCTGCGCCGCCACGGCTGCTCCTCGGTGTGGTTCGGGGCCGCGGCGCCGCTCGGCCTGATGGCCCCGGCGCTGCGCCGGGCGGGCGCGCGCCGGATCGTGGCCACCACGCACGGGCACGAGGCGGGCTGGGCGCAGCTGCCCGCCTCCCGGCAACTGCTGCGGCGGATCGGCGAGGGCACCGACACGATCACCTACCTCGGCGAGTACACCCGCTCGCGGATCGCCGCCGCGCTGACCCCGGCCGCCGCCGGGCGGATGACGCAACTGCCGCCCGGCGTGGACGAGAAGACCTTCCACCCCGGCTCGGGCGGCGACGAGGTACGGGCCCGGCTCGGACTCGCCGGGCGGCCGGTCGTCGTCTGCGTCTCCCGGCTGGTTCCGCGCAAGGGGCAGGACACCCTGATCGAGGCGATGCCCCGCATCCTGGCCGACGTGCCGGACGCGGTGCTGCTGATCGTCGGCGGCGGCCCGTACGAGAAGCAGCTGCACGCGCTCGCCGTCGAGAAGGGCGTCGCGGATTCGGTGCGCTTCACCGGAGCCGTCCCGTGGGAGGAACTGCCTGCCCACTACGGCGCCGGCGACGTCTTCGCGATGCCGTGCCGCACGCGGCGCGGCGGCCTGGACGTCGAGGGCCTGGGCATCGTCTACCTGGAGGCGTCCGCCACCGGGCTCCCGGTCGTCGCGGGCGACTCCGGCGGCGCGCCGGACGCCGTACTGGACGGCGAGACGGGATATGTCGTCCCGGGCGGCTCCCCGACCGTGGCCGCCGAGCGCATCATCGCCCTCCTGAAGGACCCGGAAGCCCGCCGTCGCATGGGCAAGCGCGGCCGGGCCTGGGTGGAGGAGAAGTGGCGCTGGGACCTGCTGGCGGAGCGGCTGAAGGAACTGCTGTAGGCCGGTACGCGAACGCCGGGCGGGCCGGGGAAGACCCGGCCGCCCGGCGTGTGTGTCCCCGGGGCGCTACGCGCGGTAGATCGCCTCGATCTCCTCGGCGAAGTCCTTCGCCACCACGTTCCGCTTCAGCTTCAGCGACGGCGTGACGTGCCCGGACTCCTCGGTGAACTGCGTCGGCAGGATGCGGAACTTGCGCACCGACTCAGCCTTGGAGACGGCCGCGTTGCCGTCGTCCACCGCCCGCTGCACCGCGGCCAGCAGCTCCGGGTCCTTGCTCAGCTCGGTGACGCCCTGCCCGGCCGGGCGGCCGTTCTCCGCCGCCCAGCGCGGCAGGAACTCCTCGTCGAGGGTGACCAGCGCGCCGACGAACGGGCGGCCGTCGCCGACCACCATGCACTCGGCGATCAGCGCGTGCGCGCGGATGCGGTCCTCGATGACGGCCGGGGCGACGTTCTTGCCGCCCGCCGTCACCAGGATCTCCTTCTTGCGGCCGGTGATCGCGAGGTAGCCGTCCTCGTCGAGGGTGCCGATGTCACCGGTGTGGAACCAGCCGTCGGAGAGCGCCTCCTTGGTGGCGGCCTCGTTGTTCCAGTACTCGGTGAACAGGTGCTCGCCGTGCAGCAGCACCTCGCCGTCGTCGGCGATGCGGACCACCGAGCCGGGCAGCGGCTGGCCGACCGTACCGATCTTCTGCCGGTCCCACGGGTTGAAGGCGGTGGCCGCGCAGGACTCCGTCAGGCCGTAGCCCTCCAGGGCCGTGAAGCCGATGCCGCGGTAGAAGTGGCCCAGCCGCTCGCCCAGCGGCGCGCCGCCGGAGATGGCGTGGGTGGCCCGGCCGCCGAGCACCGCGCGCAGCTTGCCGAAGACCAGCTTGTCGAAGAGCTTGTGCTTGAGCTTCAGACCGAGGCCGGGCCCGGCCGGGGTGTCCAGCGCGCGGCTGTAGGCGATGGCCGTGTCGGCGGCCCGGTCGAAGATCTTGCCCTTGCCCTCGGCCTGCGCCTTGGCCCGCGCCGAGTTGTAGACCTTCTCGAAGACCCGGGGGACGCCGAGGATCAGCGTGGGGCGGAAGGAGGCGAGGTCGTCGGTGAGGTTCTTGATGTCGGGGGCGTGGCCGAGCTTGATGGGCGCCATGACCGAGGCCACCTGCACCAGCCGTCCAAAGACGTGCGCCACCGGCAGGAAGAGGAGTACCGAGGAGTGGCCGGTGCGGAAGAGCGGCTTGAGGCGTTCGACGACGTTGCCGCACTCGGCGAAGAAGCTGCGGTGGGTGAGCACACAGCCCTTGGGCCGGCCGGTGGTGCCGGAGGTGTAGACGATGGTGGCGGGGGAGTCCGCGTCGGCGAGGGCGCTGCGCTCGTCCACCTCCGCGTCGGTGACGCCTTCGCCGGCCGCGCGCAGCCGGGCGACCGCGTCCCGCTCGATCTGCCAGATGTTCTCCAGCGCGGGCAGCCGGTCCCGTACGGACTCGACGGCGGCCTCCTGCGCGGGCGTCTCCACCAGGCAGGCGACGGCGCCGGAGTCGCCGAGGATCCACTGCACCTGCTCGGCGGAGCTGGTCTCGTAGACCGGGACGGTGACCGCGCCCGCGCTCCAGATGGCGAAGTCCAGCAGCGTCCACTCGTAGCGGGTGCGCGACATCAGGCCGATCCGGTCGCCCGGCTCGATCCCGGTGGCCATCAGACCCTTGGCGACGGCCCGCACCTCGGCCAGGAACTCGGTGGCGGTGACGTCCTCGTACCGCCCGTCGACCTTGCGGCCCATGACGGCGACATCGGGGTGCTGCGCGGCATTGCGGCGGATCAGATCCGTCAGGTTGCCGTCCGCGGGGACCTCGTACAGGGCCGGAAGGCTGAACTCGCGCAAGACTGCTGCTCCTCATTGGCGCCGGCGTCACGACGCTGTGTGCTGGCCGGCTGCGGTCCATGATCAGGCAGGGGGGTGTTGGACTGCCCGGACGTTACCCACCGGTATTGCTTTTGGGATAGGGGTGTACGCCCAGATGTTCGATGCGTCACAGCGGTGTGCCGCGCCGTGGGACACGCCTGGGGACTGCTCAGCGCAGACTAGACCAGGCTTTCGGTGACCGGGAAGTAACCGCAGGTGGGACCCCTCTCCCGGCGGTACGCCGTTCGATCTAGGGTGACGTCATGCGAGTGCATGTGGTCAGCGACGTACACGGCAACGGACCGGACCTCGCCAGGGCGGGCGACGGCGCCGACGCCCTGGTCTGCCTGGGCGACCTCGTCCTCTTCCTCGACTACGCCGACCACTCGCGCGGCATCTTCCCCGACCTCTTCGGCGTCGAGAACGCCCACCGGCTGGTCGAACTGCGTACCGCCCGCCGCTTCGAGGAAGCACGCGCCCTGGGCCGGCGGCTGTGGGGCGACATCGAACGCGAGGGCGGCGGCCGGATGGCCGTCATCGAGGCGGCCGTCCGCCGGCAGTACGCCGAACTGTTCGCCGCCTTCCCGGACCGGACGTACGCCACGTACGGCAACGTGGACCTCCCGCACCTGTGGCCCGAATACGCGCGGCCCGGCACCACCGTCCTGGACGGCGAGCGGGCGGAGATCGGCGGCCGGGTCTTCGGGTTCGTCGGCGGCGGGCTGACGACGCCGATGAAGACCCCGTACGAGATCAGCGACGAGGAGTACGCCGCCAAGATCGAGGCCGTCGGCGAGGTGGACGTGCTGTGCACCCACATCCCGCCGGACATTCCCGAGCTGTGCTACGACGTCGTCGCCCGGCGCTTCGAGCGCGGCAGCGCCGCCCTCCTGGACGCGATCCGCCGCACCCGCCCCCGCTACGCGCTGTTCGGACACGTGCACCAGCCGCTGGCCCCGCGGGTGCGCGTCGGCGCCACCGAGTGCGTCAACGTCGGGCACTTCAACGCGACGGGAACGCCGTACGTCATGGAGTGGTGACGGCCTTCCCGGGACCTTCTCCGGGAACGGCCGGGACCAGCGGGGAGCCTGTCCGGGGCGCTTTCCCCGCGCGGTAGCCTTCAGCAGCAGGGATACGCGTCTGGCGGACCGGCACGAATCGGCATGGAGGAGTCACGGCGATGGCCGAACACACCAGCTCTAGCATCACGATCGAGGCGGCACCCGCCGAGGTGATGGGAGTGATCGCCGACTTTGACCGCTACCCGGACTGGACCGGCGAGGTCAAGGAAGCCGAGATCCTCAGCAAGGACGAGCAGGGCCGTGCCGAGCAGGTCCGGCTGGTGCTGGACGCCGGCGCGATCAAGGACGACCACACCCTCGCCTACCACTGGATCAGCGACCACGAGGTCAGCTGGTCGCTGGTGAAGTCCCAGATGCTGCGCACCCTCGACGGCTCCTACCGGCTGGTCCCGCTGGCCGGCGGCGCGCACACCGAAGTGACGTACCAGCTCACCGTGGACGTCAAGATCCCGATGCTCGGCATGATCAAGCGCAAGGCGGAGAAGGTCATCATCGACCGCGCCCTGGACGGGCTGAAGAAGCGCGTCGAGAACGGCCCCGCGGCCCCCGCCGGCGAGGCCAAGAGCCGCTGACCATGCGCACCGTCCTCGTCACCGGCCCCGGCGGCGCCGGCCGCACCACGATCGCCGCCGCGACCGCCCTGGCCGGTGCCCGGCGCGGCGAGCGCGTCCTGCTGCTCACCGCCCGCGGCGGCGCGGCGGAACGCGTCCTGGGCATCCGGCCCGTCCGCCCCGGCGACGGCCCGGTGCCCGTCGTCCCCGGCCTGCACATCCGCTGCGTCGACGCCGGTGACCACTTCCGCCGCGAGGCGCTGGCCTTCCAGGAGCGCGCGGGAACCGCCCTCGACCTGCTCGGCGCCGCGCCCCTGGACGAGGACGAACTGACCGAACTCCCCGGCGCCGAGGCGTTCGCCCTGCTCCACGAGGTGCGCGCGGCACACGAAGCGGGGGCCGGGCCCGACGGCCCGGACACGGTCGTCGTCGACATGCCGCCCGCCGCCGACACCGTTGCCCTGCTCGCGCTGCCCGAGCAGGCCCGCCGCTACCTCCGCCGCCTGCTGCCGCCCGAGCGCCAGGCCGCCCGCGCGCTGCGGCCGGTGCTCGCCCAGCTCGCGGGGGTGCAGCTGCCCACGCAGAAGCTGTACGAGGCCGCCGAGCGCTGGGAGCACGAACTCGCCGCCGTACAGGCCGTCATCGACCACCCCGGCACGACCGTACGGATCGTCACCGAGGCGGGCCCGGGAGCCGTCGCCGACCTGCGCGAGGTGCGCTCCGGCCTCGCCCTGTTCGGGCACCGCACCGACGCCGTCGTCGCCAACCGGCTGCTGCCCACCGGCTCGTCCGACCCCTTCCTGGCCGGGCTCTCCGGACAGCAGCAGAGCGCGCTCAAGGCGCTGCGCGAGGAGTTCCCCGAGGCGCCGGTGATCGAGGTGCCGCACCTGGGCCGCGACCCCGAGGGCGTCGAGGAACTGGACGCACTGATCAGCGGCGCTGCCGGGGAACCGGCCGCGCCCGGCGACGCCGGGGACCCGTGGACGGTGGAGGACCGGCTCGCCTCCGACGGCCTGCTGGTGTGGCGGGTGCCGCTGCCGGGCGCCGACCGCGACGGGCTCGGGCTGCTGCGGCGCGGCGACGAGGTGATCGTGACCGCCGGCCGCTTCCGGCGGATACGGACCCTGCCCTCCGCGCTGCGCCGCTGCTCGGTCTCCGGAGCGGGGTTGCGCGACGGCGCGCTGCACATCCGTTTCACGCCCGACCCCGCCCTCTGGCCCCGCGGTCTGTGAACGGCACACCGCCGTTCGGGTAACGTCGGGAGAAGCAGCACCGCCTCGAATTCCGCCGCACCCGCGCGGCGGCAGATCCGCCTCGCCGCAGGAGTCCGCCATGAGCGATGCCACCGAGCGCCCCGCCGACCGTACGGACCGGTTCGACGCCGATGCCTGGGAGACGGCCTGCGCCGAGGACCTGGCCGCCGAGAAGGCCCGCCGCCGCGCGCAGTACGGCCCGCCGCCCGGCAGCGCCGCCGAGGAACTGCGCCGCCTCGCCGAGGCCGTCACCGACAAGCTCGCCGGCATCCAGCTGCCGGGCGCGCTCGCCGGAATGGCCGCGCAGGGCGCCGTACAGCAGCTGTTCCGGCAGGCCAAGGCCGTCGTGGAGCCGGTCGTCGAGCGCAACCCGGAGGTCTTCGACCACCTCGCCGCCGCCGGCTCCGAACTGCTGGCCGCCTACCGCTCGGCCGTCCAGAACAGCGAGAGCCGCTGGACCCGCGAGGCCGCCGACGAGGCCGCCACGGCCGACCCGCGCGACGCCGCCGACCCGGAGACGGGCCGGGACGGCCGTGACGCCGGCACCGTCCACGACATCCGCGACAAGCGCGACACCGCGGACGGCCCCCGCCGGGACGACGACGGCCCGGCCGGCACCGAGCGGATCGACCTCGACTGAGGCCCGCGCACGGCCCCTCTCGGCCGGGAGGGCGCGGGTGGCGCCCCCCACTCCGGTACCGTTGTACGCGGCGGGGTACGACCAATAACTGAGGGACACATGGGACTCACCATCGGCGTCGACATCGGCGGCACGAAGATCGCGGCCGGCGTGGTCGACGAAGAGGGCACGATCCTCGAAACGTGCAAGGTGCCGACCCCGCAGGCCACCGACGAGCTGACGGAGGCCATCGCCGACGCGGTCCGCACCGTCGGCGCCGACCACGAGGTCGAGGCCGTCGGCATCGGAGCCGCCGGCTATGTGGACGAGAAGCGGGCCACCGTCCTGTTCGCACCGAACATCGACTGGCGCCACGAGCCGCTGAAGGACAAGGTCGAACAGCGCGTCGGCCTGCCCGTCGTCGTCGAGAACGACGCCAACGCGGCGGCCTGGGGCGAGTACCGCTTCGGCGCCGGCCAGGGCCACAGCGACGTCATCTGCATCACCCTGGGCACCGGCCTGGGCGGCGGCATCATCATCGGCAACAAGCTGCGCCGCGGCCGGTTCGGCGTCGCCGCCGAGTTCGGCCACATCCGCGTCGTACCGGACGGCCTGCTGTGCGGCTGCGGCAGCCAGGGCTGCTGGGAGCAGTACGCCTCCGGCCGCGCCCTGCTGCGCTACGCCCGCCAGCGCGCCTTCGCCACCCCCGAGAACGCCGAGGTGCTGCTGTCGATGGGCGACGGCACCTCCGAGGGCATCGAGGGCCGGCACATCAGCGCGGCCGCCCGCCAGGGCGACGCGGTCGCCATCGACTCCTTCCGTGAGCTGGCCCGCTGGGCCGGCGCGGGCCTGGCCGACCTGGCCTCGCTCTTCGACCCGTCCGCCTTCATCGTCGGCGGCGGCGTCTCGGACGAGGGCGAACTGGTCCTCGACCCGATCCGCAAGTCCTTCCGCCGCTGGCTGGTGGGCAACCAGTGGCGCCCGCACGCGCAGGTGCTCGCCGCCCAGCTCGGCGGCAAGGCCGGTCTCGTCGGCGCCGCCGACCTGGCGCGCCAGGGCTGACCCGCGGTGCCGGCCGAGCTGCCCGCCTCAGGGACCGAGCCGGGCTCCGCTTCCGAGGACCTCGCATCGGGCGGGGACGGAGCGAAGCGGAGCGGCTCGGCCGTGCTCCGTGTGCTGAGCTACAACGTCCGTTCGCTGCGCGACGACCGCGCGGCGCTGGCCCGGGTGATCCGGGCCTGCGCCCCGGACATCGTGTTCGTGCAGGAGGCGCCGCGGTTCTTCCGCTGGCGCAAGAGCGTGGCGGCGCTGTGCCGGGCGACGGACCTGGTGCATGTGACGGGCGGCGCCACCGCGGCCGGCCCGATGATCCTGTCCTCGCTGCGCGCCCACGTGGAGCGCACCGAGGACGTGCTGCTGCCCCGCACCCCCGGCCTGCACCAGCGCGGTTTCGCGACCGCGGTGGTACGGATCGGGGGCGCCCGGCTCGGCCTGCTCAGCTGCCACCTCAGCCTCCAGGCGGCCGAGCGCCACGACCAGGCGGGCCTGCTGCTGGAGCGGCTGCGCGCGCTGGACACCCCGTACGCCGTCGCGGCCGGTGACCTGAACGACCGGCCGGACGGGCGTGCCTTCCGGCGGCTGGCGGGCTCGCTCACCGACGCCTGGGCGGCGGCGCCGTGGGGCGGGGAGTTCACCTCCACACCCCACGACCCGCACCAGCGCATCGACGCCGTGTTCACCACCGAGGGCGTCGAGGTGCTGGGCTGCGGCGTGCCGCGTGATCTGCCGGGCGTCAGCCACGGCGACCTCCTCGCGGCGACCGATCACCTCCCGGTGCTGGCCGCCCTCCGGGTCCCGGCAGCCTGAGGCGCTCTCAGGACAGCTTCATCCGCGGCTCACCGCGCTCGTTGCGGCCCGGGCCGCCGCCGGTGCAGGTGAGCCGGTGCTTGGGGGCCTTGGCCGAGTCGATGCCGGCGTACGCCTGCCGCAGGCAGTTGCGCAGCGCCAACTGGCCCCAGTGGTTGGGGTGCAGGGCTTCCTGCACCTGGAACGGCGGCAGCACCGCGCTGACCGTCCGTACCCAGCTGATCCACTCGGTCTTGTCGGACGCCCCCGGGTCGGTCCACCGGCTCACCGTGCCGCGCACCGGATCGACCAGCCCGACGCCCCGCTGGCACAGGCGGTGCCCGTCGAAGCTGTGCGTCAGGTCGAGGAAGCGGACGTTGGTCAGCCCGCTCTTGTCGATGCCCCGCTCGACCGCGCGGCTGACCGCGGGCAGCACGCTGTCCACCGCCCAGTCGGCGTCCCGGTCGGTGAAAGCGCAGCCGCCCAGCGTCTGGCGCGCGCCCAACGCCGCCGGGTAGCGGAAGTCGCGGCCGTGCGGAATGGGTGCCGGGTAGTTCTGCACGATCACGTCGTACTCGTCGGGGTCGTGGCCCGCCCGCAGCATCGCCCGCCGTACGTTCTGCAGCCCGCCCGCGATGTCGCCCGCGCGCTGCTCGACCGCCCGGTCGGTGAACCGGGCGCGGTTGGCCGCGTCCTGGCTGCACGACTTCGGCACCGGGCTCAGGTACGCCAGGACGCAGGACGTGACCACGTCGCCGAAGCGGAAGTCGTTGCCGCCGACCGAGACCGCGACCATCCGCACCGGGTGGTCGCGGGCGTACTCCTCCAGCTGCTTGGCCTGGCCCGGCACGCCCGCCGCGTCCGAGAAGTCCAGCCCCGGTTTGGCGACGCCCCGCGGGGCGAGGAAGGAGTCGGTACGGGCGCCGGAACAGGCCAGGTTCTCGCTCTCGGTGCCGGGCAGCCCGAGGTGGATCTCGGCGGAGCGCGAGCGGTGGCACTTCGGGATGCGCTCGGCGGTGCGGCGCGCGTTGTCGTAGTACGCGGTGGGGCCGAGCGCGTCGATACGGGGGAAGTTGGCCGGGTTGGCGTCGGAGTTGCCCGCCCAGCGCCCGGCCTCGCCGGAGATGTAGGAGTCGCCGAGGGAGACCACGGCGCCCGGCGCGGCGGGCTGCCCCTCCTGTGGCGGACCGGCCGCCGCGGGGGCGGTGGCCAGCAGCCCGGTGACCGCGGCGACGGTGACGGCGGCCGCGGCGACCCGGGTACGGCGGCGTGGACGTGGGCATGACGACACGAGCGGATGACGCATGGAATCCTCCCGGAGACACGGCCGGATACTCGGCGTGATCATCTCCGGTCGGAGGGTCACCGGCGGTCAGGACACCCGGCGGGCGGGGGTAAACCGCCCGAAGGAAGGCGGGGCTGCCGTGCGGGGGCGGTCAGACGACCGCGCCGCCGCCCGGCAGGTCTTCCTCGTCCTCGTCGTCGTGCTTCATCCGGGCCACGAGCGTGGCGAAGCCGCCCAGGAAACCGCCGATGCCCAGCAGCGTGATCCACCACGTGACGGGCTGCTGCAACAGCACCATGAGCACCAGCAGCAGCGGCCCGCCGAGCACCGCGATCCAGGCGAACTTGGCCGTCACGTCGGCCTTGGGCAGCGGAGGCGGCTCGGGCGGTTCGAAGTGGCCCTCGTCCGTGCCGTCGAAGTCGTCGTCGGACGCTTCCTTCGCCGACCAGTCGCGCGGCCCGACGCCGGGTGCGAAGACCACGAAGCTGCCGACGGAGTCGCCGCCGGGCCGCCCCGGCGCGCCGGGGGACGGCTCGCTGCGCGGCCGTTCCTCGACCGTCAGCCCGCTGTCGTCCCCGTCCGCACGCCCCGGGCCCGCCTTCTCGGGCGGCTTTCCGCCGGCCGGCGCCGCGCCGTCCGGGCGGTCCTCGTTCGTACGGCCGCGGTCCGCGCGGTCCGTGCCCGGACCGGCGGTGCGGTCGCCGGACGGGCCGTCGGCGCTGCCGCGGTCCGTGCTGGAGACCGGCCCGTCCTCGTCGGGGAAGGCGGGCGCCTCGCCGTACCCGGCCACTATCTCGGCCCAGGCGGCTTCCTCGTCCAGCGGATCGCGGGGGTCGCGGGGGCTACGCTCCACCACTGGCGGCCGTCTCCTCACTCTCCACGCCCCCGCGCACGCTCGGCGCCAGACGGGCGATGAAGTCGTAGGTCTCCTGGCAGATCCGCTCGGCGTCGTGGTCGAGCGTGGCGACGTGGTAGCTGCGCTCCAGCAGCGTCTGCCGTACGTCCGTGGAGGACACCCGGCTCAGGATGCGCTCGGAGTCGGCGGGCGGTACGACGTGGTCCTGCGGGCTGGTCAGCACCAGCAACGGCTGGGTGACCCGGGGCAGTTCGGCGTCGACGACCCGGAAGAAGCGGCGCAGCGAGTGCGCGGCGTGCAGCGGCACCCGGGTGTAGCCCAGCTCGTGGGCGCCGGGCTTGGCGATGTCGTCGGCCACGCCCTTGGTCGTACGCACCACGTGCCGCAGCACCGGCAGCAGCGGGGCCGCCGCGTCGTGCACCTTGTTGCCCGGGTTGACCAGGACCAGGCCGCTGACGGCGGGGCCGTGCTGGGCGGCCAGCCGCAGCGCCAGCGCGCCGCCCATCGACAGGCCGCACACGAAGACCCGCTCGCACCGCCCGGTCAGTGCCCGCAGCTCGCGGTCGACCTCGGCGTACCAGTCCTGCCAGGTCGTGAGCTGCATGTCCTGCCAGCGGGTGCCGTGCCCCGGCAGCAGCGGCAGCGAGACCGTCAGGCCGCGGTCGGCCAGGTACTCGGCCCAGGGGCGCACGGACTGCGGGGAGCCGGTGAATCCGTGGCAGACGAGGACGCCGGTCGGGCCGCCGTCGCGGCGGAACGGCTCGGCTCCGGGAAGCAGCGGCACCGGGGGTCTCCGATCGGTGAGGGGCCGGGCGGCAACGGGTTGCACGGGTTACTGGAAGCGTACGCGGAGCGGCGCCGGGCGGATAGGTCCAAAGGCACCCCGTGCCCCGCCTGCCGCCGGTACGCCCCGGCCCGTACCCGGCGGGGCCGCGTTCGCCGCAGGCGGAGCGGACCTTCGAGGAGAGGGGGGCGTCGGGGCAGGTTAAGGTCTTTGCGTCGGACACAGGAGGCAGTGGGTTGATCTACGGCGCAATGAAGTTTTCCATCGGCGGATCGCTGAAGCTGGCTTTCCGTCCCTGGGTGGAGGGCCTGGAGAACATCCCCGCGACGGGACCCGCGATCCTGGCGAGCAACCATCTGTCCTTCTCGGACTCCTTCTTCCTGCCCGCGGTGCTCGACCGCAAGGTGACCTTCATCGCCAAGGCCGAGTACTTCACCTCGCCGGGCGTCAAGGGCAAGCTGACCGCCGCCTTCTTCAAGGGGGTCGGCCAGCTGCCGGTGGACCGCTCGGGCGCGCGCGGGGCGGGCGAGGCGGCGATCAAGAGCGGCATCGAGGTGCTGGAGCGCGGTGAGCTGTTCGGCATCTACCCGGAGGGCACCCGCTCGCCGGACGGCCGCCTCTACCGCGGCAAGCCGGGCGGCCTGGCCCGGGTGGCGCTGGCCACCGGCGCCCCGGTCATCCCCGTCGCGATGATCGACACGGAGAAGGTGCAGCCGCCCGGCAAGGTGATGCCGAAGATGATCCGGCCGGGCATCCGCATCGGCAAGCCGCTGGACTTCAGCCGCTACCACGGCATGGAGGGGGACCGCTTCATCCTGCGCTCGGTGACCGACGAGGTCATGTACGAGATCATGAAGCTGTCGGGCCAGGAGTACGTGGACATCTACGCGACCGCCGCGAAGCGGCAGATCGCGGAGGCGGCCAAGAAGAAGGCCGAGGCCGAAAAGGCCGAGAAGGCCGAGGCCGGGAAGACGGCCAAGACCGGCAAGGGGCAGCAGGGCCGGACCGGATCCGGGGCGTAGTCGCGCCCCGGCACAGGGGTGGGGGCGAGATGGCAGAGGCAGAGATACGGTCCGCGGCCGTGGAGGCGGCGGACCGGGGCGCCGGGCGGCCGCGGCGGCCGGTCCGGATGTCCGTGGAGCTTCCGCTGTGGCGGGCGCTGACCGGTTACCGGGTCATGACCCTGGTCTACGTCCTGGTCCTGTTCGCGTTCTCGTACAACAAGTACGCGCACCCGCCCGTCGCCGCCGCCTACATGACGGCGCTGACCGTGTGGATGGCCTTCACCTGGCGCCGTACGACCTCGGCGGAGCGCTGCACCCGCGCCTTCCTCATCGGCGATCTGTCGTTCGCGCTGGGCGGCATCCTGCTCACCCTCGTGGCGGACAGCCATGAGCGGATCATGGACGGCGCGGCGACCCTGCCCTCCATCTGGACGGCGGGCGCGGTGCTCGGCTTCGCGATCAAGGGCGGCTGGCGGTGGGCCGCGGTGGCCTCCGCGCTGGTCGCCGTGGTCAACCTGGTCGAGCGCCAGGAGCTCGCCCGCGACACCATCCACAACGTGGTGCTGGTGTGGGTGGCCAGCGTCGCCATCGGTTACGTGGTCGAGGTGGCCCGCGCCAGTGAGCGCACACTCGCCCGCGCGCTCCAGATCGAGGCCGCCACCCGCGAGCGGGAGCGGCTGGCCCGCGACATCCACGACAGCGTCCTGCAGGTCCTGGCCATGGTGCAGCGGCGTGGCACCGCGATCGGCGGCGAGGCGGCCGAGCTGGGCCGGATGGCGGGCGAGCAGGAGGTCGCGCTGCGCACGCTGGTCTCCAGCGGGCTGGTACCGCCGCCGCGTACGGCCGTCCCGGGGGCCGCGGACGACGCGGTCCGCACCCCGCAGGAGGCACTGGCCGCGCCGGTGCCGTGCGCCGAGGACGGCCCGGACGCCGGGCCCTGCGACGTACGGGCCCTGCTGGCGCCGCACGCCGGCGCGCGCGTCACGTTCTCCGAGCCCGGCGCGCCCGTCGTGCTCCCGGCCGCCGCCGCGGCGGAGCTGGCCGCCGCTGTCAGTGCCGCGTTGGACAATGTGCGGGTGCACGCGGGTGCCGGGGCACAGGCGTGGATCCTGGTGGAGGACGAGCCGGACGAGGTGATCGTGACGGTGCGCGACGACGGCCCGGGCATCCCCGAGGGGCGGCTCGCGGACGCCGAGCGCGAGGGCCGCCTCGGGGTCGCCCTGTCGATCCGCGGCCGGCTGCGCGACCTGGGCGGCAGCGCCGACTGGATCTCGGTCTCCGGCCAGGGCACGGAAGTGGAGTTGAAGGTCCCCAAGGGCGGCGCGGTGCCCGGGGGCGGGAAGCGGGGGAGGAGCACGGCATGAGCGAGGCGCGCGGCGTGAAGGTGATGGTGGTCGACGACCACCCGATGTGGCGGGACGCGGTCGCCCGCGACCTGGCCGAGGCCGGGTTCGAGGTGGTGGCCACGGCCGGGGACGGGCCGCAGGCGGTGCGCCGGGCGCAGGCCGCCGCGCCCGACGTCCTGGTGCTGGACCTGAACCTGCCGGGCCTGCCCGGCGTGGAGGTCTGCCGGCAGCTGGTGGGCGCCGGCCCGGCGCCGCGGGTGCTGGTGCTGTCCGCCAGCGGCGAGCACGCCGATGTGCTGGAGGCCGTCAAGTCCGGCGCGACGGGCTATCTGCTCAAGTCGGCCAGCACGGAGGAGCTGGTGGACGCGGTGCACCGGACGGCGGCCGGCGACCCGGTGTTCACGCCGGGCCTGGCAGGGCTGGTCCTGGGGGAGTACCGCCGGCTGGCGACCGAGCCGGCCCCGGCCGCCGAGGACGAGCCGGGCGCGCCGCGGCTGACCGAGCGGGAGACCGAGGTGCTGCGCCTGGTCGCCAAGGGCCTGTCGTACAAGCAGATCGCCGAGCGGCTGGTCATCTCGCACCGCACGGTCCAGAACCACGTGCAGAACACCCTGGGCAAGCTCCAGCTGCACAACCGCGTCGAGCTGGTGCGGTACGCGATAGAACGCGGCCTGGACGAGTCGTGACCCCGCG
This sequence comes from Streptomyces rimosus subsp. rimosus, assembly GCF_000720725.1. GTDB lineage: Bacteria > Actinomycetota > Actinomycetes > Streptomycetales > Streptomycetaceae > Streptomyces > Streptomyces rimosus_A. Next base: position 115,163 of record NZ_JOCQ01000013.1, read on the forward strand.
CCGCGGGGGGCGTGACGCCGCCCGCGCGGCGCGCGGGACACCGTACGCGCCCTGCGCCATCCGCTCGTACGAGTGAACGCTTCGCGCCAACTCCCCGGCATTTCCGGGGAATTCGCCTTCCGCCCCATCCCTGGGTGACGTGCCCCGCCATTAGCGTGACCGGCGTCGGCACAGCACGGCCGCGCGCGGCCACCGGCGGGTGCGCGGCCCCTCACGGGATGAAGGTGAAGAAGCGATGCGGGTCGGAGTACTGACCGGCGGCGGTGACTGCCCCGGTCTCAACGCGGTCATCCGGGGCGTGGTGCGCAAGGGCGTCCAGGAGTACGGCTACGGCTTCGTCGGCTTCCGGGACGGCTGGCGCGGTCCGCTGGAGGGCGACGCGGTACCGCTCGACATCCCCGCCGTACGCGGCATCCTGCCGCGCGGCGGCACGGTCCTCGGCTCCTCGCGGACCAACCCCCTCAAGCACGAGGACGGTGTCCGCCGGATCAAGGACACCCTGGCCAAGGAGGAGGTCGAGGCGCTGATCACGATCGGCGGCGAGGACACCCTCGGCGTCGCGGCGCGGCTCTCCGGCGAGTACGGCGTGCCCTGCGTCGGTGTCCCCAAGACCATCGACAACGACCTGTCCGCCACCGACTACACCTTCGGCTTCGACACCGCCGTCGGCGTCGCCACCGAGGCCATCGACCGGCTGCACACCACCGCCGAGTCGCACATGCGCGTCCTGGTGGTCGAGGTGATGGGCCGGCACGCGGGCTGGATCGCGCTGCACTCCGGGCTGGCCGGCGGCGCCAACGTCATCCTCATCCCCGAGCAGCGCTTCGACGTGGAGCAGGTCTGCGGCTGGATCGAGTCCCGCTTCAAGGTCCGCTACGCGCCGATCGTGGTGGTCGCCGAGGGCGCCATGCCCAAGGACGGCGACCTGGTCCTCAAGCACGGCACCAAGGACTCCTTCGGTCATGTGCGCCTGACCGGCGTGGGCGAGTGGCTGGCCAAGGAGATCGAGGAGCGTACGGGCAAGGAGGCCCGTACGACGGTGCTCGGCCACACCCAGCGCGGCGGCACGCCCAGCGCCTTCGACCGCTGGCTGGCCACCCGCTTCGGCCTGCACGCGATCGACGCGGTGCGCGACGGCGACTTCGGGAAGATGGTGGCGCTGCGCGGCACCGACATCGTGCGGGTGCCGCTGGCGGAGGCCACCGCGAAGCTCAAGACCGTCGACCCGAGGCTGTACGCGGAGGCCGGGGTCTTCTTCGGCTGAGCCGCCCGCCCGCCGGTACGGCGCGCCCGGCCGTGGCGACGGACGCGTGACGCCGGATGTCGCCGCGCCCGGCACGCGGACGGCCCGGCCGCGCCCGGCGCCGTATATTCGGCCGTGTCACCGCATATGCCCAAAATGCCGAAGAAGTCGGAGAAGGGGCACCGGTGACCGGACCGAGTGACCGGCAACGTCGGGAGACACCGTGGAGATCATCGCATTCGGCGTGCAGGCGGACGAGCGGCCGCTGCTGGTGAAGGCCTTCGCCGGCCGCCACCAGGTCCGCTGTCTCGACGTCTTCCTCAACCGCGACACCGCCCCCATCGCCGCGGGCTACGAGGTCGTCAGCGTCAGCGTCAACGCGGACCTGTGCGCCGAGGTGATCCAGGAGCTGTCCGCCGGCGGCACGAAGATGATCGCCCAGCGCTCCACCGGCTACAACAACATCGATCTGGAGGCCGCGGCCGACCTCGGCGTGACCGTCGGCCGGGTCTCCTCCTACTCGCCGTACTCGGTCGCGGAGTTCGCCTGGGGCCTGGCCATGGCCGTCAACCGCCGGATCGTGCGGGCCGCCAACCGCACCCGCAACTTCGACTTCCGGCTGGACGGGCTGCTCGGCCGCGATCTGCACGGCCGTACCGCGGGCGTGCTCGGCACCGGCAAGATCGGCGAGGCGTTCACCCGTATCGCGCACGGCTTCGGGATGAACCTGCTGGGCTGGGACGTCGCCGAGAACCCGCACTGCACCGCGCTGGGCATGAAATACGTCGGCCTGGACCGGCTGTTCGCCGAGTCGGACCTGATCAGCCTGCATGTGCCGCTGATGGAGTCGACCCGGCACCTGATCGACGGCGCCGCGCTGGCCGCCATGAAGGACGACGCGATCCTGGTCAACTCCAGCCGCGGCGGCCTGGTGGACACCGCGGCGCTGGTGGAGACCCTCAAGGCGGGCCGGCTCGCCGGTGTCGGCCTGGACGTCTACGAGGAGGAGGCCGGGCTCTTCTTCTTCGACAAGTCCCTGGAGGTCATCCACGACGACACCCTCGCCCGCCTGATGACCTTCGGGAACGTGCTGGTCACCTCGCACCAGGCGTACTTCACCGAGGACGCGGTCGGCCAGATCATCGACGCCACCGCACGCAACGTCGAGGACTACCTGGCCGGCCGCACCAACGAGAACACCCTCGTCACACCAGGACAGCGGCCAGCAACTGCGCGGTGATCCCCGCGCCGTCCAGGGTCAGCACCGACTCCGGGTGGAACTGCACCCCCGCGAAGCCGGGGCCGCGCAGCGCGTGGACCTCGCCGGTCGCCGCGTCCCGGCTCAGCTCGACGCGGTGCATGGCCAGTTCCGCCACCGCCGGCTCGTCGCAGCGGGCCGTGAAGGTGTTGTAGAAGCCGACCGTCTCGGGGCGGCCGAAGAAGTCGATGCGCTCCTGCGCGCCCTGGAACGGCACCTCCTTGCGCACGATCTCCAGGCCCAGCTCGGCGGCGATCAGCTCATGGCCGAGGCAGACCCCGAGCAGGCCGTGCCGGTGGCCGCGGACCAGCTCCGCCGCCAGCGCGCGCAGCAGGCGCATCTTCGGGTCGGCGGTGTCCGACGGGTCGCCGGGGCCGGGGCCGAGCACGATCGGCCCCTCGTGGGCCCGCGCCGCCTCGCGCAGCCCCGGCTCGTCGTACCGGCGCACGGTCACCGTCAGCCCGGAGGTGCGCAGCAGGTGCGCCAGCATCGCGGTGAAGGTGTCCTCCGCGTCGATCACCAGCGCGTGGCCGGACAGCGCGGCGGTCGGCGCGCTGCTCTGCATCCGCAGCCAGAAGGGGGCGAGGTCCGCGCGCCGGGCGTCCAGGGCGGCGCGCACCCGCGGGTCGTCGGCGAGCCGGGGCCGTGCGGCGGTGTCCTCGGTACGGTCCCGCGCGGGGCGCACGCCGAGCGCCGTGAGCACCCCGGCGGCCTTGGCGTGGGTCTCGGCGACCTCGCCGCGCGGGTCGGAGGCCCGTACGAGCGTGGCGCCGACCGGGACCCGCAGCCCGCCGTCCGCGTCGATGTCGGCCGTACGGATCAGGATCGGCGAGTCCAGCGTCTGCGCGCCGCCCGCGTCCCGGCCGATCAGCGCCAGCGCCCCGGCGTAGTAGCCCCGGCCGCCCACCTCGTGTCGTTCGATCACCCGGCAGGCGTTCTGCACCGGCGAGCCGACCACGGTGGCCGCGAACATCGTCTCCTTCAGCACCTCCCGCACATCCAGCGAGGAGCGGCCGCGCAGCTCGTACTCGGTGTGCGCGAGGTGCGCCATCTCCTTGAGCCGCGGCCCGACCACCACACCGCCCTTGTCGCCGACGGTGCACATCATCTTCAGCTCCTCGTCGACGACCATGGACAGCTCCTCCACCTCCTTGCGGTCGCCCAGGAACTCCAGCAGGTGCTCGGCGCTCGGGCCTCCGTCCGGGTAGCGGTAGGTGCCGCTGATCGGGTTCATCACGACCGTCCCGCCGGACATCCGCACATGCACCTCGGGGCTGGCGCCGACCAGCGTGCGCAGGCCCGGCCGGTGGACGACGTACGTCCAGTACGCGCCGCGCTCACCGGCCAGCAGCCGCCGGAACAGGGCCAGCGCGTCGGCCGTGCCGAAGCCCGGGATCTCCCCCTGGAAGGTGCGCCGGATGACGAAGTTGGCGCCCTCCCCGGTGCCGATCTCGTCCTTCAGGACCCGCTCGACGATCCCGGCGTACGCGTCGTCGCAGACGTCGAAGGCGCCGTCCTCGACCCGCACCTCGTGCATGGGCAGCTGCGCCAGCACCTCGTCCAGCGGCAGCTCGTACGCCTCGTCCGGGCGCAGCACGGCCAGCGGCGTGCCGTCGTCGCGGACGTCGAAGCCGCGCTCGCGGATCTGCCGGAACGGTACTAGTGCCAGCGCGTCGGCGGCCGCCGTGCCGCCCTCCGGCACGCCTTCCCCGAGCGGGATGTCGGCCAGCCGTGGCACCTCGGTCACCTCACCGATCAGCACCTCGACGGTGTCGGCGGCGGGCCGGCCGGGCGTGCGGCGGCGCAGCAGGGCGAACGGCGGGCAGCCGGGGGACAGCAGACGCCGCAGGACGTCATGGGTGGAGCGAGGCATGTCGGCGGTTCCTTCCAGGAGGGAGGGAACGGCCCGGACAAGCAGGAAGGCCGCCCCTCGGGCGGCCTTCGCGATGTCGGTGGGTACGCGCGATCAGTGGGCCGCCGGATGAGCGGTCCACCACCAGGCCTGGGTTGCCGGATGCGCGTACATGCGGGTCACCCTACCCGACGCGCTCCGGGAGCGCCGCGAGAAAGGCGGTCAGGGCGGCGTTGAAGGTGTCCGGCTGCTCCAGGTTGGGCAGGTGGGCGGCGTCCTCGATGACCGCGAGGCGGGCGTCCGGAATGCGGTCCCGCAGGAACTCGGCGTCGGCGACCGGCGTATATGTGTCGTCGCGGCCGACAACGACCAGGGCCGGGACGGCGAGGCCGGCCAACGTAGCGGTGTAATCCGGGCGTTCGGCGCGGCCCCGCTGTGCCGCGGCGGCGCCCTCGGGCGGCGTGCCGCGCATCATCCGGCGTACGTGCTCCGCCACCGCGGGACGGTCGGCGATGGTGCGCGGCGCGATCATCTTGTCCAGGACCTCTTCCGTGTAGCCGCCCATGCCCTCGCACAGCAGCCGGTCGGCCATGGCGTTGCGGGCGCGGCGGCCCTCGGGTGTCTCGGCGTGGGCGAAGGTGTCCGCGAGGACGAGGGCGCGCAGCCGGTGGGGGAAGCGGCGGGCGCACTCCATGACGATCTGGCCGCCCATCGACAGGCCGCCGAGGACGATCCGCTCCGACACCCCCAGGTGGTCCAGGAGCGCGGCGAGGTCGGCCGCGAAGACCTCCAGGCGGGTGGTGCCCGGCACGACCTGGGAAGCGCCGTAGCCGCGCAGGTCGGGGACGATCACGCGGTGGCCGGCGGCGGCCAGGGCGGCGGTCTGCGGGGCCCACATGGTGTGGTCGAAGGGGTTCCCGTGGACGAGGAGGACGGTCGCGCCGTCCGTGCCGCCGGTGTCCTCGTAGGTGAGAGTGATGCCGTTGACGGCAGCGGTACGCAGCACAACTTGCCCCTGTTCGATGAAAGTTCAGTGGAACTCGGCCGGTGGCCTGTTGACGGCCCGATGCTATGAGGCGCATCATCTCGGTGCAATAAAAACATTGCTCTCGGTGCAATTGCTCTGACGGAAGAGGAGGATCGGTGGAGGACTACCAGCGCATCGCCGACGCCGTCGCGGCCGACATCGCCGCCGGGCGGCTGCGCCCCGGCGACCGGCTCGCCACCCAGCGCGCCTTCGCCCGCGCCCACGGCATCGCCAACTCCACCGCCTCCCGCGTCTACCGGGAGCTGGTCCGCCGGGGGCTGACCGTCGGCGAGGTCGGCCGCGGCACCTACGTACGCGCCGCGCAGCACAGCCCCGGGCCCGCGCTGGCCGAGCCCGCCGACCCGGCCCGCCGCCCCCGTGTCAACCTCGAACTGAACTACCCCGAGGCCCCCGGGCAGGCCGGCCTCCTCGCCCAGGGCCTGGCGCCCCTGCTGCGCCCCGACGTGCTGAGCGCCGCGCTGACGGTCGCCCCCGCCACCGGCTCCCCGGCCGCCCGCGAAGCCTGCGCCGCCCTCCTGGCCCGCGCGGACTTCCGGCCCGACCCGGACGGCCTGCTGTTCGCGGGCAACGGGCGCCAGGCCATCGCGGGCGCGCTCGCCGCGCTGGTGCCGCGCGGCGGGCGCCTGGGCGTCGAAGCGCTCACGTATCCGCTGGTCAAGTCGGTCGCCGCCCGGCTGGGCGTCACTCTCGTACCGCTGGCCGGTGACGCGTACGGCCTGCTGCCCGACGCCGTACGGACCGCCCACCGCAGCGCCCCGCTGCACGCCGTCTACCTCCAGCCGACGCTGCACAACCCGCTCGGCGTGACCATGCCGGCCGAGCGCCGGGCCGAGCTGGCCGGCACCCTCCGCGCGCTGGACCTGTGGGCCGTCGAGGACGCCGTCTGGTCCTTCCTGCTGGACGACGACCGGCAGGAAGGCCTCCCGCCGCTGGCCGCGCTCGCCCCCGAGCGCACACTCCTGGTCGACAGCCTCTCCAAGCGCCTGTCGCCCGGCCTGACCGTCGGCCTGGTCCTGGCGCCGCCCGCATACGCCGAGCGGGTCGCCGCCGCCCTGCGCTCCGGCGGCTGGACGGCCGGCGCCTTCGCCCTGAACGCGGCGGTCCGCTGGCTGCACGACGGCGTGGTCGCCACGATCGTGGAGGCCAAGCGCCGGGACGCCGCCGCCCGGCAGGCCCTGGTCCGCGAGCACCTCGCCGGATTCCGTGTCCATGCCGACCCGTCCGCCTACTTCGCCTGGTGGGAGCTGCCCGCGCCGTGGCGCGCCGAGACCTTCCTCGCGGCCGCCGCCCGGCGCGGCATCGCCGTCACCCCGGGCGCCGCCTTTGCCGTCGGCCCGGAGGGCGCGCACGGCGCCGCCCCCGCCCCGGGCGCCGTCCGCGTCGCCCTCGCCGCCCCGCCCGCCGACGAGCTGGCGTACGCGCTGGCCGCGCTCGCCGCCATCGCCCGGGGCAACCCGGAGGACTCCGAACCGGACTGAGCGCCCCTGACCGCGTCCGCGGCAGTGGGAGCTTCGTCTCACATCCCGGTCGGCGAGATGGACCCCTGTCCGGACCCCGTAAAGTTTGACGCGTGACCGTGAACGCTGAAATCCACGCCGGTGGCAACACCTGGCGAGACCTGCCCGCGGCGCAGCAGCCCGAATGGCCGGACCAAGAGGCTCTGCGCGATGTGATCGCCGAGCTGGAGTCCTATCCGCCGCTCGTCTTCGCCGGCGAGTGCGACCAGCTGCGCGAGCGCCTGGGAGCGGTCGCCCGGGGTGAGGCGTTCCTGCTCCAGGGCGGCGACTGCGCGGAGGCGTTCGACGCCGTCTCGGCCGAGCACATCCGCAACAAGCTCAAGACCCTGCTCCAGATGGGCGCGGTCCTCACGTACGCCGGGTCGGTCCCGGTCGTCAAGGTGGGCCGGATCGCCGGCCAGTACAGCAAGCCGCGCTCCAAGCCGACCGAGACCCGCGACGGCGTGACGCTGCCGACCTACCGCGGCGACTCCGTCAACGGCTTCGAGTTCACCGAGGCGGCCCGCGTCCCGGACCCGCAGCGCCTGAAGCGGATGTACCACGCCTCCGCCGCGACGCTGAACCTGGTGCGCGCCTTCACCACCGGCGGCTACGCCGACCTGCGCCAGGTGCACGCCTGGAACCAGGACTTCGTGAAGTCCTCCCCGTCCGGGCAGCGTTACGAGGCGCTGGCGCGCGAGATCGACCGCGCGCTGAACTTCATGAACGCCTGCGGGGTGGACCCGGAGGAGTTCAAGACGGTGGAGTTCTACTCCTCCCACGAGGCGCTCGTGCTGGACTACGAGTCCGCGCTGACCCGTACGGACTCCCGCACCGGCAAGCTCTACGACGTCTCCGGCCACATGGTCTGGATCGGTGAGCGCACCCGCCAACTGGACGGCGCGCACATCGAGTTCGCCTCCCGCATCCGCAACCCGATCGGCGTCAAGCTGGGCCCGACGACGACCGCCGAGGACGCGCTCACCCTCATCGAGCGCCTGGACCCGGAGCGCGAGCCGGGCCGGCTGACCTTCATCACCCGCATGGGCGCGGACAAGATCCGCGACAAGCTGCCCGAGCTGGTCGAGAAGGTCACCGCCTCCGGCGCCAAGGTCGCCTGGATCTGCGACCCGATGCACGGCAACACCTTCGAGGCCGCCTCCGGTCACAAGACCCGGCGCTTCGACGACGTGCTGGACGAGGTCAAGGGCTTCTTCGAGGTGCACAAGGGCCTCGGCACCCACCCGGGCGGCATCCACGTGGAGCTGACCGGCGACGATGTCACCGAGTGCGTCGGCGGCGGCGACGAAATCTTCGTCGACGACCTCCACCAGCGCTACGAGACCGCCTGCGACCCGCGGCTCAACCGCAGCCAGTCGCTGGACCTGGCGTTCCTGGTGGCGGAGATGTACCGGGACCAGTAGCCCGGCCGGGCCCGGTGGGCCCCGTGGACACCCGATGGGGCGCGGATCACAGGATTCGCGCCCCATCGCCGTTGTTACCGGACTTTCGTCCCGGGTAAGGTAAGGGTAACCTCACCGCGGAACAGGTCGACGGAGGTGACCCGCGTGTACGTCTGCTCGTGCTTCGGCATCACGGAGCAGCAAGTCCGTGACCACGCGGAATCCGGCGCCTGCACCCCGCGCCAGATAGCCTCCGCCTGCAAGGCCGGCACCGACTGCGGCGGCTGCGTGCGCCGCATCCAGGCGCTGCTCGGGCGCGGCGCGTGCCCCCGGCGCGAGCTGATCGACCAGGGCGCGCCGCAGCCGCTGGGTGCCGAGGTGCCCGAGCTGCCGGCCGCCGGGGCGCGCGACACCTACGGCACGACGCCCGGCGCGATCCCGGGTGCTGCCCCGGACGCGGTGCCCGACGCCCTGCCCGAAGCGGCCTGACCTCGGCCCGGACCGGCCGGCGACCTTGCAGGAACGGTTTGCAGGAACGGTTTGCCGGAGCGGCTCAGCTGTCCGGCTGCTCGATGACCTGGGCGATGTACAGCGGCTCGCCCAGCTTCTCCACCAGATCGAGCTGGGTGTCCAGATAGTCGATGTGGTGCTCCTCGTCGGCCAGGATGCTCTCGAAGATGTTGGCCGACGTGATGTCCCCCTTGGCCCGCATCAGCTCGATGCCCCGCTTGAGGCGGTCGATCGCCTCCACCTCGATCTGCCGGTCCGCCTGGAACATCTCGGTGACCGTCTGCCCCACCCGGACGTGGAAGAGTCGCTGATAATTGGGCAGCCCGTCCAGGAAGAGAATGCGGTCCGTGAGGATCTCCGCGTGCTTCATCTCGTCGAACGACTCGTGCCGGGTGTACTTGGCCAGCTTGTGCCAGCCGTTGTTCTCCTGCATCTTCGCGTGCAGGAAGTACTGATTGATCGCGGTCAGCTCGGCGGTCAGCTGCTCGTTGAGGAATTCGATGACCTCGGGGTCGCCCTGCATGGCAGCGGGCTCCTTCCACGCGAGTACTGGCAGGTGCCGCGCATCCTTGCACCGTCGTGAGCTGGGCGTCCAGTAAGTGCACGCTTAGTGCGAGTTGCCCGAATCGCTGCCGCCCTGGTCATCGGCACCCCCGAGGGTCTGACACCATGGGGAGCATGGGTCAGCCCGAAAGCCGCGAAGCGGAGCATCCTCAGCTGCCTCCGGGGCAGCGACTGCAACGGGGATGGCCGGTCACGCATTACGGCCCGGTGCCGAAATTCCGGCCGGAACGCTGGGAGTTCCGGGCTTTCGGCGCCACCGCGGACGGCGGCAAGCACTGCTGGACGCACGAGGAATTCTCGGCGCTGCCCTATACGACCGTGGTCGCCGACATGCACTGCGTCACGAAGTTCAGCATGCTCGGCGCCGAATGGGGCGGCGTGTCCACCCGCACCGTCCTCGACCTCGCGCCGCCGGCCCCGGATGTCACCCATGTGATGGTGTGGGCCGAGTACGGATTCAGTTCGAACCTGAAACTGGCCGATTTCGCCGACGCCAAGTCGCTGTTCGCCACCCACCGCTCGGGCGAGCCGCTCACCGCCGAGCACGGCTTCCCGGTCCGGCTGATCGTCCCGCACCTGTACGCCTGGAAAGGGCCCAAATGGGTGCGCGGCATCGAGTACATGACGGCCGACCGCCGCGGCTTCTGGGAGGAGCGCGGCTACCACAACCTCGGTGACCCGTGGCGCGAGCAGCGCTACTCGTACCAGGAGGAACCGGGGGACGGGCCGGAGCTGTAGCGCGTCCGGGGCCGCCGGAAAGGGCCCGGGGAACGGCCGGAATCCGGGCGGCGCTCAGTGGTACCGGTGTGCTACGGCGTGTCCCTTGCCGCGGGAGATCATCCACCGGTTCACCGGCGTGGTCACGACGAACGCCAGGGCCAGTGACAGTGCCAGCGTCCACCAGAACAGGACGTCGGACAGCGCCGCGTCCAGCGCCCCCGGGATCAGCGCGATCACCCCGTTGTCGATCAGCTCCATGACCGCGATGGACAGGGTGTCGGCGGCCAGCGCGACCCGTACGGCGGCCCGCAGGCCCAGTCCGGAGCCGAGCACGCCGCGCAGCGTGAGGGTGTAGCCGAAGGCGAAGGCGAGCACCACCGCGAGCACCATCGTCGGGGCGTTGTGCCAGCTCAGAGCCGTACCGACGACCATGCCCAGGATCTCGCCGAGGGCGCAGCCGGTCAGGCAGTGCAGCGTCGCGCGGGCCGCGGCGCCCCAGCCGGACGCCGCGTGCCCGCCGTGCTCGTGCTCTTCGGGTGCCTGGTGCATCGGTACGCCCAGGCTGCCACCTCAGGCCGGGCGGCGCAGGTCCTTCAGGCGCGCCACGTCCGCCGCGTGGCCCTCCTTGCCGCCCGGCGTCTCGATCACCAGCGGCACGCCCTGCGTGGCCGGGTGCCGGAACAGCTCGCCGAACGGTTCGGCACCGATGTGCCCGGAGCCGATGTTCTCGTGGCGGTCCTTGTGGGCCCCCACGACGTCCTTGGAGTCGTTGGCGTGGATCAGTTTCAGCCGCCCCTCGCCCACCGTGTCGACCAGCTCGTCCAGCAGCGCCTTCGTCCCGCCGGGCGCCGCCATGTCGTGCCCGGCCGCGAAGGCGTGGCAGGTGTCCAGGCACACGCCCAGCTTCGGGTGCCGGTCCAGCGCGTCGAAGTACGGGCCCAGGTCCTCGGCCAGCGCGCACAGCGACGCGCCCTGGCCCGCCGTCGGCTCCAGCAGCAACCACGGGTCGTCGTCGTGCGTCAGCTCGTCCAGCAGCGGGCGCACCCGCTCGCGTACCTGCGCCAGCGCCTCCGCGCGCGGGCGCCCGCCGGTCGCCGAGCCGGTGTGCACCACCACGCCCAGCGCGCCGATCGCCCGGCCGCGCAGCAGCGAGTGGCGCAGCGAGACCACGGACTTCTCGACCGTCTCCGCGTTGTGCGAGCCAAAATTGATCAGGTAGGGCGCGTGCACGTACGCCGGGACCGCCTCCTGCTCGCACGCCTCCCGGAACGCCTCGTCCTGCTGCGGGACACCGGCCGGGGTGGCCCAGCCGCGCGGGTTGGCGACGAAGACCTGCACGGCCTCGCCGCCGATGTCACGGGCGTACGGGATACCGACCTTGGCCAGGCCGCCGGCCACCGGCACATGGCTGCCGACCGGGTTGCGCTCACGGGCGTGCTGCGGGGAGAGGGAAGTGCTCACCCGTCAAGGGTGCCAGGCGCACGGGGCCCGTCCGGCGCGCGGACGGGCGTCCTTGCTCACAGTGGGTGCTCACGGTGGGCGCGCGGCGCTGTCGCGGCCGGCCTCGCGCCCGCGCCCACCCCGGTGGCTACAACGCGCTCTCCAGCCGGATCGTGATCTTGCTGCCCTTGGCCGCCTGCTCGCCGCCCGCCACCGACTGGCTCTCGACCTTGTCCCGCGGGAACAGGAACGGCTTCTTGACCTCGACCTCGAAGCCCGCGCCGGTCAGCGCCCGCTTGGCCTCGTCGGTGCTCTTGCCCGTCACGTCGGGGACGGCGACCATCTCCGGGCCCGAGGAGAGCGTGAGGGTGACGGTGTCGCCCTTGCCCTGCTTGCTGCCCTGGCCCGGCGACTGCCGGGCGACCTTGCCCGCCTCCTGCGGCGAGTGCACCGCACCGTCCGCGATCTTCACGTCGAAGCCCGCGCCGCGCAGCGTGGCCTCGGCGTCCGCCCGGTCCCGGCCGGTCACGTCCGGCACGTCCACCGCGGAGCCCCGGCTGACGGTCAGCGCGACGGCGGTGTCCGGGCGGCGCTTGCTGCCCGCCGCCGGGTCGGTGCCGATCACCGAACCCTTGGCGACCTCGTCGGAGAACTCCTTGTGCACCGTGCCGGCTATCAGTCCCAGGTCGCGCAGCTTGCGCTTGGCGTCGGCGACCGGCGTGCCCGCCAGATCGGGCACCTGGACGATCTCCGGGCCCTTGGACAGGGTGATGGTGACCGTGCCCGTACCGCGGATGCGCTTGCCGTTCTCCGGGTCGGTGGCCATGACGTGGCCGCGCTCCACGTTCGGGCTGAAGGCGTGCTTCACCTGCACGTCCAGGCCCTCGGCCCGCAGCGTCTTCTCCGCCTTGGCCTGCGTCATGTCCAGGACGGCCGGGACGGTGGTGAACTGCCCGGAGTTGATGTACCAGACGCCCGCGCCCACCCCGAGGACGAGCAGCACGGCGGCCACCACCGACACCGTCTTGCGCCGGGCCCGCAGCAGCCCGGCCACCGCCCCGGACCGGGCCGGGGCCGCCGGCCGCAGCCGGGTGGTCTGCTCGGCCGCCGAAGCGGGCTCCGCCGGCGGCAGCTCCAGCCGGCTGGTGCGGTTCAGCGGCTCCTCGCCCGGCTGCGGCTCTTGCAGCGGCAGCGGCGGCTGTACGGCGACGGGGCGCGGCAGCACGCTCGTACGGTCCTCGGAGCCCGCGACGGAGCCTGCGGCGGCACCGCTCTCCGGTACCTCCTTGGCCTGCGGCGGCACCGCGTCCAGCTGCGCGTCGGTCAGGTCGGCGCGGGCCGTGCGGGCCTGCGCGAGCAGCGTCACCGCGTCCTGCGGGCGCAGCTCGGGGCGGCGCGCGGTGGCCGCGGCGACCAGGTCGTCCAGCTGCGGTGCCAGCTCCGGCGCGTACATGGACGGCGGTGGCACATCCTCGTGCAGGTGCTGGTAGAGGACCTGGGCCGCGCTGCCGCCGCTGTGCGGCTTGCCACCGGTCAGCATCTCGAAGAGCACGACACCGCAGGCGTACACGTCCGCGGGCGGGCCCGCGCTGCCCTCCTCGATCTGCTCGGGCGCCAGGTAGGAGACCGTGCCCAGGACCGAGCCGGTCGAGGCGGTGGTGTTCGTGCCCACGGTCCGTACGAGTCCGAAGTCGGCGACCTTGACCCGGCCGTCGTCGCCGATCAGTACGTTCTCCGGCTTCATGTCGCGGTGCACCAGCCCGGCCCGGTGGGCGGCGCCCAGCGCGGCCAGCATCGGCTCCAGGATGTCCAGCGCGGCGCGCGGCTGGAGGGCGCCGCGCTCGCGCAGCACGTCGCGCAGCGTGCAGCCCGCGACGTACTCCATGGCCAGGTACACGTACGTACCGTCCGTGCCCTGGTCGTACACGCCGACGACATTGGGGTGGTCGAGGCGGGCCGCGGACTTCGCCTCGCGGATGAAGCGGTCGACGAACGCGGCGTCGGACGCCAGCGACGGGTGCATCACCTTCAGGGCGAGCACCCGGTCCAGCCGGGTGTCCATGGCCCGGTAGACCGTGGCCATGCCGCCGGCGGCGATGCGCGCCTGCACCTGGTAGCGGTCGTCGAGCAGCTGCCCGACCAGGGGGTCCTGAAGGGTCGTATCCACGGCAGAGGAGTCTACGAGCCGCTGCTGTGACCGCCCACGCCCCGCCCGCGACCAGCGCCTTTCTGCGACCGAACGGTGACAGGGGCGGGGCGCCGGCCGGGCCGGGACGCGCCGGATGTCCGTTTCGCCGGGCGTGGACGCCGCCCGCCGCTCCTCGGACGGCGCGCCCCGCCGCAGTACCTCAGAAGGCGGGCCGCTCCGGGTCCAGCGCGGCGACGCCCTCGGTGGGCGAGGACGCCTCCGCGTAGTGGCGGCGCGGGATGCGCCCCGCCCGGTACGCCAGCCGGCCGGCCTCGACCGCGTGCCGCATGCCCTCCGCCATCAGGACGGGCTCCTGCGCGCGCGTCACCGCGGTTGCCAGCATCACCCCGGCACAGCCCAGTTCCATGGCGAGCGCCGCGTCCGAGGCGGTGCCCGCGCCCGCGTCCAGGATCACCGGGACCCCGGCCCGCTCGGTGATCAGCTGGAAGTTGTGCGGGTTGCGGATGCCGAGGCCGGAGCCGATGGGGGCACCCAGCGGCATGATCGCCGCGCAGCCCACGTCCTCCAGCTTGCGGGCCAGCACGGGGTCGTCGTTGGTGTACGGCAGGACGGTGAAGCCGTCGTCCACCAGGGTCTCGGCGGCCTCCAGCAGCTCGATGGGGTCGGGCAGCAGCGTGCGCTCGTCGGCGACCACCTCCACCTTGATCCAGTCGGTGCCCAGCGCCTCGCGTGCCAGCCGGGCGGTCAGCACGGCCTCACCGGCGGTGAAGCAGCCGGCGGTGTTCGGCAGGACGCGGATGCCGTGCCGCTCCAGTACGGACAGCACCGAGCCCTGCACGGTCGGGTCCAGGCGGCGCATGGCGACCGTCGTCAGCTCCGTACCGGAGGCGAGCAGCGCCCGCTCCAGGATGTCCAGGCTGGGCGCCCCGCCCGTCCCCATGATCAGACGGGAGTCGAAGGTGGTGTCGGCGATGGTGAAGAGATCGTCGGCCATGTCCGCGGATCAGCCTCCCTGGACTGCGGTGAGGACCTCGACGCGGTCGCCGTCGCCGAGCGGGGTGGCGGGCCACTGGCCGCGCGGCACCACCGTCTCGTTGACGGCGGCGGCCACGCCGCTGGAGGCCGTGGTGAGACCGGCGACGAGCCGGTCCAGGGTGAGCCCGCCGGGGACCTCGCGGGGCTCGCCGTTCACGGAGACGCTGATGGACGTGCTGACGGTCATGCGGGTTGCTCCTGAGGGGCGGGGGCGGGGGCGGGGG
>NZ_JOCQ01000014.1 GCF_000720725.1 Streptomyces rimosus subsp. rimosus
GGGCTGGACGGCGCGCTGCACAGGGCTCATGGGTGTCCGTGGTGCAGGGGCTTGGGGTGTAGGGGGCTGGGGCACGGCGGTTGGTGACGCCGGCATCGATGCCGGCGCCGGCGCCGACGAGATCGGGGCTCCGAGGCCGGATCTCGCGGCCTTACGGGTGACGCTGCGCTGAACCGGGCGGTGGGGCGTGACGGGTGGAGGCGGGGAAGCGGGTGGTGCTGGGGGAGCGGCAGGCGTGCCCTTGGCCGGAGGCGTAGTGGGCACGGTCCGGCCCTCGGCAACCGGGATCGGCTGAGAGCCCCGAACCGACCGCTGGGCAGGATCAGTTGACGTCAGTGCAACCGAGTCCGATCCCGATCCCGACGCCGAGGCGGGGGCAATTGCCGCCGTGGCGCCCTCGACCGTCCTGTCGGCCGCAGTCGGATGAGCAGTCGGCGCCGGTCCCGAGGGCGCGGCAAGCCGCGTCGCGGCAGCCCGCACACCGGGGAGTGCGCGCGGCGCAACGGCCGTGGCGCCGGTGTTGTGCGGGGTGGGCATCGAGCCGGTGCGTGCGTCCTGCGCTGGTCCCGTGGCCGGACCGGCCGCTGAGCCCCCATCCGTGGTGGCGGTGGAGTCGGCCACTCGACGGGCGATGACCGTCGGCTGCCGAACGGCAGCCTCGGTCCCACTCGGAGTGGCCGTCCCACTCGGAGTGGCCGTCCCACTCGGAGTGGCCGCCGCGCTCGGATCGACCGCTTCGCGCCGGGTGTCAGGAGCCCGATGCGGGTTCGAGGATGGTGTCGGGGGCGGGGTTGGGTGGGCGTAGCTGTCACGGCTGGAAGACGGTGCCGACGCCATGTCCCCGGCACGCGTGGCGTTCCGTACGGTGGTGGACGCCGCCTGGTCGGGCACGCTGCCGGGGGCGGACGCCACGACATCGCCGGCCGAGGGAAGAGCGGCGTCCCGGCCGCGCGTACCGCCGCTCGGAGAAGACGTACCGCTCGGGGAAGACGCACCACTCGTGTCGTTGCTCCTGTCGCGTGCCGCGTCTGTAGAACCCGCAGCACCGCGAGGCGCGGCCGCTCCGCCGCGCGCGCCAGGTGCCGTACCGGTGTCGGGTGCTGGCACCGCACGGTCGCGGCGGACGGCCGACCGCTGGACTACTACGGTGTCAGCCTCCGTCCGGCTACTGGGCGCTGTCGGCCCAGGTTCTGCCCGCCCGCGCGATGCCGACGTTCCGCCGGAAGCGGGCGTACCGGCATTCGCGCCGGCTCCCCCTCCGCCGCTCTCCGACGGGTCTGCCGCAGCCGCCACCGGACCCTGAACGGACCCGGGTTCCTGCCGCGCCACCGGAAAAATCCGCCGTTGTACGGCCCCCGGCCCGGTCGGGGCCTTGGTCAGGGGCAGCCGGGACGGGGCGGAAGGGGCGGGCGGGGCGGGCGTCACGTAGACGCCGCGCGCCGGGGCCGGAGCAGGCACCTGCGCGTTCCGAGGCGCCGCCGGAGTTACGGACGTGGCGGGTGCAGCGGCCGGTGCCGATGGTTCCGCGGGGCTCGTCCGCCGGGCCAGAGCAACTGGCGGGTGCTCCCACGCCGTCGGCGTTTTCCGTACGGCAGACCCGTTCGCCGCCGTTCCCGCACCCTCCTGAGCACCAGCGGCGGCCGGAGCGGCCGGCGTGCCCGAGTGGCGCGAGGCCACCGAAACCGGCTGAGCCCCGGCAGCGGGCCTGGACCGGCCCACACCAACGGAAGGCCGAGCCCGCCCAGCCAGCTGAACCGGAACGGCAGACCCAACAGACCCAACAGACCCTACTGATCCCACAGCCCCCACAGTCCCCGCAGCTCCAGCGACAGCGGAAGCCGCCCCCAGCACCTCCACCCCCAGCACCTCCACCCCCGACACCGCCCGCAACGGCACCGCCGGTGCCCGCTGTACCACCGGCTCCGCCGACACCGGCGTCCATGGCAGCGCGTTCGACGGCTGTTCCAGCCCGGTCAACGGCCGGGCCGTCTCGGTCATCGCCCCGGCGATCAGGCTTTCGGGGGCGGGCCCCAGAACCCCGAGGCGGGACGGCGCATCCATGAACGACGGGTTCTGCCACGTCGGCAGCCGCTTGCCGAACCCGGCGTCCGCGACCTCGGCCCGGCCGTCGGCCACGGACCGCTGGATGGACGGCAGCGCGCGCCAGGCGTTCGCGGACGCCGAACCCGTAGAAGACGCCGAACCCGTGGAAGACCCCGCACCCGTAGAAGACTCCGCCCCCGTGGAAGCCGCCGACCCGGCGGACGATGCCGTACCGTTGGACGACGCCGCACCGCCGGTCACGGCACCAACCGCCACGCCACCACCATGATCACGGCCGCCTCGGCCCCGTATCCGGTCCAGGAACCCCATGGCTCAGTCCTCCGCCCCGGCGCGCGTCACGAAGGACGCGATCCGGTTCGTGTAGCCGCGGCGGTCGTGGTGTTCCAGGTCCAGGATCGCCTCCAGGCTCCAGTGGAAGTGGTAGGCGACGTACGCGATCTCCTCGTGCAGCCGGTCGGTCGCGTACGTCACGATTCCCCCAGGCGGCTCCCGCCGAGCTCCACCTCGAACGGCTCGGAGCAGTGCGGGCAGTCCACGGCGGCGCGGGTGTGGCCCTCGGCGTTGATCTGGCGGTAGAAGTCCTGGAGGAACGCCAGGTCGGAGGCGAACAGGCTCTCCACGATCCCGTCGTGCACCATCGGCAGCGTGCCCAGGCGCGTGATGACCCGGCCGAGCAGGACCACCGACAGGTACGCGGGGTTCTCCTGGACCCGGACGTCGCGCAGCGGAACCAGTTCGTCCCGTGCCGTCGACAGGCGCATCACGCCGTCCCGGTGCGCGGTGCCCGCGTCGTCCACGTATCCGCGCGGCAGCTGGAAGGGGAACTCGGTGCGCAGGGCGCGCGGTGCCGGGTCGGCCGGAGCAGCGGCGGGGGGCGGAGTGGGGGCCTCCGCTCCCGCCGCCGCGGTCGGGGGGACCGGCGCCGCCGCGGTCGCGCCCGGCGCACCGGCAGCCGTGCGCCGCATTATTCGACGACCAGTTCTTCGAAGACGATGGTCACGGTCTCGGTGAGCACCGAGGCCTCGCCGGCCTTCAAACTGCTGGCGTCGATCTTGCTGCACCAGGCGTTGCGCAGGTTGTACCGCTTCACCGGGTTGTCCTCGTAGTCCATCAGGATGATCGAGGCGTTCTTGCGGGCCGTGCTCATCCGGCCGGCGATCGAGTCGTTGATCCACTGGGTGAACGACGACGACTGGGTCATGCCGCGCACCACGGTGCACTGCCCGTTCTTCTGCACGCCCGGCAGGATGTTGATGTCGACGTGGCCCTGCGCGGTGTTCTGCGGGCTGACGATGACGTCCTGTTCGATGGTGAGGCCGCTGACCTCCGAGAGGTACTCGACCATCACCCCGTCGATCTGCAGACCGAAATTGTGTGAGGTGAGGGAGTCACCCTGCATGAGTGCCATGGATTCGCTGTCCTTCTGAGCTGTGGGACGGTCGGGTACGGGAGCTGCGGACGACGGGGGCGGGCGGCCTACTCCTCCAGCTCACCGCTGCCGCTGGAGAACTGCGACAACCGGAAGATCACGAACTCCGCCGGCTTGACCGGGGCGACGCCGATCTCGCACACCACCCGGCCCAGGTCGACCGACTCCGGCGGGTTGGTCTCCTCGTCGCACTTGACGTAGTAGGCCTCCTCGGGCTGCCGGCCGAAGAGCGCGCCGCTGCGCCACTCGTTGACCAGGAACGCCGAGATGTTGCGCCGGATGCGGGCCCACAGCGCGTGGTCGTTCGGCTCGAACACCACCCACTGGGTGCCGATCAGGATCGACTCCTCCAGGTAGTTGAAGTACCGGCGGACGTTCAGGTAGCGCCACTCGGGGTCGGACGACAGGGTGCGGGCTCCCCAGACACGGATGCCCCGGCCGGGGAAGGCCCGGATGCAGTTGACGCCGACGGGGTTCAGCAGGTCCTGTTCACCGCGGGTGATCTGGATCTCCAGGTCGACGGCGCCGCGTACGACCTCGTTGGCGGGGGCCTTGTGCACACCGCGCTCGGAGTCGTTACGGGCCCAGATGCCGGCGACATGGCCGCTGGGCGGAACCATGCGGGCCCGGCCCGTCGCCGGGTCGAAGGACTTCAGCCAGGGGTAGTACAGCGCCGCGTACTTGGAGTCGTAGCCCGCCGTCTCCTGCCGCCACACCCGTATCTGCTGGGCGTTCAGGCCGGGTGGCGGGTCGATGACGGCCACCCGGTCGCCCATCAGCTCGCAGTGCGCGATCAGCCCGAGCTGTACGGCCTTGACCGCCTCCAGATCGATCGCCCCGCGCTGGTAGGCGGCCATGAGGTCGGGCACGGCCACCATGGACACCTCGTCCACGGCCTCCAGGCCGCCGAAACCGGTGCGGTCCGCGGAGTCGCCGAGGTACTCGGCCGCGCCGGGGTTCGCGGTCGTGTCCCGCTCCACGGGCACGGACGCGGGTACGGGGGCGGGGGCGGGCGGCGCGGCCAGGGTGACGGTCTGGTTCTCCGGACGGACGAGCTGCGCCGCCGGCGCGGCCTCCGCCACGGTGATGAGCTTGGAGCGCTCCTTGACCTGGGCGACGACGTAGGACCGGTTGCCCTTCTTGGCGCTCACGTCGAACGTCTCGACCGGCTTGTCGCCGTCCTTGACGATCAGCCTGAACCGTTCGGCCGGGCCCTCGCCCTCGGGGTCGGCGACCTCCACGGTCAGGGGGCCGGCCGTGCCCTGGGCGATGGCCGCCACGGAGAACGCGCCGAGCTGCTTCGGCTCGGCGGCGGGCAGCTGCGCCGCGGGGGCCGGGCCCGTCACCTCGGCGGGGGCCTCGCCGTCCCCGGCGGCGCCCTCGGCGGAACCGCCGACCCGTACGACGTACGCCGCGGAGCCGCCGTTGTTGAAGAACCCGTAGACGGAGTGGGCGAGGTAGTAGCCGTCGGTGAAGTCACCGAAGGAGGCGACGTACTGGGTCCAGTTGGTCACCAGCGTGGGTTCGTTTAGGGGCCCGCTCGGTGCGAGCCCGACGAAGGCCGCCACGGAGGTGCCCACCCCCTCGATCGGACGCGAACCGCTGGCCACCTCCTCGACGTAGACGCCGGGCGACAGGTACGACGGCATGCTCTGCTCTCCTCGGGGTACGAGACGGGACGTCTCCAACCCTGGCGCGCGCGTCCCGCCGCCGAAACGTCCCCGGGGGCCGGGGCCCGGGCAAGGCGGTTGCCCCGGAGGGTGCGGGGACGTGCCTGGGCGGCCCGCTCGGCCGGGCAGCCGGGTCTGCCCGGACGGCTCCTGACGGTGTCCGCCGCCTCTCCTAGCGTCGTGGCGTGAGCCTTTGGACCTCTTTGGAACCCGCCTCCGCGACCGTCGACCCCGGCAGCAGCACCACGGTGCGGCTACGGGTGCGCAACACCGGGGACATCGTCGACGAGTACCGCTTCGAACCGGTCGGTGACCCCGCCCCGTGGACCACAGTGGAGCCGCGGGCACTGCGGCTGTACCCGGGCACGACCGGCACGGTGGAGCTGACGTTCGCACCGCCGCGTACGCCGGACGCGACCGCGGGACCGAATCCGTACGCGGTACGCGTCACACCGACGGAACACCCGGACGCCGTCACCGTCCCCGAAGGCAATCTGACCATCACCCCCTTCACCGAGGTGCGCGCCGAACTGGTGCCGACGACGGTGAAGGGACGGTTCCGGGGGCGGCCGCGACTGGCCGTGGACAACCTCGGCAACACCAAGGTCACCGCGTCGCTCGGCGGCAAGGACACCGGCGAACGGCTCGCGTACGACCTGCAGCCGGGCAATGTGCAGATCGAGCCGGGCCGGGCCGCCTTCGTCAAGGCGACGCTGCGGCCGCGGCAGATCACCTGGTTCGGCTCCAATCAGGAGCAGCCGTACGCCATCACCCTGCGCCGCGCCGGCGCCGAGCCGGAGGAGGTGAACGGCACCTTCGTCCAGCGCGGCATCCTGCCGGGCTGGCTGGCCACCACCTTCGGCCTGCTTCTCGCGCTGACGATCGCGTTCGTGACGATCTGGCTGGCGTACCGGCCGCAGTTGCAGAGCGTGGCGCGGGAGAAGCCCGAGAAGGCCGGGCAGCTCGCGCCGCCCCGGCCCTCCCCGCCGATCAGCAGCCCGCCGCCCAAGGCACAGGAGAAGCCGAGCGAACCGGCCGAGAAGTCCGGCAAGGGCGGGCAGGACGACCAGAAGGGCGGTGGGGGCGGCGGCGGTGACGAGCCGAAGGAGAAGCCCGCCGAGAAGACCGCGGCCACCGCGGTGCGCGAAATCGTTGCCCGCAGCGCGGGCCGCCACATCTGCTACCGGGCCTTCGTCCAGGACGACGGCTGGCAGGAGCCGGTGTGCGACGGGGCCGAGGCCGGGACGGTGGGCCAGGGCAAGCCGATCAAGGCCCTCAACATCGCGGTGTCCGACACCAAGGGTGTCACCGGCGCGAGCGCCTACGTGGGCGAGGGCTGGCGCAAGGGCGACTCGTGGAAGAAGGAGGACGACCGCAAGGACCTGGTCCTCGGCAGCACCGAGAGCGCCGATCCCCCGATGGAAGGGTTCACCCTCCAGGTCTTCGACGGCTCCGTGTGCCACGAGGCCTATGTGAAGGACCGCAACTGGCTGGGCAAGGGGTGCACCGAGCCCGGCAAGTGGCGGTACGGCGGCAGCGCCATGGAATGGAACCTCCAGTTGGAGGCGGTCCGCTTCACCGTGTGACCACGGGCGGGACCGGCCGCGTCACCAGCTCGTCTCGCCCGGGACCAGCCGGCCCGCCTTGCGGTACTCACGGCGGGCGCCTTCCCACAGGTCGCCCGCCGCGACCGGCTCGTCCCGGCCGGCCGCGAGATAGGCGGCGGTCACCACTGCACTGCGGATCGAGCCGCCCGCCAACTCGAAGTCCCGGGCGAGGGCGCCGACGTCGAGGTCCCCGGCGCGCGGCACGTGCGACAGGCCGTGCCGCCACAGCGCGAGCCGCTGCCCGGCGTCCGGGAAGGGGAAGTCGACCACCAGGTCCAGGCGGCGGGTGAACGCGTCGTCGATGTTGGCCCGCAGATTGGTGGTCAGCAGGGCGATGCCGTCGAAGGACTCCAGGCGCTGCAGCAGGTAGGCGCTCTCCATGTTGGCGTACCGGTCGTGCGCGTCCTTGACCTCCGAGCGTTTGCCGAAAACGGCGTCGGCCTCGTCGAAGAGGAGCACGGCGTCCGTACGGTCGGCCTCCGTGAAGATCCGTTCGAGGTTCTTCTCGGTCTCGCCGACGTACTTGTCCACGACCGAGGACAGCTGGACCACGTACAGGTCCACCCCCAGATCGGCGGCGATCACCTCCGCGGACAGCGTCTTGCCGGTGCCGGACTCGCCCGCGAAGAGACCGAGGACACCGCGTCCGCGTCCGCCGCCCGCGCTCAGCCGCCAGTCGCCGAGCACCCGATCGCGGTGGCGGGCGCGTAGGGCGAGTTCCCGCAGCTGGACGAGGGGTCCGTCGGGCAGGACCAGATCGCGCCAGTCCACCGCGGGCCGGATCCGGCGGGCATGCCGTTCGAGCCCGGAGGCCGACTGCTGCCGGGCGGCGAGCCGTACGTGCGCGGCGGTGAGCGCGGTGCCGTCGAAGGCGGCCAGCGCCGTCGCGGCGCGGGCGGCGCGCGCGATGCGCTCACCGCCGAGGTGGTACGGGGCCACGGTGCCGGCCAGGTCGAAACCGTCGGCGGCGGGCCCCAGCGCGGTGCGCCAGGAGGCCGTGCCCCCGGCCGGCCGCCGGGGAGCCTGGAGCACCAGCGGGTCGTGCGGGGACCACTGCGGATCGTACGGGCGGGTGTCGGCCAGCAGCACGGTCACGTCGGTGGCCGCGGCCAGCTCGGCCACCATCGGACCCGGGTGCTCGGGCAGACCGCACACCACGACCGCCCGGCCCGTCAGGCGTGCCTCCCGCAGCAGCTCCGGGACATGCCCCGGGGGGCCCGCGAAGTGCAGCGCGCCGACGCCCGCCTCGTACAGCACGGACGCGAGGGTGGCCAAGGCGTCACCCTCGCGGTGTTCCCGCAGATACGCGGTGCACGGCCCGTCGTCGATACGGGCGGCCAGCCGCCGGACGAAGCCCTCGTCGTGCTCCGCGCCGGGCAGCGGGCCCGGCATCGGACGCAGCCGGCCGCGGAGCACGGCATCCGGCGTGTCGTCGCCCAGCAGATGGGAGGTGAGCCGGTCGGGCACGGTCAACGACCGGGTGAGCAGCGGGCGGTCGGGCTCCTCGACGGACAGCAGGCCGAAGGCGCGCAGCGGCGCCGAGGGGTGGAACCGGGCGCGGGCCTCCGGCAGGTGCGCGGGCATGCCGCACAGGTCGAGGGCGAGCCCCACGGTGGCGCGGCGGCGGCTCACCTCGTCGTTGAGGTAGCCGTACAGCGGCTCGAAGGAGCGGTCGAGGTCGGGGGCGAGGGCGATCAGGAGCACGGCCGTGTCCAGCTCGGTCAGCCGCAGCCGGGCGGCCGTCCGGGCCAGGCGGTCGTCGGCGTCCTTTGGCCACTCGGCAGGCACTTCCGGCCGTACGTCCTCCTCCCACACCGCGTCCGGTTCCGCACGCGGCCAGGTGCGCAGCAGATGCCCCACGGATTCCTCGGACACGTAGAGGCCGCGCAACGGGTCGTCGGCGGTGGGGTCGCCGGTGGCGCGGTGTTCGACCAGCGCGGTCACCGCATGCCGCAGCTCGGCCAGCCGGCCGAGGAGCGGGCGCGCCGGACCGGCGGCCGCGGCGTCCCCCGGCCCGGCGGCTTCGGAGCCTTCGGGCCCGGCGGCCGTGGGGAGCAGGTCTTCCAGGGGCGAGGTGTTCATGTCTGCTCCGCGCGGCGGGCCGCCGCTTGCTCGTGCGCGGCGCGGGCCGCCGCGATCTGACGGGGCCGGTGGGCGCGTTCCTCCGAGCGGGGCGGGCCGCCGTCCACCCCTCGTATCCGGACCGCCGCCCCCTCGGTGACCGGGGGCCCGGCGTCGTAATCGGGGTACGCCGGGAACGGCACGGTCATCGCCACATCCAGGGAGGGCTTCAGCTCACCGCCCACCGCGGACCAGATGTCGGCGACGGAACGGGCCTCCGGCTGGCTGCCGCCCACCGTCAGCGGCAGCGCCAGACCCAGGCGTCCGAGTGATTCCGGCAGGTCCTCGGCGGCGAGCAGTTCGTGCGGCAGCAGCGTGGCCAGCACCGCGGACAGCAGCCGGTGTTCGTCCTGCGGCGTCTTCGTCCAGGCCGTCACCAGGTAGGACAGCCGGAACCAGCGCGGCGGACGGCGGCGGCGTACGACGATGTCCCGCTCGTCGCGCAGCGCCGTGCGCCCGCGCTGCCGCCGGGACACGTCCTCCCGGACGTCGTACAAGTAGGCGTTGACCACGGGCGCGTTGCGCCGGGCCGCCCAGTCGCGGGTGGGCACCTCGAAGGACACGTCGATACCGGACCCGGCCAGTGCCCCGCCACCGATCAGGCCCTTGAGGACCTCGTCCGCCTCATGAATCACTTACGCGCTCCCAGCTGCCGGCCGCCGCCCCGGCCGGATCCCGGCGTCGGCTCTGCACGGCCCTGCCGCCGATCGTGCTCCCCGCGCCGCTCGCCGCGCAGGCACATCGGGGACGGCGGCGGGGCAGGCCTCGTGCCCCGAGGGGCTTGCCGACCTGCCCCGCCGCCGTCCGCTCAGATGTAGCCCTCACGGAGCGCGTACGCCACGGCGTGCGAGCGGTTGCGCAGGTGCAGGCGTGTGGTGAGGCCGTGCATGACGTTCTTGACGGTGCGTTCGGAGTACGACAGCTTGCCGGCGATCTCCGTGGTGTCGAGCCCCTCGGCCACCAGCCGTACGACGTCCACCTCGCGGGGCGTCAGGCCCAGGAAGGACGCCGGATGGTCGCCGCCGCCCCGGTGCAGGCGCCCCACCTGGCTGATCAGCCGCCCCAGCAGGTCGGCGGGCAGATCGCCGCCGCCCTCGGCCGCGGTCAGCACCGCCTGCACCAGCCGGTGCGCGGTGGCCTCCCGACGCCAGACGATGGCCCCGGCGCCGCACTCGATGACGTCCAGCAGTTCGTTCTCCCGGATCGTGCCCACGACGAGCACCACCCGCGCGCCCTCGCTGCGCACGACCCGCCGCAGCCGGGCGAGCGCGGCCTCGTCGAGGACGTCCTCGACGAGCACGACCACGGAGGCGGACCCGGAATCCTCACAGAGGGCGACCTCCGGGTGGCGGCGCAGCTGACTGATGACCCCCTCGCGGCTGATCGGGTCGGGTGCGGTGACCGCCACCCGCACCCGGCTCACGGTGGGTACGGAAGCCATGACGGCCGGGACGGCCGGGTGCGTGCTGAGCAACGATTCCCCCTCGTTCTGTTCACCGGCGCCTCTCCGGCGGAGCCGTTCGGCGGCAGCGCCACCGGCAGGCGGCCGGCCATGACGCCGCTCGCGTAGCCGTACCCGTCCGGATCCGGTACGTGACTGCGGTGTCAACCATGCCGCCGGGAAGGGAAATGCCGCGTCGGCGAGAACTACGTAGGCGGCGTCCTACGTAATGGAAAGACGCCTTCCCCCGGGCCGGGCACGGGCGACGACGTGGCTGTACGCGCATATCCGACCCGGGCCCTGGCCCCGTACGGACGCCGGTGGGAACCTGCCGGGAGAGGCAGGAGGGGGCCGTCATGGGGGTGCTGTCCACCAGGTTCACCGAGAGGTTCGCCGTACCGTATCCCTTCGCCTGCGCCGGGATGGCGTTCGCGGGTGGGACCGCCGATCTGGCGGTCGCCGTCACCACCGCGGGCGGCATCGGCGCGGTGGGGGCCGCGCTCATGCATCCGGACCACCTCCGGCAGTTCATCCACGAGATCCGCGGGAGCGTGCGGGACGCACCGTTCAACGTCAATCTGATCACGTACTTCGACAACGCCGAACACGTCCGCGTCTGCGTGGAGGAGCGGGTACCGGTCGTCTCGTACCACTGGGGCCACCCGCCGGCCGGGCAGATCGAACGGTTGCGCGCGGCCGGGGTGTCGGTGTGGGAACAGGTCGGCTCCGCCGACGCGGCCGAGCGGGCCGTGGCGGACGGGGTGGAGGTCGTCGTCGCCCAGGGCTGGGAGGCGGGCGGGCACAACTACGGCGGCCTGCCCACCATGGTCGGCGTTCCCGCCGTCGTGGACGCCGTGGGGGAGCGGGCGCTGGTCCTGGCCGCGGGCGGCATCACCGACGGACGCCAGGTGGCGGCGGCCCTGTGCCTGGGCGCCGACGGTGTGTGGGTGGGCACCCGGCTGCTCGCCTCGCCGCAGGCGCGGGTGCATCCCGAGCACCACCGGCGGCTGGTCGCCTCCCGAGGGGAGGACACGGTCCGTACGGCGGTGTTCGGCCCGGAATGGCCGGACTTCAACCCGATGCGGGTGCAGCGCGACCGCGTGGTGTCCCAGTGGCACGACCGGCTGGACCAGGTGCCGGCCGACCGGCACGCCCTGGAGGAGATCGGCACCACGGTCTTCCAGGGTGAACGGGTGGTACTGCACAAGTTCAACGTGTTCCCGCCGGTGCCGGAAACGGAGGCCGACTGGGAGGAGATGCCCTGGCTCATGGGGCAGGGCGTCGGCCTCGTACACAGTGTGCGGCCCGCCGGGGACATCGTCCGGGAGATGATGGACGAGGCCGGACGGGTGCTGAGCCGGTTCCGGACCGGGGGCGCGCCATGAACGCGCAGGACCAGAAGGTTGCCGTCATCACCGGTGCGTCGCAGGGCATCGGCGCCGCGCTGGTGGCCGCCTACCGCAAGCTCGGATACGGCGTGGTGGCCACTTCGCGCACCATCGTCGCGTCCCGGTCCCCGGACGTCATCGCCGTACGCGGCGACATCGCCGATCCCGCGACCGCCGAACGGATCGTCGCCGCGGGCGTGCAGCGGTTCGGCCGTATCGACACCCTGGTCAACAACGCGGGCATCTTCCTCGCCAAGCCGTTCACCGACTGCACACCGGAGGAGTTCGCCTCGGTGATCGGCGTGAATGTGACCGGTTTCTTCCACCTCACCCGGTCGGTCGTCCGGCACATGCTCACCCGGGGCGGCGGTCACATCGTCACCCTCACCTCCAGCCTGGTCGACAACGCGGACGCCCGCGTGCCCTCCGTACTCACCTCGCTGACCAAGGGCGGCCTGCAGTCCGCCACCAAGTCGCTGGCCATCGAGTACGCGACACGCGGCATCCGCGTCAACGCCGTCTCGCCGGGCGTCATCAAGACCCCGATGCACCGGGAGGAGGAGCACGCGGCCTTGAGCGGCCTGCTCCCGGTCGGCCGGCTGGGCGCGCCCGGCGACATCGTCGACGCGGTGCTGTACCTGGAGAACGCCGCCTTCGTCACCGGCGAGATCCTCCACGTCGACGGCGGCCAGAGCGCCGGGCGCTGACTCACGGTCAGGTGCCGCTGTCTCCGCGTCGGGACCGGTACCTCCAGGCGATGCAGGAGTGTCGCTCGTACGGGTGGCCGGGCGGGCGGAACCGCATGCCGCTCAGGGCACTCAGGCAAAGGCATCGGGAGAGAGACCGATGGCCCGAGCCCTGACCCCGCTCCCGGAGACGCACTCATGATCGTCACCATCGTGGTGGCCGCTGTTGCCCTGATCCTCGGGCTGATCGCCCACCATTTCCTGCGCCGCCACGACTCCGACGCCGACGACGAAGGCCTGTCGGTGCGGGACCTGATCAGCCCGGTACAGACCCTGACCGTACTGATCCTCGCCTTCGTCCTGGCCACCGCAGCCGGTTCCTACAACAGGGCCGAGGAAGCGGTGCACAACGAGGCCAACGCGGCCGACCACCTGGAGGAGACGGCGGAATTCCTCCCCAACGCCGCACAGCGCCGCCGGGTGCAGGCCGACGTCGTCTGCTACACCCGCGCGGTACGCCACTACGAATGGCCGACCATGGCCCACGGCGAAAGCTCCCCGGTGCCCAGCGTCTGGACCGCCGACCTGCGCGCCGCCTTCAAGGACATCGGCACGGACCAGGGCGCCTTCGGCATGCTCGTGGGGGCGGACGACACCCGCTCCAAGGCCCGTCAGGCACGTCTGACGGAGTCGACCGCCGCGGTACCCGCGGCGATCTACTGGTTCATGCTCGTCCTGCTCTCCATCACCGTCATCTCCCTGTGCCTGTGCATCCCCAGACGCCGCAACCGGCCCCAGCTCGCCACCCTGGCCATGGCGACCGCCCTGCTCACCGCCACCCTGCTGCTCGTCCGCGACGCCGAATGCCCCTTCGGCGGAGCCATCTCCGTCAGCCCCACCGCCATCGCCGACGTCGAACACCAAGCCGCCCGCGATTTCCAGGCCGACGCCCCGGGCGTGGACCTGCCCTGCGACTCCCAAGGCCACAAGCAGAGCGGCAACGCTTGACGCTCCGAGCGCCGGCCAGGTGGAGGCGAGCATGTCGACTGCGGCGGGCGGCAGTACAAGCACGGGCTAAGGTGCCGGAAATCGTTGCCCGACAGGGGGATATGGTGAACGACCGGCGGCCATTGCTGTTCCTGGACATCGACGGGCCACTGCACCCGTACGCGACGCCGTCCGGCACGTGTCCCGAGGAATACCTCACCGTGGGCCTCCCGGCCGAGGCGCGCCGCCCCTCCGCTGCCGCGAGCCCGCGATCCTACATGCGACCGGAGACGGTGTGGCTCAACCCGGCCCACGGCCCCGCGCTGCTGTCCCTCGGGTTCGAGCTGTGCTGGGCCAGCGCCTGGATGGACGATGCGAACCGGTGGATCGGCCCCGTCCTCGGTCTTCCGCCGTTGCCTTTCGTCGACTTCGGTGAAGCCCTGATGCGCGAGCGGCCGGACGGAATTCACTGGAAGTCCGCTCCGCTCGTCGCCCATGCGGGCGGCCGGCCCTTCGCCTGGGTGGACGACGAGCAGACCGATGCGGACGACGCTCATATCACCGCCGCCCACCGGGCCGGGGCCTTGCTCCACCACGTGAATCCGCGCATCGGCCTACGGGACGAGGACTTCGCCGTTCTGGCCGGCTTCGCAGCCACGCTGCACGGCTCCGCCTCCTCGGCGCCGGATCCTCAGCCGGTGGTCAGGGCGCGGTCGAGCAGGGGGAGCAGCCGGTCCCAGTGGCGCTGCAGGGCGGAGGGGCTGTAGGCGGCGGTGTCGCTCATGGTGAAGCCGTGAACGGTGTCGGGGTAGATCTCCGTGGTGTAGTCGACACCCGCGGCATCCAGGGCCTGGTTGAGTTCGCTCAGGGCCTCGGGCGTCAAGTCGCCTTCGGCGAGGCCGATGTGGACCTGGGCCGTGAGCCGGGAGACCAGGCGGTGCGGGCTGTCGGGCGCGTCGGTGACCAGGAAGCCGGGGTGGAACCCGGCGACGGCGGCCACCTTCTCGGGGTGGGCCGTCGCGGCACGCATCGCCAGGGCGGCGCCCAAGCAGTAGCCGATCGTGCCGACCGGCCCGTCGCCGACCTCGGGCTGGGCACTGAGGAAACCGAGGTAGGCGTCGGCGTCGCGCAGGACGAGGTCGGTGGTGAGCGCATCGACCAGCGGCTTCAGCTGGGCGAAGACCGCGGGCCGGTTCTCTTCCCCGATGTAGTCGGGAAGATCGGTCACCGGTGCCGGGCCGTTGCGGTAGTAGAGATTGGGGACGAGTACGTAGTACCCGTGCTCGGCCAGTTCGCGGGCCTTGTTCTCCAGTTCGGGCCGCAGGCCGATGGCGTCCATGTACAGCAGCACCCCCGGGTGCCGCCCGCCGCGGTCGGGAAAGGCGGCGAAAGCGTCTGCGTGTCCGTCAGCGGTGGGAATCTGCAGCGTCTTGGTGGGCAAGGTCTTCCTTCCTCGGGGCGGACTTCGCACTCGCGTGCCGCCCTGACGTCTCGGCCGTCTCGGCGCGAGTGAACGTACATCGTTAGTCGGACTAACGCAATGAGTAGGATGACGCCATGATCGGAGCCGAAGCAGCGGACCTGCCCGACGACGGCGCGCCCCGGACGCCCGACAGGCTGCGCCGGCGCGCGAGCCGGCTGCTGTCACAGCTCACCGTGCGGTCGGACCGGCTGATCACCGAGGGACTGGCCGAGGCCGACGCCCGCAAGTGGCACTACGCGGTCCTCGCCTCGCTGCTCGAATACGGGCCGGGCAGCCAGGCGACGCTGAGCCGGCGCACCGGCATCTACTGCAGCGACATGGTCGGCGTACTCAACGAACTGACCGAGCGCGGCCTCGTCGAGCGGGCACCCGATCCGGCGGACCGGCGCCGCAACATCATCACGATCTCCGCCCGGGGCCGCAGCCGCCTGCACCGTCTCGACGCGGTCCTCGACGACCTCCACGACCTGTTGCTCGCCCCGCTGAGCCCCGCCGAACGCGACCAGTTCGTACAGTTGCTCACCCGCTTGCTGGACCACCACACCCGGGGCTGACGCGGGGGTGGCAGGGGCGGGCCATCCGATCGGGAACACGCGGCCACGATCGTGGCCGCGGCCGTGACACGCACCTTACTTACGTGGAGACGGGCAGGCGGCCTCCCAAGCCGCCTCGATCATCCGGAAGATCTCGTCCACCGCGGCCTCCGGATCGGCCGCCTCGCGGGCCAGTGCGTAGGCGTCGATGACGAACCTCGCGATCGTCCGGCCGGCCGTGGCGGTCGGCGCCAGGCCGGGGTCGGCGGTGATGGCCGTGGCCAGCGACTCCGCGTGGCGCAGCCGCATCGACTCCTCGTACTCCCGCAGGGCGCGTGATGCCTCGATCATGCGCCAGATCGGGGCGGCGCCGTCCGCCGTGCAGTGCCGCACCAGGGCCTCGGTCTCGCGGCGCAGCGCGGGGATGAGCGGCTCGTCCGGCGCCCGGTCGGTGACCGCCCGCGTGAGGCGCTGCTCGAAGTCCGCGTCCTGCTCGAACACCAGGGCCTCTTTCGAGGCGAAGTGGGAGAAGAGCGTGGTGACGGCCACGTCGGCCTCGGCGGCCACGTCCCGGATGCCCACCGCGTCGTACCCGCGCTCCAGGAAGAGCCGCAGCGCGGTGTCGGCGATCTTCTGGCGGGTCGCGGCCTTCTTGCGTTCGCGGCGTCCGGGCGGCTCGGTCATGCCCTGATGCTAACAAATGCGAAAGCGGAACAGTTTCAAAACACTAACCGTTAGTGCTACGGTCGGCGGCATGAAGAAAGTGAGCTTCGCCGAGTTCGGCGGCCCCGACGTTCTGCAACTCATCGACGCCGAGGAGCCCCACGCGGGCCCCGGCCACATACGCGTCGCCGTGCGGGCGGCGGGCGTGAACCCCGTCGACTGGAGAATCCGCGAGGGCCAGTTCCAGGAAGAGAGCCGCACGGTGCACCGGCCGATCACGTTGCCCGCCGGAATCGGGCAGGACGCCTCCGGTGTGGTGGACGAGGTCGGCGAAGGCGTCGAAGGGGTCGAGGTCGGCGACCGGGTGTTCGGCAGGGGTTCGAGCACCTACGCCGAGTTCGCCGTGCTGGCGGCCTGGGCCCGGATGCCCGAGGGCCTGACGTTCGAAGAGGCGGCCGGCTACCCGTCCGTGGTGGAGACCGCGCTGCGCATCGTCCGTGAGTCCGGTGTGCAGGCCGGGCAGACGCTGCTGGTCAGCGGCGCGTCCGGGGGAGTCGGGTCGGCGGTGCTGCAGATCGCCCGCGACCGCGGCATCACGGTGATCGGCACGGCCGGGGCCGCGAACCAGGACTACCTGCGGAGCCTGGGCGCCCTCGCCACCACGTACGGCGAGGGCTGGGCCGAGCGGGTGCGGCGGCTCGGCCGGGTCGATGCGGCGCTCGATCTGGCCGGTTCGGGCGTGATCCGGGAACTGGCCGAGCTGACCGGGGACGCGCGGAAGGTGATCTCCATCGCCGATCTCGAAGCGCCGGAACTGGGCGCCCGGTACTCCGGTGTGACCGGCAACGTACCGGACGCGCTCGCCGAGGCCGCCGACCTCATCTCGCGGGGCAAGCTCCGGATACCGGTCGAGAAGTCGTACACCCTCGCCGAGGCCGCGGCGGCACACGCCGACAGCCAGGCCGGACACACACGCGGGCGCCGGGTCATCCTCGTCTGAGCCGATTCCTGAGCGGTCGCACGCCCGCCCGGCACGCTGCATTCCTCGGCGGTGGCGCATGCTCTGGCCGCCGCCGAGGCGTTGATCCGATGGCCCGGCGCCAAGCGGTCCATCGCCTCGACCGCGCCGCTCTCCAGATGCACGATAAGCGCAGCGACCAGTACGCCGCCGTGGTGCTCAGCAGGCAGCCTCCCGAGGGACGATGCCATGGATCGCAAGGGAACCGGCTCGGCCGACGACACCGACCGCGCGGCACGGCCGATGGGCACCGGTGCAGCGGTGGGCGTCACGGTGGCTGTGCTGGCGGTTGCCAATGTGGTCAACAATCGGTGGGCGCCGTCGTTCGGGGTGCTGACCGGCGTTGTGGTGAGCGCGTTGCTGTTGGGCGTTCTGTTCCGGGCCGGGGGCGGCTGGGCGGACGCGGGGCTTGGTGCGGCGACGCTGAGGAGCGGTGCGCTTTGGGCGGTGGTGCTGGTCGGGCTGGTTGCTGCGGGGTATGCGACGGCGGCCTTGCTGCCGGTCACCCGGGGGCTGTTCGCGGACGAGCGGTACGGCGGGCTGACCGGTGGTCAGGTGGCGCTGCGTGTTCTGGTCACGGTGCCGGTCGGTACGGTGCTGCTGGAGGAGGTCGCCTTCCGGGGGGTGTTGTACGGCCTGGTGCTCCGGGTCCGGGGCGCCGTGTGGGCGACGGCGGTGTCGAGCGTGTTGTTCGGGGTGTGGCACGTTCTGCCGTCGCTGGGGTTGGCGACCGACAAGCCCGCCCTGACGCCGCTGTTCGGCCGTTCCGCGTTCGGTGTGGTGGCCGCCGTGGTGGCGGCGGTGCTGTTCACCGGGGCGGCGGGCGTGCTCTTCTGCGAACTGCGCCGCCGTAGCGGGAGTCTGCTGGCGCCGATGGGGTTGCATTGGGCGGTCAACGCGTTCGGCTACCTGGTCGGTTTCCTGTTGCGGTGACCGGAGCTGCAATGACTGGAACTGCAATGACCGGAGCTGCAATGACTGGAACTGCGGTGACCGGACGGGGACGAGCTGGGTGAGGCCGCCGCGCCACTCGGAGGCGTGCGTATCGCACCACGCGGTCACTTCTCGGCGGCGATGATGTCCTTGAGCCGGCCGAGGTCCTGTGCGGTGATGTCCGGGGGCCGCATGACGGCGTTCCACCCGTCCACGTATTCGGTGGTGTACGTGTGGCCGTGGCCTCTCGGGACGTCGGCGGCGAACGGAAGGTCCGCGGTGACCTGCCAGAAGGTCACGAACGGCAGCCACACCATCTGTTCGAGCACA
The DNA here is from genome assembly GCF_000720725.1 of Streptomyces rimosus subsp. rimosus. Classification (GTDB taxonomy): domain Bacteria; phylum Actinomycetota; class Actinomycetes; order Streptomycetales; family Streptomycetaceae; genus Streptomyces; species Streptomyces rimosus_A. Next base: position 18,354 of record NZ_JOCQ01000014.1, read on the forward strand.
TCGTCGCCCGGATGCTGGCCGATCCAGTCCGGTTCGCTGTAGACGAGGTGCGGGCTCCACCAGACGATCGGGTCGGACGAGTGCATGAGGTAGAGGACACGGCTTCCGTTCCAGGGCCGGTCCGCCGGGGGGATCTCCGCGCCCGGATCGTTGGTGAACCGTACGGTCCGACCGTCCTTGTAGACGGGCCGGACCTCGGGGCTGCCGGCGTCCCGGTGATCGCTGAACTCCCGGAACAGCGTGTTGAAGGCCGGCGGGCCGGCGAACAGGGTGCCCGCGGTGCGGTTGCGCAGGTCGTACTCACCGCTGAATGCGGTCTCGCCGCCGAAGGACCCCAGGCTCTCCCCGGCGACGAACAGCCGGGGGCGGTGGTCGGACGGCAGTTTCGACCAGGTGTCGTAAACGGCGTCGAAGAGGGCACGGCCCGCCTCGCGGGCCTTGGTCTGGTCGACGAGGTAGGAGAGCCACGACGGGAGGTAGGAGTACTGCATCGCGACGGTGGCGGAGTCGCCGCCGCTGAGGTACTCGAAGGTGTCCACCGCGGCGGGATCGACCCAGCCGCTGCCGGTCGTCGTCATGACGAGCAGGTTCTCGCGCTCGAAGCCGCCCTGCCGGGTCAGGTCGGCGACCGCCTGGGCGGCACGGGCCTCCGTGTCGTCGGAGGACGCGAGCCCGGCGTAGGACCGGATCGGTTCGGTCGCCGGGCGGCCGGTGAACGCCCCGATGGCGGCTGCCGACGGACCGGTGCCGGTGAAGTTGCGTCCTTGCAGGCCCAGCGAATCCCACGGTACGAGCGAGCCCGGCCCGCCGGAGCGCAGGGTCGTCGTGGGCCGGTGCGCCCCCTCCTCGGTCGTCGTGTCGCGGAGCGCGAAGGTGTTGTTGGCGAGGCCGACGAGGCCGTCGAGCAGCAGCCCGGTGACGATGGCCCAGATGAGTGCGGCGACCACGGTCCAGCCGACGGCGGACGCGGCACGCGGCCCGATCCAGCGCTTGAGCAGGCGTACGAGCCGGCGGTACAGGCCGCGGACGCCGCGCGCGGTCAGCAGGAGAAGGAAGAAGACCAGGGCCGCGATGAGCGGGGACACCACGGCGAGCGGCACGTTGTAGCCGGTCACCCCCATCAGCCGGCGGATCTGGTACTGCCAGTACTGCCCGAAGCCGAAGAAGAGGCCGAAGAGGATGACGCCGCTGATGAAGAAGGCGGTCCAGGACCTGTGCCGCGGGTGCCTCGGTTCCCGGTCGGCGAACGCGCGCCACACCCACGCGGCGAGTATCCCGGCCGCGTAGCCGAGGGCCGCGTTGATGCCGCAGATCAGGCCCTGGAGGATGCCGCCGCGCGGGAGCAGCGACGGGGTGAAGGAGAGGCAGGCGAACAGCAGCGCGCCCCAGCATCCGGGGAGGGTGGCGGACAACAGCCTCCGGCGCTTACGGGACTCCGGCGGCCGACCGGAATCCTCCGCCGCTGCCGCGGTGCGTGCGGGAGGGGGCGGGCCGTCCGGCGCTCCTGATGCCGGGCCGTCCGGCGCCCCTGATGTGTCGCCCGCCATGGCAACCTCCGTTCCGGAAGACCCGCCGAAGCCTCACCGAAGACCCCGCCAGGACAGCACAACGACCGTTGTCACCGCGGAGGTCAGTGCAGAACCTTGCCCTTCGCCCGCTGGAACTCCTCCTCCGAGATGTCGCCCCGCTCCCTGAGCTGCGACAGCTTCGTCAGCTCGTCGGCCTGGGTGGTGCGGGGAGCGTCCTTCGCCGCGGTCCGGCGTACGTACGCGTCGAAAGCCTCCTGCTGGGCCTGCGCCCGGTTCACTTCGCGCCGGCCCATGCCCCGGCCCCGGGCGAGGACGTAGACGAGGACGCCGAGGAAGGGCAGCACGATCACGAAGACGATCCAGCCCGTCTTGGCCCATCCGTTCAGCCGGTCGTCGCGGAAGATGTCGCCGATGACGCGGAACAGCAGGAAGAACCACAGCATCCACATGAAGAGCCAGAACGTGGTCCAGAAAACGCCGAGCAGCGGATAGTCGTATGCGAGGGTGACGGAACCGCTCATGGTTGACTCCTTCGCGGGCTCGTTCCGATGAGGCAGGCGCCCGGCGTACGGAATCTCATGGGCACGGTCCCGGTCCGTCGTCTGCCGACCAGGGTGTCTGTGGCTTCCTCGCCGGTTTCACGAGTGCTTCTTCCGGGAGGCGGTTCGAGGGTCGGCTCAGGGGCCGGTTCGAGGATCGGTCCCTTCCCCCGCCTTCTTTTCCGCCTCGTCGTCGAACCGCGCGGCCGTCGCGAGCAGTTCCGCGGCAATGGGGGCGAGCGCTTCCTCGGTGAGGAACCCCTCGGCCACGGGCACGCCTCCCTGCTCGCGGACCGCGCGCCTCAGCTTCCTCGCCCAGCGGTGTTCCAGCAGCAGGAAACCTGCTGTGGTGCCCGGCTCCAGGGCATCGGCGAGCTGCCGGACGTCGTCCGTGTCGAGGCCGAAGGGGCGTCCCGGTGCCAGGGACGGGAACGCGGCTTCCGCTTCCCGCAAGCTGCCCGGGCCCAGCCCGAGCAGCGCGCTGACCGTGTCGCCCATGCCTTCCGCCTGGTAGCCGACGGAGACGAGGTCGCCGTCGGTCTGCTTCTGTACGACGAGCAGGTCCAGCACGAGGATCTGGCCGGCGGCCGTGAGCTCGTCCAGCTCCTCGACGATCCGCCCTTCGAACGTCGCGTCCGGACCGAACGCGATCGTCAACAGCTGTATGGGGCCGGTCTCGGTCGTCATGCGGTCTCCCTCTGTAGGAGTTCCCCGTCATTCAGCAACAGGCCGGGTGGGACGGCATCCCCCGTAGGAGGTGAGTACACGGCGCGCGGCGGCAGCGTGCGGCGACTCGACCGCTGTCCGAAAGACGTGAGGCGATGCCTCCGGCGGGACGGACCCGCTCGGGCTCCGGGTACTGTGTGCTTCACCTGCAGTGCTCGAACACCCCTGGTGGCCGCGGCCCGCGCCTTCGCGCACCGGCCCGACGCCGGGGCGCATCCCGGCAGGCCTACGGCACTTTCGACGTGAGGTGTCCCGGTGTGACCATCTCGCCTCTGCGGCGCTTGCTGTTGTTGCGGCATGCCAAAGCGGACCGCCCCCCGGGGACGGCGGACCACGAGCGGCCGCTGTCCGAGCGTGGCCGCCGGGACGCGCGGGCCGCCGGGCAGCTGCTGGCGAAGGAGGACTGGCTGCCCGACCTGGTGCTGTGCTCCACGGCCCTCCGTACGAGGGAGACCTGGGACCTGGCCGCCGCGGAACTGGCGGGACTGCCTCCGGTGCGCTTCGAGCCGCGGCTGTACCACCCGCCCGTGCCGCAGCTCCTGGCCGTCGTGCGCGAAGTGCCCCCGCACGTCTCGACGTTGCTGGTGGTCGGCCACAATCCGAGCCTGCGGGACGCGGTCCTGGTGGCGGCCGGTGACGGGGTCGGCCGGCGGATCCGACAGGTCGAGGAGAAGTTTCCGACCGCCGCGATCGCCCTGCTGGCCTGGCGCGGAACGTGGGAAGGGCTCGGCCCCCGTACGGCGCTCCTGACGGGGCTGGCCGTTGCCCGGGGAGCCCGGCGGGACCGACCGTAGCGGCGTCGCCGTCCGCCGGCGAGGAGGGCCGGACGGTGTTCCTCAAGCGGATGGTCCGCCGTACGCTCGTCCTACAGTTGTCGCCCCGGACCTCGGCGGCTCGTGTCACTGATGGACGTGTGACCCGGGAACGGGCAGCGGGTGATGCGGCGTGCACCAGCGGGGTCTGCCGTCGGTGAGGTTCGTACGCGTCGGGCACGGGCGCGGCGGAACAGCCGCGGAACCGCGCGGCGGCACCGATGTCGCGGCAGGCCGGACAACTGGTGCTCGCGGGCCCGCGCACACCGAAAGGGCCGACCGCGGATGACCGACACGACAGCGGAACGTATCGAGGCGTTCATCGAACAGCTGCGGGTTCCTCCCGGGACGGAGGTGGACCTGGAGAAGGACTTCGATCCCGGATTCCGGGCGGGCATCGCGAAGAAGACGAACGGGATCGAGCTGTTGAGCGTGGGGATCGAGCTGCTGGCCGAGTACCAGCGGCGGCTGGCCGCCGAGCAGACCCGGGGCGTACTGGTGTGTCTGCAGGCGCTGGACGCCGGCGGCAAGGACGGGACGATCCGCCATGTGATGAGCGGGATGAGCCCGCAGGGCGTACGGGTGGCGAACTTCAAGGTGCCCTCCACCGAGGAGCTCGACCACGACTACCTGTGGCGCTACGCGCGTCAGCTGCCCCGGCGCGGCGAGATCGCCATCTTCAACCGGTCGCACTACGAGGAGGTTCTGGTGGTGCGGGTGCACCCGGAGAATCTCGGCCGGCAGAGGCTGCCCGGGGCGAAGCGGGACGGCGATGTGTGGGCGCGCCGCTACCGGGAGATCAACGCCTGGGAGCGGTACCTCGCCGAGAACGGTTTCCGGGTCGTCAAACTGATGCTGAACCTGTCGAAGGAGGAGCAGCGGGTCCGGTTCCTCAAGCGGATCGACGTGCCGGAGCGCAACTGGAAGTTCTCGGCGGCCGATGTGCGCGAACGCGCGCACTGGGACGCCTACCAGCGGGCCTTCTCCCAGATGCTCTCCGCCACCAGTACCCCGTGGGCTCCTTGGTACGTCGTGCCCGCGGACCGCAAGTGGCTGGCGCGGCTCTGCGCGGCCGCCGTGCTCGCGCACACGCTGATCGACATCGGCCCGCAGTACCCGCGGACGAGTAAAGCGGACCGCCAGGAGCTCGCCAAGGCCAAGAAGGACCTGGAGAAGGAAGCGCCCGAGGGCGCCCCGGCGGATCCGTACGAGGCGTCGGCCGCCGGCAAGAACCGCGAGCGACGCGGGAAGGCCAGCAGGAAGGCGAGCGGGAAGGACGGGCGGAAGAGGCAGGGGTAGGGCGCAGCCCGGGGACGACCGGAGCGGAGGCAGTCACGATGGCCGTGGAGACAGGTGCCCGGAACCAGCGAGCAGCCGAGCCCGAGCGGTGGTACGCGCGGTCACCGGAGGAGGTCGCGGCGGCCTTCGGGGTCGATCCGGCTGTCGGGCTGCCCGCGGCGCGCGCCGCCGAACTGCTGGGCCGCAACGGCCCGAACGCGTTGCCGGCGGAGGAGGCCGAGCCGGGCTGGCACCGGTTCCTGGCCCAGTACCGCAGCTACATGCAGATCATCCTGGTCGTCGCCGCGGTGGTGTCCCTGCTGATCAAAGAGTGGGGGACCGCCGGGATACTGCTGGCCCTGACGGTGCTGAACGCGGTGATCGGCATGCGGCAGGCCGGCAAGGCCGAGAGCGCCATGAACGCCCTCAAGTCGATGATGAAAGCGTCCGCCCGGGTGCGCCGGGACGGGCGGGAGGCCGAGATCCCGGCCGAGCAGGTGGTGGCCGGCGACATCGTGCTCCTCTCGGCCGGAAGCGAGGTGCCGGCGGACGGCCGCATCATCGCGGCCGGCGCTCTGCAGATCGACGAGGCGGCGCTGACGGGTGAGAGCGCGCCCGTGGCCAAGGAGGCGCGGACGCTGTCCGGCGAACGGACGGGGCCGGCGGATCAGTCGAACATGGCGTTCATGAACACGCCCGTCACGCACGGCAGCGGAACCGTCGTCATCACGGCCACCGGGGCCGGCACGGAACTCGGGGCGATTTCCGGCATGCTCTCCGCCACTCCCAGGGAGGCCTCGCCGCTGACCAGGGAGCTGGACCGGCTCACCCTGTGGATCGCGGCGGCAGCCGGCCTGACGATGATCGCGATGTTCGCCCTGGGGCGCAGCCGCGGCGAAGCCTGGGACGTGCTCTTCGTGAGCGCCGTGGCCCTGGCCATCGCGGCCATCCCGGAGGCACTGCCCACGGTGGCGCAGACCATCCTCTCGATCGGGGCCGTCAACCTCGCCAAGGGGCACGCGATCGTGAAGGACCTGCCGTCGGTGGAGACCCTGGGATTCACCTCGGCCCTCAACTCCGACAAGACCGGCACCCTGACGATGAACCAGGTGACGGTGGTGGAGGTGGTGACGCCGACGGACCGCTACACCGTCTCCGGCAGCGGTTACGGGCTGGAAGGCAAGGTGCACCACGCCGCGGGCAGTTCGACCACCATCGAGCAGGCGGTGCTGCCGTACCTGGTGGCCTCCGACGCCACACTCGTCGACGGCAAAGTGATCGGGGACCCCACAGAGGGCGCGCTGGTCGTCCTCTGCCACAAGGCCGGCCTGGACATCGACAGCACCCGGGAGCGCCTGCCCCGGCTGGCCACTCTGCCGTTCGATCCGACCTACAAGCTGATGGCCACGTTCAACTCGGCGAGCGACGCCGCCGGGCGGCCGGTCGTACGGTGCTTCGTCAAGGGCGCGGCGACGGCGGTGACGGCGCGCGCGGCGACGGCGCTCTCCGACGGCATGACCTTCCCGTGGGACGCCGACGTGCGCGAGCGGGCACAGGCGCACGAGGACCGCATGGCACGGCAGGGCAAGCGGGTGATGGCCGCCGCGGTCCGCGACCTGGACCCGGCGCGGTTCGACCCGGCCGGCGACCTCCTCGGGTACGTCACCGAGCTGCAGATGACGAGCCTGGTGGGGATGGCCGATCCGCCGCGTGCCGAGTCCCGGGCCGCGGTCGCCGCCGCGCAGGCGGCCCGGATCCGCGTCCGGATGGTCACCGGGGACGAGGTCACCACCGGCGCCGCCATCGCCGAACAGCTCGGCATCCACGGCGACGCCGTCCTCGGCGCCGACTTCGCCGCCCTGACCGAGCCCGAACGGCTGGCCGCCATCGAGCACATCGGGGTGCTCGGCCGGGTCGCCCCCGAACACAAGGTGCTGCTCGCGGACACCTTGAAGAAGAAGGGCGATGTGGTGGCCATGACGGGGGACGGCGTCAACGACGCCCCGGCGATCAAAGCGGCCGACGTCGGCATCGCCATGGGCTCCGGTACGGAAGTGGCCAAGAACGCCGGCCAGATGATCCTCTCCGACGACAACTTCGCCAGCATCGTCTCCGCGGTCGAGCAGGGCCGGAAGATCTACGACAACCTCACCAAGTACATCCGCTTCGTCCTGGTGCTGCTGGTGGTCTTCGTCCTGACGTTCCTCGGCGCCGCGCTGTTCGACATCGCCGCCGGTGAACCCTTCACCGCCGCGCAGGTGCTGTGGATCCACTTCTTCGTCAACGCCGCTTTCGGCTTCGCCCTCGGCTTCGACCGGGAGAGCCCGGACCTCATGGCCCGCCGGCCGCGGCCCCGCGGCGAGCCGGTACTTACCCCCGGGGTGATGGTCACGGTCGGTGCGGCGGGACTGGCCATCAGCATCGGCCTGCTCTGCATGATCCAGCTCGGCCGGTCGCTCTACGACAGCCTTCCCATCGGCAACTCCATCGCGTTCACCTCCTTCGCCCTGTGCCTGATCGTGGCCGCACTCGAATGCCGCAGCGAGACCGGCACCGCGCTGACGACCGCGAGCTTCGACAGCAAGCAGATGAACCGGGCGATGCTCATCGAGGTCGTCCTCGCCGTCGCGGTCACCCAGATGGACCTCTTCCACCACCTGCTGGGCACCACCGAACTCGGCCTGCGGCACTTCGCGTGGGCTCTCGTACCCGCCGTCGCACTGCTGGCGCTGTGGGAACTCGGCAAGCTCGTGGCCCGCGGGCGCGGACATGTCCGGTGACGGCCCGCGGCTACCTGCGCAGTTCGGCCGCGATCGTGTGGGCCCAGGCGTGGACCTGGTCGAAGTCGCGCCAGTCGTGGGCCATGCCCCGCTTGGCCATGGAGCGGGCGAGCCAGCCCTGGGGGCTGGGGTCGAGGCGGCCGCCGAACGTGATGTGGCCGCGTACTTCGAAGCGGGATGTGTCGCGCTGCACCGCCCGGGTGGGCGGGATGTCCTTCTCGGTGGCGGTGGCGTCGAGCGGGCCGCTGCTGAAGCACCACACCGGGCGCTGCCGCAGCGGGGTCCTGAGCCTGCGGGCGAAGCGCCGGGCGTCGCGGTGCCAGCGGCCGGCGTACAGGCCACCGCCGAGTACGACCGCGTCGTAGGCGGACAGATCGGCGACGTCCGCTGCCGGACGGGCCTCGGCGGACAGGCCGTCCTTCCCCAGTGTCGCCGCGATCTCCTCGGCGATGCCCGCCGTGCCTCCGTTGCGGGATCCGTAGGCGACGAGGACGCGCTGTTCGGTCATGGCTGTTCAGCTCCTTCCGGAAAGCCGGGATCGTGAGAGGGGTCAGATCTTTCGCAGCCATTCCTCGGTGATGCCGTGCAGGGCCTGTTCGGTGGGGCGCAGATGGGAGTCGTCCTCCTGGTAGCCGAGGCGGTCGGTGACGCTGACGACGCCGTCGACGCGGCCGGCCAGCCGTACGGCGATGGGGACCTCGCTGCGCCGCTGGAGCTTGCCGGTGAGGGTCACGGTGCCGTCGTGGACGGTCACCTCGACGGTGTGCGGGGCGAGCCACAGGGTGCGCACGAGGACATCGTCGATGATCTCGTCGCGGATCTCCTCGTCGGGGCGGCGGAAGACGGAGAGCAGATCGCTGCGGGTGACGATGCCCATGAGCCGTCCCTCGTCGTCGATGACCGGAAGGCGTTCGACGCGGTGGGCGGCCATGGCGCGGGCGGCCTCGGCGACGGTCCGGCGGGGTCCGGTGGTGACGGCGGGGGAGGACATCAGGTCGCCGGCCGTCCGGCCTCCCGTCTTCCTCCGCGCCGCGCGGGCGCTGCCCGGGCGGCGGCGCAGCGAGTACCACGGGCGCGGCGCCTGGTCGTCCTGTGCGGCCTGGTGGTACATCAGGTCGGTCTCGGAGACGACGCCCAGCACCTTGTCGTCCCGGTCCACGACGGGCACCCCGCTGATGGCATGCCGTGCCAGCAGGTCGGCGACCTCCTTGAACGGCGTGTCGGGAGACGTCTTGAGGACGTCCCGGTTCATGACCTGGTCGATCAGCCGGTGCTTCATCTCCGGTCTTCCTTCCGGCTTCGTGGTTTCTCTCCGGCGGTGGCCCCGCCGGTCAGTCGACGGGTACGAGGACGACCGGGCAGTGCGCGTGGTGCAGCATCGCGTGGGTGACCGGGCCCAGTTGCAGGCCTACGTGACGGGTGCTGCGGTGGGCGGCGAGTACGGCCACGTCGGCGTTCCGGCTCGCTTCCACGAGGGCCTTGCCCGCGCTTTGGCAGACCGTGTCCGCGTGCACCTCGATGTCCGGGTAGGTCTCGCGCAGCGGCGCGGCGGCGTACTGGGAAACCGTTTCGGCTCCCTTGCGCAGCTGCTCCAGCTCGTCCCAGGAGAGGTGGTACGACGTGGCGCGCGAGCCACGAGGGGCTGCCGGGTACTGCCAGGCGTGCAGCACCCGCAGAGCGTCCCCGCGCCGTCGGGCTTCCTGGAAGGCGAAGTGGAGGGCGTCGGTGTCCGCCTCCGATTCGACGCCGGCGAGGACCCGGTGGTGCTCGTCCCCGCCTTCGCCCCGTACCACCATCAGCGGCGTGGTGCAGTGGGCGGCCACGCGCAGGCTCACCGAGCCAAGCAGCAGCCCGGTGAAGCCGCCGTGGCCACGGGTGCCGACCACAGTGAGCGCGGCGTCGCGTCCGCAGCGCAGCAGGGCGCGCGCCGCCGACTCCGTGGTCAGCGACTCGCTGACGGCCACCCGCCCGGCACGGGCCCGGACGCGTTCGGTGGCGGCGTCCATCAGACGGCGTGCGCTGCTGTAGAGGAGCCTGCCGGTCTCGTCGGTGACGCCGAAGTCGGGCAGCGGGTGCTTGCCCCAGGGCCAGCCGCAGACGATCTCCAGCGAGGTCCCGCGGCGGGCGGCCTCGTCGGCGGCCCGGTCGAGGGCCCGTACCGCGTGGTCGGAGCCGTCGAATCCGACGACCACACGGCCGGAGAAGGGGGTCGGTGCTCGGGTCATCACAGCCTCCTGGGACGGAGCCGGTCAGCGGGCGCGCAGCCGGCGCAGGTACGGGTTCCGCGCGGTGTGCGGGAGCAGGCGGATGCGGACGTCCAGGGGCAGGACGGCGTCCGGACGGGCGAGTACGGGATTCAGGTCGGCCTCGGCCAGCTGAGGGAGGTCGCACGCCATACGGGACAGGCGCAGCAGCAGCTGTTCGAGCCCTTCGAGGTCCACCGCCCGGCCGGTGCGGTGGCCGAACAGCAGGGGCGCGCACCGCGGGGCGGTGATCAGCGCGTGCGCGTCCAGGTCGGTGAGCGGTGCGAGGCGGGCGGCGTGGTCGGCCAGGACCTCGGTGGCGGTGCCGCCGAGTCCGAAGAGCACCAGCGGGCCGAACACCTGGTCCTGGACGACGCCCGCGACCAGTTCGATGCCGCGCGCGGCCATCGGCTGGATGACCGCTCCGGTCATCACACCGGCGAAACCCCGGGCCAGTTCCGTGTACGCGTCGTGGATGTGCTGTGGCCCTTCGAGATCCAGGCGCAGCGCTCCGACGTCGGTCTTGTGCAGCAGTCCGGGCCAGTACGCCTTGAGCGCCATCCGGCCGCCGCCGAGCCGTTCGGCGGCGGCCACCGCCGCGTCGGCGTCGGTGACCCACTCCCACGGCGACTGGGCGATGCCGTACGCGTCCAGCAGCGCCGCGCACAGCCGGGGTCCGGCCCAGCCGCCGTCGGGGTTGCGGGCCAGGAAGTCGGCCACGAGCGCGGCGGCCGTTTCACTGTCGATGCGTTCCAGCGCCGGTACGGTCCCCAGGGGCTCGGCGCGCCAGTGGGCGTAGGAGACGGCGTGGGCCAGTGCGCGCGCGGCGGACGACGGCTCGGCGTACGCCGGGACGGTGGCGGCGCCTCCGTGCAGCAGCCGTACGGGCACGTCCTGGTCGAGCAGGACCGCGGCGACCGGCCGGGCCCTCGTCCCGGACGGCGGGACGAGGGCCCGGGCCGGGTCGTCCCCGGTCGCGGCGGACAGAGCGATGGGGACCAGCGCCACGAGGACGGCGTCCACGGCGCCGTGCCGGGTCAACAACTCCAGGCAGGCCGCCAGTTGCTTGCCGGACACGGCGGCCGTGGTGTCCACCGGGTTGACGGCACGGGCTGTGGACGGGAGGACGGCGAGCAGGTCGGTGATGAGCGGCCCCGGCAGCTCCGGGACCGTCAGGCCGGCTTCGGCGCAGGCGTCGGCGGCCAGGACGGCCGCGCCGCCCGCGTTGCTGACCACGGCGACCCGCGCACCGGCCGGCAGCGGCTGGGACCGCAGCAGCGCGGCGGTGGCCATGAGGTCGCTGACGCTGTCGGTGGCGATGATCCCGGCCTGCCGGAACAGGGCCCGGCGGGTCACGGTGGGGGTGGCGATCGCGGCGGTGTGCGAGGCGGCGGCGCGGCGCCCGGCCTCGGAACGGCCCGCGTCCACGGTCAGCACGGGCATCGTACGGGCCACCCGGCGCGCGGTGCGGGAGAATCCGCGCGGGTTGCCGAACGACTCCAGGTGCAGCAGCGCCAGGTCGGTGACGCCGTCGCTCTCCCACCACTGCAACAGGTCGTTTCCGCTCACGTCGTACTTGTCGCCGAGCGAGACGAAGGAGGACACCCCGATGCCGAGCCGGGACAGGGCGCCGAGCAGCGCGATGCCCACTCCGCCGGACTGCACGGCGACCCCGGCGGTGCCCGGCAGGGGCGGCTGTGCGGCGAACGTCGCGTCCAGCCGTACGGCCTGTTCGGTGTTGGCCAGGCCCAGGCAGTTGGGGCCCACCAGCCGCATCCCGTGGCGCCGGCAGGCGGCCAGCAGCCCTGCGGCCTGGCCGTCGTCGAGCCCGGAGGCGACGGTGACCAGGGCCCGCACGCCGTGTTTGCCGCACTGTTCGGCGGCTTCGGGCACGGAGGCGGCGGGTACCGCCAGGACCGCGAGGTCCGGGACGTAGGGCAGTTCCTCGACGGACGGGAAGCAGGGCGTGCCGTCGATGGTGTCGGCGTGCGGGTTGACGGCGGCGAGCCGGCCGGTGAAGCCGTGGGCGCGGAGGTTGCCGAGGAGCGCGCGGCCAACCGAGGACGGTGACCGGCCGACGCCGATCACGACGGCCGAGGCGGGCCGCAGGAGCGGCTGGAGGCTGGCCACGTCGGCGGTACGCCCACGCTCGTCCACCGCGCTCAAGTACGGTTCGTTCTCGGCCAGTTCGATGGTGCAGTGCACCTCCGGTCCGTCGAAGCGCCGCGCGGTGCGCAGGCCCAGGTCGGAGATCACTTTCAGCATCAGATGGTTCTCGGCCAGGGCGTCGGCGGTGAACCTGTGGATGCCGGCGGCGCGCGCGGCGTGCACCAGATGCTCCAGCAGCAGGGTCCCGATGCCGCGGCCGTGCCAGGCGTCGGCGACCGCGAGCCCGATGTCCGCCGTCTCCCGGACGGCGGGGGAGCGGTGGAACTCCGCCGTACCGGTGACCTCGTCGCCCACCAGCGCGAGCAGAGCGTGCTCGCCCGCGTCCCCGGGCGAGCTGACGCGGTCCGCGGCTGCCTCGGCGGATCCGGACCCCGCGGTGAAGAACCGCAGCCGCAGATTCTCCGGGGACATGCCGGTGAACAGGCGCAGCACCCGTTCCCGGTCCTCCGCGCGGGCGGGCCGTACGCAGACCGTGGTGCCGTCGGACAGCAGCGCGTACACACTGTTTCCGGGCCGCTCGGTGCTCGTCATCGCAGCTCCTCGGACGGAATGGGTTCTGGTTCCAGATTCCGTGGCCCTGGACGGGCTCCCCATGGGCCGTACGGGCCCGGTCCGGGCCGTGCGGCCCCGGCGGCAGGCCGCGTCCAGCCGTGGCCCGCATCCGGAGGGCGGTCTCCCGCGTGTGGTGCGAAAACCTCGGTGGGGTTCCCGGCAGGCAGCGGTTCCCCCAGCTCGCCCGCCACGGCGTCCGACATCGCCCGCAGTACGGCGAGCGTGCGGGCCGCCTCGGTCTCGTCGACGGTGGTGATGGCGAAGCCGACGTGCACGACGACGTAGTCACCGGCGCCGGCCTCCGGTGTGTACTCCAGGCACGCTTCGCGGCGGATCCCGCCGAAGTCCACACGGGCCATACGGAGTCCGGCACTGTCGTACGTATCGAGAACGCGGCCGGGAATGCCCAGGCACATCGGTGTCACCTGCCTTTCATGCGGGCGGCGGCGACCGCTGCCTGGCCGTAGCTGATCCCGCCGTCCCCGACGGGCACGGCACCGCCGACCAGCACCCGCAGCCCCTGGGCGCGCAGCAGGCGGCGCACATCCGTCAGCAGGCGGCGGTTGACGAAGCAGCCGCCCGCCAGGCAGACGGTGCGCGGGGCACCGGCGGCCACGGCCCGCTCGGCCAGCGCGGCCGTGGCCTCGGCGATCGTCGTGTGGAAGGAGGCGGCCAGCAGCGGTACGGGGGTGCCGCCGCCGAGCCGGTCGAGCAGCGCGGTCAGGGTGGGCGCCGGGTCGTAAACCCACAGCCCGTCAGCGCGGATCAGCCGCCAGGGCAGGGCTTCGCCGCGCGCGGTGCCGGCGGCGTACTCCAGGGCCGCGGCGGCCTGCCCCTCGTAGGAGATCTCACCGACGGCGAGTCCGAGCAGGGCGGCAGCGGTGTCGAAGAGCCGGCCGGCGCTGGAGGCGCGGGGGCAGTTGAGGCGGCGTCCGACCATGGTGCGCACCGTCGCGGCCTCGCGCGGGTCCAGCCGGTCGGTGAACTGCCGGGCCAGTTCGGGGGACGGGGGCGGCACACCGAGCGGTTCGAGGCCGTACAGGCAGCCGAGCGCCATCCGCGCCGGGTGCCGGACCGCGGCCTCGCCGCCGGGCAGCGGCGCGGTGGCGAAGCGGCCGACGCGTCGGTAGCCGGTGTAGTCGGCGACCAGGACCTCGCCGCCCCACAGCGTGCCGTCGTCCCCGAAGCCCAGGCCGTCGTAGGCGATGCCCAGGAAAGGCCCGCGCAGCCGGTGCTCGGCGGCGCAGGCAGCGATGTGGGCGTGGTGGTGCTGGACCGGGATGCGCCGCTCGGACGGGAAATGCTCGGCCGCCCACCGGGTGGAGAGGTAGCCGGGGTGCAGGTCGTGTGCCGCGACCCGCGCTGTCACGCCGGTGAGCGCCACGAGATCCGCGTAGCAGCGCTCGAAGGCTTCCATGGTGCGGGCGTCGGACAGGTCCCCGGTGTGCGGTCCCGTCACGGCACGGCCGCCGACGGCCACCGTCACGGTGTGTTTGCTCTGCGCGCCGGCCGCCACGACCGCTGTGCGGGCCGGCACCGGAAGCGGCAGCGGGGCGGGGGCGTACCCGCGGGCCCGCCGGATGGTCAGCACCCGCCCCCGTACGGCCTGCGTCACGGAATCGTCGTAGCGGGCGGCGATCGGGCGGTCGTGGGCCAGGAAGCCGTCGGCGACCCCGGCGAGGTGTTCGCGCGCGTCGGCGTCCGCGGTCGCGATCGGCTCGTCGCAGAGGTTCCCACTGGTGACCACCAGCGGCCGGCCGAGGTCGCGCAGGAGGAGGTGGTGGAGACCGGTCGTGGGCAGGAACAGCCCGATGCGTCCGGTCCCGGGGTGTACGGCCGCGGCGACCGGCCCGCCGGACGGGCCGTCCGCGACCAGCACCACGGGCCTGGCGGGCGACGCCAGCAGTCGGCGTTCGGCGCGGGTGGGCCGGGAGACCCGGCACGCCGCGGCCAGGTCGGTGACCATCACGGCGAACGGTTTGTGCGGCCGGTGCTTGCGCCGGCGCAGAAGCAGTACGGTCCGCGTCTGCCGGGCGTCACAGACGAGTTGGTAGCCGCCCAGGCCCTTGACGGCGACGATCCCGCCGCCCGCGATCAGCTCCTCGGCGGCCCGGAGGGCGGCCGGACCGGTGGCGCTCCGCCCGTTCGCGAGCCACGACAGCAGGGGCCCGCAGGCGGGGCAGGCCAGCGGCTCGGCGTGGAAGCGCCGGTCGTACGGGTCGCGGTATTCGGCCGCGCACGCCGGGCACAGCGGGAAGGAGCGCATCGTCGTGCGGGGCCGGTCGTAGGGGAGGCCGGTGATCACTGTGGCGCGTGGTCCGCAGTCGGTGCAGTTGATGAACGGGTAGCGGTAGCGGCGGTCGCGCGGGTCGAACAGCTCGGTCAGGCAGGCGTCACAGGTCGCCGTGTCCGGCGGGATCTCGCGCGGCGTCGGCCGCTCGCCGGCGGCGGTACTGGCCCGTACGGTGAACCCGCTGCCCGGCGCGGGAGGTTCAAGGACCTCGGCGGAGCTGCGAATCCGCCGTACGACGGACAGCGGCGGCGCTTGAGCGCGCAGAGCGGCGGCGAACCGGCGCAGCGACTGCGGAGGCCCGGCGGTGTCGATGACGACATGGCCGTCGCTGTTGCGCACCCAGCCGTCCAGGCCCAGCCCGGAGGCGAGGCGCTGGACGAACGGGCGGAAGCCGACGCCCTGCACCGTCCCGAACACCTCGAAGCGCCGTGCCTCCCGACTGCTCCCCACGGCGTTCACCCGCCCGCCGGATGGGGGCCGCCACCGGCCCGGTGGCCCGCGCCGCTGCGCGCCCGTGCGTCCCGGTGCAGGGTGATCTCCGCTTCCACGGTCGCGGCGAGACGGTCGAGGACGCCGGCGACGGCCGGCGACAGCCCGGTGCCCAGGGAACTGTCCGCTCCCTCAACGGCGAAGACGATCAGTCTGCCCGGCAGGCGGCCGAGCGCGTCGGACAGTTCGATGGCCTCTCCCAGGCCCAGACCGTGCGAACTGGTCGCCGCCGGGCGGGCGTAGGGGCCCTCGTGGTCGAAGCGGTGGACGCGGCCCGGGAGGCCGGGGTGGGCATGGGCGGCGTCCACCACGATGGCCAGTTCCGCACCCTCCCACACGGACATCAACCGCCCGCTCTCACCATCACAGTCGACGAGGGCGACCGACGACGGCAGCGGGCGGTCCAGGGCCCGCTCCCGCAGCCGGTGCACGACGGCCGGCCCGATCCCGTCGTCGTGACGGAACGCGTTGCCGACGCCGATCACCGCGATGCGAGGCGCCTGTGACACGGGACTCTCCTGTCCGGAAGGAGGCAGACCGGTGGGGCCGGGTTCCGGCAGCCGCCGGGACCCGGGGCTCCGGGCCCTTCTCCGTCAGAGTGCGGCCTCGCGCCACCCCTGGCTTGGGGCCGAACGGCCCTCGACATACCCCGGCCCACCCCTGCGTGACGCGAGCCCGCGGGCGCACAGTGCGGGCAGCCGATTCGCGGAAAGGCGGTGGCTGAGGTGGAACGGCCTGTTGTGGTGGGCGTGGACGGATCCGACAGCAGCATGCACGCGCTGGACCGGGCGGCCGAAGAGGCCCGGCTCCGCGGCCTGCCGCTGCGCATCGTGTACGCCTCGCTGTGGGAGCGGTACGGGGAAGGGGCCGCCGAGGAGAAGGAGGCGGAGGAGCGGGTGCTGGCCGACGCGGTCGAACGGGCCGCACGGTGGGTGCCCGGTGCGGAGGTGACGGCCCACCCGGCCCCGGAGGATCCCGCGGCGGCATTGACCGCGGAGTCCCACACCGCCGCGCTGCTGGTCGTGGGGCACCGGGGCCGCGGCGAACTGGCTTCGCTGCTGCTGGGGTCGGTGAGCCTGACGGTGGCGGGGCGGGCGCACTGCCCGGTGATCGTCGTACGGGGGAAAGGCCGCCCCGGGCCTCCGCCGGGCCGGGGCGGCCGGATCGTCGTCGGTGTCGGCGAGGACTCCGGCAGCGCGGCCACGGTGGCTTTCGCGTACGAGGAGGCGGTCCTGCGCCGCGCGGAGGTCGAGGCCGTACACGCCTGGCGGTGTGCGAGCAGCGGACTGCCCGAGGAGAGCGGGCCGTACAGCAGGCGGCGTGAGGAACACGTCCGACGCGCCGCGGACACGCTCGAAGCCGCCCTCGCTCCCGCGGCGTGCGAGTACCCCGGGGTGCCGGTGACGCCGCGGCCGGCCGAAGGCAACCCCCGCGACGTCCTCCTCGCCGCTTCGGCCGCCGCGGACCTCCTCGTGATCGGCGCGGAACGCCGTCAGCACACGCTCGGCCTGCAACTGGGCCCGGTCAACCACGCCGTGCTCCACCACGCCAGGTGTCCGGTGGCCGTCGTGCCGCGCGCGTGAACCGGGAGCCGGGGCTGTGCCGGGCGCACCCGGCCGCACCGGCCCGGTCAAGAGCGCGGTACGGTCACGCGCTGTGGGGCTCGGGCCGGGTACGGATCTGCATGCCCGGCCGGCGGCGGTGGACGGTGACGTACGACATGCCGTCCTTGCCCGCGGCCAGGCTCCTGGGAGCGTTGCGGGGAAGCCAGGCGACCCGGCCTTCGGCCAGCGGCTGTGTGCCGTGCGCTGTACCCAGCGTGCCGTGGCCGGCGACAACGAAGATCAGGACGTCCAGGTCCGGCTCGGTGTGAACGGCGATGACTTCTCCGGGCCGGAGATGGATGAGATTGGCGTCGAGCTGACGGCCGGGCTCGGCCAGTCGCCACAGCGCCCCGGCCGACAGGGACTCCTCGGCGACGAGCGTGTTGATGTCGCAGAGCAGTTGCGGGGCGGGAGCGGCGGATTCGGTACGGGCAATATGCGCGTCTTGCGCGTCAACCATCAGTTGTCACCATCGGTACGCAGTGCGGGGGCCGGAACCGTGGCGACTCCACGCGACCCGGGTCACCACAAAATATGAATCTAACATGCGAATTTGTGGCGCCGGCGCCCTGACCACCCGGAAAGGCGCGGAGGTGGCGAACGTTGCGTACCGCCGCTTGACGTAGGCAGCCGGCCGGAGCCCGGCTCACCGGCGGCCGGCCGGACCCCGGCTCACTCCGGTCCGTCGGGTGCCGGGTCGCGGTGCCGGAGCTTCTCGGCCAGGACCGCGGCCTGGATCCGGCGGCCGACGCCGAGCTTCGCGAGGATCGAGGAGATGCGGTTCTTGACGGTCTTCTCCGCCAGGTACAGCCGCCGGGCGATCTGCCCGTTCGTCAGGCCCTCGCCGATCAGTTCCAGGATCTCCCGCTCCCGGGGGGAGAGACGGGCCAGTTCGGGCGGTACGGGATCCTCGTCGCCGCGCACCCGGGCCATGACCCGCGCGGTGGCGCCCGGGTCGAGCAGGGACGCGCCCGCCGCCACCGTCCGTACGGCGTTCACCAGGTCGGAGCCCTTGATCTGCTTGAGGACGTAACCGGCGGCGCCCGCCATGATGGCGTCGAAGAGCGCTTCGTCGTCGTCGAACGAGGTCAGCATCAAACAGGCCAGCTCCGGCATCCGGGCGCGCAGCTCGCGGCACACCTCGATGCCCTCGTGGTCGCCCTCCGGGCTGCCCGGACCGAGCCGTACGTCCAGCAGCGCGACATCCGGGCGCAGGGCGGGCGCCCGGGCCAGCGCCCCGCGCTGATCGGCGGCCTCGCCCACCACCTCGATGTCCGGTTCACCGTCGAGCAGATCGCGCACGCCCCTGCGCACCATCTCGTGATCGTCCAGCAGGAAGACGCGGACCGGGCCCGGCCTTCCCGGCGGCGTGGGTGGGGTCATGGGGCATCGCTCCGTCCGGCCCTCGGCGTGGCGGGCCGCCGTCCGCGCGGCGCCCGGACCGGAGGCGTCGCACGGACGGCCTTCGGCGCGGCCCGGGGTCAGCGGTCCTGGGTCAGCGGTCCTGGGTGGTCCTGGGTGCAGCCGCTTCGATGGTGCTCCTTCGTCGGCGGAACGGGTAGCAGCCGGTGCGCGATGCCCGTGGCCCACGCGTCGATTTCCCGCCAGTCGCGGTGGTCCCCGTAGTGGCCGCCCAGCGCCCGGAAGAACACATGGCCTGCCCAGGTGGTGTGCTCCCGCTCGAAGGCGCCCGCGAACAGGTGGTGATCGGCGGGCGCGAGGAGGTCGCGGACGGAAGGCAGGGGCTCCGGGTTCCGGGACCAGCGTTCGAGGGGGCCGCCGAGGACGCGGGCGAGCCCGACGCTGAAGAGCCACAGGGGCTGGCGGGCGAGTTCGGGAGCGTACCGGCGCAGGTACTCGGCGGCTGCGGGCATCCAGCGGCCGTTGTGGACGGCGCTGCCGAGCACGCAGGCGTCGTGGTCCGGGGCGGCAGTACGCGCGTCGGCCAAATCCGCTACGTCGGCCTGATGGCCCTGTGCCGTGAGCGTGGCCGCGATGCGCTCGGCGATGCCGCGGGTGGAGCCGTGCTCTCCCACGTAACCGATGAACACGCGCATGACTCCTCCTCGGGGGCTTCTTCAGCAGATGCGGGGCAGTTGCTCGCCCAGCGGCATGTCGATGACGCGCCGGGAGCCGACGCGGGTGCGCAGGTCCACGCGTCCGGGATGGGCGGCGGTCGTCCGGCCGATGCGTACCGCCGACGCTCCTTCGGGCACGCCGCGCAGCGCGTCCAGGACGCCGTCCGCCTGTGGCTCCGGTATGTAGGCGACCAGGCAGCCCTCGTTGGCGACGTGCAGGGGATCGAGGCCCAGCAGGTCACAGGCGGCCGCGACGGGACCCGGCACGGGCAGGGCGCTTTCGTCGATGTCGGCTCCGGTGCCGGACGCCTCGGCGATCTCGTTGAGGGTCGCCGCGAGTCCGCCGCGGGTGGGGTCGCGCAGGGTGTGGATGTCGCTGCCGAAGGGGATGAGGGCGTGTACGAGCCGGTGCAGGGGGCGGGAGTCGGAGGCGATGTCGGCCTCGAAGCCCAGGCCCTCCCGGGTGCTGAGCACGGCGGTGCCGTGCAGGCCGATGGGGCCGGAGAGCAGGATCGCGTCGTGCGGCCGGGCGCGTGCCGCCGAGGGGTGCAGCGGGGGAATGCGCCGGCCGATGCCGGTCGTGGTGATGAACAGCCGGTCGGCGGCGCCGCGCCCCACGACTTTGGTGTCCCCGGTGACGACCGGCACCCCGGCCTCGGTGGCGGCTTTGCCCAGCGATTCCAGCACCGAGCGCAGGTCGGCCAGGGGCAGGCCCTCTTCGATGATGAGGGATACGGCGAGGGCGAGCGGTTCGGCGCCGCGCATGGCGAGGTCGTTGACGGTGCCGTGCACGGCGAGGGAGCCGATGTCGCCGCCGGGAAAGAACAGCGGGCTGACGACGAAGCTGTCGGTGCTGATGACCGGCAGGCCCACGGGAGGCAGTGCGGCCGCGTCCTCCAGCGGACCGGGCGGCGGCCCGAGCGCCGGAAGCACAAGGGCGTTGAGGAGCTCGGTGGTGAGCCGCCCGCCCGCGCCGTGGCCGAGCAGGACCCGCTCGTCCTCGTGCAGGGGTGCGGGGCACTGGATCGTCATGGTGGGCTCCCGGTAGGGGCAGGGGTACGTCCGGCCGCGAAGTAGGCGGCGCAGGTGCCCTCGGCGGACACCATGGGGGCGCCGAGAGGGGTGCGTGGGGTGCAGCGGGTGCCGTAGGCGGCGCAGTCGGTCGGTTCCCGGGAGCCGGTGAGGATGGCACCCGCGATGCACTCCGGATGCTCGGCGGAGCGCACGTCTGTCACGCCGAAGCGACGCGCGGCGTCGAAAGCGGCGAATTCCGGAGTGAGTTCGAGGCCGCTGGCGGGGAGCGGTCCGATGCCGCGCCAGGTGCGGTCGGTGATCCGGAAGACCTCGTCCACGACCTGCTGTGCGTGATGGTTCCCGGCGCGCTGGACTGCGCGTGCGTATTGGTTCTCGACCGCGTTGCGGCCTTCTTCGAGCTGTTCGACCGCCATCAGGACGCCTTCGAGGAGATCGAGCGGTTCGAATCCGGTGACGACGATGGGCACGCGCCAGCGGGCGGCGATCGGCTCGTACTGTCTCCAACCCATCACGGCGCACACGTGCCCGGCGGCGAGGAAGGCTTGCACCTCGCAGTCCGGATCGGCCAGCAGCGCGGTCATGGCCGGGGGTACCAGGACGTGGCTGACCAGGACGGAGAAGTTGGCCAGACCCAGCCGGCGGGCGTGCAGGACGGCCATCGCGTTGGCGGGGGCGGTGGTCTCGAACCCGACAGCGAGGAAGACGACCTGACGGCCGGGCTCGGCCTCGGCGATCCGTACGGCGTCCATCGGGGAGTACACGACCCGTACATCGGCGCCCCGGGCCCGCAGCGACAGCAGGTCGGTGCGCGTCCCCGGAACGCGCAGCATGTCCCCGAAGCTGGTGAAGGTCACCTCGGGGCGGGCGGCGATGGCCATGGCCCGGTCCAGGGTCTCCAACGGAGTGACGCAGACCGGGCAGCCGGGGCCGTGGATCATGCGGATGCCGGCGGGCAGCAGCTCGTCGATGCCCTGGCGCACGAGGGTGTGGGTCTGCCCGCCGCAGACCTCCATGATGCGCCAGGGCCGGGTGGCGATACGCCGTAGCCGGTCCAGCAGGCTGCGAGCCAGCTGGGGATCGCGGTATTCGTCGAGGTAACGCATCACGGTTCCGTCGCGCCGGAGGGCGGCCCGCCGGGAGTTGCGCCCTGTTCCCAGACGACATCGACGACGCCTTCGACGGCACGGCACAGCCGGGCCGCGACGGGGACGAACGAACGGTCGTGCACCTGCCCGCTCAGCCGCACCACGCCGTCCCGCACGGTGACGCCCACATGCTGCCCGGGGAAGACCCGGTCGACCACCACCCGGCGCACCTCCCCGGCGATGTCCGCGTCGGAGCGCAGGAACACCTTGAGGAGGTCGCTGCGGCTGATCACGCCTTGCAGCAGTCCCTGGGCGTCGGTGACCGGCAGGCGCTTGACGTGGCGTACGGCCATGATGCGGGCGGCCTGGGGGAGGGCCGCGTCGGCGTGGACGCAGATGGCGGGCGCGGTCATCAGCTCGCCGGCGGTCAGGGCTCCGGCCTTGGCCAGGTCCTCCAGCCGCTGCCGCTGTTCGAACCTGGAGGGGTCGCTGTCGCGGAACTCCTCCTTGGGCAGCAGGTCGGCCTCGGAGACGACCCCGATCACCCGGCCCTCACCCTCCAGCACCGGCAGGGCGCTGACCTTCCACTGCTCCATCGTCTGGACGATCTCCTTGAACGACGCGTCGCGGCCGACGGCCACGACGGTGTGGGTCATCACGTCGCTCACGGTGTGCAGGCCGTGCTCCTGCGGGTTGCCGGGGTCGGTCACGGGCATGGCGGGCTCCTTCGGGCGTGGTCGGCGGCTTCGACGGTGAGGTCCAGGAAGTGGGCGGAGCAGGAGATGCACGGGTCGTGGTTGCGGATGCCGCGCTCGCACAGGGCGGTCAGCTCCGCCTCGGTGTCCCGGACGCCGGAGTCCAGCCGGGCCTGGACGAGGCGGCGCAGGTCGTCCTCGATGGCGCCCTGGTTCTGGGAGGTGGGCGGGACGAGGGCGGCGGCGGTGATCAGGCCGTCGGCGTCGAGCGTGTAGCGGTGGTAGAGCAGACCGCGTGGGGCCTCCGTGGCGCCGTGGCCGGTCCCGGCGCGCGGCGGCACGTCCACGTACGGGCGGGGCGGCGGCTCGTACGCGTCGATGATCCGCAGCGCCTCGTCGATCGCGTACAGCGCTTCGACGGCCCGTACAACGATGCTGCGGAACGGATTGCGGCAGACCTTTCCGGCCGCCGGATCGCCGAGGCCGCCTTCTCGCGCCGCTTCCTGGGCGAGCGGGGACAGCCAGCGCCCGCTGATCGCGTAACGGGCCAGCGATCCGGTCAGATAGCGCTCGCCGTCCAGCGTGGCCTGGAGGGCGGTGGAGTGCGGGACCTGGTGTTCAGTGACCTCGGCCGGGAACGCGTACACGGGAAACTGGCGCAGCGGCAGGGGAGCGGACGCCCCGGAGGGTAGCCCATGGGTGTGCGGGGCGGCCATGACGGTGGGGGTGCCGGAGTCGATGGCGTAGCGGCCGGGTTCGGCGAGTGCTAACAGGGCGTGGTCCAGCCCGGCGTCGGGAAAGTCGAAGCCCGCCACCCAGCACACCGTCTCCCACGCGTCGTCGCGGGCCCGACGCAGCCGCTCGGCCAGCGGCTTCAGCTCTCCGGCGGCCGGTACGCGGTGGAAGCCGCCGAGCCGTACGTTGACGGGGTGGATGGCGCGCCCGCCGAGCTGTTCGAGGATCGCGTTGCCCGCCTGCTTGATGCGCAGCCCGCGCTCCACATGGGCCCGCTGGGTACGGGCGAGCTCCACGGCGCCGTCGAAGCCGAGGAAGTCCGGGGCGTGCAGCAGGTGGATGTGCAGGATCTGGCTCTCGATCCACTCGCCGCAGTACAGCAGCCGCCGCAGCGCCGCCAGTTGACCGCCGACCGTCACCCCGCAGGCGTCCTCGATGGCCCGGCAGGCGCTCATCTGGTACGCGACCGGGCAGATGCCGCACACCCGCGCGGTGATGTCCGGCGGTTCGGTGTACGAACGGCCGCGCAGGAACGCTTCGAAGAAGCGGGGTGGTTCGTAGATGCGCAGTTCGGCGCCGGTGACCGTGTCGCCGTCGACCGTCAGGTGCAGCGCTCCCTCCCCCTCGACCCGGGCGAGGGAGCCGACGTGCAGGACCCGCGAACCCCGGTGCGTCATGACGGTGCTCCCTTCGCCTCGGCTCCCTCGGCCCCGGCTGCCTCCACCGCGGCGAAGGACACGGCGTTGTACGTGCGCAGGGCGCGCCGCACGTCGTCCTCGCTCATGCCGTCCCGCCGCAGCAGCGGGATCAGCGCGGGCAGGTTGACCGAGCCGGACGGCCCGAAACAGCCGTAGCAGCCGCGCCCGTACGCCGGGCAGATCGCGCCGCACCCGGCGTGGGTGACCGGGCCCAGGCAGGGCGTGCCGTGGGCGACGGTCACGCACACCGTGCCGCGCCGCTTGCACTCGAAACAGACGCTGTGGTCGGGCACATCCGGTTTGCGGCCCGCCAGGAACGCCGTGATCACTTCAAGGAGCTGGCCGCGGTCGATGGGGCAGCCGCGCAGTTCGAAGTCGACGGGGACGTGGGCGGAGACGGGGGTTGAGGTGGCGAGGGTGGCGATGTATTCGGGGCGGGCGTAGACGGTGGCGCGGAACTCCTCGACGTCGGCGAAGTTGCGCAGCGCCTGGATGCCGCCCGCCGTGGCGCAGGCGCCGATGGTGACCAGGAATCGCGCGGCGGCCCGGATCTCCCGTACGCGTTCGGCGTCCCGGGGCGTGGTGACGGACCCCTCGACGAGGGCGAGGTCGTACGGACCGGGCCGTACGGCGCTGGACGCCTCCAGGAAGTGGGCGATCTCCACCTGCCCGGCCATGGCGAGGAGTTCGTCCTCGCAGTCGAGCAGGGTCAGCTGACAGCCGTCGCACGAGGCGAGCTTGAAGACGGCGAGCGTCGGGCGGCTGCCGCGGCCGGGAGGGGCGGCCGGTGGGGCGTTCATCTCACAGCTCCTTCACGGCCAGCAGAGGTTCCGCGCGGTCCCAGCCGGCGACCGGCCCGTCCCGGCACAGCAGGAGGGGGCCGAGCTGGCAGTGGCCGCAGTTGCCCGCGCCGCAGCGCATGTTGCGCTCCAGCGACACCTCGATCCGGTGCGGCGGGACGCCCGCCCCCACCAGATCACTCGCGGCGGCGTAGATCATGGGCTCGGGTCCGCAGACGAAGGCGTACGTACGCGTGGGCGTCCATCCCCCGCGGCCCAGCAGCCGGGTGACCACGCCCACGTCCCCGCGCCAGCCCGCCTCCGGCCGGTCCACCGTGACCGCCACGCGTGCGGCGGCGCTCCACGTCCGGGTCTGCAACCGGTACAGTAGATCGCTGGGCGTACGGGCGCCGATCAGGACGCTGAGCCGGCCGTAGCGGCCGGGTTCGGCGAGCACCTCCAGGACCAGAGGCCGCAACGGCGCGAGCCCGATACCGCCCGCGATCACCAGAACGTCGCACCCCAGGGCCCGTTCCAGGCCCCAGCCGATACCGTACGGCCCCCGCACCCCCACGGTGTCGCCCGCCCGCAGCCCGTACAGGGCCCGGGACACCGCGCCGACCGCCCGCACCGTGTGCACCAGCGCCGGTTCGCCGACCGGCAGCCCGGACACCGATACGGGAATCTCGCCCACCCCGAACGCGTACAGCATCGCGAACTGCCCCGGCCGGAAGGGCCGCAGCGCCGGACCGGCCGGGAGCAGCTTGAACGTGGCGGTGTCCGCGGTCTCCGGGCAGCGCCGGACGACACGATAGGGGAGGGGGAGCCCGTCGGGCGGGGCGGTCGCGCCGGTCATCGTGGCAGCCCGCTCCCGTACGGTCCGTACAGGTCCAGCAGCCGGGTACGGGCGCACTCCAGCCGGTGCCCGATGACCTCGGCCACCGCCAGCACCAGCGCGTGCCCCAGCGCCGGGTCCTCCCGGCACAGCCGGCGCACCGCCTCGGCGTCGAACTCCCAGGCCCGTACGGGACTCTGGGCCTCCGCGCCCAGGTGCCAGCTGCGCGGTGGGAACAGCCAGGACCAGCCCACCAGGTCCCCCGGGCCGAGGGTTTCGATCACCGCGGCCCGGCGGCCGGGGACATGGAGGTCCAGGACGACGCTGCCGGTACGGATGATCCAGAACCGGTCGGCGGCGCGGCGCTCCTCGAAGAGCCGCGCGCCTGCCGGGAAGGACACCTCGCGGGCCGGCCCCATCAAGCGGGCACGCTGGTCGTCGGTGAGGGTGTCCAGCCGGCAGATCATGGTCTTCAGCCCTGCCCTGGTGGTCATGACGGTGCCTCCTCGTCGGTGGCTCGGGAGCCTCGGCCCTCCGCGTGGAGGGCGGCGGCCTCCTCGGTGATGTCGATGCCGACCGGGCACCACACGATGCAGCGCCCGCAACCGACACAGCCCGACTCCCCGAACTGGTCGTGCCAGGTGCCGAGTTTGTGGGTGAGCCACTGCCGGTAGCGGCTGCGCGCGGACGCGCGGACCGGGCCGCCGTGCAGGTGGCTGAATTCCAGGTCGAAGCAGGAGTCCCAGCGCTGCCACCGCTCCGCGTGGTCGCCGGTCAGGTCGGTGATGTCCTCGGTGGTGGTGCAGAAGCAGGTCGGGCAGACCATCGTGCAGTTGCCACAGGTCAGGCACCGCGCGGCGACGTCGTCCCAGCGGGCCGCGTCGGGCGAGCCGGCCATCAGGGCGTGCAGGTCGACCGGCGGCATGGCACGTTCCATGTGCTCTGCCGCGCCGGCGACCGCTCGCCGGGCGGCGGCCCGGGTCGTCGGGTCGCAGGTACGGCGGGGGAGGCGGGCCAGGACGCGCTCACCGGCCGGACTCCCCGCCCGGGCCCGGAAGCGGTGCCCGTCCTCGTCCAGTACCTCGGTCAGGGCCAGGTCGTACGCGGCCGGACCGGCCTCCCCGACACCCGGCCCCGTTCCCATGGACGTGCAGAAGCAGGTGGCTCCCGGATCGGTGCACTCCACGGCGACGATGAACGTACGGTCGCGGCGGCGCCGGTAGGCGGTGTCCGCGTGCGGGCCGCCGCCGAGCACCCGGTCCTGGATCGCGATGGCCCGCAGATCGCACGGCCGTACACCGAGGAACGCGTACGCGGGCGGCTCCGCGTCCTCCTCCTGGAAGGCGAGCCGGCCCCGCGCGTCCCGGTCCACCGTCCACAGCCGTTCCCGCTGGGGGTGCAGGTACGCCTTCCACGACTGGGGCCCGGCACTGTGCGCGAAGATCATCGCGTCCGGGCGCCGCACCAGCCGGTACCGGCCGGCCGCCAGCTCCACACCGCAGCCGTGCGGCAGGTCGTCCGCCGTGGAGATCTCCGCGAGGACGATCGCGCCGTCGCGAGGGGTGGGGCCGATGACGGTGCGGTCCTCGGCGAGGACGCCGACCAGCGCGGCGAGCCCTTCCGGTACGGAGATCACCGCGTCCTGTACGGGTGCGCTCT
Source organism: Streptomyces rimosus subsp. rimosus (assembly GCF_000720725.1). Lineage (GTDB taxonomy): Bacteria > Actinomycetota > Actinomycetes > Streptomycetales > Streptomycetaceae > Streptomyces > Streptomyces rimosus_A. Next base: position 44,967 of record NZ_JOCQ01000014.1, read on the forward strand.
GGGACATCGGCGCCTCCTCGGCAGCGTCCCGTGGTCCGTGCCCCCATCGTCGGCCGGCGGACACCGGCGCGGAGGGGGCCGAACGGCCCTGGCGCACGCCGCCCGGCCCGGCTGCCACCGGCGGCGACGGGCAGACCGGTGACGGGCAGACCGGTCACGGAAGCCGTGCCGTGCCCGACCGAGGAGTCAACCGGGCACGGGATGGTCCGGCACACGGGTCTGCGACTCCTTCGGCGGGCGCCGGTAGCCGGTGGACGGCGGCCGCGGCGGCAGCGTGAGCGCCGGTTGCCGTACCTCGTGGTACGGGAGCGTGGACAGCAGGTGCGCGATCATGTTGATCCGGGCCCGCCGCTTGTCGTCGCTCTCGACGACGTACCACGGGGCCCCGGGGCGGTCCGTGTGCGCGAACATCGTGTCCTTGGCGCGGGAGTACGCCTCCCACCGGGTGACGGACTCCAGGTCCATGGGCGACAGCTTCCAGCGCCGCGTCGGATCCCCCAGGCGGCTGCGGAACCGCTGCTCCTGCACGGCGTCGCTCACCGAGAACCAGTACTTGCGCAACAGGATCCCGTCCTCCACCAGCATCCGCTCGAACACCGGGCACTGCCGCAGGAAGCGCCGGTACTCCTCCTCGTCGCAGAAGCCCATGACCTGCTCGACACCGGCCCGGTTGTACCAACTGCGGTCGAACAGCACGATCTCGCCGGCGGTCGGCAGCCGCTCCACGTACCGCTGGAAGTACCACTGCCCCCGCTCCCGGCCGGACGGCGCGGGGAGCGCGACGATCCGCGCGACCCGCGGGTTGAGGTGCTCGGCGACGCGCTTGATCACACCGCCCTTGCCGGCCGCGTCCCGCCCCTCGAAGACGACCACGAGCCGGGCGCCCTCGGCCCGCACCCACTCCTGGACCTTGACCAGCTCGGTCTGCAGGCGCAGCAACTCGCGCTGGTAGGCGGCCCGGCGGAGAGAACCCGGGGGCCGCGCGGGGCCCGGTGGGGTCTTCGTACCGCCCTTGCGCTTCTCGCCCACTGCCCGGCCTTCCTTCCGGCGTCCGAGTTCGCGGAGGTCTTCCTGGAGGAGCACGGGCGCCACCGGTGCCGTCTCCAGGAAGATCCCCCTCCTGCTTCCGGTGCGGCTCGTCCTCCTGCCACCGTGGTGTCGGCGCGGAGGACCGGCCTCGGTCCGGGCGTCCCCATTCCGGCCCGTCCGACCCCTTGACGGGTACCGGCGCACGCCCGATAACTGCGCCCACACGGCCATGCCGCCGCGGGCGGCGCGGCAGCGGAATCCGGCCCCGGGCGGTTGGGCAGCGTGCCCGACGGCCCGGCGCGCACGGGTGGCGAGAGGAGGAGCCGTGCTGGACGACATCACAGCCGCGACCGAGGACTGGGCCACCGGACTGCTCAATCGCCGGCCCGTCGGAGGGCTGGCTCTCGGGGTGGTGCGCCGCGACCGCCCTGACCACCTCGTGGCCCATGGATTCGCCGACCTGAAGACGCGCGAACCGGTCGGCGGGAACACGGTCTTCCGCGTCGCGTCCCTGAGCAAGACCTTCACCGCGATCGCGGTGATGCAGCTGTGGGAACGGGGACTGGTGGACCTGGACGCACCGGCCGGGAGCTACCTCAGCGCGTACCCGCTCACCCCGTCCGACCCCGGCTTCGGGCCCGCGACCCCGCGCCACCTGCTGACCCACACCGCCGGTATCGGCGAGTTGCGTTCGGCCGCCGACCTGCTGCGGCCCAACGCAGGCGAAGGCGTACGAGCGGACCGGCCGCTGCCGTCGCTCGCCGAGTACTACCGCCGCGGCCTGCGGATCGACGCGGAGCCGGGCACGCGATGGACGTACGCCAACCACGGATTCGCCACCCTCGGCCAGATCGTCGCCGAGGTCAGCGGCGAACCCCTCGACCACTACCTGCGCGAGCACGTCTTCACCCCCCTCGGCATGACCGACACCGACCTGGTCCGTACGGGACGCATCCGCGCCCGCCTGGCGACGGGCTACGAGCTGCGGGCCCGCGGCCTGAAGCCGGTCACCGACCGGGAGCGGACCACACCGGGCGCCTCATCCGTCTGCTCGACACCACGGGACATGGCCCGCTACCTGCGCGCCCTCCTCGGCGGCGGCACCAACGAGCACGGTACGGTCCTCGCCTCCGCGACCCTGGCCACGATGTTCGCCCCGCACTACCAGCCCGATCCCCGCGTGCCCGGAATGGGCCTGGCGTTCTTCCGCGGCGCTGCCGACGGCCACCGGTTCGTCGAGCACCAGGGCATCCTGCCCGGCTTCACCTCACAGATGTTCGTGGCCCCGGACGACGGGCTCGCGGTGTTCGCGCTGACCAACGCCGCCCACCGCGCACTGCTGTGGCTGCCCGGCGAGACGGAGGCGTTCCTGCGCCGGCTGCTCGGCCTGCCGGAACAGGCGATCCGTACCGATGTGCCGCAACGTCCCGAGGTGTGGGGCGAGCTGTGCGGCTGGTACACCCTTGCCGCACGGGTCACGGACGTACGGGCCCGGGCCATGGCGGGCTCCGCCGTCGAAGTCTTCGTCCGCGGCGGCCGGCTCATGCTGCGCAGCCTGATCCCCGTCCCCACGATGCTCCGGGGAATCCCGCTCCACCCCGACGACGAGAACGATCCCTACGTGTTCCGCATCGACCTGTCGCGGTACGGAATCGGCAAGACCCGGATCGTGTTCGGGCAGGAGCCGAAGACGGGGACCACCGCGCTGCACTTCGTGCCCGTCCCCCTCTCCCTGCACAAGCGCACAGCTCCACGGCCTCTCCGGCGCTGAAAAACCCGGCTTCGTAGGCCCCGTCGCGGGCACCCGGAGCGGTACTTCCGGCCCCGGACGTACACAGACTCCCCGGCACTCGGCCCCACGGATACGCTGCCCTCAGGGTCCGGAGGTGAGAGCCATGACGGACAGGAGCAGCGGCAGCGCCCGGCCCACGCCATGGCCGGTTCCGCTGCCGCAGTTGCGTCTGGACGCGCTGCTGGAGGAGCTGCAGTCCAGGCTGGACGCCGCGCGTACCGTACAGAGCCGCATGTACAGCCTCTTGGAGGCGGTGCTCGGTGTCGGGCGGAAGCTCGAACTCTCCGAGGTGCTGCGGCACATCGTGCAGGCCGCGGCGGCCCTCACCAACGCCGAGTACGGTGCGCTGGGCACGGTCGGGCAGGGCGCCTACCTGTCCGACTTCCTGCCGGTGGGCATGACGGACGAGCTGATCGAACGCATCGGGCCGCTGCCCGAAGGACACGGCATCCTCGGAGAACTGATCCGTCACCCCGAGCCCCTGCGCCTGGCGGACCTGACCCGGCATCCGGCGAGCCACGGCTTCCCGGAGCACCATCCGGCCATGCACACCTTCCTCGGCGTGCCGATCCGCATCGGAGAAGAGGTCTTCGGCAACCTCTATCTCACCGAGAAGCGCGGCGGAGCGCTCTTCGACGCCGATGACGAGGCCATCGTGGCCACGCTGGCGGTCGCGGCAGGCGTCGCGATCGACAACGCCCGCCTGTACAACGAGAGTCTGCGGCGCGAACAGCGCCTGGAGGCGCTGGGGGACGTCACCCGCAGCCTGCTGTCCGGAGCCGATGTCGGGGAAGTGCTGGGCCTCATCGCCCGGCGGTCCCTGGAGGTCGCCCAGGCGGACTCCGCCGCCGTACTGCTGCCGTGCGACGCGGACGGACTGGCCGTCGAGGTGGCATCGGGGGACGGCGCCGACTCCATGGCCGCTGCCGTCATCCCGTCCCGGGGCTCCCTCACCGGGCTGGCGGCCGCAACCGGCAGGCCCGTCGTGACGAGGGACGTCCGTACGGACCCCCGTGCCTACGCCATGCCCGACTTCGGCCAGGAATGCGGCCCCGTCGTGGCGGTCCCGCTGATGGTCGGCGAAGGCGCCTCGGGCGCCCTGCGGCTGAGCCGGTCAGCAGGCCGGCCGCCCTTCGACGACAGTGAGGTGGAACTCGTGTCCGGCTTCGCGGGACAGGCGGCGCTCGCTCTCGAACTCGGCCGTCACCGACGGGAGGCCGAGCAGGTGGCGCTGCTGCACGACCGTGACCGCATCGCCCGTGACCTGCACGACCTGGCCATTCAACGGCTGTTCGCGACCGGTATGACGCTCCAGAGCGCCGGGCGGCTCATCGACCGGCCCGAGGCGGCCGACCGGGTGGGCAGGGCCGTGGACGACCTCGACGAGACCATCAAGATCATCCGTTCCACGATCTTCGCCCTGCGGGCCGAGGGAGAACCGGCAATGAGACGGAGCCTGCGCCGCCGCGTCGCCGAGGTGATCACGGCTGCCGCGGAACCGCTCGGATGCCCACCGTCGCTGAAGATGGCGGGACGCATCGACACCGACATTCCGGCAGCGGCCGGCGAACACGTCCTGGCCGTACTGGCGGAGGCGCTCAGCAATGTCGCCCGGCACGCCGACGCCCGGCACGTGGACGTCACGCTGGGCGTCGCCGACGAGGTGGTCCTGGAGGTCGTCGATGACGGAATCGGTATCGGCGGCAGCGCTCCCGGCAGCGGGCTGGGCAACATCCGGCAGCGAGCCGAACTCCTCGGCGGAAAGGCGGACGTCCAGGACCGCGGGGCGACCGGGACGCACGGAACCCGCGTCGTATGGCGGATCCCGCTCCGGCCCGTTTGACGCGCGAGCGCACTTCTCCGTCGCCGGCCACCGGCCGGACGGCCCCCGTCGTGCCTCGTTGCGCCTCTGCCGGGGCATTGCCGCCGGACAGGACCTTGTGCATGGCGAAGGAGGTGTCGCCTTATGCGTGCTGCGAAGCGATGGTGGCGCTGGCGGCGTAACCCGTTGCGCCGCAGGGTGGACGTTCTCGATGCGTGGATCGGCTTGCTGACGGCACTGCTGCTGGCCGTCGGCGCCCCGGCGGCAGGCTTCCGCGCGGCGTCCTGGGCCTACGGGGAGCAGAGCCGGACCATGCGCGAGCAGCAGCGGGCGCGTCATCCGGTGCCGGCGGTGCTGGTGCAGGACGTATCGGTGCGCAGGTCTCACCGGGACGGCGCGGTGGGCGGCGGGTACCCGGCGAAGGTCAGCTGGAGGGCGCCGGACGGATCGCCCCGTACCGGAGAGACGGACGTGGGCGCCGGCAAACGGAAAGGCGAACGGATCACGGTCTGGGTCCTGAACGACGGACGGCTGACCGGGAAGCCCGTCGACCACGACGACGTCCTGTCGACGGCCACGGCGACCGGGGTGTGGGCCGCGGCGGGAGCGGGCACGGCCGTGTTCTCGGCTGCCTGGTGGGCCCGCCGTACGCTGGACCGCAGGCGTCTGGACGCCTGGGCCAGGGAGTGGGCCGAGGTGGGTCCCGCTTGGCGGCGCAGGACGGGGTGACGGGCCGGGTGCGGTGCGCCGTCGGCGCGGGCTCCTGGTTCCCCCGGCCCCGCGCATCGCTCACTGCCGGGAACCCCACATGGTCCGTGGCAGGGTGGCGAGGTGCTGGAGTGTGGCCCGGAGGGCGGTGTGGGCGGAGGCATCGGAGAGGGCGGGCGGGCCCTCGCGGATGGCGCCCAGTGAGGTGGGGAAAGGAGCGAAGCCGTTGAAGGCGGCCATGAGGCCGGTGATGTGCCGGAACACGCTCGGTGGGTGGTCGGCGCCTGCGGCCGTGAGCACGCCGGAGACGATGGCGTCGAAGGCGTCCGGTTCGATCAGATGCGGTTTGAGCAGGGACAGGTCCACGTCGGGCAGACCGCGGTCCGCGCTCATCCGGGCGGCCGCGACCTCGTACCCGACGTCGATGATCCGCCGCATCGGCAGCGCCGCCGGACCTGCCGTCAGCCAGTAGTCGCCGCGGGCGTCCTCGTCCCCCGCCAGAGCGGCCAGCGCCGCGGCGACCACGTCCACCGGCACCATGTCGACGCGGGTGCCCGTCTCGCACGGCAGGAAGGGCAGCTGCCCCCACATGGCCATGCCGACCAACTGGTGGAACGCCTGCAGCCGGGCGAGCTCGCCGGTGCGGGTGTCCCCGATGACCGTCGAGATCCGGGCGACGGCGGCCGGCAGGCCGGACTCCCGGACCAGGGTTTCCCCCGCGGCCTTCGAGTCGGCGTACGCGGCCAGGGCGGTGTCCGGCCCGTTGCGGGCGATGAAGGCGGTGGAGCCGTGCACCAGCCGGGCGCCGGCGTCCTCGACGAACCGCAGGACGTGGCCGACACCGCGCACATTGACGCGGTGCAGGCTGCGTGCCGTCGCGCCGAAGCTCACCCGCGCCGCGCAGTGGAGCACCACGTCGACCGTGGCGGCCAGCTCCCGGTACTCGGCCGGTGGCAACCCCAGCCAGGGCCGGGTGATGTCCCCGCGCACCGCTCTGCCCGCGGCCGGTTTGTGATGGGTGAGAGCGATGACCCCGGCGCCCTGGCCGGCCAGCGTACGCAGGAGCGCGGAGCCGACCACGCCCGACGCCCCGGTCAGCAGGACCACCGGCGCCGTCGTCATGGCCGCTCCGTCCGGGGCCGGGGACCGGCGGCACGGTCACGGACCCGGATGTCCGTACCGTCCGCGGTGACCTCCAGCGCATGGCGGGTGTCCGGCGCGTCCGCGGGCCAGGCGGTGCGCAGGTCCCCGTCGGCGACGACACGGCTCGGGTGGGTCTCCGTCTTGCGTGCGACGTGTTCCTTCACGGCGATCAGCGGCGCGCTGTCCCGCACGCGCGCGCCCGGGGGCAGGCCGTAAACGGCGGCTACGGTACCGGGGAAGTAGTCGAGCCGTGCCACTGCCGCGCGCCGCAGCACGGTCACCGCGCCGTCCCGGGTCGACAGCAACAGTCCCGGCACGTACCGACGGTCCCTGAGGTAGTCGCGGCGCAGCCGCCCGGACACCTCCAGCAAACCGCCCGCCGGGACGAGGACGAGTACCAGACGCATGGCGAGGAGCACCCGCTCTCCCGCGCACAGCTGTAGGTCGACGGCGGGCAGACGTGGGCTGCCGGGCAGACGCGGGGTACCGGAGTCGAACCCGGCGAAGCGCGCCTCGACGTCGAGCAGGCCGGTCTCCGGCAACGGCGCGTGGACGTCGAGCGAGGCGAGACGGTGGGGGTAGGTCACGCAGTCCCGGCCGATGTCCGCCGACCACCGCCCCATACACGTGTGCGGGATGACATGGGTCGCCGCGTCGAGCAGCCCGTGGTGGAGCAGCCCTCGCGGGACCCCGCCCCGGGCGGTGTCCAGTACCCCCGAGGAGCCGCCGCTGCCGATGCGTGATGAGCGGAGGTACTGGAAGCGGGGGCCGTGGAAGCACGCGCCGGACTCGTACGGGTCGGGAACCGGGCGGGTGTGGGGGAGCGGGGCGAATCGGCGCGGCGGTGGCTGTGGCGTGAACAGGGCCGTGCCCGTGGCGACCGGCGCGAAGCGCGACAGCGCGGGGTTGCCGTTGCGTGCCTCCAGCCAGGTGGACAGCGTCAGGTTCGGCCGGTCGGGTGGCCCGTCGCAGGTGACGCGGATGCTGGTGGGCCCCGGCAGCGGCAGCCAGCGCTGCACCTGTACGTCGCGGAGCGCCGCGACGGTACGGCCGCCGTGGTCCGTGGCCGCCTGCGCGAGCAGATCCGCCATCGCCATCAGGGGCAGCGCCGGTACGGTCCAGGTGGGGCAGTGGTCGGCCAGCCAGGTGTCGACGGCCGGGTCGAGCAGGGTCTCCGTGGGAGCCCGCGCCGCTTGCGCAGGGCCGGAAGACGGAGGCGGGGAACCGGCGGGCAGCGGATGAGATGTGCTCCGGGGGTCGGAGAGGTACGCGGTGACCAGGCCCTGCTGTCGGAGGAACTGATGATGCAGCAGGGTCGCCCGGCCGTATTGCGCGGTGACGAGCGCGAGCACGTCGGCTGCCTTGACGGTTCGGAGCCCGCTGACAGCCCGCGCTCGGGGGAGCGGGCCCGCCGGGACGTTCGCCACCGGCCCGCCCCTCCCGTACTCCGGTGGCCGGGGCATCACTTCCGCTTCCTCGGCCGGCTCGGCGTCAGGCGGTACGGGCCGTGTGGGTTGAGTGGGTTGTGCGGGCTGCATGTGCTGTGTTGGCTGTGTGGGCTGCATGGGAAGCCTTCCCGAAGAGCATGTCGGCCGGACCGGCAGAGATGATCACGTGTGGTTGCGGTGCCGCGGTGGCCAGTTCGGCGGCGAAGGCGCGGGCCCCGGCCTCCATGGACAGCAGGGGGACACCGTCCAGACGGAAGAGCTCGGCCAGCCGCGGCGTGACCATGCCGCCTTGCCACGGGCCCCAGGCCAGGGATCGGACCAACGCCTCGGGGCGGCCGGCCCGTTCCGCGGCGATCACCTGGTTCAGGGTTTCGTTGGCCATCGCGTAGTCGCACTGGCCGGGGTTGCCGTACGAGGCGACCACCGAGGAGAACACGCACACCAGACGCAGCGGATCCGCCGCCGTCTCCTGGAGCAGCGCCGCCAGCCCGTCGACCTTCACACCGAAGACCTCGTCGAAGTCCGCGGCCGACTTGTCCCTGATCCGCCGGTCGGCCAGGACGCCGGCCGCGTGCACCAGCCCGGTGACCGGCCCCCACTCGGCCCGGACGCCGGCGAGCGCGGCCCCGAGGCCCGCCCGGTCCCGGATGTCCGTACGCACGTACCGGGCCTGCGAACCGGCCTCCTCCAGAGCGGCCAGCGTCGCGCGGATGCGGTTCGCCCGCGGGCCGTCCGGCTTCGAACGGCCGATCAGGACGAACCGGGCCGGGCAGGTACGCGCCAGCTCGACCAGCGCCTCGGCGGTGACACCGCCGGTGCCGCCCGTCGCGACGATCACGGGGAGCGGACCGAGGGCCGGCGCAGGCGGCGCGTCCCCCGGGGCGTCCTCGTCACGTACGGCCCAAGTGCGCCGTACGCCGTCGGCCGGAAGACCGACGTTGAGCGACGGCCCGCCGCCCAGCAGTTCCCCGACGACCGCCGCGGCAACCTCGCCGTCGGTACGGGGCCCGCGGGCGCAGTCGACCGCCTTGACCGAGGCCCGCGGCCACTCGGCTGCCGCGGTACGGGCGAGAGCGGCGATGCCCCCGAGCCACGCACGGCCCGGCGCGCAGTCGCGGAGCCCGAACCAGCCGCCCGTGTCCTGCACGGTGACGAAGACGCCACCGTGCTGCTCCATCCGCGGCGCGACGGCGTGGGCCGCCTGGAACGCCTCCCGCTGACGTGCGACGGCCTCGGCCACCGACGCCGGTTCGGCCATGCCGCCGAGGAAGACGACGCCGGCCGCCCCGGCGGGCACGTCCGTATGGCGCTCGGCAGCAACGCCGTGCCGGCCGAGCAGCCGGACCACCTCGTCCGCGAGTCCGGTGCCGTCCCCGACCACGGACAGGGGGCCCTCGCCCAGTCCCGGCAGCGGCGTGCCGGCAGCGGGTTCGGCCACCATCGTCGGGACCTGCCGGTGCACCCGCACATCCGGCGGGGCGGGACCGGCCGGGGCCGAGTCCGTCGCGGCAGGAGGCGGTGCACCGTCGGCGGGTGCTGTCACCGCGAGGAGTTCGCGCAGCGCGCCGGCCACCTCTCCTACGGTCTGCAAGGTCGCCAGCTGCCCGATGTCGGCCCGGTCCACGGCCTCCAGATGGGGGAACGCCTCGCGCAGCGCTGCCAGCACCTGCACCCGGGTGATCGAATCGAGGCCCAGGTCGGCTTCGAGCTCCATGTGCGGCGCCAGGATGTCGACGGGGTAGCCGGTCTTCTCCGCCACTGTCCTCAGTACCAGGGCTTCCATGTCGGAGGGGGACAGGTTCGGTGATGGCGGAGCCTCTGGGGGCGTGGGCCGGCCCGACTCGGTGGGGGGCAGGGGCGGGGCCGGGCTTTCTTCGGCGACCATAGGGGCGACGGGGGCGGCGGGGGCGGCGGGATCAGCCAGGTCGTCGCCCCAACCGGTCCCGTCCGGCTCCTGCACGGTGTTCCCCTCGGCCCCGGCAAGAGCCTCGACCGCTTTGGCCGCCAGGCCGAGATACGCGGCGTGGGCTTCCGCGGTCTGCCGCTGCACCTCCAGGAGTGCCCGTACGACCTCGGTGCCGGCCTCGGGGGGTGCCGGGGCGGGCACAGGTTCCGTATCGGTCATGGGAGTTTCGGTCACGGGAGTCGCAGACTGGGACCTATCCGTCTGAGACTCGTCCATCTGAGGCCCAGCTGTCTGAGGTCCATCCGTCTGACGCTCACCCGTCTGACGATCATCCGCTTGAGGCGGGTAACGCCGCCCATGATTACCGCCGTTGATCGCCATGCGCACCTGGGGCCCGGAACGTGGCTCCGGTGCGGTCCGCGGGGTGGCGTGGTGTTCCCACAGTCCGGCGGGCAGCAGGGGGACGCCCAGGGTGGCCAGCCTGGCCAGGGCGTTGTGGAGGCCGGTCACCCCGGAGATTCCCGACGGGGCGGTGGGCACGGCGTGATGCGGGACGTCGTGCAGGATCTCGCCGATCAGGCCGCTGAGTACGCTGCCCGGCCCCACTTCCACGAAGGTCCGTACTCCGTCGCCGTACATGGCCTTGATCATGTCGACGAACCGGACGGGGGCGGCCAAGTGCCCGGCAACCGTCTGGCGCACCAGGTCAGGCCGTACGGGATACACGGCGGCGGCCGTGTTGCCGTACACGTCCAGCAGCGGGGCCCGGACCGTCTGCGCGGCGAGGAATTCCGCCAGAGGCTCTGCGGCGCGAGCCACCAGCGGGCTGTGGAATGCCGTGGCCACATCCAGGCGGCGGGCAGTGAGACCGGCCGCGGCGCAGCGTTCCGCCGCCTGCGCGACCTCGCTCTCCGAGCCTGCCAGCACGACCTGGCCGGGGGCGTTGTCGTTGGCGATCCGGAGGTCCCCGGCCGGGCCGTCGGGGACGAGGCCGGTGACGCCGCTGACGCGTTCCGCGCAGGCGTCCACGGCGAGCATGGCGCCGCCGTCCGGGCCCGTACCGGCGTCCCGCATGAGTTCCCCGCGCCTGCGGGCCAGCCGCAGCAGAGTGTCCGCGTCGAACGCCCGGGCAGCGTGCAGCGCGGTCAGTTCGCCGAAGCTGTGGCCCGCGACGCAGTCCGGCCGTACCCTGGTCGCGTCGAGCACCGCCAGCAGGGCGAGAGCGTGCGCGGCGAGGGCCGGCTGCGCCCATTCGGTACGGGTCAGCTCGGCCCGGTGGCGCCTCCGCCCGGCCTCGGTGCTCGCGGGCCTGGGGAACACCACGTCGGTCAGCGGCCGTTCACCGAGGCCCAGTTCGGCCGCGTGCTGCCATACCGCCAGCGCGCGCGGAAAGTGCAAGGCCATATCCGTGCCCATGCGGAGGTGCTGGGTGCCTTGCCCGGGAAAGACGAAGGCGATCCGGCCGACGCCCATGCCACCGGTGCCGTAATGCATCCCGGAAGGGCCTGAGAAGGCGTCTTCGGGCTGCCGCTCGATCACCGTGGCTGCCTGCTCCAGCTTGGTGGCCAGTTCCGCGCAATCGGAGGCGACGAGCGCCAGGCGGCATTCCGCGGTGGCGTCGAAGGCGCCCTGCGCCCGCCGGGCGGTTTCGGACAGGCGCTCGCGCTCGCCCATGCTCTCCACGAGTTCCCGGCACCGGGCGAGCAGCCCTTCGGGGGCATCGGCGGACAGCGGCACCAACTCCGACGGGCGGGCAGCACACCGCGGAGCGGGGCGGCGCACGCCGGGGACCGCGTCCGCCCTGACGTATTCCTCCAGCGCCACATGGAAGTTGGAGCCGCCGAACCCGAAGCTCGACACCGATGCCCGCCGCGGGTGGTCCGCGAGGTGCACCCAGGGCCTGGCCGAGGTGTTGAGGTAGAAGGGGCTGCGGTCGAGTTCCAGCGCCGGGTTGGTCGGCTCCGCCTTGATCGTCGGGGGCAGTACCTTGTGGTGCAGTGCCAGTACGGCCTTCAGCAGCCCGGCGGCACCGGCGGCGGCTTTGGCGTGACCGATCTGGGACTTCACCGAGCCCAGACCGCACCACTGGCGGCCGGGCCCATCGGATGCCTCGAACACTTCGCGCAGCGCGGCCACTTCAGTGGTGTCGCCCGCGACGGTCCCGGTGCCGTGGGCCTCCACCAGGCCCACCGTGCCCGGGTCGTAGTCCGCTGCCGCGTAGGCCCGGCGCATGGCCCGGACCTGCCCGGCTGCCAGCGGAGCGTAGATGGACGTCCCGCTGCCGTCCGAGGCCGACCCGATGCCGCGTACCACGGCGAAGATCCGGTCGTCGTCCCGCTCGGCGTCCGCGAGGCGCTTGAGCGCGAACAGGGCGACGCCTTCACCCAGCAGGGTGCCGTCCGCCGACTCCGCGAACGGCCGGCAGTCGCCGGTGGGGGAGAGCGCCGGGGTCTTGCTGAAGCAGGTGAACGTCATCGGATCGTTGAGGGTGTCCACGCCGCCGGTGACGACGAGATCCGCCCGGCCGAGTACGAGATCGTCGACGGCGACGGACAGCGCGGCCAGGGAACTCGCGCACGCGGCGTCCACGGTGAGGTTCGTCCCGTGCAGGTCGAAGGTGTTGGCGATCCGCCCGGCGACGACGTTGCTCAACAGGCCGGGAAAGGTGGCCGTCTGCCACGGTACGCAGTGGCCGGCGATCCGGTCGCAGACCTCCTCCACCCGCTCCGGCGCAATCCCTTCCTCCCGTAGGACTTTGCGCCAGACGGGGCGCCCCGTGCGCGCGCTCATCTCTCCCATCAGCTGGAGTGCCGCACAGCCCACGTACACGCCGACCCGTTCGCCGTCCGGGCCCGCTCGCGCCGGTCCCAGATCCGCCAGCAGCCGGTCGGCCACGATCAGGGCGAGCAACTGGGCCGAGTCGGTGGCGGCGACGGACCGGGGCGACAGGCCGAAGGCCAGCGGGTCGAAATCCACCGTCGGCAGGAAAGCCCCGCGCTTGCAGTACGTCTTGTCCTCGGCCCGCGGGTCGGGGTCGTAGTGGTCGGCCGCCAGCCACCGGTCGGCCGGCACGTCGGTCACCAGGTCCCGGCCCTCGACGATCGCCTGCCAGAAGGCGTCGAGATCCGGGGCGCCCGGCATGATCGCACTCATCCCCACGATGGCGATCGGTTCCCGTACGGCCGGCCGGTTGTCGGGCATGAGCCTGCTCCCTTCGCGCGACATGAGCGGACAAGACGTGTGCGGACAAGATGTGTGCGGCGGACAAGACGCGTGCGGACAAGACGTCTGCGGCGGATACGGCGTACACCGCGCTCAGCGCAGCCGGCGTGGTCGGAAGCGGAAGGCCCGCGGCGGAAGGGCGACCCCGCACGTCCGCAGCTGGTGGGCGCGGGTCACCACGGCGGCTCCCCGCAGCAGGTTCAACGCGATCTGTACGACCGTCCGGTGCCCCGGCTCCGCCAGGAAGGAACCCGCGCTCCACCGGTTGAACGCCCCGGCCGCGGGGCCGCACCACAGCTGATAGTCGGCCCGCCGGTGCGGATCCCCGGTGACCGCCCACCGGTTCGACTGGCCGAGGTACCACCGGAACACCAGCGCCATCCGGTGCTTCGGATCCGCCTCGGCCCGCGCCGCTTCCGCCGGGTCCCGCCGCGTCCAGTACTCGTACGTCCACGCCCATACGGCATCGACCGAAGCCCCCAGCACCTCCCGCTCCAGCGCCCGGCGCTCGGCCGCCGGCACGGCGTCCAGCGACGGATACCCGCGGTAGACGCGCTCCAGCCGCGCCGCCCGCCCGGCGAACAGCGTGCCGCGCCGCAACACCTGCACCTGCGCCCCCATCTCGAACATGTCCGCGGCGGGAGCCATGGCCGTATCGGCGATGTCCGCCTCGGCGAGCATCGCCTTGGCGGCGCCACAGACGCCGGCCTCGACCGACATCTGGTTCACCGATCCGGTGACGACGTACGCCGCGCCGAGCGCGAAGGCGGCGGCGACCGCGGCCGGGTCCCCGAGGCCGCCCGCCGCCCCCACGCGCACCGGGCGGGCAAGGCGCTGCCGGGCCGCCAGCTCGTCCCGCAGGCAGACGACGGCGGGCAGCAGCGCGGCCAGGGGGCGGCGGTCGGTGTGACCGCCGCTGTCGGCCTCCACGGTGATGTCCTCGGCCACCGGTACGCGGGTGGCCAGCCCCGCCTCGTACTCGGTGAGCCGGCCGTGTTCCACCAGGTGCCGCAGCAGTGCGGCGGGGGCGGGCGACATGAACGCCTGCGCCAGCTCGGGACGGCTGACCTTGGCGAACAGTGCTGTCGGACGGACGATCCGGCCCGCCCGGTCCTGCCGCAGCCCCGTGGCGGCGCAGCGCACCACCGCGGGCGTCAGCTCCATGAAGGCCGAAGCCGAGACGCACGGGACCCCTGCGCCCAGCAGCCGGTCGGCGACCTGCTCCTCCAAGGACGCGTCGCCCGGGGTGTGGATCAGGTTCACGCCCCAGTTCCGGCGGTCCGCCAGCCCGGTACGCAGCTCGTGCACGGCGCGTTCCACCTCGGCCGGGCGCAGGCCCGCGGCGCCGAAGAAGGCGAGCATGTCGGCGCGTGCCATGGCGGCCACCAACGACACGGTCGAGATGCCGCGCGCCATCTCACCCGCGACGTAAGGGAAACGGACTCCGTGCGCCTGGCCGAACGTCCGCTCACCCAGCCACTCCGGATACAGCGCGGGCAGCGTCCCGACCGGGACCAGGCCGTGGCCGGGACCAGGGGCCGCCGACCGGCCGTCCGCCAGCCCCAGCAGCCCGTCGGAAACCCGGGCGACCAGATGCACCGGTGTCGTCACCCGCTGAGCCAGTTCCGTCATACCTTCGCCGTCGAACACGGCGCCGCGCTCGGCCCCGTCACCGGGCCGTTGCCGGGCACCCACCGGCGGATCCGTTCCCGGCCGGCCGTCAGCAGCCGATCCCTCGAAAAGCATCCCGTCAGAAATGACCGAAGACCCAGTTCCCGGAAGCCTGCGGGTCCTCACTCACCACGTACTCCGTGATGGCTTTGAGGCACGTCGCATAGTTCAGATGCCCCTGAGCCGCCACGTCCAGCTTGTCCCAGGTCGATGTCGCCTCGTCCTCGGAGATGTCGAGGAAGCGCACCGCCATGGGAATCGTGTCGTCCTTGCGGATACTGCCGTCGTCGTCCCGGTCCACCATTCCGAACAGGACGTTGGTGAGCGAGCCGATCAGGCGGATCACCTTGTCGGGATCCCGCACCAGGTCCGTGTCGATTTCGTGCGCGAAGCGCTCCTGGTCGAGCTGACGCACTCCGGTGGCATCCGGGGACGGCTCGAACTCCCGCCAGATTTCCCGGGCCGTGGCAGCGAGCTGCTCCTGACGCCGCGCGTCGCCCGCGCTCCCCGCCGCCTCGGCGAAGGCACGGCCCAGGCGCAGCGACCCTTCCTCGGTGACGGTGCCGGAGCGCTCGGAGTCGAGAACTTCGAACATCCGGTTCAGTTTGCGGCGGCGGAGATCGGACATCGGCGTGGGGGCGGGGTCTTCGGAAGGGGGCATGCTGCGGTACACCTCCAAAAGCGGGATACCGGCCGGCGCACAGCCCGCGTACGTAACCGTCACACGGCGCCGGTCCGGAAAGCCGTAGCCGGCGGAGAGAGACGGAACGGCGCATAATCGCTTCTCGGACCAACTGTTGTGCGCCTCCTGAAGAAAGCATCGGCCGCATACGTCGCCCTCAACCCGAATGCGCACCTGCTTCCCCCGACTTGGGGACGTACCGAACAAGGTGGCTGTCTAATGCTGCTGTCAAGCCACAAGACGGAGCTGGGACCGCGCCCGGTAGGGCTGTCGGTCTCGCGGGATCTGCGCATGCTCAGGCAAGCACGTACCCGGGATCGGCCCCGGCGTCCGCCCGGAACTCGGCGGTGATCCGGTGGTACCGGCTGCTGCCGCATACCAAGGATCAGTCAAGGAACACCCTTCAGCAGATCCTTCCGGCAGGCATCCAAGAACCGGTCACCAGCGGAACCGAGGTCCGCTGCGATTTCCCGGATCCGCTCGGGAAAGTCGGGCCAGGCTGCGAGAGCTTCGTTGTCAGGACAGTCCAGGTCGCGCAAGAGATCGTTGGCTCCATTACGAGCTGTGCGCCACATGTGCAGAGCCGCTGCCCGTGCGTGGTCGGCGCCGAAGAGAGCCACCTGGTTGTAGGCCTTCCGGAGATCGGTGCGCAGTGCACGCCAGCGAGCTTCCGTATCGACGCGCCGACCGGCATCGTCCGAACCGATGAGCAGCGGCATCTCAGTCCGTATGAACTGCAGTACCTCCTCGCCCGCAAGTGACATGTCGGCATAGGCCCTGACCCGCTCCTCCCGCAGCCACTTCGCATGCTCCGACCCCATACGCATCGACTCCAAGTCGCGCGTGTCCCGAGCTCGGCGGCGCTCAAGAGAGGCATTGGCGAGAAGGGTCAGTACAACGCCGCTCAGCGTGGCTCCGACGGTTATCAGCTGTGTTGCGACTCCGGACCCCATGTTTGCCCTCCGCGTCCACATCCCCATGGTCCGCTTCGGCAGAACCCTCCACCAGAGGGTGCCGAAACGTGGGCCGGCCGTCGCGGGATCGGCAGCGTTGTCCGTGAAAGCGCAAGGAAACGGCGGCCCGCAGCGATGCGGTACGCCCTGCTTCAACCGCTGCCGGCAGCGGCACGCTCACGCGGTGTCGCGTCGGCGCCGGGCCTGCCATACGGCTGCGCCGAGCAGGGCGACGACGACGCCCCCGCCGACCAGCAGCCCTGCGGACGGTCCGCCGCCCGAACCGCTGCCGCTGTGGGAGCTGGTGCCGCCGCTCGCGCGTTCGGAGCGGTCGGTCACCGCTTCCCCGCAGCCGCGCCGCGGGTAGCCCGCGATGGCGCACAGCAACCCGGAGGCTGCGTACCGCAGTGGCGGTGCGGCCTTGGCCAGCGCCTCCGCGGTGGTGGCCTCCGGCGGCAACTGCACGCAGTGCGAACGTACCGTCGGGGGCTTCTCTCCGGACGGGGCGTCCTGCGCCGTGCCGAAGTCCAGGACCAGGGCGACCCGCTTGGTGCCTGCCTTTTCCGGGGTGGCAGCGCAGACCGCATCGAAGTCGGCGGGAGCACGGGGGACGACGGATTCCTTGGTGTCCGCCTGGAATACGGCGAAGCGCCACCCTTCCACAGCGCCGTCGGCCGGACGGTAGGTACCCGGCCCCTCGGCTGTGGTGCGCCAGGCGCCGTGGTCCCCGTGCCGCAGCGACCAGTAGCGGAAGTCGTCGGCGTGGGCGGGCGCTGCCGTGGTCAGCGCGAGAGTGCCCGCGGTGGCCGCCGCGGCCAGGCTGTAACTGATGGGTCCGACGCTGCGTTTCATGGTGTGATTCTTCCGTCTGCCCGGTGCGGCCCGCTGCGGTCGACTGCGGCCCGCTGCGGAGTTCAGGAAATTGCTGGGCTTCTCCAGGTGGGTGCCGCCGAGTTGCGAGTGTACGTAGTCGGCCGCGGCAGGTTGAGCAGGCGGACCGCCCGCCCATTTCGGCAAGTTCCCGGGCGCCGACCGGATATCGGGGCCGTACCGTCCCGCAGCCTGACGGTACTGTGCGGCACTGCACCGGAGATCCGGCTCGTACTGGAGGGGCAGCAGTGAAGAACACGGCCAGCGCCGATCCCGCACCGCGGTCGCGGCCCGCTTTCGTCGTCGCCGCGACGCACAGCAGCGCAGGCAAGACGACTGTCACGGCCATCGTGCTGCGGCTCTTGCGTGAACGGGGGCTGAACGTACAAGCCTTCAAGATCGGCCCTGACTTCATCGACCCCGGATACCACCGGGAGATCACCGGACGTCCGTCGATCAATCTGGACCTGTGGATGATGGGGGCCGAGGGAGTGCGCCGCTCCTTCAGCCGCTGGTCCGCGGAGGCGGACGTGTGCGTGATCGAGGCCATGGGCGGGCTGTACGACGGGGAGAACGGCACGGAGAAGGGAAGCGCGGCGCACATCGCCAAGCTCCTCGGCGTTCCCGTCGTGGTCGTCATGGACGTATGGGGGATGACGCGTACGTCCGGAGCCGTCCTCGGCGGCCTGCTGGCCTTCGACCCCGAGGTCCGGATCGCGGCATGCGTCCTGAACCAGGTCGGCAGCCGCACCCATGCCGAGATGGTGCTCACCGCGCTGCCGGGTCACCTGCGGGAACTCGTGGCCGGCTGGGTCGAGCGCAGCGAGCATCTGCGGGTCCACGAGCGGCACCTCGGGCTGACCACGGTCGAGGAGAACCCGACCGGCGCCGCGGAACGCGCCCGCGCGCAGGCCGCTTCCGGCCGCACGGTGGGCCTGGACGCACTGCTGGCCGCCACCCGCACCGCGCTGCCCCGCCCCGCCGGAACACCCGCACAGCGTCCGCCACGCGGAACCGGCCCCGGCGCGCCCCGCGTGCGGCTGGCGGTGGCCCGTGACGCCGCGTTCTGTTTCTACTACGAGGAGAACCTGGGCGCGCTGGAGGAGGCCGGGTTCACGGTGGTGCCGTTCCGGCCCACGGTCGATCCCCGGTTGCCGGATGACGTCGCCGCGGTCTACCTCGGCGGTGGCTATCCGGAGAGTTTCACCGCCGAGCTGGCTGCCAACCGCTCACTCGCGCAAGAGCTGAAAGCACGTGCCGGGCACGGAATGCCGGTCTACGCAGAGTGCGGCGGGATGATGTATCTCGCCCGGTCGCTGGCCGACTTCGACGGAAACAGCGCGGCCATGGCCGGTGTCCTCCCGATCGATGTGGTGATGGACCGCCAGTACCTCTCCATCCATTACGTGGACGTCCGCACACAGGCGCCGTCCCCGCTCGGCGGGACGGGGCAGCGGGCCCGGGGCCAGGAGTTCCACCAGTCCCGTATCACCACTGCCGATATCGAGCCCAATCTGTACGAGGTGACGACGAGCACGGGCGAACGCCGCCCTGCGGGGTTTCTGCTCGACAACGTAGCGGCCAGCTACATCCACCTCCATTTCGGCACGCACCCGGAAATCCCGCGCAATTTCCTGAGCGCTGCTCTGGAGTACTCGAAGAAGGAGCCCGCCCTATGAGATCGGAGAAATAATTGAACCGGATCGCGCTGTTCCGCCGCCGTCGGCTCCGGTCGGTCGTGGTGGCGGCCCTCCTGGCCGGACTGATTCCCCTGCTGCCGGGCCACGAACCCACGAGCGCCGCCGCATCGAGCGGATCACCGGCACCCAAGACCCTCAAGACCGCGACGATTCACTTCGCCCCGGAGGAAGGGAAGGTGGACGACAACCGCGCCAAGATGGTCGAGCTGGCCGGCCGGGCAGCCGGCAAGGGCGCCAAGCTCATCGTGCTGCCCGAGATGGCCACCAGCGGCTACTCCTTCTTCAGCCGCGCGGAGATGTCCAAGGCCGCGGAACAGGTCCCCGGGAAGACAACCGACGCACTCGGCGCCGTCGCCAGACAACACCGCGCCTACATCGCGTTCGGCATGCCCGTGCACGATCCGGACACCAATCGCTACTACAACTCGGCCGTGCTCCTCGGCCCGGACGGCGAGACCCGCGGCGTATACCGCAAGCGCAACCACCTGATCGAATCCTCGTACAACGCGTCGAGCTTCGACCGGATCCCGACCTTCGACACCGAATACGGCCGGATGGCGCTGGTCATCTGCTCCGACATGTTCAACTCCCAGTTCCCCAGAGCGGCCGCGGTGCAGGGAACGGACATCCTCATCGCGCCCGCGAACGTCGGGATCGACACGGATTTCGTGCGCGTCCGGACCTTCGAGAACGACTTCTCCATGATTGTCGCGAACCGCTGGGGAAAGGGAACCAAGGGGACCAAGCCCGAGGTGTTCACGCAGAACACCTTCACCGTGCCGTCGCCGTTCCCCTACGATTTCGACCTGGGGTCGCGCAGCCTCATCATGACCCATGACGGCAGGGTTCTCTCGGACGTGAGCGGCCGGCCCGATCAGATCGGCTACGGTGAGATCCCCGTGCGCACGTCACGCACCTTCCCGGTGGAGCGCAAACCCGCGATGTACTCCCTGATGGGCCAGGACACCCTGGAGCCCTATACGCAGAAGCAGTTCCAGCAGCCCGCGCCGACCACGTTCACCGCCGCCGCTGTCGACCCGGGCGCCGGCGCGACCCCCTGGCAGGCCGCCCTCGATGCCGCAGCCAAAGCCACCTCCCAGGCCGAGTCCTCCGGCAAGAAGCTGCGCCTGATCGTCTTCCCGGCCGACTACTTCCCCGGCCCCGACACGGCGGGCCTCGCGAAGCTGAAGTCCTTCGCCACCGGCCACCGGACCGACCTGCTCATCCACTACCCGGCCACCGGCACCGAGGTGCCCAAGAGCACCCTGATCACCTCGACGGGGCAGTCCTACGACTACAGGCGCACGCACCACAAGCGCGGCGAAACGCTCCGCAAGGACCGGCTGTCGAACGACTACCTGGTCATCGACCGCGACTACGCACGGCTCGCCCTCATGCAGGACGTCGACATGATGCCGCCCGAGACCGCCCAGGTCCTCGCCCGGATGGGAGTCGACGTCGTCGCGATGAACAGCGACGGGAGCGACCCGGTCCGCAGCGCCCTCTGGAAGAGCCGCACCGGTGACTACCTGCACATCGTCACCGCCAACAAGTCCGGACCCGAGGGGATCTACCTCGGCGGCTACAAGGCGGATCCCAGCTTCACCGAGGACGAAGGCACCGTGATCCGCGACCTCACCACCGGCGATGTCCGCGCCAAGCCCTCGGCCCGCTTCTTCGACCCCACCACCATCCTCCAGCCCTGTCAGGAGGAAGCCCGCACCTGCTAGGGCGGTGACCGGAAGGCCCGCCGGGGCCGACGGGGCGCCGCGGCAGCGGCCTCCGCCCGGCGGGCCGCGCCACGAGGCGTCGGCCCGCCGGGAACCGGAGCCGGCCGGTTCACCGGGAGCGTATGACGGTCTCCAACTCCTCCTGGACGGTCTTGGCGGGGCGGCCGATGACGGCTCCCAGCGTGGGATCGGTGACGTCGAATTCGCCGTTGCGCGATGCGGCGAACATCGTCAAGGAGAACTCCGCGGCTTGCCGCGGCATCCCCCCGGCGACTGCCGCGGCGATCCACTCGTCGTCGTCCATGACGACCCGGGTGACGGCCCGGCCGGTGATACGGCTGAGGACGCCGGCGACATCGGCGAAGTCCAGCGTCTGAGGGGCTGTCAGCGGCGGAGTGATCCCTTCCAGCACCCCGTCTCCGGCCAGTGCGAGAGCCGCGGCTTCTGCCAGGTCCTCGTGGGCCGTCCAGGACACCGGTCCGTCCTGCGGCACCGCGAGCGTGCCGGTACGGAGCGCCGCGCCGATGTAGGGGCCCAAGGCGGAGGCGTAGAACCCGTTGCGAAGAGCGGTGTAGGGGACTCCTTGCCGCTTGAGGTGCTCCTCGGTGGCCGCGTGGACCCTCTGCGGCGGGAAGAGCGACAGGGGAGAGGCGGCCTGGTGGCTGGTGTACAGGATGTGCCGGGCACCCGCCTCGCGCGCCGCGTCGATGGCGGCGCTGTTGGCGGTCGACGCGCCGTCGCCTCGGATGGCCGCGGAGACGACCAGCACGCGCTCGGCGCCTTCGAACGCGTGCTCAAGGGTGCCGGGTTCGGTGAAATCTCCCGACCGGACCCGGACGCCGCGCGCGGCGAGGCCGGCGGCCTTGCGCACGTCGCGCACGCTCACGCCGATCCTTTCGGCCGGCACCCGCTCCAGCAGGCGGTTGACGATCAGCTGCCCGAGACGTCCGGTGGCTCCCGTGACGATCAGCATCGATGGCTCCCCTCTGACGCTGTTTCCAGCGGAAGGTGAAAATTGATAACAGTGATACTACCGCTGGAAGCGCTTCGTGCGCTCGTCCGATTCCCGGCCTGGTAGGTGCCAGGTGTGACGCACGGCCGCACGGTGGATGGCCGGCCGTATCAGCGATAACATCACCCGTCACACCCGGGCGGTACCATCGCCTCCATGGCATCGAACACGCAGCGGCGGGACCTCACCCGGGACCGCATCGTGAAGGCAGCGGCCGGCCTGCTGCGCGAGCAAGGGCCGGTCGCGGTGACCACGCGCCGCGTGGCCCACGAGGCGGGGCTGCAGCCCCCCGCTCTGTACCGCTTCTTCCAGGACAAGGACGAACTGCTGGACGCCGCCGCGGAGCATGTCTTCGCCGAGCACGTGGCGGGCAAGCAGGCCGCCGCGCCCTCGGACGATCCCGTGGCGGACCTCCGCGCCGGATGGAACACGCAGATCAGCTTCGGCCTGGCCAACCCGTACGTCTACGGACTGCTGCTCGACCCGGCCCGCGCGCGCGACGCCCCCGCGCAGGCCATGGGGATGCGGGTCCTCGCCGAGCGGGTGCACAGGATCGCCGCCGCCGGGCGGCTCCGGGTGAGCGAGGAACGCGCCGTCAACCTCATCCACTCGGCAGGAGTCGGAACCGTCCACACCCTCTTGACCCTGCCACCGGAGCACGACGACCCGCACCTGGCCGACGCGGCCTTCGACGCCGTCGCCCGCGCCATCCTCACGGATGAGCCCGCTGTCTCCGTCCAGGACCAGGCAGCCGTCGTCGCGGCCTTCCGCACCCTCGTGCCCGAACTGCCCGGTCTCAGCGAAGCCGAGGCCGCGCTTCTCGACGAGTGGCTGCGACGCTGATCCAGGCAGTCGTACAGCGAGCGGCGCACCGGCCGCTGGGCCCGGACGCAGTGGCTGCGGTTTCCGTCCCGCGCCGTCAACACCGGAACTCGGTTGGTGCGAAGGCTTATCAAATTATTGCCCGATGAAATCGGTGACCGGGGGCCAGGCGGCCCCTGGGTGTGGCATATGGCAATTCTTTACTTGACGTTGAACGTCGAGTTATGGCTACGCTAAGTACAGGTGAAGTCGCGGAGCGTGCGCGACAATGGTCGCTGCGACGGAAGGCGATGAGCGCCCATGAATGAAATCTTCAGCGGCGGGCGCTGGTTGCCGGTTGACCGTACGTCCGATGTGATCAACCCGTATACCGGCGAGACGGTGGGACGGATGGCGCGGGCGGAGCCGGGCCAGGCGGTGGCTGCCGCCCGGTCCGCCGCGCGTTTCCGGTGCGGTTCGCCGGCTCATGAGCGAGCCGCTGTTCTCCGGCGTGCCGCCGAGGAGATTCACGCCTCGTCCGAGGTATTCATCCGGTCGATCGTCGAAGAGACCGGAAACGCTCACAAGGATGCCGTCAGTGAGGTGCGGCGCGCCATCGCGCAGCTGCGTTTCGGCGCCGAAGAAGCCAAGCGTTTGACCGGTGAGAGCATCGCGACGGACGTCACGGATTACGCGGCCCGCAGGCTCGCGGTGACCTTGCCCGAACCGCTCGGCCTGATTTGCGCCATCACTCCGTTCAACCGTCCGCTCAATCAGGTCGTCACCAAAGTGGTGCCCGCCGTGGCGGCAGGCAACAGCGTCATCGTCAAACCGTCGGAGAAAGCGCCGCTGACCGCCGGCCTGTTCGTCCGGGCCCTGCTGGACAGCGGACTGCCGGCCGGTCAGATCGCGCTGGTCACCGGTGACCCGCTGGAGGTCGGCGAGGCGCTGGTGAGCTGCGAATACGTCGACATGGTGACGTTCACCGGCAGCGCCGCGGTCGGACAGCGGATCGCCCGCCGTATCGGCATGATCCGCAGCGCCTTCGAACTCGGGGACAGCGGCGCACTGATCGTGGCCGATGACGCCGATCTGCCGGCGGCCGTCACCGCCGCCACGGCGGGGGCGTACGCGACGGCAGGGCAGTCGTGCCGCGGCGTGAAGCGGATCCTGGTGCACGAGCAGGTCGCCGACGAGTTCGTCCGCATGCTGGTCGCGGCGACCGAGCGGCTGGTGGTGGGCGATCCGCGCGACCCCGGCACCGATATCGGGACACTGATCGACGAGCCGGCGGCCGTACGGGTGGAGCAGCGGGTGGCCGAGGCTGTGGACGGCGGTGCACAAGTACTGACCGGGGGCAGGCGCCGCGGGGCACAGTTCTGGCCGACGGTGCTGGACCACGTCGACCGCGCCGCACCGCTGGTGTGCGAGGAGACCTTCGGCCCGTGCGCCCCGCTGGTACGGGTCAAGGACCTCGATGACGCGGTGGACTACCTCAACGCCGGCCGGGTCGGCCTGCAGGCCGGGGTGTTCACCCGGCGGATCGACGACGCGATGCGAGCCGCCCGCGCGTTGCAGGTCGGTGCCGTCATCATCAACGGCGGCCCGCAGTTCGAGTCGCCCAACATCCCCTTCGGCGGGGTCAAGGACAGCGGCCACGGCCGCGAGGGCGTGCGCTACGCCATGCGGGAGATGACCCGCATCAAGACCCTGGTGCTGTAACCGGCACCGCCGCGCCACCGCGCGGTGCCGGAGCCCGTTCCGGGTGGTCCGCCGAGACCGCCCCGTACCGAAGACGCCCGTCTTCTCTCCAGTGCACAGTGAGGTGATGCCGTATGCCCGTCGTCGTGTACACCGACCCCGCGTGGGTGATCGGTCCCGACGGCACCGTGGACGCGCGCCGTGCCGACATCGAACGTGAGGTGTACGGCACGGACATCCAGGTGCGGTTCGGTCCCCGCCGGGACGGCGCCTACGACGTCTCCGGCGCAGCGTTCCTGGACGCCGTGCGCGGAGCCGACGCGGTCGCCATCTACCGCGCGCAGATCACCGAGGAGGTGGCCGACGCGCTGACACCGGGCTGCCGGGTCGTCGCCCGCCAGGGCGTCGGCACCGACAACCTCAACGCCGGGCTGCTGGAACGCCACGGGATCTTCGGCTTCAACGTGCCCGACTACTGCGTCGACGAGGTGAGCAGCCACACCGTGGCCATGCTGCTGGCCCTGGAACGCGGACTGACCACCCAGGACGGCCTGGTCAAGCAGGGGCGGTGGAGCATCCACGGCGGCGGTGTCCCCCGGCGCACCGGTGATCTCAGCGTCGGCATCGTCGGCTTCGGCCGTATCGGCCGTGCCACCAGCCGTAAACTCCAGCCCCTCTACCGGCGGGTGCTGGCCTTCGACCCCTACGTGCACGACGACCTGATGCGCGGGTACGGGGTCGAGGGCCGGCCCTCACTGGCCGAGCTGTTCTCCGACGCGGACGCCGTCGTGCTGCACGCTCCGTTGGACGACAGCACCCGGCACCTGGTCAACCACGAGTCGTTGCGGCCCCTGCGGCGCGGTGCCCTGCTGGTCAACACCGCCCGGGGCGGACTGGTACAGCCCGAAGCGGTCCTGGAGGGGCTGCGGAGCGGGCGGCTG
The DNA here is from genome assembly GCF_000720725.1 of Streptomyces rimosus subsp. rimosus. GTDB lineage: Bacteria > Actinomycetota > Actinomycetes > Streptomycetales > Streptomycetaceae > Streptomyces > Streptomyces rimosus_A. Next base: position 70,098 of record NZ_JOCQ01000014.1, read on the forward strand.
GGCGGCTACGGCTCCGATGTGTTCACCCCGGAGAACCCCTGCGACCACCCGGTGAACAAGGAAATCCTCACCCTGCCCAACACGGTGGTCACCGCACACCGGGCGTTCCTGTCCGATGCCTCGGAGCGCAGCCAGCGGCTGCGGGTCGCGGAGGAGATCCGGCGCGTCCTGCTGGGCGGCCGGCCGCCGCTCTTCGGCCGGCTGGCCTAGCGGACGGGTACGGAAGGAGCATCGTGACGATCACCCAGCTGCCCGGCCAGGAGGCCGAAGTCCGCCGGATCCTGGAGTCCGCACACCATCCGCTGGACCTTCCGGTGCCCCCCTACGTGCCGACGCGAGTGGTGTTCGGCCGGGGCGCCGCCCACGCGCTGGACACCGTGATCCGGCACCGGCTGGGAACACACGGGTTTCACCGGCCGATGGTGCTCACCGGGCGGGAGACGGCCGCCAAACCCTGGCTGGACGCGGTGATCGCGGCGTGCCGACGCCTCGGCACGGTGGTGGTCGCGGAGAATCCGCGCGCCAATCCCACACCGCAGAGCATGCAGCACGTCCTGGACATCGCGCGGCGGCACCGCGTCGACGGGGTGGTGGCCATCGGCGGCGGCAGCGTGCTGGACACCGGCAAGGCCGTGGCCCTGCTGGCGCCCGGAGAACAGTCCGTCGCCCAGGCGGTGGACCTCGAAGCGGGCCCTGCCGCCGCCCGCCCCGGCCTCTCACGCGGTACCGGCCTGGTCGCCGTACCGGCCACGGCGGGCAGCGGCGCGGAGGCCACCCGTACGGCGACCGTGTGGGACGAGCGTGAGCAGCGCAAGCGGGCCCTGGACCACGCAGGGCTCTTCCCCGACCTCGCCGTCGTCGACCCGCTGCTGACGATGAGCGCACCGGACCGGGTGTGGCGCAGTTGCGGCCTGGACGCGCTGGCCCAGGCGGTGGAGTCCAGCTGGGCGGTCGCCGCGGACGCCGCATCGCTGCGCTTCAGCGTGCCTGCCGTACGCCTGGCCGCCGAGGGACTGGAAGCCGTCCTGACGGATCCCGGCGACGAAGCGGCGCGTACCGTGCTCAGCTGCGCGAGCGTCTTCGCCGGGCTGGCGATCGCCGGTACCCGCACCACGGTCCCGCACGCCGTCTCGTACCCGATGACCCTGCGCTACGGAATCCCGCACGGCCATGCCTGCGCCCTCACCCTCGGTGCCGTCCTACGGTTCAACGCCGCCGTCACCGCACAGGACTGCCGCGATCCCCGGGGCCCGGAGCACACCACGGGCGTACTGCGTGCCGTATGCCGACAGCTCGGTGCACGGACCCCGGCCCAGGCGAACCGGCGCCTGGACACCCTCCTGACCCGGCTGGAGCTGCCCACCCTGCGCGGACTCGGCCACATCGACACAGGCGCGCTCGCCGACGACGTGGTCACCTACAGCCGCTTCGACAACAACCCCCGGCACATGAGCCGGGACCAGCTCACCGCCTTGCTGCACGCGGAGGGCGACCGCTGACCCAGGACGCAGGAACCAGGACCCAGGACCCAGGAACCCGGACGCAGGAACCAGCACCCAGGAACCACGGAGGCCATCGTGCCGAATCCGCCCGCCGTCGACCCGTACAAACTCATGCACTGGCTCAACGCCCGCAAACTCACCCCGGAACACGTGCGCGACCGTACCGGCATCGCACTCGACCTGCGTCCGGACACCACGGACAAGAACCTGGAACTCTCGGGGGCCGAGGTCCGCAAACTGGCCGCGTCCCTCGACATCCCCGTCGAAGAACTCGCCGTGGGACCGGCCCGGCAGCCCGCCGCCCTCTTCCAGAGCCGCGCCGAAACCGCCGCGACCCGGCGCGCGGTCCAGCGCGACGGCATCCACTTCTACAACTACTACTCGCTGCCGGCTCCCTCGGGATACATCGCCCCGGTGATCCTGGACATCCTGTGCCCACAAGGGCGGCTGCCGAAGCTCAACAACGGCCACCTGGAACCGGCCATCACCGTGAACATCGGGCCCGGCGACATCCACGGCCGCTGGGGTACCGAGATCAACGACCTGACCTGGGCCGTCCTGAAGGCCAACCGGGACCCCGAGCACGCCTGGATCATCGGCGACTCCTACCTCGAACCCTCCTACCGGCCGCACAGCTACTCCCTGGCCGGCCAGGAACCCGCCCGCATCATCTCCTACACCTGCAAGTCCAACCTCCACGCGCTGCTGACGCGGGCCAACGAGTGGACCGACGGCTCCTACGACCGGTTCGTCGAGGACTGGTCCGCCGACGGACAGGCCGCGGTGCTCGGCGTCGCCCTTCGCCGCCGGGCCCACACCGCCGCATCACTGACCGCCGCCACCGGCGTCCCGGAGCAGCGGATCGCCGCCTGCCTGTCCGGCGACTGCGACGCGCTCACCCTCACCGACCTGCGGTCCATCGGCCGCGCACTCGGCGTCGACCACCGGCTGCTGCTGCCCGCCGAACCCGTACACGACGAGATCGGCAAGACCTGGTGCTCCGTCGAGGACGGCATCGCCGCCATCCGGGAGTTCGGCGCCTACCGCGCCACCTCCATGGCCGGCGCACCCCAACTGCCCGACATCGTGGGCCTCTACCTCGCCGTCGACCGCGCCGACACCCGCGCGCTCGACCTGTTCGACCACGGCGCCGGCCACTACCTCGCGACACGCGGGGCCCCGGTCGCCTGGTGGACCGACGAGAACGGTGCCGTCCACGAGCAGCAGCTCGCTCCCGACGACAGCCTGTGGGTGGGCCCGTGCGTACCCCATGGCTTCAGCGGCACCGGCGCGCTGATCAAGCTCGGCAACGGTGAGGGCTACGGCTACCTGGAACACCTGGAGCTGACCCAGACCGTCCGGCGGCCGCAGACCCTGCGCCGCGCCCGGCGGGACCGTACGAACTGGGGTTACGAAGCCACCACGACCACCTAGCCACCCATACGAGCATCCACGCACGCGCCGTCCCGCGGGCGGCGTCGGAAGCGGCATCCAACGGGAGGACCACATGCGCAACGACAACCACCACAGCGATCACCACGACAACCAGGCCGCCGCCTCGAAAGCCGCCATGATGCGCGCGCTCCTGCTCTCCCCGTCCCTCGGCTTCCTGATGGAAGCGCACAACGGCCTGTCCGCCCGCATCGTGGAGGACGTCGGCTTCTCGGGCATCTGGGCCTCCGGCTTCTCCATCTCGACCGCGCTCGGCGTACGGGACAGCAACGAGGTCAGCGCGGGCGAAGTGCTCGACACCGTCGCGTACATGGCCGATGCCACCCACATCCCGATCATGGTGGACGGGGACACCGGGTACGGCAACTTCAACAACGCACGGCGCTTCGTACGCCAGCTGTGCCGACTGGGAGTGGCGGCGGTCTGCATCGAGGACAAGCTGTTCCCCAAGACCAACTCCTTCCTCGGCGAGTGCCAGCCCCTCGCGGACACCGACGAGTTCTGCGGAAAGATCACCGCGTGCAAGGACAGCCAGACCGACGACGACTTCTGCGTCGTCGCGCGGGTCGAGGCGCTGGTGTCCGGCTACTCCCTCGGCGAGGCCCTCGACCGGGCGGAGGCGTACCGGCGGGCCGGGGCGGACGCCGTCTTCATCCACTCCAAGCGCAAGGACGGCAAGGAGGTACTGGCCTTCGCCAAGGAGTGGGGACGCAGGTGCCCGCTGGTCATCACCCCCACCACCTATCACCGGGCCGTCGGTGTGGACTCCTTCGAGAGGGCCGGCATCTCGACGCTGATCTGGGCCAACCAGAACATGCGCGCCTCGATGCACGCCATGCGCGAGGTCTGCGAGGAGGTCTTCAGGAACCGGCGCGTCAGCGACGTGGAGCAGGCGCTGGTCCCGGTCAAGGAGGTCTTCGACTTCCTGGACTACGACGAACTGGACGACGCCTCCCGCCGGTACCTGCCGGCCGAACCCACCCGGGCCCCCAGGAGGAACGCCTCATGATCAGAGCCGGACAGTTCCTCGACGCGGCCCTGCACCGGGGGTTCGACTTCTACACCGGGGTTCCGTGCTCCTTCCTCACTCCGCTGATCAACGGGGCGATCAGCCGCCGCGAACTGCGCTACCTGGGCGCCACCAGCGAGGGCGAGGCCGTCGCCGTCGCCGGCGGCGCCTGGCTGGCGGGGCGGCAGCCGGTGGTGATGTGCCAGAACTCGGGACTCGGCAACATGGTCAACCCCCTGACCTCCATGAGCCATCCGTTCCGTATCCCGCTGCTGCTCGTGTGCACCTGGCGTGGCCGGCCCGGAGTGCGGGACGAACCCCAGCACGAGGTCATGGGCCGTGTCATGCACGACCTGCTGTCCGTGATCGGCGTCTCCCACCGGCCCTTCCCGGACCGGCCCGAAGGAATCAAGACGGTACTGGAGGAGGCCGGCGCCCTCATGACCACCACCGAACTGCCCACGGCACTGATCATGGAGAAGGGCACGGTGGCCGCGGACGGCCCGCTCGACCAGCCCCCGCCCGCCCGCCGACGCGACCGGGCCGCAGCGGTGGACCACACCCGCGGTGCCCGGCGCCCGGCCCGCGCGAGCGTGCTGGAAGCCGTGCTCGCCGCCGTACCGCCCCAGGCGGCGATCATCGCCGGCACCGGCAAGTGCGGACGCGAACTGTTCACCCTGGCCGACCGCGAACAGCACTTCTACCAGGTCGGCTCCATGGGATGCGCCAGCGCCCTGGGCCTGGGCGTCGCACTGAACACACCGCGCCCCGTCGTCGTCCTGGACGGCGACGGGGCCGCACTGATGAAACTCGGCAACATGGCCACCATCGGCGCCACCCGCCCCGACAACCTCGTCCACGTGGTGATCGACAACGAAGTCCACGACTCCACCGGCGGCCAGGCCACCGTCTCCGCCGGCGTCGGCTTCGCCCGCGTGGCCCTCGCCTGCGGCTACCGGCACGCCGCCGTCAGCGACGACCTCCAGGGCTTCACCGAAGCGTTCTCCCGCGCACTGACGACCCCCGGCCCACACCTGATCCACGCACGCATCAGACCCGGCTCCCGCACGGACCTGGGCCGGCCCACCGTCACACCGTACGACGTCGCCCGCCGCTTCCGCCGCTTCCTGGGCACAGCCCTGTGATGACGGTCAGCGCACTGACCGTGGCCCTGGTGCTGACCAGTGGCGTGCTCGCCGGAATCATCAACACCATCGTGGGCTCCGGCACGCTCCTCACCTTCCCCGTGCTGGTCGCCACCGGTCTCCCGCCCGTACTGGCGAACATGTCCAACACGGTGGGACTGGTGGCGGGCAACTTCAGCGGAGCCTACGGATACCGCCACGAACTCAAGGGACAGTGGCGCCGGATCGCCCTGTTCGGAGCCGTCTCCCTGCTGGGATCCATCGTCGGCGCGCTGGGACTCGTCATCCTGCCGGCCGCCGCGTTCGACGCCGTCGTACCGGCCCTGGTGCTGATCGCCAGCCTGTTGGTCATGGCCCAGCCGTGGCTCAAGAAGAGACTCGCCCGCTCCGCACAGACGGCGGACCACCGCGAAGGCGAGCCCGGGAAGCGGTGGCGGACCGTCGCCGCCGAAGGCGGCCCCCTCCTCTGGACAGGCATCTTCGCCGCCGGAGTGTACGGAGGTTACTTCGGCGCCGCGGCCGGAGTCGTCCTGCTCGCCCTCTTCGGCCTGCTCCTGAACGAGAACATCCAGAGCCTCAACGGCATCAAGAACGTCTGCATCGGCGTGGTGAACGCCGCCGCCGCCCTCCTCTTCATCCTGATCTCACCCATCGCCTGGCTGCCGGCCCTTCTCCTGATGGCCGGCTCCCTCCTCGGCGGCCAGATCGGCGCCCGCGTCGCCCGGCGGATGTCCCCCGCACTCCTACGGGCGTGCGTGGTGGCCATCGGCCTGAGCGCCGCCACCGTGCTCATCTTCCGGTATTGGATCTGATGGGATCTGATGCCCCGGGCTCGCGTGCCGTGTGATGAGACGCGAGCCGGGGCAACGGCTGCTCGCCTCTGCAAGGAGGAGGGGGCAGGTATTCGACGTGCAGGTTGGGTGGTGGGGGAGCGGCTGCACGCCGTCATCCACCCGTAAAAGTGACTTCTGAGCCGCCGCCGTTCCCATGGTCATCCACGGCCTTGACGCTGACGCAACGGCAACTTGGACGATGACGCTGTACGGCAGACACAGCCACCCCACCGGAGGCGGGCCTGGAGGTCTGGTTTTCGCCGTTTCCCTGCGAGCTGTCCAACGCCGAGATGCTGCCGCTGTTGACCGACGGCGCCGAGCGGGCGGAGCGACTGCGGCGCGACGGCATCGAGGCCGTCCTCGTCACCGGCTGCGAACTCAGCGTGTTCGCCCGTGGCTACCTGCCCGGGGGCACACTCAACGAGTGCGTTCTGGTCCTGGCGGTCCCCGGCCGCGAAGCCGCGCTCCAGGGCCTCCCTGACAAGGTCAACGCCTTCCTGGGGGAGGCCGCCGACGCCGTGCGGCCCCTCTTCGGGGGCCGCGTGAGCTACGCCCCCTGCCCTCTGGACGAGGTGGACCGGGCCCCGTTCGACATCGTCGGCCTGGACGCCTTCCGGAGCCTGCGCAACGCGGCCGCCTATCGCGCTGGCCTGCGCAAGGAATGCGGCCACGGCAAGCCCGTAGCCATCATGGAGGCCGGCGGCGTCACCCTCGGCCCCGGCCTGGTGCGCATAGTCAAAGTTCTGGACGAGCACAACAACTATCCCGCCGACAAGCGGGCCTATCCCGGCATGCCCTGGGAACCGAAGCAAGCGTTCCACGCACTCGCCACCCGCGGCCGGCGTGGACGGTCAGCGTGGGCGGCCAGATGAGACCGCAAGCCGCGGTCTGGATCAGCGGTTCCTGGGCGACGAGGGGCACACCGATCGCGGTGCTCAGGATGGTGCCCCGTACCCGACGGGCGCGCCGGGGCATCCGACTGCGAGTGAGCGAGCTGTGAAGATCCTGACAGGCACCTTCTTCTGGTCTGCGCGGTGATCCAACGTCCGCCCGCCGGGGAAATCCTTGCGGCGAGCGCCGCCCCCGGCGACACGACGGCAGGGCGAGTGCGGGAGTCTTGTCAGCGGACGACGTCGAAGACGTTCTTCTGCAGACCGTTGGCGTAGGCCTCGTGCTCGACGAGCTTCAGCTTCTGGGTGTCCTTGTCCGTGGCGCTGAAGAGCCGCTTGCCCGCCCCGAGCAGAAGCGGGAAGACGAGCAGGTGGTATCGGTCGATCAGGCCGGCATCCGAAAGGGCCTGGTTCAGGGAGATGCTGCCGTGGACGATGATCGGTCCGCCCTCGGTCTCCTTCAGCGCGGCGACATCGTCGAGCGAGCGCAGGATCGTCGTCTCGCCCCAGTTCGACACCAGGTCGTCCTCGGTGAGTGTGGTGGAGACGACGTACTTCGGCACCACCTTGTAGCCGGCGAAGTCCTCCATGCCCGGCCACACCGGGCTGAACGCCTCGTAGCTGGTCCGGCCCATCAACATCGCAGTGGCTTCCTCCTGCTCCCGGCCCTTGATGTCGAACGCCTCGGGGAGGAACTCGACGTCCTTGAAGGTCCACCCGGAGTTCCGGTACCCGGGCTCGCCGCCCGGAGCCTCCGCAACGCCGTCGAGCGAAATGAAAGCGGTGCTGATCAGAGTACGCATCCGAGGTCTCCCACGTGTCTCATGGCTGAGTCTCAGCAGGTCGGTCGATGCGCGCTGCGCCGACCTCCCGGCTGTGGTTGTAGTACAGCAGCTACCACTGACACTGCGGTTCGTGGAGCAGTTCCTCGGCCGTCGCCCGTCCTCACGGCGGCCTCGGCCATCCGGATCATGCCGTGGAACACACAAGCGCCCGACTGTGGGACCCGCCAGCAGCGCAACAGCGCACGGCGGTGCACAACCCGTCAAAGCAGGCGGCACGGCGGATTGATGTAACTGGGATCAGTGACCCGAACGAAACACGATCGTCGTCTCGGTCGCGCTCGCCGGCTCGGCGCCGTACAGATCCCCGTGCCCCCTGCACCGAGCGGGAGGTCGGCTTCATCTTGGCGGAGACCGGCGCGCGCTGTGTCCTGGTCCCAGGTGAAGGCGAAGGTTCGCCCGCACGGCGACGGCATGGAAGGTCGCGGGCGAGGGGGGCGAGTGCTCTACATCGCGGAAGGGGCCCCACCGCCGACCCTGGCGGCCTACCGCCCCTACTTCGCAGCCGTGCGGGAGCTGGGGCGCGCGGTCGTCCACGGGTATGAGTACGGGGTGACGGAGTGCCCGACGATCACGGTGGGTACGTCGTACGACAGTGACGAGCAGTTCTCCCGAACCATCGGCAGGACGGTGACCGGGGTGCGGGTGCGCATCGTCCGCCTCGACGGCAGTGTGTCCGGGCCCGGCGAGACCGGCGAGGTCACCGTCAGGGGCACCAGCTCTTCACGCATTATACCGGCCCAGCCTTGACCGCAAGGTGATGCTGTGGAATCGCACGGTCTCCAAGGCGGACAAGCCGGCCGCCGAGGCGCTCGCCAGCCGAGTTCGTTCTCAACCTCAGCTCGGACACGGGGTGACACAGCTGACCGGTGGCGGGCAGGTGCCGCCGTCGGGTATCGGGCAGCCGGAGTTGTTCACGTTCTACAGCGGTCCCAAGGACGTCTTCGAGGCTCACTTCGCAGCACACGAGGAGACGTTGCGGGCGCTGACCGGCACCGACCACAGTGGCGAGGACCCGGGGCTTGCGGCGCTGCAATCATGCCTACACCACCGCCGTGAACGACGTGCTCGCCGACTGTGCCCCGGCCTGCTGCGTGTGCCGCGTGACATCGACCCCGACCACGTCCTGCTCGACCGCACCCTGGCGGAGTGCGACCGCGTCGGGGGCGGCCGAGCCGACTGCTCCCCCGAGCGTCGTCGGCAGGGGGTGAACGTCCAGCTGGTGACCGATCCAGCCGGTTGTGCGCTGTAAATCTCACTCGCGTTCCCTGACCGCCGCCCGCATCCCCCGGATCATCCGCATCTGCGAGCGCCAGTGCATCCCGGTACTGGCCGACCGCGCCTGCATGGGCACCGCGCCGTGGGAACGACGCCCCTCAAACGCCCGCCCGGCCGTGGGCTGATGTCAACTCAGCGGACCGTCAATACCGAGTGGCCGCCGGTGACAAAGGCGGGTGGTGCCGGTTCGCCTGGCCTCACGATGGCGCGCTGATCAGGATCCCTCGTCCTGCATGGAACCGCTCGAATATGCGCATGGGTAGCGATGCGGAGTCTGCATTGTGGGAGTAGCCCGACGGATTATGGAACCGCACCATCCTGCCATGGACCGCATGAATCAGTACAAGATGCCCTCCCCGTCGCGGTTCGTAGGTTCTCGGGTCGCGGATCTCAGGAGATACTGAAGCGATCAGGACTTGCCCGGGGTGCACTGCTTGGGCGGACTTTTGAATCGGCGTGTTCTCGATCAGTTGGCAGGTGAGCCCGAATTGTGAGCTGACCCACGCCATGAATGGCCTGTAGATCAGTCCATGGACCTTGCCCCGGGATTCCACCACGTAGCAGCCCCAGTCGAGAGCCAGTGCAAGGAGTTCACGCATCGACAGTCGGGTTTCCGTCCAGCCATGGAGCAGGGACTGCAGACATGCCAAACCGCATACTTTGCGGGACCAGAACAGGTATTCCTCGCGAGAGTGGTACCCGTCGGAGGCCCAGTCGTGCAGTTGCGATGGATCGGTGCGCCTCAGGAAGACGTCGAGACCTGATGGGGCGGCACGCCGCATGACGACCTCGTCGTTCCGGTCCAGGCTTCCCCACTGTGAGACGTAAGGGAGGTTTCCATCACGTGATGGGAAAGTCGAAATAGGCATCTGTATAAGGCTCGCTTCTCAGCGTGTAGTGCCACCATTCGCAGGCGTAGCGAACAAATCCGCAGTTCTCCATGATGGAGCAAAGGTGCTCGCGGTTTCCCGCTTCGGTGGGCGTCAGTCCTCTTGCTCCGTGATGTGAGATCGGGTCCATGAGGTCGTGGCCGCCGCCCATGCGGGCGTATTCGCCGGTGGCGAGGCTGTAGAGCGTCAAGTCGACGGTACTGCCACGGCTGTGGCCCGACTTGGCGGCCACGTACCCCTTGTCGATGAGCTCGGATCTGTCGATATTGGGATAGTGGCGCTTCTTTGTCCGACCGTCCTCCGGCTGTTCTGACCAGCGCAGGAAGCAGTCGACGGCACGTTGCGGACGGTATCCGTCCCAAACAAGTAATCCGAAGCCGAGGGGCGCGGCTTCTTCTTGCGCTCGCCCAAGGGCTGTGCACAAAGCTCTGGTGCCGACTACCCGGTTTGCCAGGTATCCGTCCACCGGCTTTCCGGTGAAGTTGTCCCGAGTGGCGTACTTGGCATCCCAACGGATGCCGGGCACCAGCTCGTCCAGGTACACGAAGTCGTCGTTCATCGCTTCTTCCGGTGCAGCGTCATGGAGACGAGCCGGTCTATCACGTCGGAAAGCGGCAGTCCTGCGGCGGCCATCATCCGGGGGTAGCGGCTGTAGGAGGTCATGCCGGGCAGGGTGTTGACTTCGTTGAGTACCACCTGGCCGTCCTCCTTGAGGAACATGTCCACGCGGGCAAGCCCCTGGCAGCCCAGGGTGCGGTAGATGGTCTTGGCGCTCTCTTGGACGAGCCGACGCGACTCTTCGGAGATGTCAGCGGGAACGATGAACACCGAGTTCTCCGAGCCGGTCTCGGGTGAGTCCTCCTGGTGGATCCTGAAGAATCCGTGCGAGAGGGCTACGCGGTCCACCTCACCCGCGATCGGGGCGGAGGGATCCCCCAGGATTGCACAGCCGACCTCGCTGCCGGCCACGGCCTCTTCAATCAGGATCTTCGAGTCGTACTGTCGTGCTGCGTCCAGTGCACTCGGCAAGTCCTCTTCTCCGGCAACCTTGCTGACGCCGAAGGACGAGCCCGAACGGGCCGGCTTCACGAAGACAGGGTAGGCAAACTGGCCGGCGTCGACCTTCTCGTTCTCCGCGACCACCCGGAAATGCGGCGTGGCGATTCCCGCGCTCTTGGCCACGGTATAGGTCAGGGATTTGTCCATGCAGATCGCAGAGCTCTGGACATCGCAGCCGGCATAAGGGATGCCGGAGAGCTCCAGCAGGCCCTGGACCGCACCGTCTTCCCCGAGTGTGCCGTGCAGAACGGGCAGCACGAGGTCCAGGCGGATCACTTCGAATCCTCCCTGTCCCAGGACGAGCAGCCCGTGGACGCTTCGGTCCGGTGACAGCATGACCGGGCGGGCGCCGCCGTTCTCCCAGTCGACGCCTGGGGAGCCGCAGAGCTTCCAGGCGCCGGACTGCGTAATGCCGATCCAGTACGGTTCGTAGGTATCCGTGTTGAGGTTCTTTGCAACCTCCTGGGCGGACTTGACGGAGACCGGGTGTTCTTCGGAAGAGCCCCCGAAAATGATGCCGATCTTCAACCTGTCCATGTTTTCCCGCTTTCGAAGTCGAGGCAGTTGATGAGGCTGTTTGTGACGGTGTCGCGCAGCGCGTGGTCGGTGTAGTAGGCCGTGTGTGGGCTGATGAACACATTCGGCATCTCTTGCAGTCGCAACAGCGAGCGGTTCTCGATGGGCTTGTTTCGGCAGTCGGTGTAGAAGATTCCTTCCTCGCCGTCGAGAACGTCCAGCGCCGCGCCGCCCAATCTGCCGTTTTCCAACGCCGGCAGAAGGGCTTCGGTGTCAATGAGCGGGCCGCGTCCGGTGTTGACGATGAATGCACCGTGTTTCATCTGCTCGATACGCCGATGATCGAGGAGGTGGCGGGTTTCTGCGGTGAGCGGGGTGTGGAGCGTGACGATGTCGCTGTGCCGGAGCAGCTCGTCGATCGGCGCGTAATCGGCGGAGGCCGCGGGACGGTTGTCGTAGGCCAGCACGCGGCAGCCGAAGCCTCGCAACCGGTCGATGACTGCTGTGCCGATACGCCCCGTGCCGACCACTCCGACCGTCAGGTCGCGCAGCTCTTTGCCGCGTATCTCACTCAGCCGGTAGTCATGGGTATCGGCGCGGCGGAGGGTGGCTTTCGCGTGGCGCACAGCCATCAACATCAGCATCAGCGTGTAGTCGGCAACGCTGTCGGGAGAATACGTCACGTTTCCGACGGAGATACCGACGCTCTCCGCGTAGCTCACGTCGATGTGGTTGCATCCGACGCTTCGTGTGGAGAGATACTCCACACCGGCGCGGCTCAGCTCGATGAGCGTGGCACGGGTGACGTGCGTCTTGTGGCCGATGCTGACACATCGGTTCCCGGCTGCCAGGCCGGTATTGGCTTCGGATACCGCTTCCTTCGTGATGGTCGGCACCACGCCGAAGCGAGGAGCCATTTCCCGGAAGAGAAGGGCCTCATCCTGCTCGCACCCATAGACCGTGATTCCCGTTGCCGAGACAGCCCGTGTGGACGGCGCCGACGCTCGGGTGCGGCATGCCGCCGCTCGTGTGGGTCCGCTGGAACTCATGCCGTCCAGTCAAGAGAGCGCGGTGTTGCCAGCACGTATGCGTTTTTTGCTACACCGACGATATGTTGCCGGCCGCTGCACGCGCAGGACGATGCCCGCCTTGATCGCCAAGGGTGAGCCCCAGCCCGGCAGAGAATGCCAGCGGAAGCATGTGCAACACGTTGCCGTGTCGCCCTCGAAGCTCCGGGCGGTCCCGAAGCGGCGCTCAGGCGGGCCGACGACACTGCTGCCGGACCTGATGCTCGAACTGACGGGTTGTCCGGTCGGTCCCACGGGCGAAGCCGACGCGGTCGGCCGGCCGCATTCATGCTCTCGCGGCGTGCTGGTCGGCAACATATCGTCGGCGTATCGAAAACTGCATACGCGCCGGCAACATAACGCTCTCTTGACTGAACGGCATGAGTTTCAGCAAACCAATCTCTGCCGTCCTCTGCCTCGCCGGCCCGCCCCCGCCCGCCCCCACTGCAATGGGCCGGTTGTTGATGCGCTGCGCCGATCCTTGTGCGGTCAAGGCATGATCCCGCTCAGCCTCGGCGAGATCGCCTCCGTGGTCGGCGGGAGGGTCGAGGGCGACGGCACCGTGACGGTGACCGCGCCGGCCGTGCTCGACAGTCGGCAGGCCGAGCGGGGCAGCCTCTTCGTCGCCTTCGACGGCGAGCACGTCGACGGCCACGACTACGCCGTCCAGGCCGGCCGGGCCGGCGCGGTGGCTGTGCTCGGCTCCCGGCCCACGGCGCTGCCGACTGTCGTTGTCGAGGACGCCAAAGCCGCGTTGCAGGCGCTCGCCGCCCACGTCGTGGCCCGGCTGCGCGAGGGGCTGACCGTCGTCGGGGTGACCGGATCCCGCGGCAAGACCAGCACCAAGGACCTGTTGGCAGCCGTGCTGTCGAGCGCCGCGCCGACTGTCGCCACGGTCGGCTCGCTCAACAATGAGCTCGGCGTGCCGCTCACCATGCTGCGTTCCGATGCGGCCACCCGGTTCCTCGTCCTTGAGATGGGAGTGCGCCGCATCGGCGACATCGCCAAGCTCACCGGCCTGGTCGCGCCCGACGTCGGTGTCGTCCTCAACGTCGGCCAGGCTCACCTCAGCCATCTCAGATCGCGCGCGGCGATCGCCCGGGCCAAGGGTGAGCTGGTGCAGGGTCTGGCGCCCGGCGGCACCGCGGTCCTTTGCGCCGACGATCCTCGGGTGGCCGCGATGCGCTCGCTCACCGACCGCCCGGCGCTGACCTTCGGCCGGGCGGAACACGCCGACGTTCGCCTCCTCGACGTGGCACTGGACCGGCTCGCCCGGCCGTCCTTCACCCTGCGGACCACCGTCGCCCGGGCTCCGGTCGCGCTGCCACTCGTGGGCGCGCACCAGGCCCTCAACGCGGCCGCTGCCGCGGCGGTGGGGCTGGCGGCCGGCGTCTCCCTCGATGCGGCCGCAGCGGCGCTGCCCACGGTCTCGCTGTCGAAGTGGCGCCTGGAACTGCGTGACCTCGTCGGCGGCGCAACGCTGCTCGACGACTCCTTCAACGCCGACCCCGACTCGACCCGTGCCGCCCTGGACGCGCTGGCGGCGATCGAGGGCAAGCGCCGTATCGCCGTCCTGGGAGAGATGCTCGAACTCGGCGACGGCAGCGAGGCCGAGCACCGCGCCGTCGGGGAGTACGCCGCCGTCCGGGCCGACGTGGTGGTCGCGGTCGGCGCCCGGACGCTCGCCGACGGCGCCGGAGAGCGGGCGGTGGCGCTGGCCGACAACGCCGCTGCTGTCCAATGGCTGCGCGGCCGGCTCGCTGCCGGCGATGTGGTGCTCGTCAAGGCCTCCCGTGGGGCGCGCCTCGACGAGGTCGCCGGCGCGCTCGTGTCCGGATCCCGCGATGTGCTGGTAGATCGACCTATGACCGACAGGTAGGAGCGGCTGTGGCTTTTCGGGTACGGACCATCACGGCGGGGGAGCACGCCGCGTTCAACGCGTCCCGACCTGCGGTGAGTTTCCTGCAGACCCCAGCCTGGGCGTCGGTGAAGAGTGAGTGGGGAGCCGAGTCGCTGGGCTGGTTCGACGAGTGCGATCAACTGGTCGGCGCGGGCTTGGTGCTGTATCGGCGGCTGCCCGGGGTCAAGGCGTCGCTGGCGTACCTGCCCGAAGGGCCGGTGATCGACTGGGCCTCGGATGATCTGGCCGGCTGGCTCGGCCCGTTGGTGGACCACCTGAAGCGCTCTGGCGCATTCGCCATACGCATCGGAACGACGGTGGTGGCCCGCACCTGGAGTGCTGTGACGATCAAGGCCGCGATTGCCGACCCGGAGGTCACCAGGCTCAGCGACGTGCCGCCGGATACTGTCAACGACGCCGCCGCCCGGGCACGCACCCAGCTCCGGCATCTGGGCTGGCGCCCGCCGAAAGCAGGGGAAGGATTCTCGGCCGGGCAGCCGCGCTGGGTCTTCCAGGTCCCGTTGGCCGGCAAGAACGAAGATCAACTGTTCAAGGGGATGAACCAGCTCTGGCGGCGCAACATCAAGAAGGCCGACAAAGCGGGCGTCATCGTGACCCAGGGCGGCGTCGAGGACCTGCCCGACTTCTATCGGGTCTACCTCGAGACCGCGAAACGTGATCATTTCATCCCGCGGCCGTTCAGCTACTTCCCGACCATGTTCGAGGCGCTGCTGGCCGAGGACAAGGACCGGATCCGGCTTTACCTCGCCCACCACGAAGGTGACCTCGTTGCCGCCACCATCTGGATCCGGGTCGGGCAACACGCCTGGTACAGCTACGGCGCCTCTACCACGGCCAAGCGGGCGGTACGCGGGTCGAACGCCGTGCAGTGGAAGATGATCACTGACACTCTGGCTGCCGGATGCACGGTCTACGACCTGCGCGGCATCACCGACACCGTGGACGAGAACGGCCCGCACCTGGGCCTGATCCAGTTCAAGGTCGGCACCGGCGGCGAAGCCGTGGAGTATCTCGGCGAATGGGATCTGCCGCTGAATCGCCTGCTCTATAAGGCATTTGACGTCTACATGTCCCGCCGAGGCTGAGGCACTTGGGGGTGGCGAAACGCGGCGGGTGAGACGCGAAGTGGGCAGGGAAGCAGCAAGCGGCGTTGTTCGGGTGCTCGTGCCCGTCGATTGCACGTGCCGTCTCAGCGATCAACAGATCGGTTGGTGACAGCATTGGGCCACTCGTTCGCATCGCACCTGGCGCTCGGCCGCCGAAACCCACGACGCCGCTCCAGCCGTGGGCGGGCAGCGGGTTCCCCCTGGGAGATCCGGACGTTCGTCAGGCCTGACCGACCTGTTGGTGTGTGCGCTGACGCGGCGGGCAGTTGCACCGTGACGCGGAGGCCGCCGGCGGGGCGTGGGGTGAGGGTGAGGGTTCCGTCGTGTGCTTCGGTGATGCTTTTGACGATGGCCAGGCCGAGGCCGACACCTGCTTGGCCGGTGTGCAAGCGTTCGGTGCCGCGCTGGAATGGCTCGGTGAGTGTCGAGGCCAGCTGTGAGGTGAGTTTCTCGCCGGTATTCTCGACAGTGAGCACAACAGTGTCGTGGCGGACGCTGGTATTCACCCATACCATGCCCTGGCCAGGCAGGTTGTGGCCGATCGCGTTGTGCAGAAGGTTCGTGGTCATCTGCAGCAGGAGCGCCGGTGAGCCGATGGTGGTGCCCATGTCGCCGGAGGCTTCAATGGTGACGCCCTGCTTTTCTGCCAAGGGGAGGAGCGTTTCAGTGGCTTCTTCCGCCAAAAGGGACAGGTCAACCTGTTCCCTGGTGAATGACCGCTGGTTGGCGCGGCTGAGCAGGAGCAATGCTTCAGTGAGGTCGATGGCTCGGGTGTTGACCACGCGGAGGCGTTCGACAAGCTCGCAGGTGTCGCGGTTCGGATCGCTGCGGGCCACTTCGAGAAGCGCCTGCGTCACCGCCAGCGGGGTGCGCAGTTCGTGAGAGGCATTGGCCGCGAATCGCTGCTGTTCGGCGACGTGGGCTTCGAGCCGCGCGAGCATGGTGTCGAAGGAGTCGGCGAGTTCGCGGAACTCATCTCGGCGGCCCGGTAGGTGGATCCGGTACGAGAGCGGCCCGTTCGCCACCCTGCGTGTGGCATCGGTGATGCGAGTCAGCGGGGCGAGCATCCGGCCGGCCAGAATCCACCCGCCCACGAGACCGAACACCAGCAGGAACGCCAGCACCAGGATTCCCGCCGGGATGAAGACGATCGGGCCGAAATTGCTGGGGTCGAAGACGCGCAGGAAGTCGGACCGATCAGGGAAGCTGAGGCTGTTCGACCTTCCTCGCAGAAGGAACACCCACACGGCGGTGAGCAGCAAGACGCCCGCGATCACGAGGAACCCGGCGTAGCTGAGGGTGAGCTTGAGACGGGCGCTCAACCCTTGACGCCTATCCACGCTCCGCTCCCCGGCCATCGGCGTCCGGCCCTGTGTCGATGCGGTAACCGACCCCGGGCACGGTGGCGATCAGCCAGGGCTCGCCGAGGCGTTTGCGCAGGGCCGAGACCGTGATGCGTACGGCGTTGGTGAACGGGTCCGCGTTCTCGTCCCACGCCCGCTCCAGCAACTCTTCTGCGCTGACGACACCGCCTTCGGCAGCGACGAGCACTTCGAGCACGGCGAACTGCTTCCTGGTGAGCGCGATGTAGCGGCCCTCGCGGTGGACCTCGCGGCGGAAGGGGTCCACACGTAAGCCCGCGATCTCCCGCACAGGCGGCCTGCTGTGGGCGCGCCTGCGGTCGAGTGCTCTGAGCCTGAGCACGAGTTCGCGCATGTCGAAGGGCTTGGTGAGGTAGTCGTCGGCGCCGAGCTCGAACCCGCTGGCCTTGTCGTCGAGCCGGTCGGCAGCGGTCAGCATGAGGATCGGCATGCCGCCGCCGGCGGCCACGATGTGCCGGGCGATCTCGTCGCCGGTCGGCCCGGGGATGTCCCGGTCCAGGACGGCGATGGCGTAAGCGTTGGTGCTCAGCAGTTCCAGAGCGGTATCACCGTCACCGGCGATGTCGGCCGCGATCGCTTCCAGGCGGAGCCCGTCCCGTATGGCCTCTGCCATGTAGGGCTCGTCCTCGACGACTAACACACGCATGGTCAGATGCTACGAGTCGGTGCATATCGCCGGTATATCGAAAACCGGATACGGACCGGCAACACCACGCCCCCTCGACTGGAGGCATGAACGAACCACACATCATCCCACCTCGGCCCCGTGACCGGCTGTTCGCCCTGCTTGCGGTGGTGCTCGCCGTGCTCCTGCTGCCCGTTGCGTTCGTCCGCCATCCCGGCCGCGCCCGCGAACTGGCCTGCCGCTGGGCGCTGGCGCTCCGTTTTCCTGCCGAGGACCTCACCGGGCTGACCGAGGGTGCCAGGGCGGCGTTCACCGCTGCACGCGCTGCGGCGCTCTGGCGCCACGGGCAGCTCATCGGCCTCACCTCGGGATACCGCGATCCCCTCGTCCAGCAACGGTTGTTCGACAAGGAGGTGCGCCGCGTAGGCTCACCGGCCGCGGCGCGGATGTTCGTACTGCCACCGGCGGAATCCCGGCACGTCAAGGGCACCGCGCTGGATGTGCGCCCGTTCGAAGGCGCGCGCTGGCTAGAGGAACACGGTGCCCGCTACGGCCTCTACCGCATCTATGACAACGAGTGGTGGCACTTCGAATACCATCCGGACGCCGGCTCCCTCACGCCCCCGGCGGCATCGGCAAGTCGGCGCTGCTGGGACGCTTTTGCTGCAGATCATCAGGCTGGGTGAGCTGGAGCGCACGGACGCCGCCGCACCGCTGGACTCCCGCGGCGTGGCCGATGAGCTGCACGATCCGCTGCTCGCCTTCGCCGCCGGACCCGCTTGCCCTCTCGCTCGGTGCCGCGGCACCTGCGGGCGAGGGTGCCGCCGTCATGCGGCGATGCTGTTGTTCTGGCTGCGGCGGTGCGGTTCGTCGACCGGGCTCGTTCGGGTTGGACCTCTACGACGAGGACGCCGAGGCCCTCCTGTCGGCAACGGCGACCGTGCGCCGTGACCGGACCACCGGTGACGAGAAGGACGACGGTCCGGTGCACGAGGTGCACGAGGTGGACGAGGTGGACGCGCTCAAGCGCCGTGCGGTCACCGCGACCCGGCCGGTGCCCATCCCGCCACAGTTCGTGCGCATGCTCAGGGCGTACATGGAACGGTTCGGCGTGGCACCGGACGGGCGGCTGTTCCGGAACAGGGCAGGCCATTGCGGCGTCCACGAGCAGGCCAACCGGCTCATCGAGCAGTTTCTGCGGGATTGGTATCGACTCAGCGGAGGAACCGCTCCCGCGGGGTGAAGTCGGTCCTGGCTCTGAGTGAGCCCAGCGGAAGGCGTCTGACGGGCAAAGCCCAGGGCAGGCGCCCTTTCTTGTGCGCTCAGAAGAGCCCGAGCTTCTTCGGCGAATACGACGCCAACAGGTTCTTCGCCTGCTGGTGATACAGAGATCATGGTGGCGCTGACCTGCGGTAATGCTGGGCGGGGCTGTCGTTGGGGGAGCGTTGGGCCGTGTATGGTCCGGATCCTGCTCTGAACCGCCGCTATATGCCTCACGCAGGTACTCCAGCGGGAAGTTGGTTTCGACGGGGCCGCTAGCCGCGGGGTGGGGGCTGCCAGAAGGAGGCAGGCAGCATGTCGACTTCGCGGGCGGCCTGGTCCAGTTCGGTGGCGATCGGTTCCAGAGCGGTGTAGACCGGGTCGCCATCGGCGGCCATACGGCGGATGACCTCCGCGTTGGTCCTGGCGCGCATGGCCACCACGGTCCCGAATGCCGAGCGGTCGCCTTCGTACGCGTAGGCATCGAGCAGCCGGTGCAGCCGCTGGGAGCGGTCTTCGAAGGCGGTGAATCCGGTCCGTTCAGCAAAGGTGCGCGCGTGCAGGGGGACCCAGGTCAGCGCCATGAAAGCCAGGTCGAACTCGCGTGTCGAGGGGCCGGCGGTGTCCCAGTCGAAGAAGCCCGCCAGGTGTCCGTCGCGCCACACCGCGTTCCACGGAGCGGCGTCATGGTGGCCGATGACCAGGCCGGGGCGCCAAGTCTGGCCGGCGAGCCAGCGCGCACCCGGTAGCGGCACGAAGGACCGGGTCGCGTCATGCAGCCTGCGGGCCCACCGGCCGAGGTCCTCCAGCGCGGTCTGTGAGTACACCCAGGCGGGCCAGGGAAGGTTCTCGCCCGCCGTTTCCCCGTCGAGGTGAGTCAGGATTTCGCGCCCTTGGTCGTCCACTCCCAGGACCCGGGGCGCGCCCTCCAACCCGGTGGCCTCCAGATGGCGCAGCACCGCGTGGACCGCGGGTGTCCACGGCTGGACGGGCCGGTGGACTGCGCCACCACGAAGCACCGCTCCAGTTGTCCTGCCGCCCGGGAGACGCTGCTCGGCCATAAAGCCAGTCTTACCTGCGGCCCCGCCCGAGCTCAATGCCGAATGCGTCCGGCGCTCGGCCGGATACAAGAACTACGACCACGCCCCAGAAACGCTCTTGCCGCACCTTTGGGCGCTGCCTGGCCTGGCCGCCCCGAGCACCGAGCGGCAGCAGTTGGCGGGGAGGCTCGATGGCGGGACGCAAGGGGAAGCTGCTGGGCTCCTACAGCGGGCCCGGTCGAGCAGTTCGCGTATGAGTTATGCACGCTGCGCCGGGAAGCAGGCGGGCCGACCTACCGCGAGATGGCCAAGAGGGCAAGCTATTTGGTGGCGACGCTGGCCCAGGCCGCTTCGGGCGACCAGGCCGCCGTCCCTGCCGGTCGTCTTGGCGTACGTGCGGGCCTGCGGCGGTGACACTACGGCGTGGACGGCACGCCGGCACCGCCTCACCGACGAGGCCGCACCCCGGGCCGAGGCGGAGGAGAGCGAGCCGCTCGACCGCGGCCTGGCCCGGCACGAGCCGGGCTCGCCGGCCGGGGCAGGTGGCGAGGATGCGCCAGCCGTCGCCTTCGCCGAACTTGAGAGGCGGACACGGGGGGACGGGGAAGCGGACGCAGGGAGGCGTGTTCGGAGATCTGCGCGCTCATGCCGGTCGGGGGCTTGCAGGCGGGCGAGCGAGCAGGCGGGTGTTGTGACCCGCTGGGAGAAGGGGCTGTTCCGCATCGCGTATCGAGGCCCGACGCCCTGCGCGGTGCCCTCGGCCGACCGGGTCTTCGATGGGCCGGGTCAGGGGCCGACGGCCGGACGTGAGCCGTCGCCGTGTGCATCGGGCCGTACGCCTGCCCATGCGGCGGGTACGGCCAGCAGCCCGGCGACGGCCGACCACCACCACAGGGAGCGGCCGAGCACGTCCCAGCCGGCGACCGCGAGAGCCGGGCCCGCGGTGGATCCGAGGCCGTACATCGCGCTCGCCGCGCCCAGGTAGCGGCCCCGCAGGTCCGGCGGGCTTGCCCTGGCCGGGTAGGCCAGGAAGAGGGTGGGGGCCGACAGGGCTTCCGCGAAGGACCATGTCAGGGTCGCGACGACCAGTCCCGCGATGCCCCAGTACGGTCCGTACAGCGTCATACCGAGGCAGGTCAGTGCCGTTCCCGCGGCGGCCACCGGCCGCACGCGGCACCGCTGGGTGAAGCGGCTGACCGGGAGTTCGAAGGCGACGACGGTGAGTCCGTTGACCGCGATGAGCACCGCGTAGACCGTGGTGGACAGGCCCCGGTCGTGGACGGCGAGCGGCAGGACGGACAGGTACTGGACGTAGACCAGGGTGCTGATCAGCATCGCGAGGAGCAGGAGCAGATAACGGCGGTCGGCGAGCAGCGGACGGTAGCCGCGTCCGCGTGAGCCCGGGCGGGCGCGGGCCACTGGTTCCCGGCGTCGTTGCCCGGGCACGTAGCGCGCGACGACCACCGCGTAGATCAGGCCGACGGCCGCCTCCGTGAAGAACAGGAGTTCGTACGATTGGGCGACGAGTGCCGCGCCCAGCAGCGGGGCCGCCGCGGCGCCGAGGTTGATCGCCAATCGGTACATCGAGAAGATCATGACGTGCCGGTCGGCCGGCAGCATACGGCTCAGCAGGTCGGCCGCGGCCGGGCGGTAGGCCTGCCCGGCGGCCGCCTGAAGGGCGAGGACGAGCAGCAGTACGGTGAAATTGCGGGTGAACGGGACAACGGGCAGCAGCACCGACGACACCACCATGGACCCGACGATGGTGGCGTGCCCGCCGACGCGGTCGCACAGTCGGCCGCCCGCGAGGACTCCGGCCACCGAGCCCGTGCCGTACGCGGCGAGCGTCAGGCTCGCCTGCGTCGCGGAGAACCCCAGGCCGGTCAGGTAGAGGACGATGAACACCTGGACGAAGCCGCCGAGCCGGTTGACGAACATGCCGCCGATCAGGGCGCGGGCCGCGGGCGGCGCCTCGCGCCAGGTCGTCATCACCCCGGCGCGCGGAGGACCAGGGGTCCGGCGGCCTGGTGCGAGGTGCGGCCGGGGCCGGTCAGCCATGAGCGAGGGCGGTGCCCGGCAAGGCTTTTTCGAGACCGTTGAGGACCGCGTAGGAATCGCGCAGCAGAACCTGGGGGGTGGGTGCCGTGAGGAGGAGGACACCCGCCAGGTTCAGGGAGCCGTGGCCGGTCCGGTAACGGTGCATGAGGGTGCCGGACGGGACCGTGAAATCGGGTGCCACCCGGATACCGCTGCCCGGGGACAACAGGCGGTCCCAGTCCACCGCCTCGGGGATGAAGAGCGGCCGGGTCGTCCACGGCCGGCCACGGGAGTCGGTCGCGAGGATGTTGACCGAGCCGGCCGCGCAGCGTCCGGGGCCGGTCAGCAGCCCGTCCGGCAGGCCCGGATCCTGCCCGAGGTGCGCCCGGGTGAGCGCACTGACCAGGTCCACACCGTGGATGGCCTCGATCTGCTGGGTGAGGAGCAGGCCGCCGAACCGGGCCGCGGTCTCCAGCAGGCACAGGCGGCGGCCCGCCATCAGCTTGATCTCGGTGTGGGTACCGCAGGTCCCCAGGCCGAGGGCGTCGACCGCCCGCCGCGACAGCTCGGAGACCGTGTGCTGAAGCGCCTCGGGCAGCACACAGGGCGCCATGTTCCCCAGTTCGGTGAAGTCGGGCACCGTGGGCAGCCGCCCGGTGACGCACACCGGGTGGTAGACGCCGTCGACGACCATTCCCTCGACGCTGAGGTAGTCACCGTAGCCGGATCCGTCGTACCAGGACTCGGTGGTGGCCGGGATGAGTTCTTCCACGATGAGTTCGTGGCCGGCCTCGCCGGCCTTGAGTTCGCTCATGCCGCGGGCCCTCGCCGCCGTCAGCGCTCCGAGCATGTGGCTCCACGCGCCGGCCAGTTGGGCCCCCCGTTCCAGGACGACCTGGCCGATCGACCCGGCGCCCCACGCCGACTTGAGCAGCACGGGCGGGTCCAGTTCGGCCCAGGCCCGTTCCAGGTCGGTGAGCGAGTCGACGTACCGGAAGCGGGGTACGGGCAGGTCCGCGCCCGCCCAGGTGCTCCGCATGAGGCGCTTGCTGCGGGCTCTGACCGCGCCCGGACCGGGCCCGCGCAGGCCGAGCCGCTCGGCGGCCTCGGCGACGGCGAGCAGCGCGAACTCGGAGAAGGTCAGCACCGCGTCGGCCGCGGTGTGGCGGGCCAGGGCGACGATCCTGTCGATCAGCCCACCCGGTTCCGGGCGGTCGGCGGTGAGGTCGGTGACCGAGGTGCAGCACCGGGTCGCCAGGGCGACCGCCGGGAGGGGCAGCGGGTCGAGGAGCAACAGGTGGAGGCGGTCCGTGGTGGCCGCGACCTTCGGAATGGCGTCGCTCGGTGGCGGCCCGCCCCGGGCGTACACCAGCAGCACTGTTGAATCCCCCATAGGGTCGTCCCTTTCCTCTTCTTGCTTTCTTCCTCCGGCTTCCTTGCCGGGCTTCCTCACAGGGCTCCCCGACGGACTGCCCGGCCGGGCTTCCTCGTCAGGTGACGGAACCGGTCAGTGGGCCCCGGCGCCCGAGAAGGCGAAGTAGCCGTGGGGGGCGAAGTCCCAGCCGGGCCGCTTGTGACGGCTTCGGGGCAGCGGATAGCCGTGTTCCAGGTACAGCTCCAGGAGGTACGCGGCGTCCGGCTGGTCCAGTCCGATCCGGCGCCGCAGCTCCGGGTCCCGGCCGGGGGCCCGGCCGGGCCACTGCCCCTTGACGTGTTCCAGCAACTGATACAGCAGGCCGGTGCCTTCGGGCATCCGGATCTTGGGGCGCCGGGCCAGGTACGGCGGGAGGATGCCGACCATGGCCTCCCGCAGGATCCATTTCTCGGTGCCGTGGCGGTACTTGACGTCCATCGGCAGCCGCCAGGCGAAATCGGCGAGGTCGCGGTCGAGGAAGGGTACCCGGGCCTCGACGGTGCGGTGCATCGACACCCGGTCGACCCGCTGCAGATCGGTACGGTGCAGGTTCCCCACCCGGTACCGCATGAGCTCCACGGGGTCGGGGTGCTCCCGGAAGAGGTCGTACCCGGCCAGCAGTTCGTCGCTGCCGTCTCCCACCAGGGCGACCTTGAGGCCGAGTTCGGCGGCGGTCTCGAAGGCGGGTGCCATGACGGAGGCGTCCATGATGTCGACCGTCTCGAACGTCTCGGCCTCCCGGACCCGCTCCGGCAGATCGCGCACCAGGCCGTCGAGGGTCAGGTGCCGCACCACATGGCGGATGCCGAGGTCCGCGCAGGACCTGATGGCGAACGTGAGGTCGGACGAGCCGGGAAAGCCGACCGAGATGGCCGTGACGTCGGGATGGTGCCGTGCCGCCAGGGCCAGCACGGAGGCGCTGTCCAGACCGCCGCTGTAGATGACGCCGATCGGCAGGTCCGTGGCCACCCGTTTGCGGACGGCTTCGTCCAGCAGGTGCCCGAACTCCGCGACCAGCGAGCTGTCCGCCCCGGCCGCCGGCCGTTCGGGCTCCTCGTGGTAGCGGACCGTGGTGCTGCCGTCCGTCCAGTGACCGGCCGGGAAGACCTCGGGCGTCGGCCCGAAGGGGAGGAAGCACTTCATCTCCGACGCGAAGTACTCGGCGTCGCCGTCCGTGGCCCGGTAGAGCGGTTTGACCCCGAACCGGTCGCGGGCCGCCAGGTATGCGCGGCGGGCGACGTCGTACACCACGAAGGCGAACATGCCGTCCAGACGTGCGGGCAGGTCATGGCCCCACTCCCGGTATCCGTGCAGCAGGATCTCGGTGTCCGAGCCGGTGCGGACGGGGTGGCCGAGGCGGCGCAGTTCGCGTCGCAGGGCGGCGTGGTTGTAGATCTCTCCGTTGAACGCGACCCACAGGTCGCCGGTGCTGTCGGACATCGGCTGGATCGCCGACTCCCGGTCCACGATGGCCAGCCGGTTGCAGCCCAGGGCCGCTCCCGGCAGCCCGCGGACCCCTCCCGAGTTCTCCGGGTCACCGCGGTGCGTGATCTCCGCGAGCATTTTCCCGATACGCGCGACGGTCACTTCTCCCGGCGTGCGCGGCCGTAATTCCGCGGCGATTCCACACATCTTCCAAGCCCCCCCTGTTCTCCTGCCTTTGCTTCCCTTGGTTTTCCTTGCGTGCGTGGGGCGGGCTATTTTTCGCCCACTCCGACGAGCGCGATACGTGGAATCTCCGCGACCCACTGCCCGCCCACGCGGTACACGGCGGGACTTCGCGGCCACGTGTCGGTACGGTCGGCACCACCATCGTGGGAGCCGAAGCGAAAACACTCCTCACACAGGTTCCAGACCCGCGCACGTACCGATTCCCGTGTCGCGTCGCCGCGGTCGAGACCGCACAGGCCGTACATGTCGTGCATGTAGTCGGCGAGCTGCCCGACGGCGTCCTCGCGTGTGGCCGCGTGCATGATGAAGGGGTCGTAGACGCGCTGGACGCGAATGTCGCGCAGTCCGGCCGCGCCGAGGCCCCGCCGTAATTCCTCCGTCGTGAAGTGCCGGTATGGGTGGCCGGCCGCGGAGTGCCGGTGGACGGCTTCGGAGAACCAGCGCGCGGAGGGCGAGCCCTCTTCGAAGTCGTGGACGACGAACCGTCCGCCCGGCCTCAGCACCCGCGCGGCCTCCAGGAACACCGTGGTGCGGTCGTCCGGCGGCACGTGGTGGCTTCCGTAGGCCAGGATGACGGCGTCCATGGTGGCGTTCCGCATGAAGAGGAACCGGGCGTCCTGCCGGATCGCGGGCAGGCCCGCGGCCAGCGCCGCGGTCACCATCGTGCGCGCGATGTCGCTGCTGATGACGCCGCCGCGCACCTGCGGTGCCAGCACTTGCAGGGCTCGGGTGAGCAGCCCGTCGCCCGCGAGCAGGTCCAGGGTGCGCCACGTGGGGGGCAGGTCCCGTACGTCCCGTACTCCACCGGCCAGTTCGAAGAGCCGGCGGATTCCCGTCATCCGTACGGCGATGTTCTGTTGAGCTCGGCGATAGGAATCTCCGCGACCGTTCTCCCGGTCGTCGGTCTCGAACTCGTTGAACACCTGGGCGAGCGATTCGAGGGCCTGTTGGGCGCCGTCCCGGCCGAAGTCGAGTTCCGCGTACAGCTGTGGGTGTTGCTCGCGGGCCAGGTCGAGATAGGTGCCTACGTCGATTCCGTCCAGGTATGCGGTGTCACGTAATTCATGCAACAGAGATTGCGCTTCCATGGCGATTCCCCACTGTCTTGAGGTGCGCGGAGCCGAATGATCCGGCACCCTCCGACGGTTGCGGCTCAGATGACGCAGTCGGAAGTCTGATACGCCCGCGGTCTCCCGGTCATGCTCTGTTCCGCTCATCGGAACCCGTCTGCTCCCGGTGGGACTTCACACGCTCACACCCCGGATCAGCGGCCACGCAGGCCGACGCTGACGGTTCGCCCGGTGCGCTGTACGGCGTCAGGGAGGCGGTGCAGTCGGTGTGCGGAGTCGGTCACCTCGAACAGGGCCGCCACCAGTGCACGACTGCGGGTGTGCGGCGGTACTGCCACTGAGCTTTTTCCGACCTCAGGTTGAGGCGTGACGAAGGGCGGGGATGGTCTTCACGATGGCGGTGACCCGGTTGGTGCTACAGCGGAGTTTCTGCGGGCGGCACCAGCCCTTCAGAGCGGCCATGGCTTGCTCGCCGGGGCAGCGGATCCTGGTGTGGGTGCGGTTATTCGGACATGGCGGCGCCGACCCGGCTGAGAGCTACCGCGGAGCTGCGCACCGACCGGTGACCGGTCGGTGCGGACCCGGTCTACCGGTTCGCGGCTTCGCGAGAGGCGATCCGGTTCGTGCGACCGACCGCGCGGCCCACCGCGTTGCGCACCGCGAGGCCCGGCCGGGTGCGGGGCACCATGAGCCTGGAGAGCAGACCGACGCGTCGCTGCCGCGGGCCTACCTCACGGCGGAGCCGCGACTCGTAGGCGGCGAAGGCGCGGGCGTGATCTCCGGGATGGGCGGCGAGCTCTTCCGCGAGGGCGTACGCGCCCGCCATCGCCATGCTGGACCCGTCGCCCAGCAGGGCCGTCGCCGCCGCCGCGTCCCCGAGCAGTACGACCCGTCCGCGGGACCACGAGGGCACCCGGAGGGTGGTCAGGGGGTCGAAGAACGGAGCCGGGTGGTCGAGGAAGGCTGCCACGAGTTCCGGTGCCCGCCACCGCACGTCGGCGTAGGCGTCGGCCACGGTCTGCTTGTGAAGGGCGATGTTCTTGCGGTCGTGGGGCGCCGGCTGTGCGGCCCGGAAGGTGAAGATCGCGAGCGGGGTGGTCCGCGAGGGGTGGAGAACCAGCATCCGGTTCGGCACGGTCAGCATCGTCATCTCGGTCGGGTCCTCGATGGCGTCGGGTTCCAGCGGGACGGTCGCGCCGTACAGGCCCAGGTCGCTCGCGAACTGCCGCTCCGGCCCGAATACCAGGCGCCGTACGGTGGAGTGCATCCCGTCGGCACCGACTACCAGGTCGAAGCGCCGTGGCGCGGACCGCCGGAAGGTGACGTCCACCCCGTCTTCATCCTGGTCGAGAGCGGTGACCGTGTCGTCGAACACGAACTCGGCCTCGGTCTGCGCCGACCGGTGGAGCACCTCGGACAGGTCGGCTCGGGTCACCTCGACCGTCGGCGCCTTGTCCGAGGTGAGCGGGAGTTGCAGGATGCGCCTGCCGCCGGGGTCGAGCAGGGTCAGCGACCGGTTGCGGGTGGCGAGTTCGCGGAGCTGCGGGAGGATGCCCATGCGCTCGGCGACCGGGATCGCGGGCCCCTTCACGACGATCGCGCTGCCACCGGAGCGCAGCTGCCGGGCGTGTTCGACGACCGTCGGCCGGTAGCCGTTCCGGGAGAGCCAGTACGCGAGTGCGGGCCCTGCGATTCCGGCACCGACTATCAGCACCTCGGGCTTCTTCATGACGATGACCTCTCGGAATGTCGATGACCAGGTCCCCGGCGAGTGCCGGGCCGGGTCCGAGGGAGCGGCGGCACGGGGCGGTGCAACCGGACCAAGGTACGATCAATTTCGTACCTCAGGGAAGCATGCCCTTCAGGTACGATGCAAGTCGTACTTGAAGGAGGTGCCGCGTGGCCGGGAGGAACCTGGGCGGCCCAAAGGCCGATGCGCTCGATCTGGGTGCGGTGTTTCGCGCCCTCGCCGACGAGCACCGTCGTTCGGTGATGACGGAGTTGGCCGCCGACCGCAGCGACAGCGAGCGGGGCTGCAACTCGTTCGATCTTCCGATCTCGAAGCAGACCCAGACCCACCACTTCCGGGTCCTGCGCGAGGCAGGTCTCATCGACGAGATCGACTACGGCAACCGCAAGGGCATCCGACTACGACGCGCGGACATCGAGAAGAGATTCCCCGGGCTCCTCGCGCTCCTGGGAGCAGGGCCCCCGGCCGATACCGCTCCTCGCTGAGCACTGCTGAGCACGCCGGAGGGGAGTCCGATTCGGCCCTGCGCCGCGAGCTCGACCGAATCCAGCTCGCGCCCGGCCCGCAGGTAGCCGGGCACGACGCGGGCACGCAGGGGATCGGTGTCGCTTCGACCACCGTCCCGCGCTCCTGATCGGCGCCGGGCACTTCCGCGCGCGCTCCCTCATGCCACCACCCACTGAGGTTTCCTCAACCTGCGTGCGGAGCGGGGCCACTGGGGTGAGGGCGGGGTCCGGGCGTAGAGAAGCTCCTGGTAGACGGGTGCGTGTCGAGTCCGAGCCGTCCTGCCAGGAGCTTTCCGCATGCTCGTCCACCCAGCCGGGGGCGGCTCATGCGCAAACTGCGATGCTCTACCAGCCGTATCACCAGCCTCGCCCAGGCCATCCTCACCCTGCACCTGGCATGCTCAAACTGAGGTTGGAAAAGGCTCACTGAGAAATCGGCCCTCGCTACCTGAGGGCCAGTCGCCCCCGGAAGTTCTCCGGTACCGGGGCGAAGCGCAAGGCCATCGTGACCTCGTCCGGCCGGTGCACGGTCAGGCGGTACCTGGTGCACAGCAGGTGGCACAGGGCCATCAGCTGGACGATGGCGACGTTCGCGCCGACGCACTTCTTGGGCGCCCAGCCGAACGGCACGTAGCACGTGCGGTCCGCCGGGCCGTGCGGCGCGCCGGGCAGAAATCGGTCCGGGTCGAAGAGGTCGGGCCGTTTCCAGACGCGGTCGTCGCGATGGATCATGTGCGGGCTCAGCAAGTACCAGTCGCCCGGCGCCAGTCGCGTCTTGCCGAGGTCGGACGGGACCGTGGAGCGTCGTACCAGCAGCAGCGGCGGGCTCCACAGGCGCAGCACTTCCTTGACGAAGCGGTGGGTCACCGGGGCCGCGTCCGGCGGTGCCGTACGGAACGCGGCGGAGTCGACGGCACCCAGCTCATCGGCGAGCCGCCGCTGCCACTCGGGGCGGCGGGCGAACTCGTACAGCACGCTCGCGGCGGCCGTGCCCGGCGGGCCGCCGATGGCGGTGAGGACGGCCGTCACCACGTCCAGGGCGCGGTCCATGCCGAGTTCGGGCAGCAGGTCGACGATCGGGTCGGCGAGGTCCGGTTCGCGGCTTCGCCGCCCGCGGGCGCGTTGGCGCAGGACCCGGCGCACGACCAGTCCCGACCGTACCTGGACCGCGACGAACCGCAGGTGGTGCCAGGTGCTGCCCGGGTCGGGCGAGACCAGCCGCAGCAGCTTCATCTCCAGGTCCCGGCGGACGAGGTCCGCCTCACCGGTGGTAAGGCCCGACAGCGCGAGCGGCAGCAACGACCGCACGGCCACGTCCTGGCCGAGCATGGTGAGGTCCACGTCCCGGTCGAGCCGCGCGTCCATGACCTGTGCCATGCGCTCCATCAGCCGGCCGTGGTGTTCCGGCGTGGCCAGGGCGTGCAGCTGGGTGAGCCAGGCGGACCTCACCCGGCTCCACCGCACCTCGGGACTCCGGCGCCGCCGCACCATGTCGACCAGTCGGTCGTGCATGACGAACCGGTGCCAGTTCGTGGCGCTGACCCGGCGGGCCGCTTCCGGATCGAACACGGCGAGCCGTTCGTCGTCGACCCAGAAGATCCCGTCCTCGGCCGCGCTGCGCATCAGCATGAGACGCAGGAAGTCGTCGGGGTGCTGGGGAGTGGTCATGGCGAGCGTTCCCCCTACGTGGCGCGGGGAGCCGGCCGGGCGTGGGTCCCCGCGCCGGGCCGGTCAGATGTGGTGGTAGAGGTACCAGAAGTACTCGTACTGGCGTCGGATGTTGAGAGCCGATTTCACTTGGCGGTACAACGCGCGCATGGGGGTTCACCTCCTTCCGGAGCTGTTGGCACGTGTGCTCAGCACAGCGGTGAAGCGCGGCGGAGCCAGCGCCGGGCCCACCTGGGGCCCGCCGCCGTCGTGGATGACCGACAGCTGCCAGTCATGGATGAGGAGGCCGACGATGTCCTCCAGGAGCCGGAGGGTGACGGTCGCTCCGGCACAGGTGTGCGGCCCGTGCCCGAAGGGGAGGTAGGCGGCCCGGGAGACGGGTGCCGCCCAGCGCTGCGGGAGGAACTCGTCGGGCCGCTCCCAGTACGCGGGATGCCGGTGCACCAGGTAGGTGCACACAGCGAGCCGGTCCTCGGGCGTCACCGTCGTCCCGCCGAGTTCCAGAGTCCGCAGCGGCGTACGGGCGAACAGCCAGGCCACCGGCCACAGGCGCAGGGCCTCGCGCACGATCCGGTCCGGTGCCGCCGCGGGGCAGCCGGGGTGGGTGCCGAGAAGGTGGACCGACCATCCGAGGGCGAAGCCGATGGAGCCCACCGCGGCGAACAGGAAAGACAGGTAGACCTCGGCGAGATCGTGGGACGCCGTCGCGGGACCGCAGCCGTCCACCACGACATCGAGCAGGTCTCGGGGGCCGGCGCTGCCGCCGTGGTGCTGTCGCAGGTGTTGCCGGGCGCGTATCTCGGCCTGCAGCGCGGCGGACGCGCGGTGGCGGAGGAGGAGCCTGGACGGCGGTGCGTGGCGCCTGCGGGCACCCGCCAGCACAGCGCGGGTGACGACCTTGTCGACCGTCGTACGCAGGGAGATCGGCGCGCCCGGGTGCAGCAGGACATCCGCCAGGTGCTCGTGGACGAGCAGGTTCCCCGCGTCCGGCCAGGAACTGCGGGGCGCGAGGCGCTCGTGGATCAGCCGGGGCAGCTGCGACCGCCGGGCGTCGAGGTGGTGGTGCATCAGGGCGCGGGCCGCACGGCCGATCTCCGCCTGCGCGGCCCGCGGCCCGAAGACGCCGTGCCGGGTCCGGTAGAAGTCGGACGTCTCGGCCACGATGGCCGGTCGGTTGCCCAGCACCGCCCGGGCCGCCTCCGGGCCGGCCACGTAAACCATCCCCGGGGCCGAACGCCACACGTCGTGAACACCGTCGAACTCGGCGGTCAAGAGGCCCAGTGGGCCGCTGGAGCGGGCGCGGGCCACGGCGCCGCGCGGGGTGCGGGCGTCCCCACTGGTCCCGGGCCGGGTCGCGGACGACTTCATGAGGCCCTCCCAGCAGACCGTCGGAGCTCGGTGTGCCTGCGCGGTACGAGGAACCCGGCCGGCGTGGACAGCCTGCCGACCGGGCGGTGTCCTGTCGCCCGCTGTGCCGCTGAGTGGAACAGGGGATCAGGGCCGCGGGCCGGAACACCTGCAAGGAACCGGGGAGGCGGAAACTCGGGGAGTGCGGGGCGGGGTCATCGCCGGTGGCCGAGCGCCGCGCCGATGGCGGTCGCGGTCCGCCGGGCGGCCTCGGTGAGGCGGTCCAGACGGTGTTGCGGATCGGTCAGCACGCACAGCGCCGCCACCGGTAGACCGCTGCGCCCCAGCACCGGTACCGCGGTGCAGCACACACCTTCCAGCACCTCCTCCCGGTCGAAAGCGGCTCCGCGCCGGCGGATGGCGGCCGCCTCGTCCGGCCAAGTGTCCGGCAAGGGAGCGAAGGGCAGCTCGGAGCGGGAAATGGCGAGCAGGACCTTCCCGGCCGCCGTGTACCACGGCCAGAGCGACCGGTCGTTCACCGGCGGAGGCGTCGTGTCCAGTCCGGTCGTCCAGTCCAGGATCATCGTCTGTCCCTGGTACAGCACGGCGAGTCCCACCGTTGTCCCGGTGACGGACGCCAGCCGTCGCGATGGCCGTCGTGCGGCGGGACGCAGCTCGGGACATGGCTGCCACCCCTGGCCGAGCTGGAACAGATGCGGACCGATGCGGTACCGGCCCTGCCGGTGTTCGACGGCCCCGAGGTCGCTCAACTGCTCCAGGAGCCGGTACGCCGTCGTCTTGGGCAGGCCGCTGGCGGACGCCAGGGCGGTGAGACTCGCGTCCTCGATCTGCCGTAGGACGGACAGCAGCGCGAAGGCACCCGCCAGTACGCCACGCCGCGGCGCTCCGGCCGTCGAGGGCGCCGGTGGTGAGCCGTTCCACCGGACCGCCGTCGCCGTGTTCGATCGGTACACGGGTCAACTCCCCTCTGCGGGTGGTGTTCGCGGGCACCGAACTCCGCGTCGGTTTCCGGCCGGTGCCCGTCGCCTGTGGCGGGACCCGGCATGTCCGGGTTCAGGCTGACGGCTGGTTATTGATTGAAAGTTTGCCGAAAGCTTGTCGCCCTGTGGCGACTGCGCGAGGACCGTGGAGAAAAGGTGAACGGGGGCTGGATATGGTGGTACGGCTGTGTCTGTCGGGGCCGGTGGAAGTCGTGCTGCGGGAGCGTTCGGTGGATGCGGGGCCGCCTCAACGCCGGGCCGTGCTGGCCGCGCTGGCGGTCGATGCCGGCCGGGCGGTGCCCGTCGATGTGCTGATCGAGCGGGTGTGGGGCGCGAACCCCCCGGAAGGGGCGCGCCGCGCGCTGTACGCTCACATATGCCGCATTCGGCGCCTGGGTGAGGAGCCGGACAGCGGTGGCCGGGGATGGCTGCCGGTGCTGCGCCGGTCCGGCGGTTACCAGTTGGACCTCGACCCCGATGCGGTCGACCTGCGCAGGTTCCACCGACTGGTGGCGCTGGCTCACGTGAGCGGACAGCCTCAGGACAGGCGGGCCGCGCTGCTCCGCGAATCCCTCGCCCTGTGGCGCGGCGAACCCCTCGTCGGACTGCGCGGAGGATGGCCGGTGAGGGTGCGCGAGGCATGGCGGCGCCGACGGGTGGATGCCGCCGTACGCCTGGCGGACATCGAGGTGCGCAGCGGCGACCCGGCCGCCGTGGCACAGCAGCTGAGGGATCTGCTGGATGAGCACCCCACGACGGAATCCGTCGCCGAGGCCCTCATGCACGCCCTGTACCTGGCGGGAGACGGCGCGGAGGCGCTGCGTTGTTATGCGCAGCTCAGGCACCGCCTCGTGGAAGAGCTCGGTGCCGAACCCGGCCACGGTCTGCGGGACCTGCATCGACGGATCCTGCTGGGCCGACCCCCGGGAGGCGCGCCGTACATGCCGTCCGCGCCCGCTGTCCCGGACACGGACGCACGAATCAGCCCTGTCGGTCAGCTCCTCCTCGCTGACTGACGTCCGCTGTTCACTGCACAGGTACCCCCGCGTCCCCGGCCGCTCCGGGTTCCAGGCAACCCGGCCACCGGTGCGAGCAGAGCGTGCGGCGCGGGCGCTTAGTCCGTCCGGAGGGACCGGTCCGCGCCGACCGGCTGCACACCCCGGTTCGGGGGCTACCGTGGCGTCATCGCCACATGGTGCCGTAGGCGGCCATGGCCGGTTCTCTGAGCGAGGCGTGCTCGTCCAGGCGTCGTTGGCCGTGCTGCAGCGGGGGGCGGGTACGGGGACCGGCTGCGACCAGTGCCGGGCGGCGTCCTCGGAGCGCGCGCACCAGACGGCGCCGTCGCGGTCGGGCCAGGCCAGCAGTAGGCGGTCGGCGCGCCCCGGGCCGGTCCGGCCGACCACCGAGGGCCAGGAGCCGGCCGCGGTCCGCGGTCCGTGCAGGACGTTGCGGTGGTTCCACTCTGCGCCGTGCTGCCGGGGATCGCGCGCGGTCCGCTCCAGCCGCGTCCGTCGCACATCGTCCACCACAGTGCCTGGTCGCGCTCGTCCCGCCAGGCCATGTACAGCGGCACAGCGCCTCCTCTGCCGAGGCTCCGTACGGGCCCGATCACCCGCACCACCGCAGATGTCCCGGCGGCCACCGGCGTTGCCCGGACAGGCAGATGTGCCCCATGTGGCGTACAGGGTTGGAGATTCTTTTGGGCCTGGCCGAGAGGCCTTGAGGTGAGGTGGGGTGTGACCGGGGTGGTGCACTCCGGGGGGTGCGGATCGGCACGTGTGCGCTGGGGCGTGTGCGCCTGGGCGCGGCGGAGCATGGGGGAAATGAAGAGGCCGTGATGCGTAATGGGCCGTCAAGCCGTCGACCACACCCTGTGCCCGGCTTGCGGCCCGCTACTCCGGCGGTGCGGGCGGTGCGCCTGCCCCGACACCGTTCGAAGCCGATTACTTCCCTGCCGAACAGGCAAAAATCTATGTCGGCCAGGGTAGACATCGGGCAGTGGCATGGTTATGGTTTCTCTCGTAACCCAAAGAGACCGCAGGGCCCGGCAGAGACGAACTGCCGGGCAGCAGGACCCGCACATGCAGCACGCAGGACGGTGCGGCGGTGGAGTCCCGAAGCCATAGCTGGTGCAGGACGGCGACGGGACTGACGGCCGCACCGGGTGGCCCGCAGTGATCAGGGGCCGCCGGAGCAGTACCCCGGTGAAGGCGTCGGCTGCAGGCGCGCGCACCGGATCGTAAGGCAGTGAGTCTCGCGCCGCAGGATGGGCGACGGGGCCTGCTGCCGGGAAGCGGCGCTGCCACAGGCCGCTGAGCAGTTCGCATCACCAGTAGTACAGCGGAGTAGTTGATCACTGAGGGAAGAACGGAGGAGCGATCGCCATCAGGATCGCCCGGGCGGCTGTCTGAGTCCGGGTACCGCAGGACATCGATAGTGAGGTGGTCTCCGGTCAAGCAACCGCGATCCCCGCGGTCCCGGCAGCCTTTCGGCCGGGCCGGCGGAAACAGCAGGCCGACGCAGTATCACGGTCGGCAGATGGTGTAGCAGTTCCTTCGGGGCCCGGGTGCCGGTGCGGCATCCGGGCCCCTCGACGCGTTCCATGAGAGAGGTTCGATGACAGCAGACGACTCGTACGGCCGGCTCGATGATGAGGACTACCCCGCCTACACGATAGGGCGGGCCGCCGAGATGCTCGGCACCACCCAGGGCTTCCTGCGCGCCATCGGCGAAGCGCGCCTGGTCACCCCGCTCCGCTCCGCCGGCGGCCACCGCCGCTACTCCCGCTACCAGCTGCGCATCGCCGCCCGCGCCCGCGAGCTCGTCGACCAGGGCACCCCCATCGAGGCCGCCTGCCGCATCATCATCCTCGAAGACCAGCTCGAAGAAGCCCAGCGGATCAACGCCGAATACCGCCGCGCCGCCGAACGGCCGAACCCGCCGACCGAGCCCTGAGACGGACGGGGCCGGCGGTCTTCCGAAGCTTCGTGACTGCCACTCGCGCACGCTGCCCGCAGCGCTGTACGTCTTGAGCGCTTTCGCCCGGGTCCGGAGCCGCCTCAAGCCACGGATGTCACGCCCCGTCGTTTTCACAGAGGTTCGTCCAGGTTCCGCGAGCGCCGGGAACCGCTTGCAAGCGGTGTGGGCCCGGCCGGTACGTTCCGGCCGGGCCCACACTGTCCAGGTCGTGCCTGTTTCCCCGGTCAGGCAGACAGGGGAGTGCCGAGCATCGCGGAAGCGTGCTGGAGCGGGCTGAGGGCGCGTACGGGTGCGGCCTCGGCCTCGGGGCGGGGGTGGCAGGTGAAGCCGAGCCGCGTCATGGCCCGGACGACTTCGCCGACGGTGAAATCACGGCGGTCCTGGTGGGTGATGACCTGGCCGACTTGCTTGACGGGATAGCGGCGGCGGCCGATGGTCACGGATTCACCGGTGCAGGCTTCGGGCTTGATGTCTTTCATCGATTCCAGCACACCGCTCTTGGTGAGCTCGAAGGGGAAGCGGGCGATGACACAGCGCATATGACCTCACAAGGAGAGGGGAAGAACGGCCTGGCCGGGGCGTGGCCGTTCAGCGGGAGGGGGCGAGGACGCCCGGAGCTTCGCCTTGCTCATCGACCACCGGCAGGCCGCCGAGCCGACGGATGCACCTCGCGTGCTCGGCTTCGGCCATCGTGGTCACGGTGCGGCGAACGGCGCGTGGACACCGAGGACGTCGCGCAGGCGGACGCGGTCCGTGTATGCGGAGCTGTCGCGGACGGCAGTGAGTTCCCTCTGGGTGACCAGAGCTATGCACCGGCTGTCCTGGTCGCAGACGACCAGCCGGCCCGTGCGGGCGGCGGCCATGACGGACAACGCCACCTCGACGCTCATGTCGCCCCAGACCTGCGGTCCGGCTGCGTCCATGACCTCAACCGCCTTCCTGTCCACGGGACTGGAACCCGTCGGGCGGGGCTGCATCTGAACCAGCGTCAAAAGGTGCCTCCTGCAGAGATGGGTCAGCTTCCTGACCACGAAGGTTCTAAGCCGCCGCACGGACGACGGACTTGCGTACGGGTGCACGCAGGGTCGCCGAAGCGGAGCGGCGCCGGCGTCGGGAGGAGGCGCTGCGCTGAGCGCGTTCGGCCACCGGTGCGGTGATGACGACCGGGATGCCGGACGGGGCCTGGGCGCCGGTGATCCGCCTCAGCGCCTCGTCGCCCGAGCGGACCTGGGTGGTCTGCGGCCGGATTCCGGCGTCCGACATCAGACGGACCATGCCGCGGCGCTGGCTCGGTGTGACCAGGGTGACGACACTGCCGGACTCGCCGGCGCGGGCGGTCCGGCCACCGCGGTGGAGGTAGTCCTTGTGATCGGTCGGCGGGTCGACATTGACGACGAGGTCGAGGTTGTCGACGTGGATGCCGCGCGCCGCGACATTGGTCGCCACCAGCACGCTGACGTGCCCCGTCTTGAACTGCGCCAGCGTGCGGGTGCGCTGCGGCTGCGACTTGCCGCCGTGCAGCGCGGCGGCCCGTACCCCGCTGTTGAGCAGGTCCCGGGTGAGCCGGTCGACGGCGTGCTTGGTGTCCAGGAACATGATCACGCGGCCGTCGCGGGCGGCGATCTCCGTGGTGGTGGCGTGCTTGTCGGCGCCGTGGACGTGCAGGACGTGATGCTCCATCGTCGTGACCGCACCGGCCGACGGATCGACCGAATGCACGACCGGATCGCTCAGATAGCGGCGCACCAGCAGGTCGACGTTACGGTCCAAGGTGGCGGAGAACAGCATCCGCTGCCCCTTTGGACGCACCTGGTCCAGCAGCGCGGTGACCTGCGGCATGAACCCCATGTCAGCCATCTGGTCGGCCTCGTCCAGCACCGTGATGCCCACGTGGTTCAGCCGGCAGTCGCCACGGTCGATGAGGTCCTTGAGCCGGCCCGGGGTCGCGACGACGACCTCGGCCCCGCCCCGCAGCACGCCGGCCTGCCTGCCGATCGACATCCCGCCCACCACCGTGGCCATCCGCAGCTGGACACAGCGGGCGTACGGAGTGAGCGCATCCGTCACCTGCTGCGCCAGCTCGCGTG
Organism: Streptomyces rimosus subsp. rimosus; assembly: GCF_000720725.1. Lineage (GTDB taxonomy): Bacteria > Actinomycetota > Actinomycetes > Streptomycetales > Streptomycetaceae > Streptomyces > Streptomyces rimosus_A. The sequence goes on from NZ_JOCQ01000014.1 coordinate 107,445, forward strand.
TCGGTACGAGGATCAGCCCCAGCGGCCGGTGGGGCTCGGCACGCTGTCCAGCGATGCGGGCGAGCAGCGCGAGGCCGAAGGCGAGGGTCTTGCCGGAACCGGTCCGCCCGCGGCCCAGGACGTCACGGCCCACCAGGGAGTTCGGCAGCGTCGCGCCCTGGATCGGAAACGGGGCGCTCACGCCCTGCCTGCCGAGTTCGGCCAGGAACTGCTCGGGCATGCCGAGATCGGCGAAGCTGTCGACGGCGGGCAGCCCGCGGGTGATGGTCCTGGGGGGCGCGAACTCACCCTGCACCGCGGCGGGCCGGCGGCCATGACCGCCGGAACGGCGCGGCGTCGAGCCGGAGCGGCTGCCGCCCTTTCCAGCGGCGGCATCGGCACTGCGGTTGCGGTCAAAGCGGTCGTTCGAGCGTGTGCGGTTCATGCGGAACCTTCCTCGATACGGCGCATATCAAGGAATCCCCGCAGCGGCGAGCGGCATGGAGAATTTCAAGTATGGACCGATAGTAAAAACACATCTGGCCGACGGGGAAACGCGCGGACGCAGGTGCTGAAATAGGTGATGCGTCGGGATGCGTAAAATCAGGGCGCCGGCTTCGGTGCAGCTCTTCAGGATGCTCCTGCACCTCTGAACGGGGATCCGTGCGTGGCGGGGCTACGGAATCCTCCGTATCGTCCCGCCGGTGATACCGCTGCGGGAATCGCGTGCAGCTGGGGCCCGCACCCCGAAGGATGCGGGCCCCAGCTGCGAAGTGTGCGTCAATGTCAGGCCGGAACGATGTTCTCGGCCGTCGGGCCCTTCTGGCCCTGCGCGATGTCGAAGTTGACCTTCTGGCCTTCGAGCAGCTCACGGAAGCCCTGGGCGGCGATGTTCGAGTAGTGGGCGAACACATCGGGGCCGCCGCCGTCCTGCTCGATGAAGCCGAAGCCCTTCTCCGCGTTGAACCACTTCACGGTGCCAGCAGCCATGCCATATCTCCTTCGGGGCAGTACATCGGGATCCGCACTGCGCGGACGCCGTGTCGCCGCAATGATTACCCCGCCCGGAAATGACCGGAAAAGCAAAAGCGCATCCGCCGGCTGAAGCCGAGTGGGGGCACTTGAAGTTCGGGAACCACAACTGCAACTGAGATCGACAGTAGCACGCCGCAACGGCCCCCGTCGCTCGAATAATTCCACTCCGCTCACCGCGGCAAGAACTCTCACTACGCGACCCGCCAAACTCTCACCTCGCGGGCGCAGATACTGGCCAAATCGGAGTTGCTACCTCCGAAAAAGCGAAGACTTCAGCCGCAAGCAGGGCTTGCAGACTGTGATGGCCCCCGGCCCCCGGCCCCCGCTGGACCTCCACCAAACTGCGCTGCGCAAGCCCGCCGCCGGCTGAGCGGGAAGGAAAGCCGCCTTCACCCCCGCCGGCCTGCTGCTGAAGAAGGCTGCGAAGGGCGGTGCGGCTGTGGCAGACGTGGCCAAAAGCAACAGCGGCAGCGCGGCTGCCCCCAGCCGCCCAGGGCCGCCGCCCAGGGCCGCGGCGCATCGCGGCCTTAAGGCCGTCCGGCCCGCGAAGCGTTCCGGCGGCGGCCCGGGTGTTCGGCCTGCATGGGCCGGGGAGGCGGGCGCGCTCAAGGTGGCAAGCCCGTCGTCCTCAGCCCGTCGGCTGGGCAGGCTCGGCCGCCTCGCCGGCCGGTCCGGTCCCCTTGCCGCAGAACACTTCCTGCACGAGCCTGTCCTGCGCCTCAAGGAACGCTCCAGCCAGGGACAGTGCGGCGTCGTCCACATAATTCAGCGAGGCGGTCAGGGTCTTGCTGCCGTCGGACGTGCTGTACATCAGCGCCGCGTGGCCGGCGGCGCCACCGTTGTGGAAGAACAGCGTGCCGCCGCCGGGGCCCGCTTCCTGCACGCGCAGCCCCAGGCCGAAACCGCTCTTGGGGTGCGGCTTTGCCATCTCGGCCAGCAGCGGCGCGGGCAGGAGCCGGCCGCCCGCCAGCGCGGAGATGAACGTGTGGAGGTCCTGGGTGGTGGAGATCATGTCGCCGCCGGCGGAGATCCAGGAGGGATTGTGGCGGGTGACGTCGACCGTCTCCTGGCGGCCGGCGTCCTCGTACCGGTAGTACGCATGGGCGTACGGCCCGGGGATCTCCGGTGAGGTGCCCGGCACGACGGTGCCCGACAGTCCGAGCGGCCGCACGATCCGCTCCTGGGTCACTTCGGCGCACGAACCGCCGGTGACCTTTTCGACCAGCAGTCTGGCCAGTACGTAGTTCGTGTTGGAGTAGCTCCAGTCCGTCCCCGGCTCGAACCGCGCGGGCCGGGACAGCGCCAGCCGTGCCAGTTCCTCGGGCCGGTAGGTGTGGAACCGGTTGTCCACCCACTCCTTGCCCGAGATGGTGGAGGGGATGCCCGGCGCCACCGTCCCGTCCTCGTAGTACTCGCCGGTGAAGTTGAACACCCCGCTGGTGTGCTGCAACAGCATCCGCACCGTGATGCGCTCGTCGAGCCCGTAGCCGGGCAGGTAGCCGGCTGCCGGGGCGTCCAGTTCGACTTTTTGCTCGGCCACCAGTTGCAGCACCAGGGTCGCGGTGAAGGTCTTGGTGTTGCTGCCGATCCGCACGTGCCCGTCGGCCGGCGGCTCGGTATCGGCCCTCAGCTCGGCCACCCCGGCGCTGCCGGCCCACCCGCCCCGCTCGTCGTGCACGCGCAGGTGCACTCCGGTGATACCGGAATCGACGATCTCCTGGAGGGCCTTGCGCAGCTCCGGGCGGTCCGGCCCGGCGGCGGAGTTCTCGGCGGTGTGCAGGGACTCGCTCATGGTCATTCCTTGTCTCAGGTCAGCAGGTACGCGGCACCGCTCGGGCCGCGCGTCGGTGGCCCCGGAAGGTGGGCACCGGCCCCTTCGAGGCGGCGATGAGACGAGCGTTCACCCTGACCCAAGGTCAAGGTCAACTTCTGCCGATCCTTGCGCTGCCGGCGTCCCCGAGGGGGTGCCGCACCGGCGCGAAGGCGCGCTACCCTCGCCGCTGTGATCACCCGTAACCCGGCGAACGGGCTCACGATCGGCCAGGCGGCGGCGTTCGTGGGCGTCACGGTCAAGACCGTGCGGCATTATCACCGGCTCGGCCTGGTCGCCGAGCCGGACCGGGACAGTTCCGGCTACCGGCGCTACGGGTCGGCCGACCTGCACCGGTTGATCCAGGTCCGGACCCTGGCCGGGGCCGGCGTGCCGCTGGCCGGGATCGCCGACCTGCTGGACGCCGGTCCCGAGCGGTTCACCGCCGCCCTGGACGACGTCCGTCGCCGGCTCACCGAACAGATAGAGGACCTGACCGCGCGCCGCGACACGCTGCACCGGCTCACCCACGGCGACCGGGCCCTGCTTCCCGACCGGGCCTGCGCGGTGCTGGACCGGCTCGTCGGTGCCGGCTTCGGCCCGGACTACGTGGCCGTCCAACGGGAAGCTCTGGTGCTGGTCCGGGCGCTGATGCCGGAGATCCTCGACAGCTTCCTGACCCGGCTGGAACGTCTCCTGGACGACCCCGAGCACGTCGAGCTGACCCGGCGCGGCTGGGAGGCGAGGACCTGGGACCCGGACGACCCGCGCATCGAGGAGCTGGCGGCCGCGCTGGCCGGCAAGCTGCTGGCCGACCGCGCGCTGCCGTCGATGCCGACCGGGTTCCGCAAGCGGTCCGACGCCGCCTCCCGGTACGCGGTCATCAACGGTCACCGGGCGGACGAGGCACCGTCCATCGCCCGGCTCAACGCGCTGGTCGAGACGAATCTGCGCGCGGCCGGCATCGACGTCCCGCGTCCATGACAGCCACCCGTCTCCAGGTCTCCAGGTCTCCCGGTCCCGGGACTGGGCTCGCATGTTGAGGTGCCGCGTATTCCTCGGTGAGACGACGGTACGACGCGGCCAGGGCCACACCCTGCGCATCACCGCGCCCTGGCCATGCACTACCGGCTCAACGCCCGCTGCCAGCCGCTCCGACGGTGCCGGCCCAGCACAAGGCCCGCCGCGAGTACGAGAACTGGGCAGCCGCTTGACGCATGCCGCCGTGAACGCAGTGCCAGGCAGGCGCAGCAGTGATTACTGACCCCTCGGTGGCGATGTTGGCCGGCCCACTCCGGGCCGGCTGACGGGGCCGCTCACGGGGACAAGAAGGTGAGCGGCTCGACAGTAGTGCGCTCAGCGGCCAGACGCGCTCGGCGAACCGGCCGCGCAGCCGGTTCGCGGTGGTGTCGGCCTGGCTGAGCCAGTCGGCGGCGATCAGTAGTGCGGCGTGCTCGGCGACATGGCCAGCGGACAGGTGGCGTCCTCGCCTGCCAGGCCCGACTCCCCGGCCGATCCGTTGCTCCGCCCAGGGACAGACGGAGCGCGGTGTGGCCGCCAGGCCCTCCCGAACCACATCGTCTACGCCCGCCACCTCGCCGAGGAACTGGCCCTGGCTGATGCGGAGGCATGACGTAGTCAGTTCGCTACCAGGGGCGGTGCTAGTTCCAGGGGTCGGTGAAGGAGCGACCGGGCACCGGCTTGGCGATGAGGGCCACGGCGCTGAAGAAGTTGACCTGACCGATCGCGAACATCAAGGTGGCCAACGCCTTGGCGTCGTAGTACTCGGCCACCTGGGCATACAGTTCGTCCGAGACCCGCTCACCACCCGCGGACGGCTGTGCCACCGCCTCCACGAGCGCCAGCGCGGCCCGCTCGGCAGCGGTGAAGTACGGCGAGTCCCACCAGGACGCCACCGACGTGATCCGCTCCTCCGGCTCCCCGCCCGTGCGCAGGAAACCAGTGTGCAGAACGGTCAGATACGTACTTCCCACCAGCTGACCGGCCCGCAGCTGGACCAGACTGATCGTGGCACGCGGCACCGAACCGTTCCCGACGAGCTTGAACAACGCCGCCGACACCTCCGCCAGCTCCGGAACAAGTTCCGCCGGGTCCTCCGACATCCGCGGAACCATCGGAACCTCCGCCGTGATCGCACGCGATTCCATAGTCGACAACTCCTCAAGTCCAGGGGGGATCGTGTTGACACCCCTCTGACGGAGCCCGACGGAACGATGTGACAGGCGGACGTGAATCAATCCGAGGCGCATCCTGGACGACCTGCGACTGGGCCGTCACATTCCCGGCGCGCCGCGCGTCATGGCAGCAAGGCACATGGTCGATCGTCCGGGAGACAACGATGAACACATCCGCCCCCGTCCTCGTCACCGGAGGCACGGGCACGCTCGGCAGTCACGTCGTACCGCTGCTGCGTGAGGCGGGCCACCACGTCCGTATCCTGACCCGCAACAGTCGCGAACCGGCGCGCGGCATCGAATACCGAAGCTGCGACCTGCTGGAAGGTGCCGGCCTGGACGAAGCGCTGAAAGACGTCAAGACGGTCCTGCACCTGGCGGGCGGCCCCAAGGGCGACGACGAGGCGACCAGGAACCTGGTGGCCGCCGCGCGCTCAGCCGGGGTGCGGCACCTGGTGTACATATCGGTGATCGGCGCGGACCGGATTCCGCTGGCCTACTTCCGTGCGAAGCTGGGCGCGGAGCGGGCCGTCGCCGATTCGGGAATTCCGTGGACGACGTTGAGGGCGGCCCAATTCCACGATCTGGCGCTGACGGTGGCGGAGAAGATGGGGAAGCTGCCGGTCGTACCGGCGCCGGGCGGAATGCGCTGGCAGCCGGTGGACGCCCGCGAGGTCGCGGCCCGCATGGCGGAGCTGACGTTGAGCGAACCCGCGGGCATGGTCCCCGAGCTCTCGGGACCGACGGTGTACGAACTGGGCGAACTGGTCCGCAGCTACCTGAAGTCGACCGGCAAACGGCGCCCGTTGCTGCCGGTCCGCATGCCCGGAAAGGTCGGCCGCGCGTATCGGGCCGGGGAGAATTTGGCCGCTCACGGCGGCGTGTCGGGCACCCGCACCTGGGAGGCGTTCCTGGCCGAGCGGACTGGCTGAACCTTTCGCGACCTTTCGCGTACGCCCGAAGTTTCCGGTTGCCGCGGTAAGGCTGATCTGAACGTCAGCGTGTGGTGCGTGATGCGTAATTCCGCGGTGCCTCGCACGGCCTCGCGACGTGGCCGGCGCAGCCCAGCTCAGCCCAGGAGTGGGCACCGGAACAGCCCGCAAGCCGTGACCCGACTGCCGCCCCCGCCCTACTGTGAGCACGGACATGGTCGAGGTCTTGGTGGACAGGGTCGCGGCGATCACGGTAGAGCACGCCCGTTCAGGGGCGCCAAGGGGTGCAGCTAACGCTCATTCCTGCACAGCATCTCTGCTCGAACAGCTCGCCACGGCCTACGCCTCGAACCCGTCCGACCCCAGCTGCTCACCAGTCGGCTGAGCCGGATGGTCACACCGCTGCGTCGGTGCTTCGTGACGTCAGCACGGGCTCTTGAGCTGATCCCGAAACAACGAAGTTCCCGGAACGGCAACATCCCGACCGGTCATCACGATCAGTCGGGATCCTAGAGCAATATCGGGATCCACAAGATGTTCAAGAACGACGCGAAGAAGTGCCTGAAAGCCGGCAAGAACCAGACCCGCTACGAATAGAAGAACACGCTGAAGAAGCAGCTCGATACCGCACTGGCGAACAACAAATGCGGCTCCGCGGCATCCGTGGACGACGAACCGGCCTTTTGACGCCAGCAGCCGGCCGACCTCCGGAGCCCCGCAGAGATTGAATCCCGCTTCCCCGTACGCAGGTCCGTTCTTGAGTCAGATCAGGAAAGACTGACGGCGGGGGACGTCCCCGCCGACAGGCTCGGCGCCGTGGCTCGGACGGGCTGACCCGCTGCGTGGATGTGGAACGACCACATCAGGAGTCGACGCCGCGCAAGGGCGTCGGACAAGGGCGTCGGGCGGACAGACAAAGCGCCCGGTGCGCAAGCCTTTGTCCGCAGGTGTGATACTGCACCTTGAACCGGAACGCGCGTACGCCGGGTGCCGGGGCCGGGCCAGGGGCGGGGCAAGCATGCGTGCTCGCGGTTACCGCCGTGCTCGCGCTGTCCTCGGCCCGCGCCGCGGGGGCATGGAGCGCCGGCTCGCGCGACCGGGGCGGGCGGCAGCCGGAAGGGATGTGGATGCGGTGCTCCTGATTTGGTGCGCCCTGATTGTCGGGTTCGGGGTCGGCTTCGGCCGCCTTGTGGCCCGGGCCACAAGGGACCTGCCCTGGAAGGTACGCATCCTGCTCGACCTGTCGGCGACGGCAGGCTCCGCGATCGGCTGGATATGGCTGCTGTGGCCCGACTACGGCGCGCTGCCGTTCGCGCTGCTGTGGGCCGTGGCTTGCTGCGGCACCCAGGCATACAGCTGGATCCACGCGCCCGGGCAGGGCCGCCACGAGGTGGGCCGCCCCATCACGTGAGCCAGCGGAGGCCGATGTGCTGCGCGGGGCCTTCATCGTGCTCAGGCCTCCGCCAAGAGTCAGCAGTGGAGCCAGCCTTCAAGCCGGCGGAGCCAGATGGCTGTGGGGATTCCTGGCGGAATGGCGCACGTGTGCGACGCGTTGCAGCGTGGCGGTCCAGTCGGTGTTGGTTTGGAGGCAGCGCGCCAGGCGGATTCGATGACCGCAAGACGTTATATGGTTTCCTGCTCGCTCTCTACGGCAACATGTAATGGGCATTCTTTCCATAGGCGTTGGTGCATCAACGAAGTCGGCCCACCACCCTGCACACGTCTGAGAACGCTGGTCACAAAAGGCTAGTAGCGGCACAATAACCGCTCGCAGCCCCTCGCTGATACTGCGGTCTTCCGGCCCGCCCTCATACCTTGCGGAATGCGATCGCCGCAATCTCCGCTGTGTCCTCCCGTTCATCATCGCGCGATGAGCCGTCCGTAACCCTTGTTTCCTCCCTGCGGCACCCAGCGGCCGACCGCGGAGAAGCAGCATGCCTGTCCGAAGCCTTTCGGGGCCTACTTCGCATCCCGTTACTTCGCATTCCGATACTTCACATCCCGTCCATATCAGCAGACGTTACGTGGCTTCTCGGGTGCTCGCGTGGAAGACTGGAAAGCCGAAGCACCGAATGCGGGATGTGAGGCGTCCATGGCTGACGCTGCGGGGGACGAGCGGCAATGGTGGTTCACGGTGCTGGGGCCGGTCGGGGCCCGGCGCGGGGAGCGGCAGCTCGATGCCGGCTCGCCGCGGCAGCGGGCGCTGCTCGCCGTTCTGTTGTTACGGGACGGGCGTGTCACATCGGCGCCGGAGCTGGTCCGTGCCCTGTGGGGGGAGAATCCACCGCCTGACGCGATGGCCGCCCTGCGCCGGTACGTGTGCCAGCTGCGAGAGGCACTGGACCCGGACGCCGGCCTGCTGGTGAGTGAGGCCGATGGCCATGCGTTGCGCATCGGCGCGGGCGGGTTCGACCTGACGCGCGCCGAGCGGCTCGCGGCGGAGGCCGAGCAGGCACGTCGCGCAGGGGACCCGGCCCGCGCCCGCGAACTCCTCACCCAGGCCCTGGATTTGTGGACTGATGCGCCGCTGGCCGGTGCGCCGGGCCCGTACTGTGCTACCTGGCGCGCCCGGCTGGAGGAGCGCCGCCTTCCCCTGCTGGAATCCCGTCTCGCCCTGGACCTGGAGGCCGGGCAGCACGCACGGGTGGTGGCGGAACTGACAGCGCTGACAGCCGAACACCCGCTGCGCGAGCGGCTGCAGGAACTCCTGATGCTCGCGCTCTACCGCAGCAACCGGCAGGCCGAGGCCCTGGCCGCCTACGCCGACACCCGGCGCCTGCTCGCCCAGGCGCGGGGTATTGCCCCTTCCCTCGGACTGCGCGAACTGCGCCGTCGCATCCTGCGGGCGGATCCGCTCCCGCCCGCCCCCAAAGGCGGGCGTTCGGGCTCCGCGGGCGGGGGCGCGGAACGGGGCCGGCCGGCTCAGCTTCCGCACGACGCCCGGGACTTCACCGGGCGGGCCGCACTGGTCGAGGAGCTGATCGCGCACCTCGGCGCCGGCCGGGGGAGCGGGCCGGCCCTGTGCGCGGTCGGCGGGATCGGCGGCGTCGGTAAGACCGCCTTGGCGGTGCACGTCGCGCACGCGGTCCGGCCGTTCTTCCCGGGCGGGCAGCTGTACGTCGACCTCCAGGGCAGCGGACCGCGTCCGGCCGAGCCGGAGGCCGTACTGGGAGCTTTCCTGCGCGCCCTGGGGATATCGGACTGTGCCATCCCCGAGGGGGTCGGGGCGCGCGCCGCGCTCTACCGTTCCGTACTGGACGGCTGCCGCGTGCTGGTGCTGCTGGACAACGCCCGGGACGCCGCCCAGGTCTGTCCCCTGCTGCCGGGCACGGACGGCTGTGCCGCCCTGATCACCAGCCGCAACCGGCTGGCCCACCTGCCGGGGACATACGTCGTGGCCCTGGACGTCATGCGCCTCCCGGAGGCCCTGGCCCTGTTCACCCACATCACCGGCGAAGGGGGCGAGGACGCCCGGACCGTGGTGTCGGCGTGCGGCTGCCTGCCGCTGGCCATCCGGATCGCCGCCGCCCGCCTGGTCGCACGCCGCGCCTGGACCGCTGCCGACCTGGTGCCCAAACTGGCCGACGAACGCCGCCGGCTGGACGAACTCCAGGCCGGAGACCTCGGGATCAAGGCGACCTTCGAGCTGGGGTACGGGCAGCTGGCTCCTCGGCAGGCCCGCGCCTTCCGGCTGGTGGCGCTGCCGTGCGGGCCGGACATCTCGCTGGGCGCCGCCGCGGCCGTACTCGGCCTGGGCACGGAAGAGGCCAGGCGGACGCTGGAGTTTCTGGTGGACACCTCGCTGCTGGAATCCCCCGCGCCGGACCGCTACCGCTACCACGACCTCGTACGCCTCTACGCCCGCGCCTGCGCCGAACGTGACGAATCCCCGGAGCAGTGCGAGGCGGCACGCTCACGGCTGCTGGACCACTACCTGGCCACGGCCGCCCGCGTGTACACCATGAACCGGCCCGGAGAACCCCTGCTGGACCACCTCGAACCCACCCGGTACCCGGGCCTGGCCTTCGAGGACCGGGAAAGCGCGCTGGAGTGGCTGTACACAGAAGCCGGGAACCTGCTGGCGTGCGCCCGCGCCTCGGCCGGCGGGGCGATGCTGCGCCGCGCAGCGGATCTCCTGCTGGTGACCAAGGACCTGTCCGATTCGGGTACGGGCGCCCGGCAGTACGAGCAGACGATCGTCCGCCTGCTGACGGCCGCGCTGGAAGCGCGGGACGCCCGTGCCGAGGGGCGGCTGCGCCTGCTCATGATCCACTTGCACATCATGGCCGGCCGTCTCGCGGAGGCGGACCGGGAGGCGCGAGCGGCCATGGCCCTCCGGCGTCACTGCGCGGACCCGGTCCTCGCCTCCCACGCCCTCAACGAAAGCGGCATCATCGCGGGCCTGCAAGGTCGCCATGAAGACGCGGAGGCCCTTCTGACACAGGCGCTTGCCGCCTACCGCAGCTACGGAAACCAGAACAGCGCGGCCAGTGTGCTGGGCAACCTCGCGCGCACCTACCAGGACACCGGCCGTATCACCGAAGGAGTGAACCTGGCCGAGCAGTGCCTGGCCCTGTACCGGGGGATCGGCGCGACGGTACGGTTGGCCACCGGCCACTACGAACTCGGCGTCGCCCTGACACAGGCCGGGCGCCCGGAGGACGCCCTGCGGCAACTCGAACAGGCCGTAGCCATCTATCAGGACAGCAGGCAGTGCCTGTGGGAGGCGATGACGTACTGGCGGATGGCCGAGGCCCACCTCGCCGCGGACCGCCCTGCGCAGGCCGCGGAGCGGGCCGAAGAAGCCCTCGCCATCCTGCAGGGCCCCAGCGGCCGCTGGGCCCGCGCCAACGCTCTCACCGTCCTCGGACACGCCCTCCGGCAAACCGGGCACGCGGACCGGGCCCAGGTCTGCTGGCAGGAAGCCCTGGATACATACGAGGCACTGGGCTCCCCGGAGGCACCCGCCGTACGGAGGCTCCTGCCGTAGGCCGGTCCGCGCCGGTGAACGACGCGGACGCGTAAAAGGCGTGGCCGCTCCGTATGCTTACGCCCTCGCCGGGGCGTATGGCTTTACGCTCCCGGCAACGCCCCGCAGACGCCCGACTCGTTCCCAGCCAGTGTGCAGCCTGATCCGAGGTGGACGTGGGCGGCCCGCCGTGGGGACGAGCGCCCGCATTGCCGACCACAACCCCACCCTTACTCGCGCCGTCTGCTGCTCTTCTCTGAGCAGTCCACATGCTGCCGGGCCAGTCGCCCCTGTACGTCTTGGTGGGCGAACCCGTAGTGGGCGCCGTTCTGGCGCAGCACTCCGCGTTGGTGAGCCTCGTCGAGGAAGCTCATCAGTCGCCTCGGCAGACGGTCGCCCCGCAGCGCCAGCCAGATGCGGGCGACCGTATACCGCCCGTAGGCGGCCCGCAGGAAGGCGAACGCCAGGCCCACCGCCACCGCGTTCGCGATCCCGACCCGGAGCCCGAAGGCGAAGTCGCTGCCGGGGCCCGGTGGAAAGCGGGGCCTGAGCCCGGTGCTGACCCCTACCGCGAGGCCACCCGCCAGCCCGGTGGCCCAGAAGGTCCGTCGGTCGCCGGCCAGGGAGAGCGCTGGGCCGGTGAGCGCCGCGGTGTCGGCCGGTGCTGCCTCCAGGCCCCCCGCGACGCTGCCCAGGACGGTGGTGACGACGGCCAGGAGCAGCCCCCGGTCCGGCCCTGCTTGCAGTCCGGCTGCCAGGCCCATGGTGAGTCCGGCGGCCAGGCCGGTGAGGAGGCCCGTGAGCGACCAGTGGTAGCCGCGGGCGGGCTCGGCATGCCGGGCGAGCACCGCGGCGCATCCGGCGCCGAGCCCGAGGCCGAGACCGTTGATGAGGGGCGCGAGGGCGGTGACCTCCGGCCGGCCGGTGAGGACCGCGGCGAAGCCGCCCGCGAACGCTCCGAGCAGGCCGGCCCGGAAGCCGCCCATCGACCCGACCGTGATGCAGGCCGCCAGCGCCCCGGTGAGTGAGGGCCCCGTGCCCTGAACCGCGCCGAACGTCAGCATCGCGACAACGGTGCCGGCCACACCGCCGATCAAGCCACCGCCGAGCGCCCGGGCCATGCCCGAGGTAGCACCGAACAGCCGTCGTCCCAGGAGCCCGCCGCCGACGGCGGCCATCAGCCCGATCCCGGCCGAGGCGGGAATCCGCAGTCCGTAGGTGCCGAGAGCGGCTGCCAGGCCACCGACGAGCAGCCCGGGAAGCAGCCGGGGCCCGGCGTCGCCCAGGCACCACCAGTCGAGTTCGGTGACGTTGCGGCGAATGTGCAGGTCCCGGGCGAGGAATCCGAGCCATCGCACTCTCCGCCGCAGGGACTCGGGGTCCAGGTAGCGGTAAGCGGACGGCACGAAGGCGTCGAGCAGATAGCCCCGGACATCGTCAGGCGTGGTGAACTCGCGGCCGAGGAGTTCGGCCGGAGCATGCCGGACGCTGGAGAGCAGTTCTCCTCGTCGGGGGTTGTAGACGACGTCGGCCAGCCGGGCCATGAGCGGGGTGGTCAGCGCGACGGCCGCCGGGACGGTGGGGTCGGCCCTGATCCGGGCCGTCACCTCCTCCCAGCGGGCCCGGGCGACCGGTCCCGTGGCCCCGTTCCGCAGATGCTCAAGCACCTCCTCGGCGGGTACGGGCAGCAGTTCCACGCCGGCCGCTCCCGCCACCTCGGCCTCGATGCCGTCCGGCGGACGCAGCGCCTCGCGCAGCTCGGCGCTGCGCGAGGCCAGGACGAGGCTCCGTCCGCCCGCTCCCAGAGCCTCGTTGATGCGGTTGACCGCCATGCCGCGCAAGTGCTCCGGCAGTTCGTCGAGGCCGTCGAGGACGGGCAGCACCAGATGCTCTTCCAACAGGGCACGGGCGAGCGTGCGCCGTCGGCGGCGCCCGTGGACGCCTCTGGCCACTCGACGGTGCAGCCCTTTGAAGTCGACGATGAGGCGCTGTTCCAGCAAGTCGTCCAGATCCTGCTGGACCGGGTCCCACGAGGAGATGGAGGTGAGGAAGGGGACGGGGGCGCCGGCGGTGCGTTCCGTGTCCGACAGCAGGTCCAGGACGAGACGGACCAGCAGGATCGTCTTGCCCGTGCCGGGTTCGCCGAGGACGATCAGACGACGGGTCGGAATGCGCCGGAGAACGTCGACCAGCCGGCTCTCACCCGCGAGTTCCCCCGGGCCGGCGGCCCACCTGCCCTTCTGATCGGTCAGCCGGCCAGGCCACGTCCCGACCAGCGCGGCCAGAGAGTCCCAGGGCTGCACCAGCTCCGGGGCAGCGGGTATCCAGCGCACGGACAGCGGGTGGCCGAGCAGGCGCAGCCGGTACTCCCGCTGCCAGTGCTTCGTGATCTCGGCGGCAAGGACGTCGGCCCAGGCGGCTGGTGCCCGCCGGTCCCACCCGAAGACGTTGACCGTGATGTCCCCGCCGGCCTGCAGTATCCCGCTGAACCACCGAGCTCCGGCGCGCTGGTCGACATGCCGGCTCCCGGCCCCGCTGTCACCCTCCTCCCCGTGTGCCATTGCCGTCCGCCTAGAGGCCGCCGTGGATGGTGATGTTCTCACCAGCCTGTACGACCTTGCTGCGCCGGTCCGCCTGCACGTTCTGCCGGATGATCCCCGTGACGTGTTCCTGCTCTGCTCGTGGGAGCTGCGGGGTCAGGACCTCGGTCAGCAGCCGCTGGAGCTCCGCCCGCAACTCCGCGTTCCCGTCGGCCAGACGGGCCAGGCGCCCCTGCCAGACGGCGGCCAGCACCTGCTCCGCTTCCGGGTCGGGTGCCGGCTGTGCGCGGACGGCGAGCACGTCCTCGCGGAGCCCGTCCAGCTCGGCACCGACCCTGTCCGCCCGCTCCGGGCTCGCCCGTCGCCACAGTGCGACCACGGCGTCCGTGACCCGCTGCCAGGCGTCGGTGGCCATCGCCCCCACCAGCGCTGTGGCCACCGCCATCGTCAATGGATCCATGCGCGCCCCCTGTCCGCATCACCGGACGGTGAATTACGGCCACCTTCCGGAGGAACAGGATCGCGGACCCCAGAGCGCCGGGCAATAACCCGAAATACATCGAACGGATCTCGAACGGAGCTCCAGCACGCCCTCTATTACGCCGAGGAGAAGGCATCGAGACCGGAAAGGTCGGCACTGCCACAGTGGTTGCCAGCTTTGACCATCGGTACTTGAGTCGAAAGCTCCTGAGCCGAGCCGCCTTCGTTTGCGGTGTGCCCGCGCGGCTTGGCGTGTGCCCCGTGAATGGCGCACGCGTTGTTGCAGGTGGGGGACGCGGTGATGATGATTCTGTCGATTGACACGGGGACGCGCCGACAAGCGAAACCGCTGCTGTGGCGCCTATGAACGCAAGGGCTGTGGCGGTCGTACGAGTGGCATGCCCGAAGAGCAACAGTGGGCCTGGTGGGCCGTTCTTGATCACCCGTGTTATTCGGAGCTGCGACGATCCAACCTCTCGGACTCACGTGGACGCGCTTGTGTCGTCAGGGCGTCGCCTATTCGATGTCGGACAGCCGTTGGTACAGCAGACCTTGCCGGTCGGATGAAGCGACCACGTGCTCCAGAAGCTTGACGGGGTCACCCGGCGGAGGGACGGGAAAGTGATGCCGTGCCGGGCACATGAGCCTTCCCGCGCTGCCGAGAATTCCGTACACGGTCAGGTTCTCGGAAGCTCCACACGTCGGGCAGGTGACCACATGGTCACGCCCGTCCACAACTAGAACTATTGACCCTGCGACCGATACATCGCTCGGCGCGCCTGGCACGATCACGGTTCCCCCATGCGTCTTGGTCGTGGCCGAGTGCCGAGTACAGCTTGCCGTGTGCGTCCGGCGTAGGCCCGGCATGTGGGGTTCTGCCAAGTCCGGGAGCGAGGATGACCGCGCGACGTCCGGGTTCGCCCGTGCCAGGGCCATGGAAGTACACAGCGTGCTTGGACGGCTCTTGAGCGGCACTTTGCCTGACTGGTCGACGGTCAGGGTGAAGGTGAGGGGCTCGGGTTGGCGCTGGCTGTCCTACGGGACCTGCGCGATGTCAAGGCCCTCACCACCGCGGTGGAGAAAGGTTACTTCGCCGAGAATCCGCTCTTGATCCTCAGATGGAATGCTCCGGTGGTCAACGAGAAGGTGGATCCGGCCGCCGTCCCCAACCCCGCCCAGGTCGCCCGGTTGCTCGCGGCGGTTGCTCACCAGAGCAAGCGTGGCGGGCGAGGCCGTCACCTGGAGGCATTCTTCGGGCGCATGTACTACGCGGCCATGCGGTCCGCGGAGGTCATCCGCCGGCGCATCACCCGGCCCGTGCGCATCCGTCCCAGCACCTCGACGGGCAGGCCGGCCAGGAGGTAAGCCATGCGCAGGGCGTCGTAGCCGGCGTCGAAGACGACCAGGATGTCGCGGTAACCCGCGGGCCACCGCCCCATGTCGATGAGGTCTTGGACGACTCGCCGGACCTGTTCAGCGGTGACCTCGGCGACGTCGTCGGCCGGCCCCAGCCGGACAGCGTCCAGGACCTGGCACCACGAGGTCCGGCCCGCCTCCGGTGCGGCGACGAACGAGTAGGGCCGGCCGGGCACGAACTGGTCCGAGGGCTGGCCGCTGCGGCCGTAGACGTGGCAGAATAACCGGTCCGCGATGGTCGGCGTCCGGCCGCAACCAGTAGGTGACGTCCACCGCCAGGACCAGGCGCCCGTCAGCAGCCTGCGGCTGCGGCAGTCCGGCCAGCAGCTGCCGCGCCGCGGCACATCGACTTCCCGCTGTTCAGGGCGTCATACATCGCCCCGTGCCCGCTGCGGTGCTCGGCCGTCAGCGTCAGGTCCACCGGTGTGGTCACCGGCCCGTCCGCGCACAACAACGCGTCGGTCAGCTCGAACAGCGTGTCCCCGCGCGCGGTCAGGCAGTCGAAAAGTCCTTCCGAAAGCGTGACACATTCGCGAACGCTTCCCCAGGACTGGCGTCAAGCTCACGGCTCGTCCGTATGCCCGCTTGCCCCGTCGTCCCGTTGCCGGATTCCCCCTCGGCCACCCGCATGCGCCGGCCGGCAGCTGATGTGATCAGGCGGTGCGGGATATTCCCGCCGTAGTACCTTGATGATCGAGTTGTGTCGAGGTACTCGAAGACCACCCCGAGTGCCCGGAAGGGGGTGACGAGGCTCCGGGGGCGTGAATGACGAGATGGCGTGCGCGCGCCGGATTCTGGGGACGGATCTGGCGGGCAAGGACGGGCTGTTGGTGGTCGGGGGACTGCCCGGTACGGGCAAGACCCGGCTGCTCCATGCCATCACGGACGAGGCGGAGCGGCTCGGCATGGTGACGGCCCACGACTCCCCTCTCGACCGCCGCCGCAGGGGGACCGCTGCTCCGGCCGGGGCGGCGGCTGCGGGACCTGGATGTCAGGGGACGAGTCCCAAGCCGGTGCTGTTCGTCGCCGATGACGCGCATCTTCTGGGAAGGGGGGTGCGACACGCTGCTGGCGCGCCGGAACCGCATGCGGGACACCTCGGTGCTGTGGCTCGTGGCGCGGCGTACCGGCATGGGCCCCGGCAGCCTGGACGTCCTGATGAACAACCCGCACGCGGTGAGCTGCCGTGTGGAACTCGGCCCGGTCGCTCCGGGGCCTGCGCTGCGACTGGCCGGTGACGTGCTGGGGGCGCCGCCCACACGGAAGCTGAGCCGGATGCTGGCCCGGGCGGGTGGCAACCCGGGGCTGCTCGTCGCACTCTCGCGGGGCTTGCTGGAGGAGGGCAGCGTCCAAGTGGCCGGGGGCTGGCCGACTTATGTGCGCACCGGTATCCGCGGCGCCTGCGCGATGCGGTGAGGAGCATGCTGCACGGGTGCTCCGACCGGTGCCGTCAGCTGCTGAGCATCGCCGCCGTACTGGGTGGACGGGTCGAGATCGAACGGCTGGCCATGATGATGGACGCGTCGCCGTCCGCGCTGCTCCCGGTCCTGGACGAGGCGTGCCGTACCGGTGCGGTGCGGTGCGCTGCGACGGCACGGGGTACAGCTTCTCCTGCGACCTGCCAGAAGGAAGCGTCCTTCGGCTGCGGCGGTGAGGGCGTCATCCATTGGCCACCAGCTGAGCTTGAAGTCGAGTTCGGACAGTGTGAGTTCCTGCGGGCCCAGGGTGAGGTCGCGTGCTGCGAACAGGTGGACGCGGGCAGGGCTGCTCAGGGTGATGGCGTAGGAGCCGAAGGGGCGCCAAGTGCGAGCGGTGGCGCCGGCCTCTTCCCGTAACTCGCGGCGGGCGCAGTCCTCGGGGCTCTCGCCATCCTCGCGGCGACCGCCGGGCCCGCATATGGCCCGTGACAGCTGGTCAGGACGGGTGTACGGGTAGGGCATAACGGGAGGAAAGGGTTGTTTGATCGCTTCCTCTGAGGCGAGCGCCCGAAGGGTGCCTGGACTGCATAAGTGCAGGTCAGGCACCCGTTTTGAGCGTCTAGAAGAACCCCAGTTTCTTCGGCGAGTAGCTCACCAACAAGTTCTTCGTCTGCTGGTAATGATCCAGCATCATCTTGTGCGTCTCCCGCCCGATCCCCGACTGCTTGTATCCGCCGAAAGCCGCATGCGCGGGATACGCGTGGTAGCAGTTCGTCCAGACGCGGCCGGCCTGGATGGTGCGGCCGGCGCGGTAGGCGGTGTTGGTGTTGCGGGTCCAGACGCCGGCGCCGAGGCCGTAGAGGGTGTCGTTGGCGAGGGTCATCGCGTGGTCGAAGTCGGTGAAGGGGGCGACGGCGACGACCGGGCCGAAGATTTCCTCCTGGAAGACGCGCATGTCGTTGGTGCCCTCGAAGACGGTGGGGTTGACGTAGTAGCCGCCTTCGAGTTCGCCGCCCAGTTCGGCGCGGGTGCCGCCGGTGCGGATGCGGGCACCTTCCTTCTGGCCGATGTCGAGGTAGGAGAGGATCTTTTCGAGCTGGTCGTTGGAGGTCTGGGCGCCGATCATCGTGCCGGTGTCGAGGGGGTGGCCCTGGACGATCTGCTCGGTGCGGGCCACGCCGGCGGCCAGGAAGTCCTCGTAGTGGCCCTGCTGGATGAGGGCCCGGGACGGGCAGGTGCAGACCTCGCCCTGGTTGAGGGAGAACATGGTGAAGCCTTCGAGGGCCTTGTCGTAGAAGTCGTCCTCGGCGGCCGAGACGTCGTCGAAGAAAAGGTTGGGGCTCTTGCCGCCCAGTTCGAGGGTGACCGGCTTCAGGTTCTCGGAGGCGTACTGCATGATCAGCCGGCCGGTGGTGGTCTCTCCGGTGAAGGAGATCTTCGCTACGCGCGGGCTGGAGGCGAGCGGCTTGCCGGCCTCCGCGCCGAAGCCGTTGACGATGTTGACGACGCCGGGCGGCAGCAGGTCGGCGACCAGGCTCATCCAGTAGTGGATGGAGGCCGGGGTCTGCTCGGCGGGCTTGAGGACGGCGGCGTTGCCCGCGGCGAGGGCGGGGGCCAGTTTCCAGGCGGCCATCACCAAGGGGAAGTTCCACGGGATGATCTGGGCTACGACGCCGAGCGGTTCGTGGAAGTGGTACGCCACGGTGTCGTCGTCGAGCTGGGAGAGGGTGCCCTCCTGGGCGCGGATGGCGCCGGCGAAGTAGCGGAAGTGGTCGATGGCGAGGGGGAGGTCGGCGGCGAGGGATTCGCGGATGGGCTTGCCGTTCTCCCAGGTCTCGGCGACCGCGAGGGCTTCGAGGTTGTCCTCCATGCGGTCGGCGATCCGGTTGAGGACCTGGGCGCGCTCGGCCGGGGACGTACGGCCCCAGGCGGGCGCGGCGGCGTGTGCGGCGTCGAGGGCGCGTTCCACGTCCTCGGCCGTACCGCGGGCGATCTCGGTGAACGGCTGCCCGTTGACGGGGGTGGGGTTCTCGAAGTACTGGCCCTTGACCGGCGGTACGTACTCGCCGCCGATCCAGTGGTCGTAACGGCTCCGGTAGGCCATCAGGGCGTCGGCGGCACCAGGGTTCGCGTAACGGGCCATGGGGGCTCCCAATCGCTCTCGGCTCGCGCCTCCGCTCCCGCGGCGGGGCGCCGGTGCGCAGGCTAGGGGCGGGGACGTTGCGGGAAGGTTGCGGGGAGGAGGGGAGGAGGGG